>JAGYOH010000020.1 GCA_018399635.1 Clostridia bacterium
CTCCAAAACCAGATCCAATCGGCCAAGCATTATATTTCCTCGAAACTTAAAGATCCTATGCCGGCCATCAATCGCTTGCCCTCATATCGAACGAAATTCAGAACCCGGGGTGAATATGCTCTGTCATTTTTGTGGCTCAGTATCTTGTGATGATCTTTCTTATGCAGTATTTTCCTGGTCATATCATGAATCGTATCTTCATCAGTCGTCAGTGAGTGAACAATCGTCTTTTGATGGTAGCCGGTATTGGCGCCAAGAATCAATCGATTCCTCCCCGGGGGAATCAAGACATCCAATTCCCCGATACCACCCCAGTATCCTTCTTCATACAGGTGGGTAAATGCGGCTTCCAGATAATTGACAATATCTTCACTGGATCTGACCCCGAGTCTCTCTGAGAACATGCGGTCGATTTTCAATGAAAATTGAAGCGTCTGACCCGGTCTGATGTACTCTCTGAATATCGGTATCTCTGTATCTTTCCCTGAATTGATGGAGTAATCCTGGTCCTTGAGTATCACTGTTCGGAGGTCACCCTGAATCTCCGTATCCCCGATCTGAATGCCCATCGAGGGAAGAATTTTGGATTGGGGATCGTCATTTTTGTAAATCATTTTATCGATTTCACCGGAGATTGGTTTGAGGTCTTTTTCCGATGTTCTTTTGTCTAATATCTTTTGGCATTTTTTATTTCTTTCGTTTTGCGGCAATTTCCTCACATGCTCGTTTGTAATGGCATTTCTGATAACGCCCTTGATACTGCTCCCCGGTATATAGACCATTCCTCCGGCGGTACGGACATGCAGGTTCAAGTCATTCATCCTGCGGTCCACTTGCATCTGATCAAAGACCCGGCTTGACAAAAAACTGAAGTCATCGACTCTTGATCCCAAGACCTGGACCAGCCATTGGTGATTGTCGGTGAAATTATTTTGATTTGAACCGACGAAACCATTCAAGTATTGAATGTATTTTTCAAACAGCTTCTTTTCTGCAAGAAAGTTCATGAATTTTTTTGAATCGATGACGTAGAGCCGTTTTCGCGCCTTGTCATGAATATAATTCATTTTATTTAGTTTGGTATCCTCACCGCCGCCAACATGAATGGGTGTCACCACTTGCAATTTTACTTTATAATACTTGTATTGATCTCTACTCATCCAGATTCACCCCTATATACATCCCAATCCCATTTCTAAAAACACAGTGTGGCCCCTTATTGGACAGGTCCAAAATTCTTCCCTCTATCCTTTTTTTGAGCACGGATCCGGAAGCGACTGCCGTCACCTGCTTCTTCTTGACCGGATTTTCAGAATAGCCGGAGGAATCCACAAAGCCACTTCGTTTGATCAATCTGTAGTGTCCTTCCTTGAGGGTCGAAATGTCTTCTTTTTCAGGGAAAAGCGTTGAAACCAGAAGAAAATGAGTTGGTTTGGATTTGCTTTCATTCAGAAGCAGTCGATCAATTTCATAAACTCCAGGCTCTCCATCATAAACCGTGAGCGGGTCGTCATACAGTCTGAATTTGCCGTATCCGATACTCCTTCGGCCCCCGATACCACTCATGCCAAGGCTCTCAATGACCATGTGCATTTTCTCGCTGAATTCTTCATCAATTTTCAAAATAAAATAGAGGCCGTTGCCTTCCTTGAACCGCATTGATGATACGGCAAAGGGCGTGGCTGCGTGATTTTCATCAATGTGGTTTTTCCATACAAGGTCTTCAATGACAAATTTCTTTTCAAGAGGCGTTCTTGAGGTCACCTTTCCCGTTTTCAGATAGGTTTTCAAATCGGATACATTGATATATGCCATTTTTTTATAGTGTTTGCCCGACGACAAGTCAGCCACGGACTTTTCCTGTAGGACCTGATTGCGAAACACAGGTTTTGGCACAAAGAATTCGTCTCCCGAAAAAGGCATCAAGTCACTGAAAAGAATTCTTTTATCTCCTGTAGCCGCAACCATTTCATCGAAGGATTCGGAACCGAATATCTTCAACCATTCGATACAAACCGCCGAGTAGAAAGCATCCGAATTCATGGTCATTTTTGACCCCTCAATTCCAATGGCCCCGGAGGAATTGCCAAGATGAACATACCCATCAAAATCTATTTGATAGATTTTAGTCAACATATCATCACCTACTTAAACATATTCTGTATCGGTTGCAGATCAATGCTCTCCTCCGAATAATTCTTAAGCTCGATTTCAAACAGCCCGAATGTCACCTTTCCGTAGCCTCTGGAGCCATGGCCACCGATATAGTCCATTTGAAGCACCTCCAAGCCGGTTTTCAATAGTTCGAGATCCTTCATCATTTCATCAAGGCTTTCGATATTGTAGACCAGCTGGAAATTGAATTCCGCCCCCGCAGGTACCCGCTCAATCTGTCGAGGATTTGCCATGCCGGTAATGCGGTCAATCGTGTTTTCAAACTTGATTTCTGTGTAGGGCAGGTCGAAATCCATCTTTTGCATCTTGTCACGGCTTTTTTCCATTAATCTGACATCATAGAACTGCAATCTCGATTGCCTGGACTCACCATCATCGACTGCTGTTCCAAACAATCTTTTCAATTCAACCCTTTCATCCATTAGCCCTGAAATCTCTTTTTTATCCGTGGTGACCCTGCTCAACAAATAGCGCAGTTTGCCCTTCAAACTGGAACCCGGGATGATCGGCTCATAAGTAAAGGGGTCTCTGATAACCACCGTATCCACCGCACCAATGGCGGAAAAGTCACTTGAACTTGAGATATGCATCCCAGTGATCAGTTTAAGAGAAGCCTTAAATTTCAATTTCCCATATAATTTTGAAATAGCCATTATTTACCTCCATCATAGTATTTATGATAAGCAACAATTTCTTCAATAAACCGGTTGAACTCAAGATACTCTTTGATGTCATTGCCAACATTTTTCAGCCGCTGGTCCAGCTGCGCGTTATCAACTAATTTCTTTACCTTCCATTCTCTTCCAGCCTGATAAATGATTCGAACCCGCAGATAGTTGATTTCATTCACAAGCTCTTCAGGCATGGTGTCTTCCTTGAAATCGGTTGCAATCTGAAATATCTTGATTTTATTGGCAATCAAATTGGCTCCTGAAAGAATCTTTCTAATCTGACTTGTGGTCACATTTCTTTTCTCTTCAATCATTTTCTTTACGACTTCTTCCGCATTTTTCATCATCAGTCTCCTCTCATGGTATAAATCATCATTTGAAGGGCCGCATAAAGGGATCTGGCCTCCTCGAAATCCTTGGTCCACTCATAGAGTTTGTCCTTCAACTCTGAATAATTCGCCACTTGACCGGTGTTTTTTTTGTTGACCCGTGTCCCCAGTCTTCCAATCAGATAGGCCAGTCGGCCGATTGCTATTCTTTCATCCGGGTGAGTGATCCGATTCCCGACGAGGTTGAAAATTTTATAGAGCATACTTTTCCCGACCTCAAGTCCATGATCTCCGTCACCAAACCATCGCGACAAAGCCTGATATTTTTCATCCATGACTTTCTGAATGAATTCATCCCATTTGAAAGTATAGCGATTGTCGTAGCCGCTCGTTTCATCCTGGGAATAAACTTCGCCCAGTGAAAAGAGAGTGATTGAATCCTTGCCTTTTACGCTCTTTGAGGCGTCTTCAAGTTTTCCCGTAATTTTTGCCATTTGATGTATGGGATATTTATTGTGAAAGAAACCAATTCCTGCAGAAAAAGACAACTTGCCTTGAGTAAAAGCCTCGAAGTTCTTTCTCAAATCAATACTGAACTCGATCACGTCATTCCAGGTCCCTATGACAAAGATGTCATCTCCACCAGAATATACGATTGACAAGTCTCTTCCTTCTTTGGCGTCGCCAGGGTGAGCAAAATAGCCGCTGTATGCATAGTCCTTCTGAGTCATTCCCGCTATTTTATTGATGTCCTGTTTGAAAAACTCCGAAAGTTTCCTTGATAGAACGGCACTCCTGCTCAGTGAAGCGTATTGATACTGACCTTCGCCCTGACCGTGACTGAACCCTTCGACAAAGGTGTTGCCAAGATCGTCCACATCAGCCCTCAAAACCGCCAGTCGTTCAATGCCCTCGCTCCTTTGAATCATTTCGTCAAATTCAATCAATCCGTATTTCCCATTGGATTTGACATTATAATTGCCAACCCAAAGGTTCTTCACCAAATGTTCGCCAACAAGCGGCTTATTGATGGCATAGGCCCTTTTGATCGGCGCATTGCTCTTTAACTCTTCAATGTATTTCGACTTATTGAGAATCCTTAAAAAATTGCTTGATCCATCGGCTGACGGTACCTCCAGATCCTCATGCAGGCTCTCTGGCAAGTCATGGTATACGACTATCAGGGCATCCTCTTGATTGGCATCCAGCAGGGCGGTTTTTCTTCCCAACTCAATCAGGTTCTTGCATTCTTCACAGACTGTTTCATCCTCCGCCATTTTAGTGGATCTTTTGCAGACCGAACATTCCCTCAGGAAGGATTCAATCAGATTGACCTGGCTGTCAGGATCAAACAAATCTGTAAGCTGACCTTCGGTATAGCGACTGATCTTCTGCTCTGAAACCTTCACCGACGCCGCTCTGTAGACTTCACCCATGAGATTGTGGCGTTTGACTACCTGATTCAAATCATTGCCCAGATCATGGGCACTGCAAGCCGTCCACCCCATCGAGAGGTAAAGATTGATATGAAAACGGCTCAAAAACCATTCGTTCACCGAGTCATTCAGGTGGCTAAGCAGTTCATTGCTGCGCCGTGTGTTGGGGAGAAGCAGGTAGAAATGACCGCCACCGGAATAGAGCAGATTGGCCCGGCTCAACTCCAGATTTTCAAGGATTTCGTCAATGATATTTTCTGACAACAGTTCCAAATAAAGTGATCTGCCTCTTAAAGCCTTCATGGCATTCTTCGAAACGATTGTGTAAATGAAATCCTGGATTCCACTGAAATCACCCGATGCAAGGAGAAAAGCCTTGTCATTCCTGAATTGATCACTGTTGATGAAGAAGGCTTTGCGATAGTCCTTAATGCCTTGGGACTGGGCATACTCGAAGATACATGTCGCAACAGCACCCGTCATTTTCAAATGATCGTACAAAGAAATATCCGGCACATCCACATAGGATGCCGAGGGGACATTCCTTAGCAGCGATTCAAATACGCTGAGTATGGTGTCTTCATCTTCGGTTTCAAAATCCATTGCCATGAAATGTTTTTTAATTCTTTCGAGAATTTCAGCATACTCTCCTTGTGTCAAAACTTTTGAATAGTAACCCGGGATATCGATGTCAACTGTTGGATTCACTTTTGGTAAATGCACCAGTCCCTGATTGCCTTTGTTCTCATTGAGCACATTGAAAACGGAATCAAGGGAGGCCATTTCATTCCCTTTAATCTGGCTCTGGATTTTTCTTCTGTCAATTGCTGAAGCGATGTTGTCAGCTTCATAAATCAAGTATGCCATGTGATCATGACCGAAATCATCTTCGCTCATTTGTTTCGCATGATGATGTCTCATAACCTGAATAATCTCATCACGATATGGCATTTTTATATCTTCATGCAAAATATACTCAGCACCCGCATCGCTGTGATTACTGTTGCTGTAACCACTTCTTCTGACTATTTTCCCGATATCATGCATCAATGAGGCCATTAGAATTCTACGCTTATCCAATTTACACCTCCCTTCTTCTCATTTGCAATAACCCACCTTTTAATTTTTGTCTTTGCATAAGCAACTCCCTTTCTTTAACATTGGGTGTTCGCCCCCTTACGGGGAATCGGTGTTGAATGCCTTGACTCAATAATCCTTTTTTGCATGAGGTGTGTGCTTGTTCTGTGAGAGATTTCGAAGAGTTGATGATTGAACAAAATTCCATTCCAATATATCTATTTGCCTTTCAATGTTAATTTATCATAATATTCCCATATTTTACATTGTCACATGCCTCATTTTGGGTATTGTTTGATCTATCAATATCCTTCTGCCTGATGTCCGTTAGTAAAAACTCACATTTCTTCAGTCAATCAATTCTTTGTATTATCCGTAACCGGCACCCAAATAATCAATCATTTGATACTACCACCACTCAAGAGATACAGAGACAAAGCTATTATCCCTGCAATAAACAGAATACTCAATAATCTATCGCCAATATCTGAAATCGTTTGATTTTTTGACCTTGACATCGATTTTAAGACTGCCAATATTACAATTGCTAAAATTTTCGAAGCTGGTGGGCCTGCCAGTCGAACCCCTCCCTAATCACATAATAGTTTTATTTTTGAAGTAAAACTGTAGATTTATAAGATTCCGCCAGATAAAAGGAGGCTACTCTCAGGAAATAGGATATGAAACCCCAACTCAATAGAAAAATCAGACTGAACCAATCTCCCGCCAGCAGAAATATGACCAGTGCAAAAAGATACTCTCCAATGCCGAGAATAAAGATGCCGACAAAGGTCCAGAGGAATCCCCAATTGGAATAAACCACCGCCGTTGAGTAGAGAAAAAGCCCTGTCCCGAGAATATATGACCCGATCAACAAGACGAATGACGTCATTGCCCTGGTCCTCTTGAAAAGAGACACCAGGAGGGCAATGAGACTTGTGATCAATACTCCCCAGAAAATCAAACCAGCTGCCACCAAAAAACGCCCGAACAACAGACCGGCCACTAACATCAACCCATCGATATACAAGACAGGCAAACTCAATAAAAACAACATGACAATGAGACCCAGCAAACCTGTCAATTTCTCTTTCATTCCCATTGACTCCCCACTCCATCTTTTGATTTCATTAAAAGCACGCATATCTTTTTGCTCTTTTTCAGTCGAAAATGGTCATCTTTTAACTCCATATCTGTATGCTTCAATCGTAAATGAAAATACTCAAATAAACGCCAGTCGAATTAACCTCATAGCTCAAGATGACAGAAGTTCGATTATGGTTACTTGAATATACATAGGCTTCATTGCCACTTTCTGTCTCATAGTGATAGTTATAAACGATACCCATGATTTCAAGGGCTTCAACATAATTCAAGACAGCGTCATCGTCGAAATCCCTGGTATTATACAGATATATTTCTTGAGTGGAGAACTCGGGAAGAATGCCGAACATTCGACCAAAATCAGGCACATCGTCATGGCCTCTATAGAACAGATGGCTATAGTCATCCTCTTTTGAAAAATCCCAGGTAAAATTGAAGATGCGGCTCGGATCGGACTCTATGCCATCCTTGACGCTGGTAACATAGACATTGTAAGTCATACCTTTGGTCAAATCATTGAAATAGCAGGAACAATCCTCTTGGTAATAGAATCTGATCTGATCATCACCGTTCACATCGTACCAATAGGTATCCTCCCCTTGTTGCTGATAATAGAAATAATAGAAATCCGCCTGGTCAACAGGATCCCACTGCATGCAGGCCGTTCCTTCCATTTCTTGGGCAATGCGCAAATTCATCGGAGGTTCTGGCTTGACAAATTCAGCCGTTCTTTCAGAGAACTTCGCAAGTGACAGTCTCATGTTGCCATCAAGCTCCTGGATGGCTTCAATTTTGATGGCAAAACCAAGATTTTCTCCTTCGGCAATGCCTGCCGTGGTGATACCCACCAGTTCACCTCTGTCGTTGAATAAGGCGCCACCACTACTTCCCGGGCTGATTGCCGCCGATATCTGAATGAATTGATCTCTAAAACCTGAAACAATTCCCTCTGTGATTGAATTGAGCAAACCATAGGGGCTTCCGATGGCCACCACTGGATCTCCCAGACTCATTTTTTCTGAACTGCCAATCGCCACAGCCGGCAATCCCGTCCGGTTGACTTTGAGGAGGGCAAGATCCAGATTTTCATCATAATCCTTGACCGTCACAGTCCCGGTGTACTCACTGCCCTCATCAAAGCTAACCGTAATCTTGTATCCACCTTCGATGACATGAAAATTGGTCACGATTGTGCCATCCTCATCAATGACCACACCACTTCCTGTCATGATTCCCTGGGCGGTCTCAACTTCCAAGAGAACAAGACTTTCTGCATTCAGAGCGATTTCACTGGTGGATTTTCCACCTGGCTCCTCTGGATCAACCCTGACAATCCCCCCGATGACATTTTCAATGAAAGCATTGCCGACTGAATCATCAACCATGCCCTGGGACATCAGTTGCTCAATCAGCAACACTTCCTCTCCCTTGGGCTTGTATCTCAAGGTTTCATAGGCGATTCTTGCCACATGACCGCGGAGAAAAGCCTCGTTTTCAAGAATGGTCATGAAATTCCCATCAAAAAGTCCGATGCTGTTGGCAAAAACAATCGAATTCTGATAACTGAAATCTCCGGCAGCATCGTTGTAACCGAGACTTCTCAGTGCAAATGTCGTAAAAGCCCTGGCATTCAAAGAGTTTGAGGAGCCAAACCGACTTTCACTCACTCCCTTGGTAAGGCCTTCTTTGTAGGCATAGACCACGTAGCCTTTTCCCCATCCGGGAACATCATCAAAGGGTATGCTGAATTTGGCCAGGGACTGCACTTCATCTTCCGCACCGAGAAGTCTGATCAGCATCACCAGTCCTTCTATGCGTGTAGGCGCTCTATCCAGTTCATAGCCGCTGCCTGTACCCAGAAAGACTTCCAATTCAGACAAACTTTGAGCATAAGGCAAATATTCGTCCATTGACTCGGCGGCTGCCGGCATTGACATCAGCAGCATGAACAGCAAAAACAGCAGCAATGTCCGGCATCTGATTGTTTTCATGTTTCCCTCCTTGGTCTCCATGAGCCTCGTGAACTACCCCCACTTGTAGAAGTGGGAGCTTCCTGGTCAATATCCCTAACGGAACAAGTTTACCCAGGCTCATAAGGTCGCACCGACCTCGATAGTACCAAAACTATCCAGCTAGTTTCAGTAGGTTTTTAGCCGCATTGATATCTCTATCGTGGACTATGCCACACTGAGGGCAGGTCCATTCCCGAAGGGCTAAGTTCTTTACCTCGAGTTCTTGTAGCCACATTCTGAACACAGTTGGGAACTAGCATAGTTGGCAGGGGCGATCACGAGTTCTCTACCATACCACTGAGACTTGTACAACATCCAATGTACTCCATGAGACTTCGGATATTGCTTTGGCTGACTTATGATTTTTCATCATGTTCTTCACCCTTAGGTCCTCAATCACTATCGCTTGGTTTTCGCGAATGATCTGAGTACTGACCTTTTGTAGAAAATCACGACGTTGGTTGGAAATCTTCTCATGCATCTTTGCAACCCTTAGGCGAGCCTAGCGCTGTTTCGACTACCCTTGTCTTTCGCGAAATCCTTTTGAGCTGGCAGTCGCTTCTCAGATTTTCTGAGCCACTTGGGGTTTTCGTAGACTTTTCCATAAACAGATTGCAAAATTCTTTATTCCGACATCAATGCCTACTTGATGACCTGACTCAGGGAAGATTTTCAATCTCGGTTTCTACGAGAACAGAGACAAAGTACTTGCCCGAAGGGGTCTTGGAAATCGTGCATGACTTGATTTTACCTTCAAAGTCTCTGTGCTTTTACTTTGACAAGTGTTCTGAGTTTAGGCAATTTAATACGGTCATCATCAAAATACACGGTGCCATTTGATTGTTCGTCGTATAGGAAAATGGTTGTCTTTCTTTGACTTGAACTTTGAAATCCCACAGATAGGTCTCAAAGAAATAAATGCCTTTTGTAGATTGAGCTGAGTATTGGCCACCCAAACTATCCACCTCTTTGAGCCACTCGTATTTCTTTGTACTGCGCAGGAATATTATTGAGCATCATCCCTGTTTTTCTTGTAATGCTCGATCTTATCGGCAAGCATCTTGTTGTAGATGAACGTACGCAGCCGAAGTTCTTGGCAAAGAATGTCGTCTGTTCTTTATTTGGGTAAATACGATATTTATAGGCACGTTTCACGGAATCATCTCACTTTGACCTTGACTTTCAATGTACTGCCTGACAATTTCAATGGGAGCACCACCAGTAGTTAACAGGCAGTAACTCGCTCCAGAAAACTCTTTCCATGGATTTTTTACGGATTTGAGGAAACTCTTTCTTAATCAACCGACTACTGGCACTTTTGTAAGCATTCAGGAACTTCGAGATTTCCGAATGAGGTTGTGCCCCTAAAAAGTACATGAATGTGGTCCTGGTCTGATGCCATTCTTCAAGTGTGATTTTATACCGTGGTGAAATATACTCGAAGATTTCTTTAAGTCTCTCAGATATTGTAGAGTCAATGACTTCTCTCCGGTATTTCACAACAAGAATCAAGTGATAATCGAGCATGTACACTGAACGGTTATTTGTATCTAAATTCTATTGGTATCACCTCAATTGTATCATACATCACTGAATTAATATGTCAAATAATGTCACTTTTGGTGGAAGCTACCCATCCCCACCCTACGCTCTCGCTAAAGCGAGCAAGGTGGCTTAGAGGGTGGGGAATTCCGCTTGTTTGTTAAAAAAACCTCCAAGTAACAATACTGAGCGTCCGGCATCCCATCACCCGCCTCAGTTACACCCCTCTTCCTCTAACTTGACTCTATCACGGGTTAAAACACTATTTATGTCATATATAATTATCTTTATTAAATATTCCTATTCCTTCCGCATCTTTGATTTATTGAGTGTCATCGACCCGATTGTAAACATCAAGTAAGTTTCCCAGAAAACAACAAATAAGCTTCTCCACCTATTTTTTCCATAAATGGTTTTTCTGTTTCTCATTCTACAACTATCTTCGCCATTAGAATAGATTGCTTCTCAGTGCAAAGTCGATCAAGAATGGCCAATGCCGGTTCAATCTTTATTGAGGTTGAATGTAAGTCCGTGGAAAGCTCAGATGGGAGAACTAAGAAGTGCATGTAAATGTATATTCATAATGAAAATCAGAATATTTCAATGAAGAAATTCCATGAAAAAATCAAAAAATATTGAAACAATCTCCGTTCTATCCAAATATTTAAAGAAGGGTTATCCCTTGAATATTGAACTTTAATATTTGAACTATAGTTGTTGATAATTGTTTTCTTAATCCAATATAGACTATCCAAAACCGTGATTTTAAAGTAGCAAATCTTTCAATAGTTTTTGTAAAATGTTATGGATAATTAATGCCGCTTGTTAGTGGGAAATTTTGTCATATGATTTAACTGTTTTTAATGTGAAAGTTAAATCGTGAGTTATAGATTTATGTATTTTGTTGACCATTTGCAAGTCGAACGCATTCACCAATTACGAAATCATTGTTCCATAAAATATTACTATTTGTAGAATGCGATATTTTAAGATGTTCATTAGGTATTTTTCATAAAATAGGTTATCAGCTGAATCTCATCTGTATTGGAATTATGAATGGTTTCCATAAATGAGTTAAATTTTAATTATTTCATCAACTGTTATAGTGATTGGATCATGCCTTTGCGGTGATTTCGCTTAAAGTCGCTTTAGTGTCCAATCAAAACGAGGCAAAAAAAGCACAGTTTGTGCATGGAAAAAATCTTTCTAAGGCCTCAGTAAAAATCCTGTTCCCCGACCTGTACTCATTTGGATAAGTCCATCTGATCGTAGAGCTTCAATATCCATAATTTTGCCAGAAAGAAAAAGCCATTGGCTGAAATTTTATAGTTCAACAGGAATCGGATTCAAGGGTCTATCGACTTATGCACACCCGATTGGTGAGTCTCCTCTAATTGACTGGTCCAAGGGTTGTAAAACCATGTTAGGATAGATAAAGGAGCAGTCGTCTCAGGCCGTTGTCCCAGGGGCAAAGAGTTGTCTTGGAGGTAAGGGGTCTCATCAACTGCTTGGGAATCGTGAAAAAGGTGCTTTTCAATTTACTATATACGACGGTCCGGTAATATTGGCCTCGTTAATCCATCGAGAACCTTCGTCAATCGTTTGGAAAAAGTTTAGCCCCACAATTCGGATATTTTTGAAGGGTTTGAGTTTTATTGAATCTTATCCATCGAGAGACCGCTTCTTCCAATCTACTGAGAACTTATCTACTGTTCAGTATGTAGGAATGCATTCATTCAACATTGATAAATTTGGGGGATCGGTAAAGCTACGATGCTTAATCCAGGGGGCCAACCGATTATTGAGTTCGGCGACTTTGGCCTCACAAGAGCCGAGATTTCGGTTGAATTTTGTCGGTGATATTTGATTTAATATGCTTGATTTGAGCGAAGCTTTTTCCGACATCAACGTAAATCGATGTTTCCCAAGTGCATAATCGTTCTGGGGTGTCAAGATTGAAGCCGTTTCATAGACGGCAACTAAATATCGGGTGGCGTCGTCTATAAATGCGCAGATATACCGTTTAAATGTCCATGCCACGGTGTTTTGGCAAACGCGCTGGCAACGCTTTCGTACGCGGCGCCGTAAGGGGCGTTGTAGGTGCTGATACTTCAATCAAACCTCCAACTAACAGGACGGGCGAGTACACGCTTTTACGATTGTATCGAGTTCAGAAGGGTGTCTTGGTCAGGTTTGAGCAAAACCATCCGGTATTGGGTAACGTCCGGGTCCGGTAAGAGACAAGGTGGAACGTAGGAAGATGAGGTCCGTTCAGCGGGATGTCGGATTTTTGTACGAATCAGCATTTAGGACTTAAGACAAGGGTTATCCACCAATTGTTCAAACGAAGTTAAACAATCGACGAAGAACGTGCAAAAGCATTTTACGAAAGAAGAACACTAACCAACGGACGTTGGTGGGTGAGGACAATAATCCTGCCACCATCTTTCAATCATTTGATTCTAGTGTGAAACGGCATCGAAGTCAGGTAGTAATCGCACACAGTCTGTACCATCGGTCAGTTTGCAACTGCAAACGGGACATGGTAACAGCTTTTACCCTAATGAAAATTCAGTTTAGTTGTACACGGATGTAACAACAGAAGTCAAGTGTCCAAGTAGGCGGCGGTACAAGGGAAAATGTGCCCTGCAATATCATAGAGAAGGCAAAGTCAAATCATAAGAGCAGAAATTTGTCTTATAACTTTCGTTTTATTGCTACGCCCAATACTGTTATTTTATTTCGTATGAAAAGGTAATCCAGATAGAAAGAAGATCGTCATAAGTCAATAAAGCTCTAAATATTGTTTAAAGAAGGTTGTTCTCGTCTTCATATTCGATGATTGCCAAAAAGATGTTAAAAACAGCGATGTTTTTCAAGGGCTTTTATCATAGTACATTTTTTTCAGGATAATTAACATTTGTTGGCAGCAATAAACTTTGTGTTATCAATACATTCCTTAATTATTATGAAAAAGTTAATTCCATCGGGTGAAATTGGAGTTTGGTCAGGAATCTCATGATTTCAAAAAATATCTGGAAACGAACATCGCTCAAGTCATAGATGAATTCCAAAAAAACAAACTTTAGTTCAGAATATGTATCTTCAAAAAAAATCACATCAAAATTTAGTTGATGACGATATGGTTTTACACAGACATGTTGTACTCATTCCAAACATTGATTTTTATGTTATATTTAAACAAGAAAGAATTCCAATTTTAGAGTAAGATTTACATGGCATTATTATTAAGTTTGGCTTTTTTCGTGCCCGGCACCGTTTTTTCACATGCCCGGCACCGTTTTTCAAAAGAGGCCACCTCTTTTGACGATAATTTTTTCAAAGATCAGAACAGGCACATCGGGACGGTATCAATTCCTGGTCAGGGTCTGGACTGTTCCGGTTTTTTATCAGAAAACAAGTGCCTAACCGGCAGATTGGGGAAATCAAGATGCCTTGGTATACCTATGGACACCACTGAATGTGGGCATCAAACTCTATCGCAATATTACCGAGGACAGTCTGTGAATCAAAGTCGGTGCCATGTGAAGAAGATCCGAAACCCGGAAATACAAAAGGGTATCAGTAGCAAAGGACAGGCAGTTCCGATAATGACTGAGGGTAAATGGCGCCGGGCAGGGGACATTGAAATGTCCTCCCCACGCCATTTTTTTGCTTTGTTGCCAGAACACTCGTGACTTCAGTCGTGAGAGGTTCGATTTCAGGTGAACAAATCAACAAAAAAAAAGGAAACCCACTGATTTCAATGGGTTCTTAATGTATCAATAGTTACATTCTTTTTGTGGTGGAAGTGGAGCGCAACCATTCAAAATGACGTCCATATTCGACAGAAATCAACTGTCAATTGATTATCTATAGATTTCTTTCCTATGTCCAACTTCAACAACAATAACGATTAGTCTCGCATCTTCAATCTTGGTCAGTATTCTGTAATCGCCTATGCGATACCTCCATTTATCGTTCAAGCTTCCTTGAAGTGATTTGCCATAGAGTCTGGGGTTCTCACAATTTTCCAATTTTTCTTCAATGTATGCAATGATTAGCGCTGCAATCTTCTTGTCCATCTTCTTGAACTGCTTGAGTGCTGTTTTGTGTATTGAATTTGATAATTCATAAGCCAAGTTCTTTTTCAAATCGCCAGGCTTATGAGATCATTTGACTTCTCTTCATCCCATACTTTGTTGAATAATGTCAAATCATACTGATCTTCAATTTTTTCAATTACAGCTTCTCTTATGAATGTTGACAGGTCTACATTGTGCAGCTCTGCATATTTTCTGATCAACGCATCATCTTTTCATTCAACCTCAATGATACTGTACCCATCAAGCACACCTCCTAAATCGTATTACATCGTATTACACCGTAATAATAACCCGAATGATTCGTAATGTCAATCCGTACTCCTCAAAAACGAATCCAATATATAGTCCCTATCTGTCCCATCGAAATTACACCATTATATAGACTTTATCCCATATTCAATCCAACATGTATTGTTACACTAACGATGTAACCTCTTGAAAAAAAACTGTTTAACCCAAAATTTTCTAATACACAAGACATATACTCAGTACCATTAGATAAATATATCGGGACCATCCGGCTACCTTCTTTTTCTATCCTTCCTGAGAAGGCGTTTTCATTTAAAGTATTTAACCTCAACCGCTTCTGACCTTCTTTTTCATTATTTTGACTCCTTAGTATTTGATTAATTCAAGTCAACGTCTATAATATCCTTATCCGACAACAAAATGGTATGACGCATCTTCATGGCATGGATTGACTGCCTCATCCTGGAGACCTTGAAAAACAAGGGGCGGACTAGGGCCTCGGAAATCAGAAAAAAAGTCAACCTTTCCATACCCGCCGTCTCATAAGACCTTTGAAAGCCCGAAGAAAACCCCACCATCGAGCAGTTCAGCGTCAGAATCAACCGTGACAAAATGGGATTCAAACTCCTGACCCTGGTTTTCGTCAATATCAATCTCCCCATCAATACGGAGGGTTTCAAGGAAACTATTTTTCGATTTGATGAGGTCGTCGGGTGTCACCACATGGCGGGTGAATACGACTAGATGCTGAAGGTCCTCCTCAGAGACTCATCCGAATCGGAGGACTTTCTCAGCAAAAAACTCAAGGTCATCCAGGGGGTACAAAAGACCGACTCCCTGATTGTCTTGTCGACCTTGAAAGAAACTGCCAACCGATAGGAGGCTCATCATGATATTCAAAGGATTCAAGTTCGGCATGCTGCTGCAGCTGGCCGTCGGACCCATCTGTCTCTACATTTTCCAGACGGCGGTGGCTCATGGCTTTTCATCCGCCATGTCCGGCGTCCTTGGGGTGACCCTCGTCGACACCCTCTTCATCTTGCTGGCCATCGGGGGATTGGGTAAGTTGCTTGAGAGCCAGAAAAATTTAAAAAATCTCATGGGACTTTTCGGAGCCCTGGTGCTTATCGGATTCGGCCTCAGCACCCTATTGGGCGCCTTTGGCATCTCTCTCATTCCCAGAGTGACCCTCCTGGCAACAGGGAATTTTGACAGCCGTTTCCTGCAGGCGGTAGTATTGACCCTTTCAAATCCCTTGACCATCCTCTTCTGGGCGGGGGTCTTCTCCGCAAGAATCATCGATGATGACCTGATTGCCGCCGACCTGTATGCCTTCGGCCTTGGTGCGGTCATTTCAACGGTTTTCTTTCTGACGGTGATTTCAGTCACCGGTCACTATGTCAGTGCATTCCTTCCTTCCCCCCTCTTGACTCTCCTCAATATGGTCATCGGCTTGGTCCTGATCGCCTTCGGAATCAAGACCGCCCTCAGAAAACCCGTCCCCGACTGACCTGTCAGGGCAGCCTTTAACCTGCAAAAAATGAAAGACCCACCCCTTGACACTTCAGACAGTGCCGAGGGGCGGGTCTTATTTTCTGAGGCGATCCCTTGTTGGATCCGCCTGCCCTTTACGGGTTCATCCGATCCAGGATGGTGATGACCCTGGTGTCATCCTCTTCAATCCTGTATCGAAAGAGAATCATCTCCCCCGTCTGGAGTTGAAGACCTTCCAATGATGCCGCGATTTCAGGTGACAACCGGTACTCCCTGGCCGGTATTTCTTCCGGATTGCCGGTCAAGTCGACAAAGAGACTTGTCGCCGTCATCTCCTCGATTCTCCCGCTTTCAGTGAAAAGCCTGGTGTATGAAGTGATGACCCTCCGGCCATAGGCATCCCGATAATAAGAAAAGTCGATGCCCTCCCCTTCTTCCACGGTCTTCGAACTTGAAATCACCAGTTCGTGGGCCAGCCAGTAGGGCTCCCCTTCGATCAGACAGACATCGACGCCGAACAGGGTGTCGATCCGGCCCGCCCTTTGCATTTCCGGCGCATTCCCCACGCCGGGGGGGTCTGCCAATGTCAAGGACTGGATTCGCTTTTGCTTGTCCTGATCAACGCCGACTACAAGGTCCACCCCTGAATAACTGGCCATGCCCCCCGGGTTGACGGCATCTTCTGCTTCCTGGTCAAAGGCATAGGTCACAAACTCTCCGCCCTGGAGGATTTCAACAAAATTCCCGTCTATCCTGCCCACATAGACGGCCTTGATGGCTTCAGTTTCACCCTCTGAACCGTCTGGCTCCACCACTTCCTTTTGCGGCTCCCGGTCCTCCTCCGTCTCAATGATTTCTAAGGGTTCACCGGGAGCTTCCTCCCCTTCCCGGGGCCCACATCCCGTAAAAAGGACCGCCACACCGATAATCAGAACCAATGAAAATTTCGTGCCCTTCATGCCGACACCTCCTGCCTGTTGGACGATGAACTTCGCAAAATAGTTCAAAATTGTTCACCAGGACTCAAAAGAGAACCGCTTCCGGATCGGAAACGGTTCTCTTCATTCAGCAGACCGGTGTTCACCGACGACTCTGAATCAATCATCGCCTTCATAGATGGGGTTGACGCCCTTCGAAAGAGACTCCTTATAAAGGGGATTGTCCGTCTTCACAGTAATTTCCTGAGTCTCCCCGTTCCAGAGCACTTCAGACCCCAGCACTTCGCTGACGAATCGAAGGGGCACCACGGTTCTCCCACGGACAATCCGGGGAACCACGGCGGCGTCTTCATCGATGGGAACGCCGACCCCGTTCAGCAGGGCCCTGTTCTCACCGATCCAGAGCTTGAGGACGTCATCCCCCCGAAGGTAGGTCACGCTGCTCTGCTCCTGGTCCCAGATGATTTCAGCACCAAGAGCCTCACCGATGAAACGCAGGGGAACCATGGTTCTTCCTCCCTCGATGAAGGGGGAAACCTCCAGGGAGGCGGCACTCCCGTCCACCCTGGCCGTGGCTTCGCCGATCCTGAGCAGGATGCTCCCGGGAGGATCATTCTCCTCCAAGGCGACTTCATCGGGCCTGAGGGAACCGGAGTCCATGTCGTCACAGTCCTGGTCTCCGCCGATGCCCACCGGCAGGAAGAATTCGGTTTCGAGGAAGTAAAAAGATTCCCTGGACTCCTCCAGGAAGAAAAACCCCATTTCCAGGTCCCGGGCCTCGCACCGGTCCATGCCGGCCTTCAGAGTCTCATGCAGGCTGCCGGTATACACCAGGGCCGCCAGAACATCGGCATTTTTTCCCCTGACAGCCGGCACCATCATAGCGGGGTCGAGGTTCTCAAGGAGAATGAGATTTTCTCCTTGGACGGGGATTCGAATCTCCACGGCTTCACCGGCCTCCAAGAGGAACCCTTCCTCCCCTTCATCCGCCACCGGTATCTCGGCCCGGGGCTTGTTGGACCTCGAGGAATTGTAGTCCTGGGCCCTGGTCTGGTCACTTTCCGACAAGGGATTGTCATCGACGTACCGGGACCGGTACTTGTTGGACCTCGAAGAATTGTAGTCCTGGGCGTAGGCCACAAGGTCCGCGACACTGTCCTCCTCCATCACCCTGAGGGAATCGTTGAGGAAAACCAGCAGAGCATCCTGGACCGCCGTCACGGCGCCGTCGCCTGCCATCAGTGAAGATTTGACCGTAAGGAAATGCTCATCGAAGTCCTCCGACAACCGGATTTCCCACCGGTCCAGGAACCCGGCCAGGGATTGTTCAGCCTCCGCCATGCCTCCGGCCAGCAGCCGGGCGTCCTGATCAGCGGCATAAGCGGGAATCGATGACGCCAGCAGGGTGAGGATCATCCCCATGGCGGCAAGGTTTTTCAGATTTAGTCTTTTCATGAGAAATCACTCCTTTCCAAGTGAATGGGTTCATTTCATTATTGTTCTCATTATCGATGATTGGTATTGATATACCCTGCCGGCAATCCATTAACCCAAATGACCTTTTCCGTTATTGAAATGTAATATTGAGCCTTTCATTGCCGACACCGGGCAAAATCATACGCAAAAAAAGCCCGGAGGCTTGGGGAAAGCGCCAGATCCTTCTATTGACCGGTGAAGGAACCCCTTATACACAAGGTTCCAGGTCGTGAAAAAAGCACGTTGAAGTCGTTTGTTATTCACTGTCCATCCGGGCCATAAATGGGATAATAAGAAATAAGAAGGTCTTTCTCCGGTTGGCTGCCACGCTTCAGAGCTTTCATGCCCTGAGCGCCCCACCCCTGGAAGCCCGTCACTGCTTGAAAAACACTTGCCACGATCTGTCTTCAGTTGGCCCGGTGCCGCCGATCACCTATAGAGACAATGCCTGATTGTCACGCCACTCACCCGATCACCGCCAGCTCCCCCTTAGTCAAGGGTCAAGAAAAAGGAATGAAACACCATGAAACGACTGTCTTTTAGTCTATTGATGCTTACAGCCGCCCTGGTTCTTGGCAGTCTGGCTGCCGCGGCATTGACAAATATTTTCTTCCATCGTGAGATTTCTGCCGGCAGAGTCCTGTCCGACGGGGATTCCTTGACCGCCGTACGCTTTGAAGCCATGGCGGGGTATGAGGACTACCTCGTTTTTTCCAACTCCGGCGAAGTCAGTTTCAACCTGAGGTCCGCTCTCAATGAAACAGGATCCCAGGGCGGCTTCAACGGCGAAGCCCTTTTCAGCATCGGTTCAGAAAACCACGAATTGTTCTCCGTCACCAACCACAGCGACCTCCCGGTGCAGCTTCTGATGATTGACACCACGGGGGGCTTGAGTCTTCAGGGTTCCCCCGGGGTCCTTTCACCGGGAGTCACCGGCTATTATTACTACACCATCGCTACCGCCGGTATCGACCCCGGGACCCCCATCGGAGGGACCCTGAGAGTGACCAGTGATCTGGAATACACCGAAAACGAGACAAGTCCGACACTCCCCATGGAACCCCCATCATCAGTGAACCTGGCGGATGTCTCTCTTGAAGAAGCCATCTATTCATCATCCTTCTGGACCGGTTCGGAAAACGGCATAGTCGGCAGCAACTTCATGTTTTTCCATCCGGCCCCCCTTGCTGAATACACCATCCGCTCTTTGGCCACCCTGTCAGACTCCGATGATTACGGGGGATACGGTCTGGCTTTTGAAACCAGCGTCAGTCTTGACGAAAACGGTCACTACGTCGATACCGGCTATATCCTCCAGTTCGACCGCGTGTTCGGGGATTTCATCATCCGGCCCCGTGTCGACGGCAATGAACAGAGTCCTCTCAGGGACCTTGTCAAGGCCAGGACTGATGCCTACAACCTTCCCGGCCGTGATGACGATGATTTCTGGACGGCCGGGCATGAAATTCTTGTCACGGTCCGGCAGGGCGTCGAGGAAGGAAGCAAAAGCATTGATATTTCCCTCGACGGCGTGCTGATTTACGAAAATTATCTGATTCAGAGTACACTCACAGCCTCAGAAAATCACATTGGCCTGAGGTCCTGGTTTACCCCGACGGAATACCACTGGCTATCCGCCACCCCGCTCGACTAGACCATGAGGACTCTGATCCCATAGAAAGGAAGGTGCACCCGTGAAACGCCTGTCACTCACCATACTCATACTCACACTTGCCATCATCACCGGCAGCCTGGCTGCCGCGGCATTGACAAATATTTCCTTTGATCGTGAGATTTCTGCCGGCAGAGTCCTGTCCGACGGAGATTCCTTGACCGCCGTACGCTTTGATGCCATGGCAGGGTATGAGGATTTCCTGGTATATGCCACCACCGGCGAAGTCAGTTTCAACCTGAGGTCCGCTCTGCATGAGATGGGATCCCAGGGCGGCTTCAACGGCGGAGCCCTTTTCAGCATCGGTTCAGAAAACCATGAAATGTTCTCCGTCACCAATCACAGCGACCTCCCGGTGCAGCTTCTGATGATCGACACCACGGGGGGCTTGAGTCTTCAGGGTTCCCCCGAGGTCCTTTCACCGGGAGTCACCGGTTATTATTACTACACCATCGATACCGCCGGTATCGACCCTGAGACCCCCATCGGAGGGACCCTGAGGGTCAGCAGTGATCTGACCCAGACCACAGACCCCCCGGTCATTCCAGATCCCCCGGTTCTTCCCGAGCCGCCTGAAACGCCTGAACAACCGGTTTCACCACCCGAACCCACCTTTCAATCCGGCAACCTGGCTGACCTGAATCTAGAGGCGGCCCTCTACGATGCAAATGACTGGACCAGCAGCGATCAAGGCATCCAGAGCGACAATCCCTTCTATGGGGATGCCCTTTTCTACCATCCCAACCCCCTGGAAGAATATTCAATCCGTCTGGTCGCCACCCTCGACAGCATCGGGGACTACGGTGGCTATGGCCTCCTCTTTGAAAGCACCCTGACCTCAAGTCTCTTCGGTTTTCAAAGAGACAACGGCTATGTCCTTCAATTTGACCGCGGTCAGGAAACCGTCACCATCAGCAGGCGGGTTTCGAGTCGCGACGCCAACGAACTCAAGGATGTCCTCAACAATGTCGCCTCCGACTTCATTCCTGAAAAGGAAGATGAGGACTGGTGGAATGCCTCCCATGAGATCATTCTCACGGTCCGCAAGGGGGCATCCCCCGGCACCAAGTCGATTGACATCCACCTTGACGGCACCCTGATCACCCATGACTATCTCCTCGACAGCGATGTCGCCGCTTCAGACAACCTCGTCGGTCTTGTCACTTATGATGTACAGACCCATTTCGAATGGTTGTCAGCAGATTCCCTGGATTAGAATCTCCCCCAGGATACCATAGAATACCCCCCTGACCTGGCGTCAAGGGGGGTATTTTTTGACCGGACTCGAGACAAACCGCCCTGTCCCCTGCCGGTGGTCTTGAAATGACTTAAGCATTCGATGAATCAGCCGGTGGCCACCAGCTCCCGTCATCGCCGCTTCAAATTCAAGCAGACGTAGATGGGAAAAAAGGTACGCAGAAAACAAAACACTTGAAAAGCTCTGAACCTCCTGATAGCAAGGGGTTCAGAGCTTTCGTCGTCTGACAAGTGTCAAAGGCGGGATCGTCCTTGACCTTGAGAACGCCTTCCACCCCCGCCATGGCCATGAAGGTACCTGGTCATACCCTTCCTTGGCGAAAAATCATTCACGTCAGTCATGATTAGCGAATGTCCCCGTCCGGTACCGCTCATTTTCACTTGATTTTTTCCAGCAATGTCTCATATTCTTCCTGACGCCACTCGATGGTCACATACTCGGAGAGATAGGCTTTGTTGGCGATGTCCACGATTTCAAAGGCAAAAACATAGTCTCCCGGCGGCATCACGACATCGTCGAAAATCAGGTCCTCTTCAAGGATGAAGCTTTCCCCTTCAACGTAGGTGCCTGCCTGATTCTCACTGGTCTCAAGGGTATGCAACATGGTGATCCGATCCCCTGGATTCACGTCGATGACATCCCGGTCCACGGTGTGGTTGTCGGCATTGATGCCGGCCCACACCCCCAGGACCTCGTAGTAACCGCCGTGTTCTTCGCCCTCGTCCCAGAACCAGGCCCCCTGGACGCTGACCTGTCTGCCGTTGAGCAGGACGGGAATGGAATACAGATTGTAGTCTGCAGTTTCTTCAGTGAGGCTGACAGCTGCCAGATGGCCGTTGAGCCCCAGCCAAAAACCCGTAGAGCGGTTGTAGATCGTGGTGGTTTCAGGGTCATAGCCCACGTCATTGTCAAAGCCCAGCCCCAGTATGGAGCCGTCCTCCTGCCGGATGCCTGCAAGGTAGTTGACGGTCTTGATATTGGGAAGGTCCTCTTCCTTGAGCACCACCTGAAAATCCCCGTCGCCCATAATGGCCGTCGGCGAGTCAAAACTGATGGCAATGTGGGTTTCTTCAAGCCATTGAATCATTGAATCCGTAAAGGACCGGTAGTTCGGTAGAATCTCCAGCGTATTGTAGATGGCCTGGCGCCGGTCAAACTCAGATAGGCCATAGTAAGGAAAATAGATGGAAAAGCCTGTAGAACCCGACCGGGCCTGGCCATGATGCAGACGGGGGACGGCTTCCTGGATGGCTTCAAGCAGGGGTGCCGTCTTCGGATGGTCCGGGAATTGACGGATGAAGCTGCCCAGGTCAATCATATCGGAATAACCCTCATAGGCGGTTCTTCCCCCGTAACTCCGGGCATAATGCCGGGCCAATGACAAACCGGCCCGGTCGTAGTCCTGGTCCTCGATCCATTCTTCCAACAGTTCAGCCACCCGCCGGCTTTTGTCCAGGTCGATGACACTCAGAGTCAGACTCTGAGCCCGCGTGTTTCCTTCGAGGTCCTTGACGAAGCCGTCGACGATCACCCCGCCCAGGGCTTCTCCGGATTGGTGGGGGTCCGCCTTCAAGGCGCGGATCAGGGAAGGATAATGGTAGCCGTTGCCCGGTTCGATTTCCTCCGACCCCACCATGTACTGGCCGTAGGGGGCCATGGCGACAGCGGTTTCAAGGGAGCCCATGAGGCAGGCATCAAATGCGATGAGCTCAAAGGTGACCCCGGTGGCGGCCTTGGCCCCTTCAAAAGCCAGGGCCAGCTCTGAGACCGGCATGGCTTCAAAATCATAGAGCTCGTCATTGCCGAAACCGTAGACACTGCCGCTGCCGTGGTTCCAGAGAATGATGCCGTATCGTCGGGCGGGGAAATCCTGCACCGTATCGGTGATGAAATCCGTCAGCACTGCAGCTTCGCTCATGTTCTGATTGTCCAGCACCTCCAGGGTCTTGACCTCCCCCTTCTTGATGTAGAGCCGGTTGATTTTTCCTTCTTCGATTTCAATCATCCGCCATCGGCTTGCGCCCCCGGTCTGCACCACGATCTTCACCCGGCTAGAGGAACCCTCTGCCATCATGCTGCGGATTTCTTCCGTCCCGATGTTGTAAACACTCTCCAGATCAGAGCCCACCATATACACCATCAAGACAAAGTCAGCGGGTCGGGTGGTCTGGCGATAAATCAAACCGGCGCAAACCACCAGGATACTCAGCAGGATGACGGACAATTGCTTTTGATGTCGCCTCAGCCAAGGCGCAGAATCAATCCTCATTTCTGAGTTTGTTGAAGGAGGTCCTGTCCCGTGCCACCCCGCCGACGACTTTTTCCAGGTCATCCATTTCAAGGGGCCGACCCAGTTGCTTGATGATTGCTTCAGCCTGACCGGCATCCAGGTCGATTCCTGTCTCTCGGAGAACCTCGCGCAGTCTTCGGACACTTGGATCTGATTGGATTTGTTCAAACAAATCCCCTTGAGATTTCAGAATTTCAATAATTTTTTGATCGGTTTCCATGACACCTCTCCTTGTATGGGGTGGTGTTCATTCTAAGCGGACTCCCTGGCCGTCAAAACCGGAAGCCACCCCTGCCGCCTTGTTTCACCAGGTATCATCGCCAGCAGTCCTGATTGAAATCCCTCCCCCCATCCCCCTTGGTGTCGGGACAGGGACCAGTCACAGGAAATGCAACCCCTCACCAACAGCCATCCATGACACTTGTAAAATGGTATTCATCCCCTTCGACACTGACATAAATGGTGCTCAGAGGAATCATGAAGACGCGGTAGACATGCAGCCGAAAATCCTGGCCGTTGAAATATTCCGGGCTGGCGAAGACCGTTTCCTGGGTCACGATGTCCCGGAGATATTGTTTTTCATAGGCATCCTGGCCTTTGTAGTTTTTCTGAAGACTGTCGTATATCTGTTGCCGCGTCACTTTGTCCAACGCCACAAAACCCGATTGCCCGCCAAAGTGCTTGTCAACCCCGGCCGGATCCTGTCTGAATGCCAAGGCCTCCAGGTCGGATTCGGCCTTTACGCTGTAAGACGCCACCATGGCCTTGTCGGCATCAAGAATGGACACGCTGTAGGCCTTTTCCTCATCAACCTCATGCACCTGGACCAGGGCCACCTCCTCGTTTGCCAGTTGATACAAGCTGATTCCCGGCAGGTCGTCCATGACTTCAGAGAAGTCGCCCGGATCATCGAGGGCATGGGGATATTCCTTCGCGCAACCGGCCAAAGCAGCCATCAGTATCACCAGCAGAATCAATTTTTTCTTCATCAAAAGCACTCCCCGTCTCATCGTTTTTGCAGTAGATTGATTCGTCATTTTTTCAAGGCGGATCTATGGCATTCACGGCCATTTCCCACTGAGGCGCCTAAGTTGATTTGCCCGGTTGACCTTGCCTTCACCACTGTCTAGAGATTATCGCACCAATGTTACAATCCTGCACGTCATTGTTACAACTTGGTGAACTTTTCATGGATTTGTTTTTCATCGTCGAATCTTTCACCACTGCGAAGCAATCTACTTTGATGATGATGATTATAAAAAAAGAAACCGTAAAACCATTTTTAGCAAAAATCAGGTAGGGAAACTTATTGCTTGTTTTCTGGGAAACTTACTTGAGGTTTACACTGAGTTCACAGGTGTTCTGGCAACAAAGCAAAAAAATGGCGTGGGGAGGACATTTTCGAATGTCCCCTGCCCGGCGCCATTTACCCTCAGTCATTATCGGAACTGCCTGTCCTTTGCTACAGCTGATACCCTTTTGTATTTCCGGGTTTCAAGGATCTTCTTCACATGGCACCGACTTTGATTCACAGACTGTCCTCGGTAATATTGCGATAGAGTTTGATGCCCACCCATTCGAGTGGTGTCCATAGGTATACCAAGGCATCTTGATTTCCCCAATCTGCCGGTTAGGCACTTGTTTTCTGATAAAAAACCGGAACAGTCCAGACCCTGACCAGGAATTGATACCGTCCCGAT
>JAGYOH010000021.1 GCA_018399635.1 Clostridia bacterium
ATTCGAAACCACCCTATGGCGCTCTGGAAGTGTTCACAAAAGTAAATACTGACTCAAAGTTTCCAAACTGAAAGCAGTCTAAGGCATATCAATCCCCTAAACTGCTTATGATCATAGTTGTTACAGAGTATTGAATGCATTCACCAACACTATTTAAAAGCCAAATAAAGCAAGGGTCAAGAAAGCGGATGCTCTCTTGACCCTTTGTTATTGGCGGAGACGGTGGGATTCGAACCCACGTGCCCGTTAGGACAAAACGATTTCGAGTCGTTCTCGTTATGACCACTTCGATACGTCTCCCTATTGTCCCTGCCCCTTGGGGGACAGGGTGGTCCACTTAATTGTCCTCCTCCTGCATTTCATAGACGCAGGCGCTTCTTGCCTTGAGAATCAGACATTGCTGGTCATTGACCACTTCTTCCTCCTCCTCGCTGCAGAGCAGGCGGCGGGAAAAACGACCCACCTTGAAGAGGGTTTCTATGGGATACTCCTTGGGGTTCACAAAAAGCGCGTAGGATTTCTTTTGCCTGACATCGTAGATTTCATAGCCCAGGGCGCCATCCTTGAGATGGTAGTAAAAGAGGTTTTCGGCGATCATTTCCTTGGTGTAGCCGGTGAAGACCCCCATGGACTTTCTCAGGGCGATGATTTTTCGTACGAATTCATTCAAGTCCCTGTGCCCGGCCTTGAGATGCCAGTGGATCCCGTTGACATAGTCACCGCTGCGGTAGGAATTGTAGTCCATGTGCTTGGTCCTGCCGAACTCGCAGCCCTCATGGAAAAAGGGAATGCCGAAGGACATCATGAGGATGAAGAACCCCAGTTTGGTGACCTTGATGATCTCTTCCTCAGGCAGGTCTCCCATGGATTTCACGATCTTGTCCCTCAGGATCAGATTGTCATGGGCGCAGATGTAATTGATGGTCTCCGAGGGATGGGCGGTGAAATCACTCCCGGCGACACCCCATTTGATGACCTCGAAATAAGCGGTCTCCCCCTGGATGTAGCCCCGGTGGTCCCCGTCGTTGTCCCCCTTGATGGCATTGCGGTATTCATCGTTGAACAGCGCATAGCCCCTTTGTCTCTGGGTCCCCTTGGACACCCTTTTTTCAAAGGGGAGGGGTGAGTCCCCGCCGATCCAGGGCTCGCCGTAGAGGAGCATCTGGGGATCGAGGGCCCTGAGCCGGGTCACGATTTCATCCATGGTACCGGTGTCCATGAGACCGAGCAGGTCAAAGCGGAAGCCGTCCACCCGGTACCGGGTCACCAGGTGCTCGAGACTGTCCAGAATCAGCCGTCTCACCAGGGGATCCTCGGTGTTGAGCTCATTGCCGGTCCCCGACCCGTTGGTGTATCCACCCTTTTCGTCCAGGCGGTAGAAAACCCTGGGCGCCAGTATTTCCAGCTCGGAAAACCTCGAATAGAAGGTGTGGTTGTAGACCACGTCGAGGACGATTTTCAGGCCCCTTTGGTGATAGAAGGTCACCACCTCCCGGAACTCCCGAATCCGCTCATAGGGGTCCCCGGGATTGGAGGAATAGGTCCCCTCCAGGGCGAAGTAACTCAAGGGGTTGTAGCCCCAGTTGTAGATGCCGCTGTACTCCTGGATATTCTCCTCAAAGCTGAGGACGGGCATCAGGTGGATGTGGGTGACTCCCAGCTCCATGAGATGGTCAAAGCCGATGACCTCTCCGGTGGACAGCCTGGCGGAGGCCATGAGCCCCCGGTAGGTGTTTTTATCCGCCACCGGCATGGTCTCGCTGGAGGTGAAGTCCCTGACGTGCATTTCATAGATGACGGCCTCTTCATAGGGAATGTCCGGCTTGTCGTGAGTCAAAAAATCCTCGGTGTCAAGCTTGTCGTAATCCACCACCACGGACCGGTCGTCCTGTTCAGAAACCGCCCCGCCGTAGGGATCCACCAGGGCGTACTTTCTGCCTCCCCGGGTGATCTGGTACTGGTAGCAGGTCCCGCCGAGATTCTCCCCGACCTCAACCTGCCAGACATGGGCCTCGACGGCGGTCATGGGGACCGCCCTGTACCGCACCGCCTCGGCGGAAGGGTACAGGAGGACCTTGACCGCCTCGGCCTCGATGGCAAAGATGGTGAAGGTGGTCCGCCCACCTTCTACCTTAGCGCCGAAGGAGGCCTTCGTCAAGGCTATTTTTTCAGTAATTTTACTCATGGCCGTCATCTCCCAAGCCCCAGATGTTTCTGGCATATTCATCGATGGTGTAGTCACTGGAAAAAATCCCTGATCTGGCAATGTTCACAAGGGATTTTCCCAGCCAGGCCTGAGCGTCGAGGTAGTCCTCGGAGAGCCTCGCCTGGGCCTGGCGGTAGGCCTCGAAATCCTTGAGGACGAGAAATTCGTCGTTGTAGTGGAGGATGGATTTCTGGATGACGTCGAACTCTCCCGTGGTATGGGGGAAGAAGCCGTTGGTCAGCTGGTCCACGACACGCTTGAGGTCCGGTTGGCTCTCGTAGTATTCAAGGGCCCGGTAGCTGTTCTTTTCCCTGAGGTCGTAGACCTCCCCGGCGGAGGTGCCGAAAATGTAGATGTTTTTCTCGCCGACGGCCTCCCGGATCTCCACATTGGCCCCGTCCATGGTCCCCACGGTGAGGGCCCCGTTCATCATGAACTTCATGTTGCCGGTGCCGGAGGCCTCCTTGGAAGCCGTGGAAATCTGCTCCGAGACGTCGGCGGCGGGGATGATCTTCTGGGCCAGGGAAACCCCGTAATTTTCCAGGAAGACCACCTTGATCCGGCCCCGGATCCGCTGGTCCGAGTTGATCTTCTCCGCCAGACTGTGAATCAGTTTGATGGTCTGCTTGGCCACGTGGTAGCCCGGTGCCGCCTTGGCCCCGAAGATGAAGGTCCTGGGGGTGATTTCCAGGCCCGGACTGTCCAGCAGCTGGTTGTAGAGGGCCATGATGTGAAAAATGTTCATGGTCTGGCGCTTGTACTCGTGGAGGCGCTTGGCCTGGACGTCGAAGATCGAATGAGGATTCACCGTGATGCCGTTGTGGTCTTTGATGTACCGGGCCAGGAGCCGCTTGTTGTCCAGTTTGATGGCTTCAAGCCGGTCCAGGAAGCCCTGGTCCTCCCTGAATCTGAGCAAACCCTCCAGAAGGAGGGGGTCCCTCTTCCAGTCCTCTCCGATGGCCTCGTCGATGGTCCGGGTCAGCCGGGGGTTGGAATGGATCAGCCACCTCCGGTGACTGATGCCGTTGGTCTTGTTGTTGAATTTATGGGGATAGAGCTTGTAGAATTCCTTGAGTTCCTTGGTCTTGAGGATCTCCGTATGGATTTTCGCCACCCCGTTGATGCTGTGGCAGAGGTGGATCAGGAGGTTGGCCATGGAAATCCTCCCCTCCCGGATGACGAGGACCGCCTGCTTCTCGGTCTCGTCCAGAGGGTTCTTTTTCTCCTTAAGCTCGGCCTGGATTCTCACGTCCAGCTCCTCGATGATCATGGCGATCCGGGGAATCTGGTCCCGGATCATTTCCAGGGGCCAGGTCTCCAGGGCCTCCCGGAGGATGGTGTGGTTGGTGTAGGACATGACCTCCCGGGTCAGGGCCACGGCCTCGTCCCACTCCAGGCCCTCCTCGTCCAGGAGGATCCGGATGAACTCCGGCACGCAGAGGGCGGGATGGGTGTCGTTGATGTGAATCGCCACAGCGGTGTGGATTTTTTTTATCGCACCGCCGCCGCGCTTGAATTCCCTGATGATGTCCTGGACACCGGCGGAAACCAGGAAGTACTCCTGCTTGAGCCTGAGGAGCTTGCCCTCGTAGTAGGTGTCGTTGGGATAGAGGACCTGGGAGATCGCCTCGGCCTCGTGCTTCTTCTCGAAGGCGGAGTGGTACTCCCCCTGGGAAAACTTGGAGTAGTCGAATTCCGTGGTCAGGGATTCCGAGCTGAAGAGTCTCAGGGTATTGATCACCTGGTTGTCGTAGCCGATGATGGGGGTGTCGTAGGGCACCGCCGCCACCGTGTCATAGCCGTAATGCCTGAATTTCAGCCGGCCCTCCTCCTCATAGGTCTCGATACGACCCCGGAATTTCACCTGGAGCTTGTCATCCTCCCGTCTGATTTCCCAGACATTCCGGGCACTCAGCCACCGGTCGGGATACTCCACCTGGTAGCCGTTGACGATTTTCTGCTCGAAGAGCCCGTAATTGTAGCGGATCCCCATGCCGTGGCCGTGGTAGCCCTTCGAAGCCAGGGAATCAAGAAAACCCGCCGCCAGCCGGCCCAGGCCCCCGTTGCCGAGACCCGGGTCCTTCTCGATCTCGGCGATGGCCCCAAGATCAATCCCCAGTTCCACAAGGGCCTCCTTCACCGCCTCATAGAGGCCGATGTTGTAGAGGTTGTTGACCAGGAATCTTCCGGTCAAAAACTCCATGGAAAAATAGTAGACCTGCTTGCCCTGCGTCCGGATCCGCTTTTCAGTGCTTTCGATCCACTTGTCCACGATCCGGTCCTTGAGAGTGGTCCCCAGGGCGAAGTATCTCTCCCAGTCCGTGGCCTGTTTATAGTCCCTGGCGGTCTGGGTCTCCACCTTCTTGATATATTCCCTTTTGAAGCGTTCCTTGTTAAAATCCATGGGCCACCTCAATCAAAGACTCTGGTACAAATCGATGTATTTTTGAGCGGAAGCCTTCCAGCTGAGGCGTTTTTTCATTCCCCGCCCCACCAGGGTCCGCCAGACCCCGGGCTCCGTCCGGTAGACCTCCAGGGCCCCCTTGATGGTGAAGAGGAGTTCGTGGGCGTTGTAGTTGAGGAAGGCGAAGCCCGTCCCCTCCTTGGTGAACTTGTTGTAGGGCTCCACGGTATCCCTCAGTCCCCCGGTCTTTCTCACCACCGGCAGGGCGCCGTAGCGCATGGCGATGAGCTGGCCGATGCCGCAGGGCTCGTACCTCGAAGGCATGAGAAAAAGATCCGCCGCCGCATAGATTCTCTGGGAAAGCTGGTGGTCGAAGAAAATATTGGCGCTGAACTTGTCGGAGTAGTAGCTGCTGTAGGCCCTCAGCCGGTCCTCGTACACCCGGTCCCCGGTGCCCAGGACCACCAGCTGGATTTCCTCCTGCATCAGCTCGTCGAAGATATGGAAGAGCAGGTCGAGGCCCTTGGCGTCCACCAGGCGGGTGACCATGGCCAGGAGGGGAATATCGGGATCCTCCTTGAGATGAAGGAGGCGCTGAAGATAGGCCTTGTTGACCCCCCGCTTGTCCAGGCTCTGGTAGGAGTAATTGCTGAAAAGGGCCTTGTCCCTGCTGGGATTGAAAAGGCCCGTGTCGATGCCGTTGACGATTCCCGTCAGCTTGTGCTGAACATGCCGCATCAGGGGGTCGAGACCCTCTCCGTAGTAGGGGGTCTTGATCTCCTCGGCATAGGTGGGGCTCACCGTGGTGACGTGGTCCGCAAACACCACCCCGGCCTTCAAGAAGTTCACATTGCCCTCGAACTCCACCTGGTCGTAGGTGAAATACCCGTCCTCCAGACCCAGGATGTCCCCCATGACATGGTGGGGGAAAATTCCCTGGTACTTGAGATTGTGGATGGTGAACAGGGTCCTGACCTTCTCGAGGGGGCCCCCCTGGTGGCTCTTCTGGTGGACGAAAAGGGGGATCATACCGGTGTGCCAGTCGTTGCAGTGGAGGACGTCGGGCTTTTCATCCAGGTCCATGACCCAGGCCACCACCGCCTTGTTGAAATAGGAAAACCGCTCCCCGTCGTCGAAGTAGCCGTAGAAGCCCTCCCGGTTGAAATAGTACTCATTGTCGATGAAGTAGTATGCCACCCCGTCCAGGGTCCGGGTGAAGACCCCCACATACTGCTTTCTCCAGCTGAGGGCGACCTCGAAGTGCCTCAAAAAAACCAGGTCCTGCTTGAGATTCTCTGGAATGTCCCTGTAGTAGGGCATGATCACCCCCACCTCGTGTCCCAGGGCCGCCAGGGCCTTGGGCAGGGCGTGGGCCACATCCCCGAGACCCCCTGTCTTGGCAAAGGGCACCGCTTCCGCGGTGGCAAACAATATTTTCATAAGTTCAGCTCCTAAATGACGGAATTTTTCTTGATGACATAAGGCGCCTCGACGTCTCCTTTGAGAACCTTGCCCTGGGTGATGACCACGTTCTTGTCGGTGATCACATTGTGGAGCACCGCATGTTCCTCGATGACACTCCCTTGAAAAATCACGCTGTCCCTGACAACGGCGCCCTTTTTGACATGGACCCTTCGAAAGAGAATGGAGTTTTCCACAGTGCCCTCGATGATGGAGCCGTTGGCGATGATGGCATTTTTCACCTTGGCGGTGGCCAGGTACTTGGTCGAGGGTTCATCCTTGATTTTCGTGTATATTTTACCATTGGCACTGAGCAAATCATAGTAGATCTTGTAATCGAGGAGGGCCATCTGGGCGTTGTAGAAGTTCTGGACATTGTTGATGCAGAAGGTCTCTCCCTGGTGGGCGTAGCCGTTGACCCTGAGTCTGGGAATGCTCTTGATCAGGGCCTCCCGCATGTAGTCGGAATCCCCCTTTTCCACGGCGTCCACGATGATGTCCACCAGGGTGTCCCTTTTCATGAGGTACATTTCAAGAGAAAGGTTGAACTCGTCCACCTTGCCGTGGTTCTTGCCCACGCTGAGCACATTGCCCCTGCCGTCGCAGTTGAGCATGTCCAGGTCCTGGAACTCCTTCTTCCTGGCGCCCCCGACGATCTTTTTGTAGATGATGGTCATGTCGGCACCGGAATCGATGTGGAAGTCCAGGGCCGCGCAGTAGTTGATGTTGGTGACCATGTAGCTCCTCGAAATCACCACGTACTCCTGGCGGGCGCTCCTGAGGAAGTTGAGATTGTTCTTGAAATTCTCCATGTCCCCGTAGCGGACCATGGGCTCGTTGTACTTGATCATGGGATGGAACATGTAGAGCCCGTCCCTCTTTCTGTCCAGGTTCCAGGATTTCCCCGGCCCCAGATGGTCCTGCAGGGAGCGGAACTTGTAGCGGGTGAAAATGCTCACCAGCTCGATCCCGCTGTTGACCATGTTGGAAAGCTGGAAGTCGATGACCCGATAGCGACCGGCGAAGGGGATCCCGGCGATGGGTCGGCTGTTGGTGAGTTCTTTCATATCTTCATCGTGTTCACTGAGATTGATGATTCCCATTAATCGATTAACCATTACACATCCTCCTTCACTTAGTCTTCAATCAATTCCAAATGGTGTTCATCTCCCACCAGCTGAATGTGCTTCTGAGTCAAATCACCGATCACCGTCCCGGCCTCGATGACACTGCTCTCCATCACGATGGCATTGTAGACCCTGGCACCCTTTTCGATCCTGGCCTTGGGCAGGATCACGGAGTTCACCACCTCGGCCCCCTCCTCGATCCAGGCCTCGGTGAAGGCCACGGAATTGCGGATGGTGCCGAGAATCACACTGCCCTCATTGATGAGGGATTCCTCCACAATGGCCCTGGGGCCGATGTACTGGGGAGGCACATTGTAGTTCTTGGAATAGATCTTCCAGGCGTCGTCGAAGAGATTGAGGCCGATGTCCTCCCTGATCAGATCGAGGTTGGCCTCCCAGTAACTCTCGATGGTCCCCACGTCCTTCCAATAGCCGTCGAAGCGGTAGGCGTAGGCCTTGAGACCGGCTCCAACGAGCTTGGGGATGATGTTCTTGCCGAAGTCGTGGGCGGACGCCTCGTCCAGGGCATCCTCCTTGAGGTACTTTCTCAGCACCTTGTAATTGAAGATGTAGACCCCCATGGAGGCCAGGTTGTTCTTGGCCTTTTGAGGCTTCTCATCGAATTCGTAGATTTCGCCGTCGGGCAGGGTGTTGAGGATGCCGAAGCGGTGGGTCTCCTCCCAGGGCACCTCGATGACGGAAAGGGTGACGTCCGCCTTCTTGTCCTTGTGGAACTGCAGCATCTTGTTGTAGTCCATCTTGTAGATATGGTCTCCGGACAGGATCACCACGTACTCGGGGGAATGCATGTCCATGAAGGTCAGGTTTTCATAAACCGCATTGGCGGTCCCTGAATACCACCTGACCCCCTCCTTGTTCATGTAGGGGGGGAGGAGCTTGACGCCCCCCTGCTTGCGGTCCAGGTCCCAGGGCTCTCCGATGCCCACATGGGCGTTGAGAATCAGATGCTGGTACTGGGTCAGGATGCCCACGGTGTAGATGCCGGAATTGGAACAATTGCTCAGGGTGAAATCGATGATCCGGTACATGCCGCCGTAGGCCACGGCAGGCTTGGCGTTGTTGGTGGTCAGTTTCGTGAGGCGGGAACCCTGGCCCCCGGCCAGAATCATGGCGATGATTTCTTTGTTGATCACATGACTACCTCCTTTTCCTTGGTTTGAGCAGGATGGCGCAGAGAGGAGGCAGGTCCATGGCGATGAAATGATGACCGTACTCCTCGAAGGGACTATAGACCCTGCCGATGCTTTCGATGGCTCCCCCGTAGGACTTTTCCTCGGAGGAGAGGATGATTTCTTGATCTTCCCGGCTGTGGACCTTGATCCAGTAGCCCTCCCGGTGGACCGGAGTGAAATTCATCACCGCCAGAAGGGTGTTCCCCTCCCGGTCGTAGCGGGTGAAGCTGATGACGCTCTCCCTGGCGTTCTCCACGTCGTTCCACTTGAAGCCCTCGTATTCAAAGTCAATGGCGTGGAGGGGGGGCAGGTTGCGGTAGCTGTGGTTCAGGGCCTTGAGATAGTTGAAGACCCCCCGGTGGCTGTCATAATCCAGCAGATGCCAGTCCAGGGTCCCCCATTCATCCCACTCCACGAACTGGGCCAGTTCCGTCCCCATGAAGGTGAGCTTCTTGCCGGGGTGGAAGTACTGGTAGGACAGGAGGAGCTTGAGCCCCTTGAATTTCTCCTCGTAGCCCCCCACCATCTTGTCCAGGAGGGATTTCTTGCCGTGGACCACCTCGTCGTGGCTCAGGGGGAGGAGAAAGTTCTCGCTGAAGGCGTAGGCGATGCTGAAGGTCAACCGGTTGTGGGCCTCCTTGCGGTAGAGGGGATCCAGCTCGAGATACTCCAGGGTGTCGTGCATCCAGCCCATGTTCCACTTGAGATTGAAACCCAGGCCCCCCGTGGAGACCGGCTTGGTCACCAGGGGATAGGCGCTGGATTCCTCGGCGATCATGAGGATTCCCGGATGCCTGGCAAAGACCTCGGTGTTGAGTTCCTTGAGGAATGCGATGGCCTCGGTGTTGAGCTCCGAGTGATGGAAGAGATCGTGGCGGGAGGTGGACATCCCCTTGTAGATCATGTAGGCCACGGCGTCCACCCTGAAGCCGTCGACGTGGAATTTCTCAAAGAGAAAATTGGCGCTGGAAATCAGAAAACTCCTGACCTCGTCCCGGGCATAATCAAAATTGAAGGTCCCCCAGTCCAGATTCTCCCTGAGGACGGGATCGGTCTTTTCATAGACGCCACCCCCGTCGAAATGACCCAGGCCGTGGGCGTCCTTGCAGTAGTGGGAGGGCACCCAGTCAAAAATGACGCCGATCCCCGCCTGGTGGCAGCGGTCCACGAAAAACATGAAATCCTTGGGATTGCCATAGCGGGAGGTGATGGCGAAATAGCCCGTCACCTGATAGCCCCAGGAACCGTCGAAGGGGTGCTCCAGGAGGGGCATGAGTTCGATATGGGTGTAGCCGAGCTCCTGGATATAGGGGATAAGCTCCTCTGCCAGCTGGTGGTAGCCATAATAGGACCCGTCGGGATGCTTCCGCCAGGAGGCCGCATTGAGCTCGTAGACGGCGATGGGACTGCGGCTGAAATCAAAGTCCCTCCTCGCCCCCATCCACTCTCCGTCCTGCCAGGGATAGCCCTCGAGATCGAAGGTCACCGAAGCGGTCTGGGGCTTGACCTCGGCAAAAAAACCGTAGGGGTCCGCCTTGTAGTGGACCTCGCCGCCGGGGCCCACGATGAAATACTTGTAGACCTCGTACTCGCCAAGCCCCGGCACAAAGCCCCACCAGAGACCCACCTCATTGATTTTCTCCAGGGGCGTGGCCCCGGAATCCCAACCGTTGAAGTTGCCCACCAGGCTGACGTAGCCGGCATTGGGGGCCCAGACCGTGAAGCCGGTTCCCGCTTTCCCGACCTGGGCGCCCATGAATTCATAGGCCTTGAAGTGCTTCCCTTCGTGGAACAGGTACTGATTGAATTCATTCGGTTTATCCAAAGGCTTCACCTCACATCGATTTCACACATTATTCAACTTCATACCCAATTATCGCAAAAAATAATGGAAAAAACTACAAAAGCCTGTCAATACTTGTCAGTACCAACAGGCTCAAAAAAACTAGAAATTGAGATCCCAGCGCTCTTCCTTGAGGACATTCCCCCAGATTTCGTGCTGGGCCACCTCCGTGATGTAAAAGCCGAACTTCTCGTACAGGTATCTGGCGACGTCAAGCTGGCTCACCGTCCACAAGAAGAGCTTGCTGTAGCCCTTTTCCCGGGTGAAATCCACGGCGGTCTGCATCATCAGATTGCCCAGACCCTTGCCCCTGGCCTCGGGTTCGATAAGAAACCAACGCAGCTGGGCCGTCATGGGATCCGCCTTGACGATGGCGATCATGCCCACCGGCACCCCCTCCTCCTCGGCGATCCAGAGGTTCTCCTCACCTTTTTTGAAACTCTCGTAGAAAGCCATGACCGGCCCGTGGACATATTGCCGGAAGCTTTCGTCAAAACCGTACTCCTCCCGGTAGAGCATCACGTGGCGGTCCACCACCCAACTGAGATCGATGGGGGTGAAATCCCTGATTACAAAAGCCTTGGTTTGCTTTGCCATAATACCCTCTCCTTCGTCAGATAAGATCCGGCAGCCCTTGGATCATTTCATAGAGCACCGTAAAATCCCCTTGCGGGTATCGGCTGATATCCAGTTGTCGGGGATTGATCACATGGTCGGTCAGTAAAAAGGTTTTCATCCCCAGCTGCTCCACCACCATATCCTCCGCCACGTCGTTCCCCACCATGAGGGCCTTTTGGGGCTCAGTGCCCAGAGAAGCCAGAACCTCTCGGTAATAGGCCAGGTTGGGCTTCGAATAGGAACTGTTTTCATAGGTGGTGATGTGGGCGAAGTGCCGGGGGCTGAGTCCCGCCCAAGCGATCCGATGCTCCGTCGCGATCCGGGGGAAAAGCGGATTGGTGGCCAGGGCCACCTGGTAACCCTTCTTTTTCAGCAGGGTCACGCACTTCAAGGCCAGGGGATTGATTGCGACGGTTTCCTTGACCCTGGGAAATTCCTTGAAGTAGAATTCGTCCAGCATGTCCCGGGCCTTCGAGGCATCCCCTGGATAGTGCTTGTCGAAGCATTCCCAGAAAACCACCTCGTTGGTCCGCTCTCCGTCATTGGCCACCATGGCCCTGGTCCCGGCCCAGATGGCCTCGATCAAGGGCTTGGGATCGATGTGGTGCTTTATGGCGGTTTCAGCCATGAGGTCGAAATAGGATTTTAAAAACGTCTCCTGATCGGCAGCCAGCAGGGTGCCGTCAAGATCGAAGAGGACAGTTTGCATAGGAGGCTCCTTTTTTCTTCTTTGTGTTCATTATATGCTTCTATCCCGGCAAAATCAAAGAAGAACCCTCCTATTTTTTCAAAAATCCATGTTGTCTCAGAAAAACCCCCACGGCATCCCGGTCCTTGGCCATGAGGGATTTTCCGCTGTGCCGGGTCCAGTTCCTTCTTTTGGCGCCGCCGGTCCTCTTGAAATAGTAGGCCTCCATTTCCTCGTTGTAGGCCTCGATGTAGCGGCGGCGGTCCTTCACATCATACCGGTCCACATGGCGCACCTCTGAAAGGGGGAGGCGGGGTTTGCTGCCGGGGTCCTCCGCCGGGTGGCCCAGACAGAGGAGGGCCATGGGGAAGACCAGGAGGGGAATGTCGAAAAGGGCCGCCACCCGGGCCACGTCGTTGCGGATGCCTCCCACGACGACTCCCCCGAGTCCCAGACTTTGAGCGGCGATGAGAGCCTTTTCCATGGCCAGGGCGGCATCCACCACCGCCACGGTGAAGGACTCCGTGTTCGTCAGGATTTCAGCATCGATGGCCTCGAAGTGGTCCCTGCCCCGACTGAGATCCGCCATGAAGAGCAGGACCAGGGGGGCCTTCTCCACCCATTCCTGGTCTCCGGAGATGGCTCTGAGGGCCTTCCTCTTTTCAGGATCCCTCACCTCCAGAATGGAGTAGGACTGGTAATTGCTCGAAGTGGGGGCCATCTGGGCCGCCTTGAGAATCGACTCCGTCATTTCCGGCGGGATGATTTCATCGGTGTATTTTCTGATGGAGCGGTGGTTCAACAAAAGTTTCATGGTCTCGTTCATTTGAAAACCTCCTAAGGTGTGGGTGGAATTACTATGCCAGTTACCCTGGCTATATACCCAAATATCGATCAATTATGAATAATGACCGGCTCCAAGGGGTAAATCCCATACCGAGACAAGCCAAGAGGAGGTCATTATGAAGATTACCATGAAACCCATCGGCATCGTCCATTCCGATTACAAGCAAAAAAAACACATTCCCCGCCAGGGCTTCCTTGACGCCGACCCCACCGCCAGCATTCATCTTGACGAAGCCTACGCCCCGGGGCTCATGGGCCTGAAGCCCGGAGACAAAATCGTGATTCTCTTTTATTTCCATGAAGCCAAGGATTATGAGCTGACCTTCCCCTTCCACGGGACCGGTGAGATGCGGGGGGTCTTCTCCACCCGGTCTCCCAACAGACCCAACGGCATCGGCATGTCCCACGTCGTGGTCACCGCAGTCCAGGGGCCTGTCCTGACATTCAAGAATGTCGACATGCTCGACGGGACCCCGGTCCTCGATATCAAGCCGGACATCAAAGGCGATTAAGTCCGGCCCTCCTTCCCGGCCCTGGCCGGTCAGAGCCCCGCAAAAAGAGCCCCTTCACTGATGAAGGGGCCCTTTTCGAGTCTTGCGGCACGCCGGTCACGGGGCGCCTGTTTTTCCTGGCTGATCAGTGCTTTTTCGCAGTCAAAGTGTGCCATAAAAAACCTCCAGTGGGATTTTCTTACCCCTGGAGGTCCTGAAACAATCATCAATTCCCTGAATTTTTCCCGGTGACCCAGATTTCATAGCCCTTTTCCTCGGCGAATCTTCTGGCCTCCCCCTCAGGATTCACCATCACCGGATGACCCACCAGGTCCAGGACATGGCCGTCGTAGACGCTGTCCCCGTAGGCATAGGAGCCTGCCAGGTCGACGGTCCCGGGATCGTAGACCCCGTAGAGGGCCTTGACCTTCTCCTCGCCGCTGACGGTGACGAGGTCCGTCAGACTGAAGGCGGTGGCGATGATCCGGTCCACCCCCAGGGCCTCCTTCAGGGGAGCGAGCATGACGTCGTAGCAGCCTGACAATATCACGGTTTCAAAACCCGCCTGCCGCTTCTGCCTCAGGGCGGCCAGGACCTCCTGGTCGATGAGGGGCATGACCCTGGGGGCCAGCCGTTGAAAAAATTCCGCCACCTCGTCAGAATCGAAGCCCTCGAAGAGCTTCAGGACCTTTTTTGAGGCCAGGGCTCGAAAATTCTCCCGGTCGTATTTTTTCAGCATCTTGTACTGAAAAAACAGCCAGAGCAGGGACCGTTTCACCCGGGACTGCCGGACCTTGGCGTAGCCCAGTTCCGTATATTTTTCCAGGACAAAGGGAACCGTCTGATCTAAAAACAGGGTTCCGTCAAAGTCAAAAATCGCCAGTTTCACCATATCTTCCTCCTCATCGGTCACGGGGTTTCGAACAAGTAGGTCATGTAGCTCGTGGTGGCCTCCCCCTGGATCCCCACCACTTCGAAGGAATTGCCGGTTTCCAGCAACCGTCCCTCGGCCCCGATGCCATCCATGATTCTCAAAAACACCGCCAGGGTCTCCGGAGAGTCCAGAGACTCGTTGCCCAGATCGTACAACCCCTGATAGTCCCTGAGGTCAATGATTCTTCGGGTCTTTTCATCCATCTGCCTGGCCGCTTCATAGGGAAGACCGTGGCTGAAGTCCACCGAGGCCAGCAAAAGGAAGCGCTTCCCCTCAAGGGCCTCGAGGAGGGCCCCGGCCAGTTCCCGGGTGTCCGCCATGGTCAGGGCGGTGGAGAGGACCAGGGACACCACCCGGGTTCCGGGCAGGTAATAGGCCGCAAAGGGAATCAGGGCCCCCACGCTGTGCTCCTCCTCCAGCCGGTGGTCATCCACCGTGATCAGGGGATGGGCCAGAGGCAGGGAGGCCGGCGCCACCCGGCCGAAGGCGGTCTCCCAGGACCTTTCCCCCGTGGTGACCTGTCTCCGGTTGACCAGATGGTGGTCCGGTCCCAGAATCACAAGGAGCTCATAATCCCCCTCCCTGACCCGGCTGAAACCGCTGTGGATCAGGGAGGAGGCGGTGAGGTGATGGGGGAGGACCATCCCCCTCACGCCACTTTCCAGGGCGGCCTCCTCCGGCAGGGTCTTGATGAAGAGCCCTTCGTCATAGAAATTCACCTGGTTGGCCGTCTCCGGGAAAACCGCCACCTCTGAGGGGGCGGCCCCGCAGCCGACCAGGCCCATGATGAGAATCACAGGCCACCATCGACAGGCACGTCTGCTCATTCGATCACCAGATTCTCCTGGGGCGTGGCATGGACGCCCGGTTCACCGCTTTTCACCATGACGGCGTGATCCGCCCTGTAACTGCCGGGAAGGACCGCCTGAAGGTAGTAGATGACGGGGGCCACTTTTTCCTGGGGCCAGTAATAGAAAATCATCTTCTGTCCCTCCTCCTTGTACCAGCCCGCATTGGAACCCAGCCGCTGCAGGCGGAAGCCCGCGGGGATGAAATCGGTGATTTCATAGAAATCCTTCTTGTCCCCGGGAATTTCAGGCATGAGGGTCACCTTGACCAGGTCACCCACCTCAAAGGTGGTCGCCGGGGCCCCGTCAACCTCGTAGGTCCGGCTCAAGGCAAAGTCAGCGGCAGGGGCCTCATCCAGGTATTCCGCCCCCACCAGGGCATGGACCTGGGCCAGGATATCCCCCTCCACCCGGGTGAATCTCAAGATTCCGACCTCCTCGGGGGTCAGGCTGAGGCTTTCACTCTCGTAGCCGAAGAAGTCCAGGGTGGCGGTCTTTTCCCCGAGGGTGTAGGTGACGCTGCCCTCAAGGGCCGCCACCTCTTCGGAATCCATGAAATCCCGTTGCTTCAGATAGTGGATCCGCTCAAGATGGACCAGTTCGTACTCCGAGGGTTCCTCGTAGATTTCCTGGAAAATTTCATCTCCAAAGGCCAGGTCACCGGCCTGAAGGGCCAGGTTCATGAGGAGTCCCTTCAATAGGAAGGCCTCCCCCGGATCCTCCTGGTCAAGGACGCCCGGATCAAAGGCTTCATAAATCCTCCCGACCCGGTTCAGGTCTCCCAGACTCCCCAGGGCCAGGGCCAGGAGCAGGTCCTCCCTGGGGGTCAGGTCCTCCTCCAGAAGGGCCTGGATGTCGAGAAGCACCGGCTCCTTCAGGGCGGCGAGGCCCGTCAGGGCGGCCACCACCTCGAGGCGGGCGGCCTCCCGCTGGTAGAGGATCCGGTGGAAATAGGCTTTGAGCAGGTCCTCATCAAAGGCTTCACTGCCCATGAGGGCGATCCGGGCGCTGAGAACCGGGTCGGCTTCGGCGTAGGGCAGTAGTCTGATCCCCCCGCCGGTCTCCTGGTAGGCGCCGAATCCCGGCACCGCCATCTTCAGGGTCCCGTCTAGGTGGCGGCGGATGAGCCCGCCGGCCTCCAAGGCCCCGAGTTTCTGGTCCACCCGCTGGCCACCGCCGTAGACCAGGTCAAAGAGGGTGGCGATGAAGGGGGACTCGCTCTGGTTTCTGAAGGTGATGCCGGCCACGGACTCCACGGGGGTCAAGACCGTTTCTGCTCCCAGGGAGTAGGCCTTGGTGTAGTTGAAGGTCACGGTGGAATCCTTCACCTCCAGGGTCTTTTCCATCCCGTCCCCGTAGCCCTCCTGGTCCGCCGTCATGAGAAGGGTGTGGGTCCCCCCGGCCAGCCTGCCCAGGGGAATCCGGGTGTAGTCGCCGCCGGGACCAAAGGCCTGCCGGGTCTCACCGTCAAGGGCCACCCGGTAGGCCACCGGGGCCCCTTGGTCCACCGCCTCGCCGAAGACTCTCAGACTGATGGCGGGTTCGTCCCCCGTCAGGTAGACCTGGCTGACCAAGGGCACCATGTAAAAGGGCAGGGCGGTGGTGAGATTGAGTTTTCCCGATGCCGCCTCCATCTTGTCGTTGATCCCCTGGTAGGTGACCCGCCAGGAGGTGAGATTGTCCGGCAGGGCGAACCTCAGCAGCCCCTCCCCCTTGTCATCCGTGGACAGGGTCATGAAGAGGGCGGTGTCCTTGAAGTCCCTGCGGATGGCGTAGTCCCCCTCGGGACCGCCCCCCTCCGCCATGCCGTAGAAATCAAAGTTGGCCCCGCTCAAGTCCGTGGAGACGAATTCCCTCTGGATGCCGGTGCCGTCCATGGGGGCGTAGAGGTCCTTGAGGAAATCCACCCCCTGCTGGTAGAGGGCGAAGTAGGCCTCGTCCACCACGGAGACATTGACGTCGGTGGACACCGGCTCTCCTGCCCCGTCCCTGGTGAGAATCCTCAGTTCCACCATCCCGCCGGGGAGATAGGTGGGGGCATCGGCCGTCACCGTGATGTCGGCCTCCCTTTCCGATGGGTCGAACTTGATAAGGGTGGCGTCAAAGGTCCGGGTCAGCATCCCCTCCCGGAGGAGGACCCCCTTCAGGTGGACATTGGGAAGAAAAGCCTCCTCGAAGGTCATGTTCCCCTCGGGGGTCTGAAGAATCCGGTAATCCACCAGGCCCTCCTTGAGGGTCATGACCAGGAAGCGGTCATCGGTGAAAACCACGGGTTCTCCCTGGTCGGTGAGTCGATAGTCGACGGTCTCACCCAGCTTGAAGCCCTCATTGGCCCCAGCCGCCTCCAGGGTGTAGAAATTGAAATCGGGGTTGATCCAGTTGTCGCTCCCGCCGTCATGGAGGTAGGCGGTTTCCAGGATGCGGCCTCCCTCCTCCTCGAGGGTGACCGTCATTTCGAAACTGCTGTCGGACCCCTCAAGATAGGGAGTCTCATGGAAACAGACCCCCTCCACGGTGGCCGCCCAAAGGCTTTCAACCACCCTTTCCCGTTTCTGGTACTCCACCAGGGGACGGTTGACCTTGTTGATGTAATCATAGCGGGTCCCCTTTTCCACCTTCTCGAAGTAATGCTCCACCACCTCGATCTTCAGCTTCCGGTCCAGGGGAGCCCCCTTCAAGTCAGAGAGGGTGAAATCCGGTCCCTCGTCATAGTTGCCGGCCACCAGCTCGTTGACCTCGATCCTGACCCCTGTCGAATCCTCGGAGAAAATCCGGATCATGGTGTCCTTGGGGAAGTAGGTGTAGCTGTCGTGGAGGGAGATCCGCATGTCCTCCGCTCCGGCGTTGTACAGGTCCAGATGGATGGCCTGGGGCCGCCAGTAGTCGGTTTCATAGTCCGGCGTGAAGCGGACGGTCCCCCGGCCGTTCTGGTCGGTTTCCACCCTTCCCTGATGATTTTCACCGGCATGGGCGCTGTAGTCGAGGGGCATGTCAACGGCCGGAGTGCCGTCAAAGAAGGCCGCCTCGACCTCGAAGACCACCTCCTGCCCCCTGGTGAAGTAATCCCTGGTGAAATCCCCCGACAGTCGGTAAAGGGGCTTGATGTAGGGGGTCACGCTGATTCCCCGGCTCAAGAGGGTTTCTTCCCCCGCCTTGACCAGGAGGGTATAGGCCCCCGGGGCCAGGTCCTTGAAATTGAAGGTCTGGGTGAAGGTGCCGTGGAGGGTCAGGGGCAGGTCCGCCTCCTGGAGGACCTTCTCCCCGTAATCCCTGGAGATGAACTGGAGGGTGTAGTCCCCGGCGGCGTCGGTCCTGGGTTTGAGATAACCGAAGACAGCCACCTGGTCCGTGGGCAGATAGGTGCTCCGGTCGGTGTAGAGGTACTTGAAGTAGTCGTTGGAGGTCTCCTGGATTCCCCGGCCATGGCTTGATTCATACCAGTCCCTGGGTCCCATGACGCTGCGCATGACAAAGGGGGTCCTCCCCTCCTTGTGGACGGTGGCGTAAAGGGGCTTCTCAGGGTCTCGGGGGGTCTTGTCGGCGACCAGGGCGATCCCCTCCTGGTCCGTCAGGCCCTTCGGCCCCTCAGAGAGGGCGACTTCGGCCCCCGGGACCCCCTCATGGGTCCCGGCATCCGAAACCCAGAAAAGCTGGCTTTCCTCAAAGCGGGCGCTGTAGACCAGCAGGTCGTTCACCTGGATGAAACCGTACCAGTGACGGTCTCCCAGGGAGATCCTCACCAGATAATGACCCTCCTCGAGGGGACGGGGCATTTCAAAAACACTGAAACTGTCGTAGTTGAGATTGATGGCCTCCGGCCGGGTATCGAAGGCGGCCAGGGCTTGACGACCCCGGGAGAGGTCCTCGTAGAGGGTCTCCATGGCGGTCCCCTCCTCCAAGGCCATGAGATGGTCCAGGAACATTTGCGGGTCCGGATAGGCGTAGACGGCCAGGGCATAGGTCTCCGCCCTGGCTCCCTCCGTCATGTAGGCAGGCACGAAATGGTTCTGGGCGGTGGTGTAATTGAAAAATTCATCCTTGAGGGTCAGGCCGAAGCCCCCCTCTCCCGCCGCCGTGGTGAAGCTGAAGGACAGGTCCTCCCCAAGGGTGATGTCGCTGCCCGCCACCCTCAGATCCGAATCCAGGGTGACCCTGTAGGTGGTCCTGGCTTCAAGGGCATCCGGGATGAAAATCTGACTGTAGCCGTTCCGGGAAAAGGTGCCGGAAACCGCCGGGGTGATCTCAAAGGCTTCTTCAAAATTCTCCAGGTCCTTGAAATTGAACTGGATCTCCACCCCGGAATCCGTCGCCACGTACTGGGCCCTGTCACCGGGAAGGGTGGCGATTTCTTTGAGCTGTTTCTTGGTCTGGAAGGCCCAGGAGTTCAAGGGCTGGTCCCTCAAGGCCACCTGGTAGACCTGGTCCTCCTTCAGCAGGGCCAGGGGTTTGATCACCACCTCTGCGGGGGAGACCCTTTCGATTTCAAAATCGATTTCAGGGGAAAAGCTCAAGGCCTCCTGGAGATAGGCTTCTGCCACCGTCTCCGGGTGCTTGAGGGAAAAGGCGGTGGCCACGTCCATCCCCCCCTGGTCCGCCAGGGTCGGTGTGAGCTCGTAGACGGCCTCCACCGGCTCAGGGATCGGCGTCCGGGGAGCTTCCTTCGTCAAAAAAAAGACCGCCGTCACTCCGACCAGACCCGCCAGCAACAGCCATCCCAACCATTTTTTATTCATCCTCATCACCTTTATCGATTTTTTTAGTCCTTCAAGTATTGGACGACACCTGTTTCGATTCCATTCTATCATATCTGACATTCTTCCGATAAAAATTAAATAATCCCTCCCCCGGTCCCTTGAAAAGCAAAAAAACTGCTATAATTGACTGTAAGGATCAAACAGGCAATCCATTTCCCAAGGAGGAATCTTCATGTTAATGCAAGCGGAACGAGAAGCCATCGTCGCATACGGGATCAAGCTCATTGAAACCGGACTCACCAAGGGCACCGGCGGAAACCTCAGTGTCTTCGATCCGGAGCTGGGCCTCTTTGCCATCAGCCCCAGCGGCATCGACTACGTCAAAATCACCCCGGAGGACGTGGTGGTCCTGGACCTCGAGGGCCATATCCTGGAGGGGGACCGGACCCCCTCGAGCGAGGTGGACCTCCACCGGATCTTCTACCAGAACCGGGAGGACATCCGGGCCGTCATCCACACCCATACCATGTACGCCACCACCCTGAGCTGTCTGGGCTGGGACCTTCCCGCCGTCCATTACATGGTGGCGGTGGCGGGGAAAAACGTCCGCTGCGCCGACTACGCCACCTTCGGCACCCCCGAGCTGGCCCGGAAGGCCTTCGAAGCCATGAAGGACCGCAGAGCGGTGCTTCTGGCCAATCACGGTCTCCTGGCGGGAGCCCCTGACCTGGCCAACGCCTTCAACATCACCGAGGAGATCGAGTACGTGGCGGAAATCTACACCCGGACCCTGGCCATCGGAGAACCGGTGATCCTGGGAGACGAGGAAATGACCCTCATGGCGGAGAAATTCAAAAGCTACGGCCAGAAGAAATAAGCGATCCCCCTGAAAGTGACCTTTCAGGGGGATTGTTTTTTAATTATAGAATGACGCTCTTGAGGACTCTGAAAATATTTTCATGGGTGATCTTCTGGATGTCGGCATCCTTATAACCTCTTGCCTGCAGTTGACCCGTCACGTCACGGGCCTTTGAGGCATCCTCGAGACCCCGGGTAGCACGGTCCCCTGTTCCGCTGAAGCCCTGCCTGGTCTCCTCCTGGAGATAATCGATGAAATCAAAACCCAGAGCGACATGGTCCATGCCGACCAAACCGATGATGTGCTCGATATGGTCCACAAATCGTTGGAGATGCTGCCCCTCTGGATTCTCGTCGATGAATTCATGGTAGGCATTGACCCCCACCAGACCGCCGCTTTGCGCAATGGCCCTCACCTGGTCGTCGGTCAGGTTCCTCGGCACATCGCACAGGGCCCTGGCGTTGGAGTGGGAGGCGATGACGGGCTTCTGGGCCACCCGGATCACATCCCAGAAACTCTTTTCGTTCAGATGACTCACATCGAGAAGAATTCCCAGGGTTTCCATCTGATGGATCATTTCCTGCCCCAGGGGGGTGAGTCCCCTCTTCTCATTGCTGCCGACCCCTGTGGCGAAGGCGTTGGCCTCGTTCCAGGTCAGGGAGGCGTGACGCAGGCCCAGATCATAGAGGCGATAGATTCCTTGAATATCCGTGCCGAACCCGCTCATGCCCTCGAGTCCGAGAATGATGGGCATGACGTGATTGTCCAGAGCCCACTGGATGTCATCAAAGTGCTTGACGATATGGGCCGTATCCTGGAATTCGAGAATCTCCTTTTCCGTACTGAGAAGAATCTCTTCAAGTCTTCGGATCGGATCCCGGTCGTGGGGTGGATCCACCCACAAGACGAAAATCCCGCCATTGATTCCCCCCCGGGACAATCTGTCCCGGTGATATTGATTGAACACCCTGGATTCACCCCGGAGACGGCGATGGTTGACATCGGTAAAAATATCACTGTGAATGTCGAAAATCAACAAATGACCCCCTCTTCTCCACCATCAATAGTCCCGGGTCTCCAGGCCCTCGATGATTGAAATGTATTTTTCATGGCATTTTTTCGTGGCGGATACCAGGGCCTTTCGGGCCGGACCGAAATAATTGTCATTGATATCCTCTTCGATGGTCACGAAATCCCTGAGGTTTTTCCCGACAAGAATGGATTTGACAAACCTTTTGCCGACATCCGTCACCAGGGTACAGTCGGCTTCCAGGATCTCCCCAGTCGATCTGGAGACCAGCACGCCGATACCCACACTGGTATAGATATCCGCGGCGGAGATTCCGCCGGGAAGCTTTGCATAACCGCTGATAAAAACAAGATCCTTCTTCATGCCATGCCTCCTCGGAAAAACATCACATATGACCTTCCCTGACAAAACGCTGATGCCAGGAAAGGGCCTGCTCAAGATGAATCGGGGTGTGTCCCCCACCCTCCTTGAGACCCTTGTCCAGATAATCCCGTAGTTTCTGCCGGTAATCCGGATGGGCGCAGTTTTCGATGATTTGTCGGGCCCTCTCCACCGGGGCGAGCCCCCGAAGATCCGCCAGACCCTGCTCGGTGACGATGATGTCCACATCGTGCTCCGTGTGGTCGCAGTGGGACACCATGGGGACCACACAGGAGATATCCCCGTTTTTGGCAATGGATTCTGTTGTGAAGATGGCAAGGGCGCT
>JAGYOH010000022.1 GCA_018399635.1 Clostridia bacterium
GGCTATGGCGATGGTATCATAAGACAGTAAAAAGAGCTGCTTGACTTGCTTTTGCATGTTCACACCTGAATTCTTTTATTCCCTCGGCGGAGCGACCCGCCGGGCAGTTCCCTGAGTCAAGGGGAGGCGATCCCCCGTGCAGGATTCCTTATGGCGAAGGAAGCCTGCACAAACTGATTATACCTCAATATTCCGGCCAATCATACAGGTGCAGTGAAAAAACAACCTGTATTTAACATCTATGGGAAAAATAGTTTTTTCTTCTTCGATTTGACCGGCGGATTTACCCTGACCCCCCGGTCCGCCGCGATATCCCGGGCCCTCTGGATCATGGCCGCCGTCTCCTCCTCCCCCACCCAGGCCGCCGCCCTGGCAAGCGCCTCCTTCATCAGGGGCCTTCTTGCCCCGGTATTGTGGGCGTCGGTGGCCAGGAGATGGGCCATGCGGTGCTCCAAGAAGTACCGGGCCCTGGCAAGAGCCTCCTTGCCGTTGAAGCCCATGAGGCTGCCGGTGTTGACCTGGAGGAGGCATCCCCTGTGGATGAAGTCCTCAAAGATTCCCACTTCCCTGGGGGGGATATTGATCCGCTCGGGATGGGCGATAATGGGGACCAGACCCTGGCGGAGGATTTGAAAGACCACCTCCTCCTCATAGGGGGGAATCTCGCTGAAGGGAAATTCAATGAGGAGGTACCTCGAGGCGTTGAGGGTGAGGATCTTTCCCTCCTTCACCTCCCGGGCGGTATCCAGGTCCGCAAAAACCTCATTGCCCAGGGTGAGGGCGAGGGGGACCCGGGCCGCCGCCAGGGCCTCTTCCAGGACCCTTTTCTTTTGAAGCAGGTCCGCCACCGGGTTGTCATAGACCCCCTTCATGTAGTGGGGGGTCATGACGATGCCGGTGATGCCCTCCTCCACGGCCATATTCGCCATCTCCAGGGAGACCTCCTGGCTTTCAGGCCCGTCGTCCACCCCCCAGAGGAGATGGTGATGCAGGTCCATCATGATTTTTTTCTCCAGTACTTGCTGAAGAAGCGTTTTTTCTTCTCGTGGTTGTTGTACTCCCCGTAGTAGGTGGAATACATGTTGTAGTAATAACCCCTCTGGTGGACGGGAATCATGTTGAGAATCACCCCGGCCAGGTTGGCGTTGACGTTTTCGAGGAGCTCCACCGCCCGGCGGGCGATGTGATAGTCCACCCTGCCGGCGCTCACCACCAGGAGACTGGCGTCCACCAGGGTGGAGAGGACGGCGGCATCGGTGACCACCGCCACCGGGGGCGTATCGAAGATGACGAAGTCGTACTCCTCCCGGACCTGGGTGATGAAGGCCTTCATGGCGGGAGACCCGAGGATCTCCGAAGGATTGGGCGGGATGGTGCCGCTGGAGAGGGTGTCGAAGCAGGTATCCTTCTCCCGGATGATGAAGTCGTGGTAGTCCCCCTGATCCGTGAGAATATTGGTGAGACCGATATTGACATTGCGGTTGAGGGACTTGTAGATCACGGGTTTTCTGAAATCCGCGTCCACCAGGAGGATCCTGGATCCGGCCTGGCCCAGGGTCGAAGCCAGATTGATGGAGGTGGTGGACTTGCCCTCGGATTCCAGGGAACTGGTGACCATCAGGGTCTTGACCTCCTTGTTGATGGCGGCGAACTTCAGATTGGTTCTCAGGACCCGGTAGGCCTCGGAAACGGAGGACTTGGCGTCCACCTCCATGGAAAACTCCCGCTCCGCCAGGTCGTCGCTCAGGGGGATGGCCCCCACCACGTTGAGGCCCAGATGGTTTTTGACCTCCCCGGCGGTCTTGAGGGTCCGGTCCAGGGTTTCAACCAGGATGGCACCGCCGACACTGGCCATGAGGCCCAGGACCAGGCGATGAGGACGTTCATGGTCTTGTTGGGGCTGATGGGATGGACGGGGAGAACGGCTTCATCCAGGACATTGACGGTCTCGATCTTCATGATCTTTTCCACTTCCTCGATGAAGACCGCCGCCGTCTCATTGGCGATGTCCCTGGTGAGGGAGGGGTCCTCCCCCTTGATCAGAAGGTCGATGAGCTCCGTGTCCTTGACCTGGGTCACCGAGAGGGCCTCCTGCAGCCCCTCCACGGAGGTCTGGAGGTCAAGGTTGTCGATGACCCGGCTCAGAACCCTTCTGGAGCTGATGATCTCCGCATAGGTCTGGGCCAGGCGCATATTGAGGTTGACATCCGCCAGCTGCAGCTGGTTGATGAGGCTGGACTCCGTCATCTCCTGCTTGACCAGGAGGGTGGTCTTGGCCTGGTAGACGGGGGCGATATAGTAGAAGCTGAAGACGGCGGCCACGATTCCCGCCAGCAGGGTGGCGGCGATGATGAGGACCAGCCGGCGTCTCAGCACATCAAGGATTTCTCTGAGGTCGATTTCCTGGGTTTCCTTCATAGGGTTTTCACTCATGGTGTATACTCTCTCCTAGCGGGTCTATTTGAGCACCCTGGCCATGACGGCCTCTCTTTGGGCGCTTTTTTCCTCTTTGTATTGGCTTTCAAAGGCCTGGAGGAGGGTCGCTGCTTCTTCAGCCCCTCCGAGCCTGGTCTCCAGTTCCTCAAGCATGAAGTAGAAAAGGTCATCCACCCGCTTTTCCAGGTCCAGGGCGGCCTTGGTGTATCTGGTGATGAGTCTGGCCTTGACAATCTCGTCCTCCCGGTCCTCCGGGTCAAGGGCCAGATACTCCTCCTTCATGGCCTGGAGGATCTCGTCGAGGGACTCCTGGGCCACCCCCTGCAGGGTGAGGAACTTGCCATCATAGGCCGCCTTCAAGGCCGCCACGTCAACCCTTTCCTGAACCTCCCCACCGTCTGTCGGCGGTGGGTCCCCGGTCACCGGCGGCGTTTCCACCTCCACCGCAGGGTCCTCCTGGGCCGACCCGGGGTCGGGCGTCCCGGCCACCGGACCTTCCAAGGCCGCCGGGGTAGACTCCTTTTCAGAAGCGGCCGGGTCCGGGACCTCCTTTGGCGGCGGATCAAAGACCGCCGACTCCATTTGCGCCAGGGCGTCATGGGACACCCGGTCGGGTTCAAGGGGCTCATCCAAGAAGAACAGGGTTCCACCGGCTCCCAGTAAAAGAACCGTGAGGACCGCCACTCCTGAAATGATTTTACGGCGTCTGGTCAAGGGCCGACCCTCCTAAAGTCTGATTTCCCAGGATTCTGTCCAGGGCCTCGTAGAGCATGCCCGCCACCTGGGCCCGGTCTGCCGCTTCGTTGAACTTCAATTCCGCCCGGGGCAGGTCCTCGATGAGGTTGACCCGGAGCCCGGTGCCGATGGTTTCCCTGGCCCAGGGGGACACCGTGGTGAAATCAATGCCTCCCGGGGACTCGAAGGCCACGGAAGGGTAGCCCCGGTCCTGCAGCATCCTGGAAAGGACCGTCAGCACCTCCTGGACCGACACGGAGCCGTGGGGGTCGAAGATCCCGTCGCTTCTCCCCAGGAAAAGTCCGGAGGAAAAGCCCCTTCGGACCTCCTGGTAAAACCAGTCCGTCTCCTGGACGTCCTGGAAATGCGGCGCCTGGTCTCCTTCAGATATTTTCAACAGCCGGACCGTCAGGGCGGCGAATTCCGCCCGGGTCACCGGGGCATGGGGGTCGTAGGTCCCCTCCCCCCGGCCCTTGATGATGCCCCTGGCCGCCAGGGAAAGAATCTTGTCTCCGGCATAGGGGAGGTCCTCGAGGTCATGGAAGACCACGGGATTCTGTGCAATCAGGAATTCTCCCGAACCCCTGCTGAGGAGGGTCATGAAGGGGGCCTTGTACTGGCCGCCCAGGTTCACCGGCGACCCCCCGGTGAGGTCGAAAACCGTGAGCTGGTCCGGATTCTGATAGGACCTGGGGGCGTAGGGCAGGGATATTTCAAAGGGCTCCGAGGCCAGCACCGCCTCTCCAGCCCTGTCCGTCACTTCAAAAACCACCTTGGAGGGACTGACCTTTTCCAGGGACAGCCAGACCGAAGCCTCCGGCTTCAGGGTCTCCTCCCGGAAAAGGACCCTTCCCAGGGGGGTGATGATCACCACCCCCGGGACCGATTTGAGCAGGGTCCCCATCTCAGGGACCTGGAATCGGGACTGGTCCGTCTCAAGGGTGACCAGGACATTTCCCGGACCCTCCGCCTGCAAGATCTCCAGAACCTCCGACTCATCAAAGGTCTCCAGGGACCAGGTCTGCGTCACCAGGTCGGCTTTGACCTCGGAGGAGGGGTAGAGGACCTCTCTCTCCTCGGTCAAGAGGAGCCTCCTCACCCCCTGGTTGAGGGCGGCGAGATCGCCGGAGAGCTGCTTCGTCTCCAGGGTGGCGATGATTTCATCGGAAAAACCCCCGACAAGGGCCAGGGCGAAATCCCGGTGGTCATGCTGGATCATGCCCATGTCCCCGTCGATGAACAGGACTTCCTTGAGGCCCCGGTACATGACGCTGTCGAAGTTGTCCTCCGTCAGGGTGCCGTAGCCCGCCACCGTGGTGCTGAGGTCGATGAGGAAGCCCTCGATATCCGCCTGGCTGGCCCCCTCGGCTTCAAGCCGCGCCACGAAGGCGGGGAAGTCGGCCTTGAGGTCGTAATAGATGTTCAGGTAGAGGTCACCGAAGGCGGCAAAAGCGCCCAGGGTGACCAGCAGTATCAACAGGAGGCTTTTCTTCCACCGCATCCTATTTCTCCATGTAACGGTAAATCATGGCCGCCGCCTCGGCCCGGGTGGCCGGGCTCTCCGGTGCAAAGCCGCCGTCGGGATAGCCGGAGATGATTCCCCGGGAAACCGTCAGCCTCAAGGGATCGGTGGCCCAGACGGCCACGTCGGCCAGGTCGGTGAAGGCCACCTGGTCCTGGCTTCTGAGGAGGTGTCCCTTGTACTCGAGACCCCTGGCCAGCATGGTGGCGATTTCCTGGCGGGTGATGGGGGCGTCGGGGTTGAAGCTGCCGTCGCCGGTTCCCGTCACGATACCCGCCTCATGAGCCGCGGCGATGCTTTCATAGTAGTAGTCTTCAGGGTCGACATCCTTGAAAACCGGAGCCTGGGACTCATGACCCAGGGCCATGGCCCGCATCATGAGGGTGATGAATTCACCCCGGCTGATGTTGTCGGAAGGGGCGAAGGCGGATTCCGACCGGCCCTGGATGATGCCCCGTCCCGCCAGGATCTCCACGGGATCCCGGAACCAGTCCGTCTCTCCCACGTCATCAAAGGACCCCCGGCTGGCCATCAGGGCATAGGGGCTGAAATCCTTGACAAAAGCGACATAGACTTGTCTTGCCTCATCGTAATGTCCCGGGACCGGCACCCAGACCCCGTTCTTGAGGTGAAAGAGGACCAGGTCGTCGCTGCCGTTTTTCAAGGGAATATTGACGATGATGGGCAGCCTCACGGTGGTCAGGGGCTGGTCATCCTCCGTCACCTCGATATCAAAGGTATTGTTGGAAGTCAGGGGGGCGACGGCGATACCCAGTTGCCGGCTGGGATCAAAGCTTCCCTCGGCAAAGATAAAGCTCATGGATCTGCCCTGGATGATGAGGTTGTCCACCCTTTCAAAAATGCCCGGCACCCTGGGGACCGCCACCTGCTCGCCTCCCCCTGGCGTGGTTCCCCACTGGGGCTGGTAGACCAGGTTGTTTTCAAGGGCCTGCTCCAAGCCAAAACCGGACTGGCCCAGGGTGGTCATGACCTCCTGATTCTTAAGTGCCAGTTCATCCACCATTTCCGCGACACTGTCCGGGTCCAGGGTGGTGGTGATGCCGAAAATATTCAGGACCTCCTGGGGCAGTGTCTTGATGACGGTGTCCAGCCCGCCGATGGTCCCGTTGATTTCCAGCAGATTGGACAAGATCATTTCGTAGAGTTGCAGGGAAGTTCTATCGTAGCCTTCTGCCGCTTGAAGTTTCATGACCTCCCCGGTCACCGCCAGCAGATTGTTCTGGATCATCCGTGTTTCATCAGAATCTTCAAACAAGCCTGAATTCACCAGCCTTTTGCTCAGGCTGATGAAGTCTGCGAAGGTGTCGAGGACTTCCCCGAATTTCACTTGAGTGCTGTTGACTACAAGACTATCAGTGATGGAGTCATACACTTCGAGGACGGTTTCAGGATCCGCCTCCCCCTCCAGGGCTTCATAGATGGCATGGATCTGATCCGCCGCATCCGCCATGACCTCCTCGGGGGTCTGGTCCAAATCGATGGGCTCCAGGGTCTCGGGGGTCGGATCCGCAGGAGCGGTCCCCCCGCTGCTGGGACGGCTGCTGATGACGATGTCAAAGCTTTGAATATGGTCGGTGGGGCCGGTATTTGAAGCATTGCGGTAGACCTTGACGGTGGCGGTACCCGTGGCCTCGGCGGTGATCCGGGCCCCGTCAATGGTCACGAGATCCGAGTCTGAATCAAAATGAACCCCATTGGTCGTGGAACCGTAGATGGTGATGGCGTAGTCCTCGTCATCCCCTCTATAGAGACTCTTGTCCCCGATAATGGTGGCGTCCGCCCTTACCGTGGCATTGGCCACCGCCACCCGGGCCGGGTAATTGCCATCCACTTCATCCATGATTTCCTCCTGGGCCGCCACCAGACCGGCAATGGTCCAGTCCAGCTGGTCCAGCATCCCCTCAAGGGCATAGTCATATGTGCCTGAAGGTGTCTGAATTTCTCCCATGACTGCTTCCTCGATGATGTCCTCCATGGCGGCGATGAGTTCTTCACTGTCCCCGGCATCAAGGAGGGTCACCCTGTCGGATGAGTCCACATAGTCGCCGATATTGGCCTTGGCCTGGAAGATCAGGGTGATGAGGTCGTCGATGAAGGCCGCTCCGTCTTCAGGAGAACCGTCATCATCGAACATGGCTGCATAGTCATCGGCGAAATCCGTTTTATAGTCATTGATATGCCCTTCGATTGTCGCGGTATCCTCCTCGAAGCCGTAGACGATCCGGGTCAGCCCCGCCACCAGGGCGAAGAGCTTGTCCTCGGCTTCAGTATCTGAAGTCAAATCGAAGGCGGCCTTGAACTGGCTCGTCACCAAGGCATCCAGGGCGTCATAGTCCGTCAAAGGACCCTCAAACCCGCTTGTGCCTGTGATGGCGTCGTCCAGAACCTCAATGGCATCCCGGGCATCCTGAATCGCATCCACCTCTGTGGTTTCCAATTGATCATAAATCCTGGCCAGTTCCTCAGCGGCATCCGTGACCGCATCCGTCGCTCCGTAGCTCATGGCCGGCACGAAGGCCGACATCAGGGCCACCAGCAATAATCCTGCTGTCCATCTTTTCGTTGCTCTTCACCTCATCTGAATTTTTATTCGTTTTTCAACCAGTCGTTTTCCCTGCGAATGCTCTGATTCATTGATATTTCATTATACCACTTCAAGTCCGGTTCATGTGACTGATAAGGTTGGTTTTTACCCATTTAAGTAATCTTCCTGTCAAAGAAGCGGTGGGATTGACAAGGGGTTGACATGACCGAACCGCTTTTGTTTATTCAAAGAGTCGCCCTGATTCCAGTTTCACCTCATCGCCGGCCTCATATGATATAATGGACAGAGACTTGAAGCGTCACACTGATTCAAGAGAGGCGGCGACAACCATGCTGAAAAAAGTGACCCTCACCAACTACCGGATCTTCCAAGAATCAACCACAATTAAAAATGAAGACCACTGCCCTGGCCATGATCTTCGGCCCTAAGAAAGCCAGGGCAAGACCAGCCTCATCGCCGGGATGCCTGGTTCATCGCCCTGAGTCTGGGCCGGCAGACCCTCAAGCACACCATGAGTCTCTCCTTGATGGGGACCACCCCGCCATGAGCCTGACCTTTAGGAATTCGTCTTCAAGGAAGAGAGACCTGACCTACACCCTGACCTACAACCCCGTCACCGAGGCCGCAGCGGAGGTCACTTAACAGTCGACGGCAATCCCCTCTTCGAGAGAAAGCAGGCATCCGTCACCTGGCCCCTGGCGGAGAGCGATGACCTCCCGGGGACAAGACCCTCCTGAGCCATATCTTGACGGACGAGGCCCTTTCGGCCCGGTTGAATCTGACTCCTCTGAAGCCAGTACCTGGAAAACACCATCTACCTGGAGCCCCTCCAAGAAAGAAAGATCTACGCCCGGGACAAGATCCCACTGAAGCTTGAAACCTCAACGCCTTCTTCGAGGCCCACCAGATTCCCCTCAAGGCCGCCGTCGGGAGTTGGATGCGCTGACCGTTACCAGCTCAAGCTTTCCGGGGAAAAAGTCACTCCCTCATCACCCATCTCCAAGAGCGGACCCTGCCCTCACCGAGAGAGTCCTGGACGTCAGAACCTGGTCAATCTCACACGGCCCTCTTCAAACTCAAAAAAAGCGGGCCTCCTCCTCATGGACAACACTCTCCAAGGCCCTCCATCCCAGAACCGAGGCCCTGGTGGTGGCCTGGATCGAGCAGGCTGACGGCCACCACCACGGCCTCGTCTCAACAACCCCCTCTTTCTCCTGGGAAAAACCCTCCCCCCCCGACAACCTCTACGTCCTTTACAACCACGTCTGGCAGGGGCGGCCTTCTCAAGCCCCTGAGCGAACACGCCAAGAACAAGCTGCCCAAGGAAATGCTGAGGGCCTCCGACAAGGCCACCATCAAGCACTGGGGGTTCCCTCCACCTGAAGACCCCGTTACCTCCGATTGAAACCCTATTATACACCTTTCATGAGATTATTTGTGGTGTCTTTGGCGGCATACTTTAGATAACTGATGGCCAGGAGGTCAAGACTCCCCAGCAGAAGCTGCTTCAGTTGTTTTTTCATGTCCGCCACCCGACTTTTCCAATCATCACAGGACTCTCTCCCCAGGGGTTCATGAGGCCGGCCCCGGTCTTGTGAAAGCCTTCTCTCTCAAGGTCATTATACATGCTTTGACTCTTGGGTGAAAGCCACCGGTTGAAGGGGGAACTTCCCTCTCAACCGCAGACCTCTTTCAGGATGCTTTCTCCCCCGGCCAGGAGGCGGCACCCCCCCGGCCCGGCCAGGACCTCGATGAGCCCCTTTTCCTCCAGGCCCTCGATCCGGTCTCTGACGGCCATTTCCGACAGGGGGTAGTAGGTCCTGGAAAAGGCCTCCTGGAGGGTCCTTCTCCCCGCCGGTCGGCCCTTCAGGTTGAGCTCCTGGACCAGGGCCAGCAGGTAGACCTCGCCGGCGTCGAGACCCAGTTCCTTGAGATGGAATTCCAGGAAGGCCTTTTGCTTGAGATGGACCGGAATCTTCGACAGGGACAGGCGGCCGTCGGAAATCAACACCATGTACTCCACCAGGTTTCTGAGCTCCCTGACGTTGCCCGGCCAGGGGTAGTTTTGAAGGAACCTTCTGATGAGGCGGTTCTCCCAGTCCTTATGACCGAAGTCCCTGAAGAACCTGTCCGCCAGCAGAAGAATGTCCCCGGGCCGGTCCCTCAGCGGGGGGATTTCGAGATGAAAGACGTTGAGGCGGTAGAAGAGATCCCGTCTGAAGGTTCCCGCCTCCACCATCTTGAAGAGATTCTGGTTGCTGGCGGCGATGATCCGGGTGTCCACCTTGATGATGGCATTGCCCCCCACCCGCATGATCTCCTGCTCCTGCAGGACCCTGAGCAGCCTGGCCTGGAGGTTGAGGGGAAGTTCGCCGATCTCGTCCAAAAGCAGGGTGCCCCCGCTGGCGGACTCGAAAAGGCCCATCTTGCCGCCTTTTTTGGCCCCGGTGAAGGCCCCCTCTTCATAACCGAAGAGCTCCGACTCCAGCAGATTTTCCGGCAGGGCCGCGCAGTTGATGGCCACGAAGGGCTGTTTTTTCCGCAGGGAGGCATTGTGGACGGCCCCGGCGAACATCTCCTTGCCGGTGCCGGATTCTCCAAAAATCAGGACGGCGGCCCTGGCATCCGCCACTTTTCCGGCAATGCCCACCACCTCCGCCATGCCGGCATCCCGGGTGAGAATGTCCTCGAAGGTATAGGCGGAATAGTAGCCCCTGCCCACGATTTCCTGGTGGATCTTCTGCTGGACCTTCCTCACGTCGGTATAGCTGTCCAGGATGACGATCTTGCCGTAGGGGATCTCCTTGAAGCGGACATGCCTCAGGGTCAGGATCAGTTTCTTGGCCCCGAAGGCAAAGAGTTCGCTGTCGATGTCCTCCTCCCCCGCCAGGACTCCCAGTTCCGGCTCCGCCTCCAGCAGGTCTGACAGGGGCCGGTTGACATAGGCCGTGAGGTCCCTGCCCAGGATGGTGCCCAGCTGGTGGTTGACCAGGGTGATCTTGTCCTTGTCGTCCATGGCGAGGACCCCCGAGGAAAGTTCGTCCAGGAGCAGTTTCCACTGGGAACCGAGAATCCGCTTGTTTTCTATGGTCTCGTTGAGTCCCCGCCACATGGTGGGGATTCTCAGGGAATACCTCTGGAGGATCTCCTCGGACCGTTGGGGCTCGATGTCCAGGACTCCCAGGATGTCCAGGATGGTGTTGATATCGTAGACCCGGCTGCCGATGATGACTTTTTCAGCCTCGATGTCCGGCAGGAAGGAATAATCCATATGACAGACGATGTAGTCCACCGGTTCCGGCAGGACGGGACAGCCCTCGTAGTAGGGAAAGAGCTCCAGGTTGCGAAAGCCCAGCTGGTAGACCGTGGCCAGGGTCTCGTTGGCCATGAAGCTGTTGATGTTGACGATGAGGCAGCGGCTCCCGGAAGGAATCTCCCTGAGCATCTCCACCGCCTCCTTGCTGAGGGTCCGCCGCATCATGAGAACCGGGCAGTGGCATTTGATGTGGTCCATGAAGGCCATGAGGATGCTGGGGTCGGTGTAGAGGACCAGGTCCGCCTCGTAAATGAAGGGCCTGGCATTGCCGCTGGAGAGGTAGACCCGGATGTCGATTTCATCGTGGAAGATGGCCTGCAGTTCCCGGGTGAAAAACCTGGCGATGAAATCATCGATGGCCAGGAGGGCGATTTTTCTTTTCATGGGATCTCCTTTCATTTCTTCCGGCTTAGTGGGATTCTTGATGCCATTCTACCTCATTTATCCCGGTAAATCAAAAAAAGGCTCCAAGGCCGGTCTCCCCCCTGATCAGGTCCAGGCGGACCGGTGCCCGGCAGGACTCCCCTCCCGGGCCGCGACCCTGCCTGGAAATTTTTTTGGCATCACCCTTGCGTATCTACTAGGGTCGAATACCCACGTCATGGAGGCTAGACTATGCACTGCGACCGCAACCACATCCAGCACTGGATCGAAACCCTGGCCGGCTTCACCCGGACCGACCTTCCCGGCAATACCCGTTTTTCCTGCACGCCGGAGGACCTTGCCGCCAAAAGCTACCTCATCCGGGAAATGCAGGCCCTGGATCTCGAGGTCACCATGGATCATTTCGGCAACATCGTCGGCCGCCGGGAGGGAGAGGACCCTCAGGCCCTGCCCATCCTCATCGGGTCCCACCTGGACACCGTCCTGGAGGGAGGCCGCTTCGACGGCATCGCGGGGGTGGTGGCGGGTCTTGAAATCATCCGGGTCCTGAGAGACCGGGGCATCAGGACCTCCCATCCCGTCGAGGTCATCGCCTTCGCCGAGGAGGAGGGAGGCCGCTTCGGCGCGCCTTCTGGGCAGCCGCTGGTTCACGTGGAAACCCACCATGGATAACATCTGCTGGCTTCACACTGATTACATGACGGCATCCCTCTTCCTCCGAAGCCGTCAAGGTCCTGGCTGACTCAGTTGACGGGGCAAACCCTGACCTTGCAGCCCCGCCATCCGGCCTGGCCTTCGAGCTCCACATCGAACAGGGACCCGGGTCCTGGAAACAAGGGCCTGGCCAATGGCCTGGTGGAGACCATCACGGGGAGCAGTTCCTTCGAAGTGACCCTCAAGGGGGAGGCCAATCACGCGGGCACCACCCCCATGGCCATGAGAAGGGACGCCTTCACGGGAATGGTTCCCGTCATCCAGGAAATCACGCCTGGCGAGGACCCAGAAAGTCCACAGCGGGCACCATCGGGAGGTCAGGCTCATTCCGGGGCCTACAACATCATCCCCGAAGGGTTCACTATGGACCTCAGAAGTCTGGACCGACACCCTGGCCGGTAACATCCGGCACATGAAGGCTCTATCGCTGATTCCGCCAGGCCCAGGGCCCTCAGTCACCGTCTTTCAGAGATCTGGAGTGGCCTGGGTCCACCTCCCACGCCGGCAACCTGAAGTTCTCAGACAAGCCGCAGAAAACCGCCATTATCCCTACCTTGAAATGTGGGGCAGCGGCGCAGGCCACGACACCATCATCATGTATGACCACTGCCCCGCCAACCCGGTCTTCGTCCCCAGCGTAAGGGGTGGCCACTGCAGATAGAGGAAACCGCCCGGGAGACCTTGAAAAGGCTGCAACCTCCTCCTCGACACCGTCCTTTGATGGCCGGGAGCCAGCGCATCGTACCAGCAGAAGAGGAGATGATTGAAAGCACTCAATAGCCGGTGAGCCGGTGTACTTTTCTGAAAAGTTCATGACAACTGAGGAGAATGTTCTGAAAGCGATTATAATATCATGTAATGACAAGAGGCTTCGGGACAACATCCCAAAGCAGTCAGCAAACGACACCGTCAAATCCAGGTAGAGGCAGCGGGCAAGGAGGATGCGATCCAGTACCTGGATAAGCATTTACAAACAGAGGCCACATCGAAAAAGTGGCGTAATTGTCTCGGATTCAATATCAGAAGAGAGAGGAAGAGAATGTCTCAGAATAATTTGAGTGTATGGAATAGTGAAAAGACTCCGCAAAAGAAGAAAAAACCTTTGCGATAGAATTCCCATCCACTTGTCCTGTTGTTTTATATCATAATATTTGCAGCCATTTTAACCTTTATTATTCCTTCGGGGGAATTTGATAGGCAGACCAGAGAGCAACATTGGCACCGTCACTAAAACCATCCCGGCAGTTACCAGCCTGTCGAAAAGAACCCAGCGGGGATATTCGATATATTAAGAGCCATTCCCGAAGGGTTTGTCGGAATCGCTGACATTGTCTTCATCGTGTTTGCTGCGGCTATGATGTTCGGTATTTTGGAAAAGACAGGCATGTTGGAAAATACTATCGGCTCATTCGTAAAAAAAGTCGGTAGAGAAAGAAAATTCACCATCGTGGCAATCGTGACCTACGTCTACGGTCTGTTGGGAATATTCGTAGGTTATGAAAACAACATCGCCCTTGTTCCCATAGCCGTGGTCCTCTCCCTGGCTATTGGCGGGGACGTCCTCCTTGGAGCCGCCATTGCAGTCGGTGGTATATCCGTAGGTTTTGGTCTGGCGCCTTTCAATCCCTATACCGTGGGTATAGGACATAGAATTGCAGAAATGCCCTTGTTCTCAGGTTGGGAATATCGACTACTTATCGTGTTTGTCTTGCTCACCATTCTGGTATTGTTCAATATAAGATATTTCAAGAAAATTCTTGATAATCAGGAAAATAGTTTAGTCAGGGAAGTAGACACGACAGGTCTCACTCTCTCGAAGGATATCAGTGAATATTCCATGTCCCACCAGGACAAATCCATGCTGTTGGTTTTTTTAGCCGGCCTTGGAATCATGCTTTGGGGGGTATTCACCCACGGTTGGTACATCAAAGAAATAGCCGCCGTATTTCTGGGAGTCGGGATTGTAAGCGGTCTGGTTGCCAGAATGAAACCGGATGAGATTGCAGAAACCTTTTCTAAAGCATTGGAGCCATCGGCCCTTGCCGCCATCATAATAGGCCTTGCTCAGGCTATTAAAGTGGTCATGGACCAGGGTGGAATAAGCGATACCATCGCCAATGCTCTGGTCGCCAACTTGGAAAATTTACCTACCATGGTGGCGGTTGTCTATATGTCCATCACTCAAAGCATCATCAATCTCTTTATTCCGGGCGGCAGCGGTCAAGCCCTGGTGACACTCCCCATCATGATCCCTGCCGGAGATATGCTGGGCTTTACCAGACAAACCACTATTCTGGCCTTCCAGATAGGAGATGGACTGACAAATATCATGACGCCTACACTGGGTGGACTGATGGCCATGTTGGGACTCTGCAGGGTACCCTTCGGCAAGTGGGTCAGATATATCGCCAGCTTCACCGGTGTCGCATTCCTTGTTTCCTGGGTATTTTTGATTATCAGTGTTCTTATCGGCTACGGCCCGATCTAAGCCCAATCCATTCCAGCGATCAAGAGAATCGGAAGGAGACATTCATATGCAGAACAACGCCGAACAACTTTACAGTAAATTTGAAGAAGAACGTTTTGAAAAAGGAAAGACAGCCTTGCTCTGCATCGATTTGCAGTATCATGACGCCAGTCCTGGTTACGGGTTTTTCAAAAACATTTCAAGGGAAAATGAAGCCTACAAATATTATTTTGACAGACTGGAGGAAAAGGTTTTTCCCAATGTGCGAAAACTCCAGAACATGTTCAGAAATAAGGGATCTGAAGTCATCCATGTCAGAATAGAATCCTTGACAAAGGACGGCCGAGAAAGAAGTCTCGAACACAAAAGAATCGGTTGTCTGGTCCCCAAGGGTTCTAAAGCCTCGGAATTCATTGAAGAAGTCAGGCCTGAAAATGATGAAATCATCATCTCCAAGACAGCCTCAGGAGTATTTAACAGCACGAATATCGATTACCTGCTAAAAAATCTGGGCATTTCTCAATTGGTCATAGTAGGGGTTCTGACCAATGAGTGTATAGAAACAGCTGTTAGAGATGCCGCAGATAAAAGCTTCAGTGTTTACCTGGTTGAAGACGGAACAGCGGCATTCAACGAGGACTTGCACCAGGCGTCTTTAAGAACACTTGACGGTGTTTATTGCAGAGTTGCCAATACTGAAAGAATATCAAGGAAATTTGAAGCAGATTTTAATGATTGAAATGAAAGTCACACTCAGTATCAGGTATCGGGGACGGCCTCATCAACATGATGATTCCCACCCTGGGCGGCCTCCTGGCCATGCTGGCCCTGGCCAGGGTCCCCTTCGACAAGTGGTTCAAGTTCATCGTTCCCCTGGTGGCCAAGCTCTACCTGGCCGGCTGGGTTTTCCTGGCCATCGTCACCGCCATGAACTGGCAGTAGGTTTCAAAATAACAAAGGGGTCTGGCTTGAAAAGGCCAGGCCCCTCGAATCGAGGTCATCCCAATGAAAGACAGCAAGCTAGAAGCCGCCATGCAGCACTACGGAGCCACCCTGGGCGACCGTCTGGTGGCACTGAGACGGGACTTCCACCGGATTCCCGAACTCACCGACGACCTGCCCAGGACCCGGCAGATGATCCTGGACTATCTGAAGTCCTTCGAGGCCCTCGAGGTCAGGGACCAGGTCGGCAACGGGGGCATCACCGCCCTTCTCAGGGGGGGCAGGGCCGGAAAAATCTACGGCTACCGGGCGGACATGGACGCCCTCCCCATGGAGGAAAAGACCCGGGTCCCCTATCGATCCACCCACCCGGGGAAAATGCACGCCTGCGGCCACGACGCCCACATGACCATCGCCCTGGGAATTCTCACGATTCTCTATGAATTCCGGGAGGAGATCAGGGGAGGTGTGAAATTCATCTTCCAGCCGGCGGAGGAGGCCCAGGGAGGCGCCCTGGAAATGATCGAGGACGGGGCTCTGAGAAACCCCGAGGTGGAGGAAATCTACGGCATCCACGTCTGGCCCTCCATCGAAAAGGGCCGGTTCGGTCTCAAGGCCGGAGACCTCATGGCGGGCACCGACATCATCCGCATCGACATCCAGGGCAAGGGGGGCCATCCCGGCATCCCCCACCACGCCATCAACCCCATCGTGGTGGGCTCCAAGATCGTCTCCGAGCTTGAGTCCATCACCTCCTATGATATCGACTCCGGCGAAAACGCCGTCATCAGCATCTGCTCCTTCCACGGCGGCCTGGTGAACAATATCATCCCCGGGGAAGTCACCATCCACGGAACCGTCCGGACCTTCAACCCGGAGACCCAGGACATCACGTCGCCTCCCAGGATGGCCGACATCATCACCATATGGGGGGCACTTTACGGGGCCGGGTGCACCTGGACTACCACAAACATTTCCGCCCACCATCAACCACCCCCCGGGCCGTCGACAAGTTCGAAGCCTTCCTGACCCCAGAAAGGGATGGCCGGGACCATCACCGGCTGACTAAACCCTCCATGGGGGCCGAGGATTTCAGCTACTTCCTGCAGGAAAAACCAGGGGCCTTCATTTTCGTCGGCACCCGCAACGAGGAAAAGGGCATCCTCCATGAAATCCATCATCCAGTTCGACATCGACGAGGACATCCTCCTCAGAGACCGCCCCTGACCTTCGCGAATTTTTCGCTTTTCAGATTGATCCCACCACAAGGACCCCGAATGGGTTTGAATACCTGTCTTCGGGGTCCTTTCTTTCACACCCAGGCATCGGCTCCCATTCCGGGACCTGAGTCCGGCGCCAGAACCGCGTCATCCCCCTTGTCCTTGATTGAAGGCGATGATTTCATCCACAAAGCTGTTTCGAGGACTCAATCGCCCACTTTTTTGATCCGGTGGGCAAGGCCTTCAGGGCCGCCTGTTCCGGCGCCACCGCCAGATGGGCCTTGGAAAGACCAAAGCCGATGATGAAGGTGCCGTAGGCGGTGACCAGGGGCTGCCGCCACTTGATTGCTTCATCAAGGTCCTAAAAACTTCTCTCCGGCAGGTTCACGCAATCCTTTCACGAATCATCTCTTGCCAACTCTCCCGATAGAGGGCGACCGTTCCTGGTGGCCGGCCACTTCCTGAAGGACGCCAGATGGTGCTGCACAAGCCGATGATGGCGCCGAAGACTGTAGGTGACAGAGGACCGACAGAGCGCCGGCGGGGTGACTCTCAAGAATTCCAGCCTGAGTTTTGTACCCATTTTCAATCTACCTTCAAGGGCCACCCTGCATTGAATAGGGCTCTTTGATTTCAAGCAACTTTCCAGCGTCCAATCATTGATGGATTGTTTCTACAATTCCTCCAGTATCAATTTCATTGGGAAAAGAGATTTCAAGATAATCTCTGCCACCGTATAACACGCGATAAATATACACGAATTCATCATCCGTCCGATAAAAAACAATATAACTGCCTGATATCAAAATATCTGAAATCTGTCTTGACACTTATCTTGGCTGATAAGTCTGCTCCCATCATAGGAAAGACTTTCCAGTCGCTCATAAGTTTCAATAATTTTCGCACGACATTCAATGCAGCTGTGGGATTATCAAGTTCTTTGCAATATGATCCACTTGATTTCGAGTAAATCTTCCAGTTGCCAGAGGATTGACTTTGATTCTATGCATCCAATCAGACCCCCAGTTTCTCTTTTTCACCTGGTCTTCCAACATCAGTCAGTATCATTTTATGCGATTTTCTGCATCCATCAGTTTTGGAAAGCAGTTTAATGGTTGCCTGATTCTTTCATACTCTTCAATGTCTACAATGGCAAACTTGCCTCTACCATTTGTTAAATACAGGTAGACCCACGCAATATCTTCAACACTTCATTGTAATTTTCTTAAATCAGAAACCGGCTTGATGTTAGGCATGCTATCAACTCCTTTACAATAATTATAGTCTTATTTTACTTAATATTCAACTTGACACTCCCCACGAATCAATTCGGGGGATTCTCAGGTGATTAAACCGAAGTGCATTTCTGCTATCGGAGTACGACCCTGAGTCAAGGGGTGTGCCATCACCCAGAAATACATGCCAGGACCTATAGTCGCATGGGCTCCAAAAGCCTATAACACGCAGCGCCCAGCTATCAGGAGTGCCTTAATGATGTTGATGGCGCGAAGCCAGATCCCGATGGGAGTGGTATCCACACTTGCAAGTGTAGTTTCTACCTTTGGCTTTGTTTTCCTTGCCACAGACCGGACAAATCTGACTGGTGCAGGCGGGATCGACATATTCCACCGTGATACCTGCTAGCGTTGCCTTGTACTCAATGCGCTCGCCAAACGATAGAATGACCAGGTGTGCAGATTCTTTCATTTTTACGGCTTGTCTTTGCCGTTTGTCTGATGCCGAGGTTTTCAAGTCTGATGGTACTTACATGGTTTTCGATTGCAAAGTTAATTATTTGACGACTGATTTTGTGGTCTGATCTTTCATCCAGCGTTGCTCTTTATCAAGAGAGTTTTCTGATAGCTTCAAGGTTTTTCATTTGGCCGAGTTTCTTTCTAATTGCTCGAACGACGCTTGAAAACTTATTCATACGGCCATTGCCGAAGAATTTGACCTTGCCGTCAGAAATTTTAGCTACGGCCTGGAACACAGACCAGATCGCCCGCTGACGATATCTGTGTGGACTGTGATCAGTTCCGGGTCTTCAACTGCAATCTGAGCTATCCATTTGCCTGACTTCTGAGTGATGCCAAGCATACCAGGTTTAGCAGCCTCTTCAATTAAAGTCTTCTGATAATCATTAAAGATCGCTTTGACTCCGATTCGCTGGGATTTGCCGTTAATCAACAGGAAACTCGATGTGCTTTCTTTGATTCGATAGTTTTGAAGTTGTTCCAAAAGACATACCGGTTTTTTTCCTGAGAATGGGAACCGTCCCTGTTTCTTTGATTTCTTAGCCAGACACTTTTAGCATCACGAATCGCTTGATTTTTAACGGCGCTCGGCATCAGTGCATCAACATCTTTCGAAGAGGCTGAAGCACCTTTTCAGCCTCAGCCATATCGGACACAATTTCATTGACTGTTTTGATGGTTTTGCTGATTGAAATCGAAAGATTTTCTTGTTCAATTGTGAGGCTGGTTTTGATTTTGACGGTAGGCATGGCATCACTTCCTTTGATCCTTTGGTTGTTTTTCAATAGACGCTTTAATAACCGATAGGGAGCACCACCAACCGTTGAAACAAAATAGCTATTTGTCCATGGTGTGGGTAGTTTTGTAGTCAGGTGCCTGAATTCACTTCTTAGTACGCTTGATGATTGTCGCCAGTTCTTTTGACAGCCTTATGAATTGCCAAACTGTGGGGCAACCTCCAATAGCAAGTGTATGTGATCTGGCAGGGTTTGCATTTCAATGATTTCGACGTTTAGCTTAAGAGGCAACTTCTTCTACTATTTCCTTCAAACGCTTTTCAACTGGACCTACGATTACCTTGCGTCGATATTCAGGACATCATACCACAGGGTACTTGCACGAACAGACTACATTTTTATTTGATTTATATTTAGTGTTATCCATACCTGTATGATACACCCTTTAAGCTTATGACGCAAACATATGATCACCTTTCATCCCCATGGCTAAAGCGAGGGGCTTTTCGGCGCTGTTCGGTAATATTTGCATCTTTGCTGTGATGTTTTTCAACAAACCAGCCTGGTTCCCCACTCTCAAAGCCATCTTGCTCACGTGAACGAGAGGGCAGGGTGAAGATCTATATCCTTCGATCAGGCTACGATGACTTGATGCTTTCGGTTCAGGAACCCATCAACCAAATTATTCACGCTGCCAATGGTGGTCTCCCTATCGAAAAGTCCAAAGCAGTCCAAACAGAATCTGGCGAGATACTACCCGAATGTCCGGGCCCGCAATGTCTAAAGAGCACCCTGACCCCCATCCCGGAACCTAAGGCCGGCGCCAGATGGGCCTTGGAAAGACCAAAGCCGATGATGAAGGTGCCGTAGGCGGTGACCAGGGGCTGCCGCCACTTGATTGCTTCATCAAGGTCCTAAAAACTTCTTTTCGATATGCTCAAACAAGTCCTCCAGCCGCCTGCGATGTTCAGGCTGTGAAAGCCCCTCCAAAAACACCTTGAAGGAATCCACTTTTCAACACTCCCCTGCGCCGTATACCGCCCATGAAACCCTTTCAACCCATCATTGCCCCCATGCCTGACGATTGAATCCCGTCCGGGCGGCAAGGTCACCACCGCATCTGAAGCTTCCTTCCACACCCACGGGAAGCTACACCCCGGCGGCAAGTTCACTGAAAAGCCTCATCAAGTCCGGGTCCCGGGGCATGAGTACGCCGCACTTTCCCAGTTCCACCCCCATGATGACGCAGTACTGCCGGTAGACGGCCCCGGCCATCTGCTCCTTGAGGGCCTCATCCACTTCTGTGTAATTTGAAATCACATGAGGGCCCACGATTTCCAGGAAGTATCCCGCCAGGGCGTCCTTCAAATCCCCCTTCGGCTTCTCGACCGGCAGGCGGGCTCCCAGTGCCGACAGGCCCTCCACGACCTCTCTGACCCCGGCTTCCTCCAGATCATGAGCGAGGGGCCACCCGGACTTCTTCTCCCGCCACCGGCCCATGTGCTTCTCCATAGCGGCAAAGAACTTTTCAGGCGACTTCGAACCCGGGTACTCAGTGATGGCTTCGAGGAGCTTGAGCAGGAAGCCGTAGCCCTCCAGGATTTCTCCCACCACCCGGGTCTTCACCACGTGGTCTTGGGGAAACTCTCTGAAAACCACCGCCAGAGCCTTCTTTTCCGCGAAGGCTCTTTTCAGGTGGTAGTAGCCCTCCCGGTTGTGGGAATGGATCACATGGGTGGATGTGAGCATTCCCAACCGGTGTCCCCCTCTGATCAGGGAGATGCCCAGACCCAGGTCCTCGGCGAAATTTCCCTTGAATCGATGTTTCATGAAGATTTCCCGGTCAACAAGACAGTTGACGTTGGTCAACTGCCCGTTCATTCTCAGGGACCAGGGGTCCGCCCTTCGAGGCATGGCCAGGATCCTGTCCCCCCCGTCGGTCTTCCAGGTCACCCGATGAAGGCAGAGGGCCAGTCTGGCGAAGAGATCGGCCTTTTCCCGCGGTCTTTCCACGGAGGACACCGCCGCCGCCCCCAGTCTCTTGAGTCCCTGGATCATTCTGAGCAACCAGTCGTCCTCCGCCAGAGCGACGTCCTGGGTCATGAAGAGCAGGTATTTGCCCGTCCCTCTTTCAGCTCCCAGATTCCTCGAAAAGGAGTGGGTGAAGGATTCCTTGGGAATCTCAATCACCTCGGCCCCGGACTCCCGGCATACTTGAAGGGTTTCATCCGTGCTGCCCGAGTCCACCACGATGATTTCAATTTCGCCGATTCCCTTTTGGTCCCTGAGGCCCCGTAAAAGCTCCGCCAGGTCCCCGCCGCCATTGAGGGTGGGAATGACCACGGAAACCGTCTCCCCGGCGCCCTTGAATTCGACGGGGACCCCGGGCCCCTGGCGATTCTCAAGGCTCCGGCAGGGGTCCACCCGACTGACACGCCTTTTCAGCAAGCGTCGGAGTCTTGCAAGCAAGGGCTTCAAAAGGGGTCGTAAACAGCTTTTAAGCCTGCCCGTCAATCTTGTCTTGAAGGAACTTCTCACTGCAACCAATCCTTTCACGAATCATCCCTTACCACCCCCCGACAGCAGGCGGCCATCCCCATCAGGCCCCTCACCGGGAGCGGATCACCATTTTTGACTTCTGGACCTGGTAGACCCCGAAGAGAATCACCCCCATGGCCAGCACCATGGTGAGGGTGAGGGGTTCATCCAGGATGACCCTGCCCAGGAAGAC
>JAGYOH010000023.1 GCA_018399635.1 Clostridia bacterium
GACTATCGTCTCAACGTGTGATAGAGGGGCTAAGGTTGAGGCTCCGATATTGATGTAAAATCCCATCTCAAAAATCCGCTCAAAGCCCGTAAAATGGCCACTTATTCGCCTATTCGTTTTACGCTGCTATTTATGCAACGCTAAATATTCTTCTTATAGATGAGAGGTTAATGTTGATGTCGAAGCTCTACTGCAACGAACAAAGTTCAATCCTGCTTCTCCCGCTTAGAGCTGTAATGTGTCCCTTTTCTTTTTACCGCTCCATAAACAATTTCAATATTGCTCCTGCGCTTCATTTCCTCCTGAACCTGCTCAAACATTTCTACTTCAATAATAGGTTCGTGAGCATCTTTCATTATGAACTGGTCCTCTTCTCCAGTGTTTTTATATTGCTTGTTGTTTGGGAAATCACCAGAATATGTTTTTCCCAATAGTACATTACCGATATATTTTTCATTGTTTAGTACAGTTTGAATAGAATGTTTCGACCAGGTATCTTTCCCTTGTGGTGATTTTATTTTTCTTTTATGAAGTTCGCGGCTAATACTAATTACACTAAGACCACTCAGATACAACTCAAAAATCGTGCGGACAACATCTGCTTGTCCCTCATCAATAATGAGTTCGCCGTCTTCATTATGCTTATAGCCAAAACATTTGCGGGAATAAAGTTTTGACTTTCCAGACATAAATCCCTGCTTTAATCCCCACTTGATCGCTTCACCCGTTGATTCACTTTCAGCCTGGGCGATTGCGCTTAGTGCTGATATAAGGATGTCATTATCCGTTTCACTTGTCCGGAGGTTTTCTTGATAAAATATAATTTCAACTCCAAGTCCTTTTAGCCTGCTGACCGTTTCCAGCAAATCAACCGTATTTCTGGCAAAGCGGCTAATGGTTTTCACTAAAACAATATCGATACGATTTTCATAGCAATCAGAAATCAATTTCTGAAATCCATAACGTTCTACATTCCCTCCCGAATCTTTATCACAATAGATTTCGTACAGTCTCCATTTTGGGTTGCTCTCTACAACTTGCTTTAGGGTTTTAATTTGAATATCCAAGCTTTCATCTTGGGATTCGTGCGTTGTACTTACACGACAATATATAGCAACCCTTCTCAACGGTTGTCGGGCAGGAGGGATGATTATTACTTTTGATTTTGGTTTATCATTTTCCATAGAATCACCCTGTGTAGTGCATAATTCTATACTGCTCTTACAAGTCGAACAATGATAGCTGGCTGGGTTCTTGGCTATTCCCTAATGCCAACCCATAAAAATGTTTAAATATCATACTATATGTTTTCATTCCGATAGACTCCGTCTCTGAAATTTTCCAAAATCTATTGTATGGTATACGTTTTTGGATGTTATCCTTTTGTTTCGCATTAAGTTTCACTAAGCTTGAGAGTTGTTCGATGCTTGTTGAATTGAATTTATCAAGCATACTTTTTTCAACGCCTTCTGCTTCTTTCTTATTATCTAGACAAATATATACATCCATATCAAGATTCGAAAGATATTTCTCCATCAATATTTTCACTTCATTCCAGTTTAAGCCCCCGTTACTTGTGCCTAATTTAGGAAACGCCACTGAAGTAATGCCGTTTTTTTGATAGGTTTTTACAAAATCCTGTAACCCCTGTTCTATCCATATTAATTTTGATGGATATTTAAAATGCCATTTTGTTGGAAAATTTACGATCATACTGCCATCTTCATTTTTACAGTAATCAACTCTTCCTGTTATGATCCTCTTATCTTTACATTTTGCCTCATAATCTTCAAACATTGCTGGATATCTTAGCATGAATTCTAGTGCAATCCCTGCACCCATAACCCCTGTGCAGTTAACAGTGTTTACCACCGCCTGTGTACCTACATTAAAAACGGTTCCCTCTGAATATCTGATCATTCGCTTCATCCCTCCCAAAGTGCACATAAATGGCCATTCATAAAATATTCAATTCTATTTACAATCCGATCAACAACTGGTATAAAATCAAAATAAAAACTATTACTATTTGTAATTGGTTTATTGATAATTCTTTTATTCGGTACTATAACATCTACCGTTTCTGAAAATCCATCTTTATAAGTAATTTTTAATTCATGCGTATATTTTCTTTTCCCCGAATGAAATATTAGGGAGATATAGTAGCGGTCCTTATTATTAACAATATCGTAGTCATAAAGATAATTTCTGTGATTGTTGAACTTACTTGCATCTACCTCGAATAATTCATATTCTCCGAAAGCCAATATTGCATGTTTTTTATCAGCAGGACTTCTAAAAATTATTTTTTTAATATGCTTGATGTCAATTTCTTTATTGAATAAGAATTCTGCATTACGCTTATTTATAACATTCGCCTTATTAGAGTCATATCCCAATGTCATTATGCTATCTTCATCTGAAGGTATCCATCCTCGATTAAAAACTGTCTTCCAGTCAAAATTCATAGCAGTCTGAAAATTGTTTTTTATTTGTGAATACTTACTTCCACCACAGCCGCTTGTAAAAGCAATATTTCTGTGATTTATAATATTTTCATTAAATAAAAGAAGTACAGGAATAGGCATATGGGGTAAACTATTATCAACTTTTATCCCTTCATTATCATATATCGTTGGAGTCTTTTCCTTGTAATAAAACCGCACATATTCCTTTACCTTCTCTGATGTTCTATCTATAACACTTTGCTCTGCTGCATCGATGAAGCCACATTTTTGCGCCTCATTTCGGCTGAGCAATTTGCCTGTTTTCATGATATCAAGAAAATTTAAAAAATCAGTATAATGATGAAACCCTTCAAACTGATAATTTACTTTCAACATATTTACAAAATTTTCTTTTGATTGAATTTCAAGCTTCAATTCTTCCTCAAGTTTACGTTGTCTCTGCAGTTCTATTTCCTGCTGTTTTGCTAGCTCGAGAGCTTTTCTCTTTTCTTCGGCTTCAATTTTCTTCTTTTGTTCAATATTATTACGATATGCATCTATTATTTTTCGGTTGTTATATTTTAAGTATTCTGACTTATTTGCTAAAATTTCCGAACTTAACTCAACATCATCTTCTTTGAAAAAAATCCACTCTCCAAAGTGCGTGATTGGTAATGTTAGCATTTTTTTACAAGCAATTTCCTTGCTTAACTCAATATTAATATTGTTATGGTCTATCTCGGTTATAATTGCTTGTGTTTTGCCTGTTTTATGGTAAATAGTCATTCCAATAAATAAGTCATCATACATTTAATAATCCACCTCGCAATCAATTTATGTTTCCTATGAGCCTAATATATTAGCTTGGCAATGTGACAAAAATGCCAGATATTAGAATTATATCACATAAGATAAGTGGTCTAAATTGTTTTTCATAGCGTCAACCTTGAATAACACGACTTATACTACACAACATCAAGCCTGCTTTCTCGACCCTGGCAAATCCAAAAAACATCTAAATCGACCACTCACAAACCGCTGACATCTAACCTGACTTCTCGCCAAGCAGTGACATCTAATCCGCTCTGTACGGGACTTTTAGTCCCTCTTGGACTAGTTCCCGCAGAGTAAAAAATCATCGTTTTTAAGCTTTCAATTTTTCAACTTAAAAACCCGGAAAGGCTTGTATCAAGCCTTTCAGAGCACACTTCTTTATTTCCTTGACATCAAGACTACCGTCTCAACGTGATGCGTTCCCGGAAACATGTCCACCGCTTGAATCCTGTTTGCCGAATAGCCTTTTTTCTCCAGGTAACTCATGTCCCTGGCCTGGGTTTCAGGCTCGCAGGAAATGTATACCACCCGTCTGGGGGACAGTTTTACCAAGGCATCCAGAAATCTCTTGTCACTCCCGGCCCTGGGGGGATCAAGGAAAACCACATCGATCCGCTGCTTGTCCCTGGCCATGGCCTCCATCAGATCACTGGCATCAGCTTGGTGGAACCAGATATTGTCCACCTTGTTCCGCTTGGCGTTGTTGATGGCATCCTTCACAGCGGCGCCGTTGATTTCGACCCCCACCACCGCCTCGGCCTTTTCGGCGGCGATGATACCGATAGTTCCTGTCCCGCAATAGGCGTCAAGAACAATATCATCAGGTCCAATGGCCGCCATGGCCACGGCCATCTGATAAAGATGCTCCGTCTGGGCGGGGTTCACTTGATAAAAAGAACTGGCGGAAATCTTGAATCTTCTGCCGAGCAGGGTATCCTCGATGTAGCCCGGACCGAAGAGAGTGATTTCCCTCTTGCCCAGAACCATGCTGGTCTCATGGTCATTCACATTCTGAAGGATTGTGGTGATATCCGGGTGCATCCTTCTGAGTTCCTTGATGAAATTGTTCTTCGATGGGAAAACGACGGATCCCGTCACCAGTACCACCATGATTTCACCGGTATGATATCCCGTCCTCACCAGGACATGACGAAGAAAGCCCTTTTTCCGGTCCTCGTCGTAGGGCTCGAGCTTGAAGCTGCCCAACAGGCTGCCGATGGTCTTGATGATGGCATTGGCCCTCTTGTCCTGAATCATGCAATCCTGCACATCCACCACCCGATGGGTGTTTTCCTCATAGATGCCGGATCTGAACCTGCCCCTCCGGTCCTTCTGAAAGGTGGCCACGCTCTTGTTCCTGTAGTGATAGGAATCATCGGCCATCCTGATCGGCTGGAGTTCATTGAACCGTCCCAGGGCCTTGTTCACCTTTTCCTGCTTGAATGCCTCCTGTCCCTTTGGATTGAGGTGCAGAATCTGACAGCCCCCGCACATCTCATAATAGGGACAGGGGGATTTCTGTCTCAGGGGGGAGGGGGTCTTCAAATCCATCTCCCGGAGAAGCTCCCGACTTCTTCGGCTGCTGAAGTCGATCTGAGCCACCTCTCCCGGTATCAGGCCGGGAATCGCCGTCTCCCTGCCCCTTAGAATCACCCGGCCACGGCCCTTTTCATCAAAGCCGATACACTTCACAATATCCTTCATCTGATTATTCTCTCCTTGGGGAAATAGATGCCTTGATGGGTCCTCAAGCCAGCCTTATTTCTGTTCGATTTCAACGACACACCGGGTTTTGATTTTCTCCACCAGAAACTGAAGCCCGTCAATCACATGGGGCCGGATATCCCCCCCCACAAGCACATACATGATGTCGTCCCCCACCTTCAGGACGCCGCTGTTGAGCCAGACCTTGATATAGTAGATTCCAGGCAGCTTGTAGGTTTCATCGATGGCCCCCGCCACCATCCCGGCATCATAGGAAAAATCCATTCCCTTGACTACAGAGCCATCGTCGATTCCTTCTCTCACCTTGACCTTGGGGGTCTCCCTGACCACTCCGTTATGAAGCAGGAACATGCCCACTTGCGAGGCCTCGGGAGCCGCCTTGGCCTCCTTCATCCATTGATCCAGATCGATCGTTTTTTCATTGCTTAGCATCTTCTTTCCCTCCTATCAAACTTCCTGACGGATGATTGTATTCATGATTACAGTCTATCACATCCCGCCCGCTGTTTGACTTGAGAAAAAAAGAAAAGTCATCCATCCCCACTTGGAAAAAACATTGCCAGAGGATTGACCAAAAGCAATGACTGTGGTATATTTTTCTGTAATTCAACACAAGTGCATATTCCGCCAAAGGAATGCAGTGGGAGATATTTGAGAGGTGTCCTCTTATCCTCGAAGAATAGCCGAAGGAGCAATACGGGTCAAAGCCAGGGTCCCGTAGAAACTTTCAGGCCACCGGACCGCTGCAGGATGGCACTCTGAAAAGACCTTCACAGGCGCCGTAGGATCAAGTCCGGATACCGGACCAAAATCTCAGGTACGATAACAGAGAACGCAGAGCAATGACTTGCCCTGCGTTTTTTTGTTCTGAAAGGAGAATTATATGGAACTCATTCAGTCTGTTGAAATCATCGGCACCGTCGCCTTTGCCATGTCAGGCGCCCTGCTGGCCATCCAGAAGAGACTCGACTATTACGGCATTGCAAGCTTCGCCCTGATCACCTCTCTAGGAGGGGGCATCCTCAGGGACATTCTCATCCAGGAAAAGCTGCCCACCGCCCTGACCCATCCCCTGTACATCTTCATCGGTCTTCTTTCAGCGGCTTTTGTCATTGTTTTTTATGAGAAAATGATTCATTTCAGCAAGATTCTTCAAATACTGGATGCCGTAGGTCTCAGTGCCTTCACGGCCATCGGGGCTGGCGTCGCCCTGGTTCACGACCTGGACATGCCCTTTGTCATCATCACCCTGGCCGTTCTGACCGGAACCGGGGGCGGTGTCTTGAGGGATGTCTTTGCCACGGAGGTCCCCTACGTCTTCCGGAAAGAAATCTACGCCGTCGCATCCCTTGCCGGAGCCTCCATGTTCATATTCTTCTACAGGATTCTGGATATCGAAACCGCATTGTATGCCTGTTTTGCCACCACACTTATCATCAGACTCTTCAGCATGAAATTCAACATCCACATGGGGTCGGTGGAATCCTGATTCCCGAATTCCGGACATGATCACCTGGGCGGCCATGGTCCCAAGCATCAGTCAGAACCGAGCACCCGATTGACGAAAATCCCGGCGATTGCTTCATCAAACTGGGTCCCGGCATTATTCATGATCTCCTGGGCCGCCTCTGCTTTGGACAGGGTTTCTGTGCGATAGGGTCTTTGTGCCGTCATGGCATCATAGGCATCGGCTATGAAGATGATTTTGGCTTCCAGGGGAATCTCGTCCCCTGAGATGCCATTGGGATAGCCCTTGCCATCCACCCGCTCGTGATGATACAGGACTCCCCTTGCCAGATGGGAGAATTCATTCGCGGCACTCAGTATCCGATAACCAATCAAGGGGTGTTTTTTGATTTCTTCATATTCTTCCCTGGTCAATTTGTCCGGCTTGTCCAGAATGGACTGTGGAATGATGATTTTTCCGATATCATGAAGCAGTCCGATGCTTCTGATATCCGCCACCTGGGATTGATGCAATCCCATCTCATTGGCGATCAAAACCCCTAGTTCACTCACTCTTTCACAGTGCTCCTTGTCCCTGGGACTCTTCTGAAACAGGGTGTTGAGAATCACCCGTATGGTTTCTCCCCGGGTTCCTTCGGTTTTACTGAGTTTCTGCTTGTACATGTATTCCTCGGCATTCTTGAATATGGTCTCAACCGAGGTGGCGACATCGATTTTCGAATCATGTCCAAAGGCCATGGACAGGGCACCGAAGGAAAAAATCTCCCGCTTGCAGGCCTCATCGATCCGTTTGACGATTTCATCCGCCTTCCGGGGTGGCGTATTTTCCAACAGAATAACGAATTCATCGCCTCCCCACCTGGAGATGATATCGCTTTCCCGACATTCCTGCCTGAGAATTCTTGCAGCGGTTTTCAACATTTCATCCCCCACAAGATGCCCGAAGGCATCGTTGATCAGTTTGAGGCCGTTGAGATCCGCCATCAGAATGGTGAGGGGGTAGCTTCTGGGCGTGTCAAGACGCTTCATTTCTTCTTCAAAGAACCTGCGGTTGTAAAGATCCGTCAGGCTGTCGTGAAAACTCAGATACTCGATCTGATTCATGTAAGCTTTTTCCTTGCTCACGTCACTGAAGACCAGGACGACGTCCACAAGGTTGTTGGCCTCGTTGTAGATTGGAGAAGCCTTCACCTTGACATAATGACCCGAGGATCCCACCGACAGCTGCAAGACGAAAAAATCATCTGCCGGCTGATAGGCGGAGGCTTCCTCGATGACTTCTGCAACGGGATCAACCCTGAGTCCGCTGTCCTTGATGGCAAAAAAGTTGATGATTTTCGAATAATGGACCCCCACCGCCTCCTCTTCACTGACTTCGAGAATACCCTGGGCGGTGGGATTGATGATTTCTACCATCCCCCGGTTGTTGATCAAGATGACACTGTCCTGGATCGACAAGAGGGTGGCATAGTATTTGTTCCGTTCGAAGGAAAGGTTGGAAAGACTGACCGTCAGTTCCTCGGTTTTGCTTTTGACCTGTTTTCTCACCGTGATCACGGCGGTAAAGAGAATCATGATGACCAGGGGAATGATCAGCATCATGGAGTAGGTGAGAATCTGGGTCAAAGAAGGAGACTCATCCACCAGGAATGGAAACCATTTCGTGTACAACTTGTCATAGGTCCCGTTCTCAGAAACCACAGCGAGTCCTTCATTGAGCTTTGCCAGCAACTCATCATTGCCTTCTTTGACTGCAAAGCAGAATTTCTGCTCATAGCCGCTCAAATTCACCTTGAGCCTGGACTGGCCGTCCTCACCATAGGTATAGAGGGGCTGCACATTGTCAAGTTTCATGTCATTGATGATTTTCTCACCCACAAGACCCTGGGCCAGAACTGCATCGTACTGCCCTCCCGACAGCATCTCGAAGGCCTCCGTATAGGTTTTTGCTAGGATGAGGTTCTCCGTCAACCCTATGCGGCGGGCGTATTCTTCCGAATTGTCCCCGGCCATGACGATGATCTGCTTGTCAAAGAGGTCCTTTTCGGAACGGATGGTCTCATTGTCATCCCTGACAAAAATATTGCCCCTCATCACGATGTAGGGAATGGTGAAATCATACACGGCTTCCCGTTCCTCCGACCGTCCCACCAAGGGCAGAATGTCCAGTTCCCCCACTTCAAGTTCTTTCTTGATTGTCTGCCATTCGTCAATCTTGAAACTCACTTCAATGCCGATTTCTTCAGCGACCGCCTTCAAAAGTTCAACTGAAAAACCGTCGGCGACTCCGTTTTCAGTGACTGAAAAAGGAGGGTAATCATACTCCGTGGCACTCTTGTAGACATAGGAATCCTCATCAAGGACACCCCCATGGGAAACCGGGGCGGCACTTGACAGGATGATCAGCATCAACAGAATCAATCCCAGGTGCTGTTGTCTTGTCACAAACATTCCTCCATTGTGCCCTGAAGCAGTCTCCCTCTTGGAAGTCAAAGGCCGTTTTTCCGGGACCATCCCTGACCGCAGACCCGATAAGTATTTCAACTCATCAACCAATCAATACAGAATTATTTTATCACACTTGCACCTCCCTATTCCAGAGATTCTAGTACTTCCCAATTAATCCCATCCCAGTGGCAGAGGGTTTGAAGTCAGGCATTTACTGATTATTCGAGGACTTTCACCACCCGGGCATGACGAGCCCCCTGGGGGCACCCCCTCTCAAACCTCATTTTTTGCCTGCTCTCCTCCCTGGAGGCCGCCCAAAAAAAGAAGGCGATCCCTTGTAGCGGGTTCTCCTTCTGCTGAAGTTTTTTTAAGCTGAACCGTCCATGGTTTTCACCTGACAAACTGTCGGACAGCCATGGAGATTGTCAAAGGAATTCAGGCCAATCTGTCAATTCTCACAGTATATCTTGATGGCCTGGTAGAAGAATTCCGCACAACCCTCACAGATTGCTTCATAATGAGCCCTGAATCGAGGATCCTCCCTATAGGTCTGAGCCAGACCGAAATGGGCTTCCTTGGAGTAGTGCTGCCAATAATAACCCAGCCACTCTCTGTGAAGTCGGCAAACCTCTTGAGAAAGACCACTCGATGGATCCCCCGCTTCACAGGCCGTCTTCAAGGACTCGTTGATTTTCTTTGACAGTTCCTCAACCCTTCCGTAGGCCTCCTGAGTGAGTCCCATCAACTTATCATTGCTGGCCTTGACCGTGGCCTCACCGTATTTGTCCCTGATTTCCCGGCCGTACCGTTTCTCATTGTCATCAATCATCCTCTGCTTGAAGCCTTCAAATTTTTCCCGGTCGCTCATACTGATTTCTCCCTTCGATGCCGCAATGGTTTTTTCAACATTGGCGATCAACCGTTCCAACTGCGCCTTTTTCGCCTGCAACTCAAGCAAATGACCCTCCAGGGTCTCCACGCCATCGTGTTCCTCCGACTCAAGGATATGCTTGATGCCCTCCAGGGAGACGCCAAGTTCCCGGAAGAACATGATCTGTTGAAGCCGGTCCACTTCCCGCCGGCCATAGATCCGGTATCCGTTGCTGGTGATTCGTCCGGGGGACAAGAGCTTGATTTCATCATAATATCGCAACGTCCGATTGCTGACCCCGGCTAGTTTCGCCAATTTGTTGATGCTGTATGCCATTTTTGACTCACCTCGACAGGCTTCATTCCTTTGTCATTTTTGTAACTTATGAATCCCAAAACCACTATAAACCATGACGTAACGTGAAGGTCAATGCCTCCTCAAATTTTTTTTTCAGAATAGTCAAGACCGGCTACCCCTCGGGGGCTGCCGGTCTTTTCCCCCGACGGCGGCATAGGTCTGCTGGTGCAGTCGGTTGATCAGATGAATCTCACTTTGAAAACGGGACTTGATTGAGCCTACCCGACAGGCCCTTGCCGGTGGCCCCCTGCTAGTCCATGATCATCCGGTAAATCACGGTCAGGTCTTTTTTGGATAGAATCCTTGGAACCGGGTATAGGGGGTTGCTTTCCTCATAAGCCCGCTTTACCAGCAGCGGGATATCCTTCTCCAGGATTCCTGAAATCTTCTTGGGAATATTCATCCCCTCGTTCAACGCTCTGATTCTTTGAATGAAGCGATCTGATTTTTCAGCCTGGGAGTCCTCCGGCTTTGAAAGGCCTGTCAAATCAGCAAGTTCCGCCAGGGGGCGATGGACGGCATCTCCGAAATAATCCAGTACGTAGGGCAGCACGACGGCATTGGACAGACCGTGGGGGATGCCGTAGAACCCGCCCAGGGTATGGGCGATGGCGTGGACATAACCGATGTAGGCCCTGGTGAAGGAAACCCCCGCATAATAGGAGGCCTTCAACATGTTTTCCCGGGCGGAGAGATCCGAACCATCGGCATAGGCAGTCTCGATATTATCAAAAATGAGCTTGACGGCATCCCGGCTGAGTTTCAAGGTTTCCCTGGTATTGCTCCTGCCGATGTAGGCCTCGACCGCATGGGTCAGGGCATCCATGCCCGTCGTTGCAGTAATCCGCTTTGGCAGACCCACCGTAAGGGCCGGGTCCAGGACCGCATAATCGGGGATGAGGGACGGATCATTGATGGCATACTTTTCATGGGTTCTCGGATCAGAAACCACTGCTGCGATGGTGGCTTCACTCCCCGTGCCGGCGGTGGTGGGAACCGCAAAGATCAGGGGTGTCTTTTTCATGATTTTAAGGACCCCCTTCAGTTGCCGCACACTTTTGCCGGGTTTTGCCACCCGGGCACCGATTCCCTTGGCGCAGTCTATGGAAGACCCACCGCCAAAGGCCACGATCCCTTCGCATTCTTCCCTGAGGTAAAGCGCCAGGGCCTCCTCTATGTTGTCAATCGTGGGATTGGGAACGGTTTTATCGTAGATGACATAGGCAATGCCGTCTTCATCGAAGGTGGCCAGCAGGCCCTTCATCAAGCCGAGGGATTCAATCACCTGGTCCGTGACAAGAATCACTTTATTGAGACCTTCATTTTTTACGGATGCCGACAGATCGAGGATGCTGTTGACGCCTTCAATCAGTACGGGTTCACGCCAAGGGAGAAATTTTGATACCACCCGGAAGACCCCCTGATACAGCCTCGCATAAATCCTGAACATCACATCAACCTTCTTTCAAGTTTTTAGTTATTCGACACAGACCCGCAGAACACCCGTTGGAAACCCTTGGTCTTGAACCTGGCCTCAAGACGCCGGGGGTCAAAAATCAATTTCCAGCAGGGTCGGCGCATGGTCCTGCCGGTCACCAGAGTCCAGCATCTCGGACTTGACAACCTTGCCGGCCAGTCTGTCACTGACGAGCCAATAATCAATCCTCCAGCCAGAATTGTTGATTTTACTGGTTTTCACCCTTTGTGCCCACCAGGAATAGGCCCCGGTGACATCCCCATGGATATGTCTGAACGTATCGGTAAAACCCCTGTCTAGCAGCTTTGTGAAACCTTCCCGTTCTTCATCCGTAAAGCCCGGGGACCTGTGGTTGTTCTGTGGATGGGCCAGATCGATCTCTTTATGGGCTACGTTATAATCTCCTGTTGCCAGAACCGGTTTCATTCGATCAAGACTCTGAAGGTATTCGGCATACTTCTCATCCCATACCTGCCTTGCTTTCAACCTTTTCAGGCCATCTCCCGCATTGGGCGTGTAGACCTGGGTGAGGTAGAATCCATTGAAATCCAATGTCATGATTCTTCCTTCTGAATCCATGGTATCCGGCGCACCGATTACAGGATAAGAAACGACGGGAGAATACTTTTCCTTGTGTAAAAACATGGTCCCCGCATAGCCTTTACGGGCAGGTTCTACAGAGCTTCTCCAGTGATACGCATAGCCTCGGAAATATTCCTTCAAGAGCTCCACATGCTTCTTGCTTGGCCCATTGGCCGGTAATTTTGTTTCTTGCAGGGCGATCACGTCGGGATCCTGGTCCAGAATCACCTCGATTACTTTTCTTGTCCGCAAGGCCCGATCCGAATCGCCTGTCAATGCCGCATTCAAAGAATCAATATTCCACGAAATAAACCTCAAATCATTACCCCTTTCATGATTAACTATTACTTGAATTCTTTTCTTCCTGGCCAGTTTGACACGCCTCGAATCTCTGCCAGTACAATTCTACCCTAAAACTCAGGACTGAAATTTCTTCATTTTCTTGACATGATAACGGCATCCTTTCTTCTCTTGATTTGAGGTTATCAGAGTCATTATCTCTCAAAAAATTTGTGTCGATATTTCTTAGTCCATTATATAGGATAGCTGTAGAATGAGAAACAGAAAAACCTTTTTTGGAGAAAATCAGGTGGGGAAACTTATTTGTTGTTTTGGGGAAAACTTACCGAATAACACCGAAAGGCCCCTTGCTTTAGCCATGGGAATGAAAGGTGATCATATGTTTGCGTCATAACCTTAAAGGGTGTATCATACAGGTATGGATAACACTAACTATAAATCAAATAAAAATGTTGTCTGTTCGTGCAAGTACCATGTAGTATGATGTCCTGAATATCGACGCAAGGTAATCGTAGGTCCAGTTGAAAAGCGTTTGAAGGAGATAGTAGAAGAAGTTGCCTCTTAAGCTAAATGTCGAAATCATTGAAATGCAAACCC
>JAGYOH010000024.1 GCA_018399635.1 Clostridia bacterium
CATATTTTTGAATTCATCCACTGGTTATTCCCCTTTCACGGTTCAGTCTCATCAAAGGGCAAGGCGGTTGTTCACACCGCCCCTCCCTCCTGATGGAACCTGCTTCTACTGGATACGGTTCTCCCAGAGTCTGGAGTCGTCTGTTGGAACTTCCGTGGGCACCAGGGGACCCTGGAGAATCATCATGCGACCACCGTCAGCGAAGGGATTCTCCACCACGATACCCGGAGACCAGAGTTCACCCTCCACTTCCACAGTGTCACCGATTTCGGGGATGCTGCGGCCGTTGAACATGTCGTCGAGATACCTGACGGCAAGGATGGCGCTGTCGAGAGCCGGCTGTTCAACCACGGCGTGGAGTTTACCTTCTTCGATGAGGTCCATGCCCTCGAGGCCGATACAGATTCCGGAAATAAAGTAATCGGCGGGATTCATGCCGGCATTCTCGACGGCAGCAACAGCTCCGGCACCCATGATGTCGGGCGTATGGACGTAAATGCCTACTACTTCATCTCCATATCTCGAAAGCAGGTCGCTGGTGCGGTTGTAGGAATCATCGTTGTTCCAGTTGCCTTCACCCTGAACCACCGTCAGTTGGGGGTACTGGGAGACGACATTGGTGAAGCCGACATTGCACTCTCTGGCGAACATGTCCACTAAGGCGCCGGTGATTTCGATGACGACCCCTTCAGGCACTTCTCCGGCGTTGGCGGCCTTCATGCCTTCAATCATCTGCTCTGCAGCCTTTTCGGAGGAGTCCACCAGGTCGAAGGTCAGAAACATGTCGACATATCCACCCTCAGGACTGGTGTCGAGGGCGAAGACGGGGATATTCTCTTCATTGAGTCTTTCAATTCCGGGAACCAGGGTTTTCAGATCCACTGCACCAGCCAGAATGAATCCATCGACTTCCTGGACGATGAAGGTGTCGATGGCATCCATGATCTTGAGGCTGTCGCCCTGGGCGTCAGTGACGATGAGTTCATGTCCGAGTTCTTCAGCTGTTTCTGTAGCCCCGATAATGAAGGCCTGGATATACTCGGCGTTGGTGTTCTTCACCACCATGCCGATCTTCATACCCTGTGATTCTTCCGCAGGTGCTTCCTGGGCAGGAGCCTCGGCGGCCGGTTCTTCGCCATTCGAACACCCTGTCACCATGAATAGCATCGTCAACAGCAGTACCATCATCAACATTGCTCCGATTTTCACTCTTCTTGACACTTCTAATCCCTCCTTGTGTATGAATCTCTATTCACATGACGTTCCTGGTCTTCCTACGAGGCTTTTTCCAGGCCGTCTTCTGTGCTCGTGAGCCGTCTGATATTCTCCTTATACATGATATGGTCGTTGATTTGATCCTTGGCCCTGTCCAGCATGATGGCCAGGAAGATGAGACCGCCCTTGGTGGCGTAAACCAGGTTGACGTTGACCCCCCTCAGGGTCAGGGCGTTGTCAATCATCCCCAGAAGCAGGGCACCCCCCAGCATGCCGATGGGCTTGCCTACGCCGCCGTTGAAACTGGATCCTCCCAGGATGGCCCCGGCAAAGGCCATCATCACCATTCCCGATCCCATGCCGTTGGAGACGGCATTCTGTCTTCCAGTGGCGATAAGACCCGCCACGGCGGCCAGAAGTCCGGCAATGATGAAGGCATAGATGATGACCCGGTTGGTATTGATTCCTGAAATATAAGAAGCCCTGCGATTCCCTCCAGTCAGCAGGAACTTCCTGCCGAAGATGGTCTTGTTGAAGAGAAATTCAAAACCCAGAAAGATGAGAATGAAAGCCACCGCCGCCACGGGAATTTCTCCGAATAGTCTCCCACGACCCACATAGGTATAGGCAGGGTCGAGACCGGCAATGGAAAAGGGAATAAGAAACAGGATGATTCCCCGCATGACAATCTGGGTGGAAAGGGTCAGCAAGAAGGAATTGGATTTCATCCTGGCCACGAAGAAACCGTTGATGAATCCCACCAGGACACCCAGCAGCAGGGTCATGAGGATGGCCACGAAGGGATTCAGCGGCATCACCGTGGTGACAAAGAGAATCGTCATGGCCGGAGCAAAAGCCAGAATGGCGTCAATAGAAAGATCAAGTTCCCCCACCATCATTACGATTCCCTGGGCCAGAACCAGCATTCCCATGAGAGAGGACTGGAAAATGATGTTCACCTGGTTCTTGAAGGTGAAAAAGGATTCCGTGGCGATGGCATTGAACAGAAAAAACAATATCACCAGCACCCAGACCAGATTCTCCAGGATGAACAGTTGAATCTTAGTAACACGTCGCATTTGATTGGCCTCCTTCATTGAAAATGATCTCTTCACGGACGGTCTCTTCATGGATGACTTCCCCCTGGATAGCCCGGTAGATGACCTCCTCGTCGAACTCTTCGCGGTTGAAGGTGTCTATAAGCCGTCCCCGGTAGAGGATGAGGATGCGGTCGCAGATCTTGATCAGATCATCCACGCCGGGTGACGTGATGAGAACACAGGAGTCCTTCCGCATCTCATCGTTGATGGTCTTCAGGATGCTTTGCTTCGCTTCGATGTCCACCCCCCGGGTTGGTTCGTCCAGAAGACTCACTCGGGGTCTTCCGGCCATGATCTTGCCGACAAGGACCTTCTGCTTGTTGCCTCCACTGAGCTGGGAAATCAACTGATCCCTCGAAGCCGCCACGATATCCATGACCTTGACCAGCCTGTCGGCCCTGGAATTCTCCAGCCGACTCAGAATAACTCCGTTCCGGCTGACTTCGGGAAGAATGTTCACCGTGATGTTCCTTTTGATGGAGGAGATGCTGACAAGTCCTTCAGCCTCACGCTCCTCCGCCAGGTAGACCATGCCTGATTTCATGGCTTCATCCGGCGATTTCACTGTGAAGGCTTTGCCGTCCAAAAGCACCTCACCCTGGTCAGGCTGGTCCAGTCCGACCAGACATTTGAAAAGTTCCGTCCTGCCGCTGCCTCTGAGTCCGGCAAGTCCCACCACTTCTCCCTTTTTGATGCAAAGGTCGATTTTTTCAAACTTGCCGTAGCGGGTATAGTCCCTCAGTTCAAGAATGCTCTCGTTTTCAATCAAGGCAGACTTTTCCTCCGCCACCGATGCTTCATAAGCTTCATCTCCCACGATAAGAGCCGCCAGTTTCTTCTTGTCGAGATCCTGCACTTTGGCGCTGCCGACGCTGTGTCCATTCCTGAGGACGGTTACCCGGTCGCAGACATTGAGGAGTTCCTCGGTATGGTGGGAGATGAAGATTACCGTTTTTCCGCTGTCTACCTGGTCCTGGATGATCCGGTAGAGGACCAGTTGGTCCTTCTGGTTGAGAGAAGCTGAAACCTCATCCATGATGATGATTCTGGCATCCTCGACATAACAGGCCTTCACCACCAGGAGTATCTGACGTTCGCTCACCGTCAGTTCCCGGACCTTGCGGTCCGTATGAATTTCGAAACCAGTCCGTTTCAACAGTTCTTTTGCTTCCTGGTCAATTTTTCGCCACTTGACCAGACTGCGGCTGTCGATATACCGGGGCATGAAGAGATTCTCCGCCACAGTACTCTCCTCAACCACCTGGGGTTCCTGGGTGATGATGGCCACATGTTCCTTCTTGGCCGTGATGGGTGTCAGATGATGGTAGGTATTGCCGTTGAGATGGATCGTCCCCCGACTTGGGGGAATGATGCCGGAAAGGATGCCCACCAGGGTCGACTTCCCGGCACCGTTTTTACCGATAAGGCCGTGGACTTCACCGCCCACCACCGTGAATGAAACGTTTTCAAGGGCCACCGTTCCCGCATACAGTTTGGTGATGCCCCTCATTTCCAGGACGTTGTTCTGCTCCGTAGGACTGATACTGTTATCTTCCATATGGACCTCTCCCCCCTTTCTTACAACGGAGTCCTATTCTTCAACTCGCAATCTGACGGAATCCCGATGGGCAAAGAGCCCCTCCACCTCAGCAAAGTGCATGCAGGACTCTGACAGACGACGACACCCTTCCTTGGTGACGAACTGATGAAAAGCGGTCTTGATAAAACTTCCCACCCACAGGCCGTTGGCGAACCTCGCTGTGGACATGGTGGGGAGGATGTGGTTGGTACCGGAAACGAAATCACCGAAGGCAACCGGGGCATAGTGGCCCATGAAGAGGGATCCGTAATGAGTCAGATTCTTGAATACCGTCTCTTCGTCCCGGACCTGGACCTCGAGATGTTCAGGGGCGATCCGGTTGGAGAGGTCGACAGCTTCCTCAAGGGTGTCCACCAGGAAGATGTCCCCATTGTCCTGCCAGGATTCATATGCAATCTCACCTGTGGGGAGGGTCTTGACCAGTCTCTCGATTTCCTCGAGAGTCCTGTCGATGAGAACCTTGTCGGTGGTCACCAGGATGGGCTTCGCATTGGGATCATGCTCCGCCTGGGCCAGCAAGTCGATGGCGACGTGGGTGGGATTGGCTGAGTCATCAGCGATGATAAGCACCTCGCTGGGGCCTGCCAGTCCATCAATTCCGACTTCACCGAGCACCTGGCGTTTGGCCTCCGTGACAAACCGGTTTCCAGGACCCACGATCATGTCCACCTTCTCGACGGTCTGGGTACCGTAAGCGAAGGCCGCCACTGCCTGTGCGCCACCCATGCAGTAGATTCTGTCAGCTCCGGCGATGTCCATGGCTACCAGGACCGCCGGATGAATGGTGCCCTGGCCCTTGAAGGGCGGAGAGCAGGCGGCCACTTCTCGCACACCTGCAACCTTAGCAGTGATGATACTCATGAGGGCTGAACTTGGAAGGGGATACCTGCCGCTTGGAATGTAGCAGCCTGCTTTTTCCACAGGAACCAGCCGGTGGCCGAGTCTCAGCCCAGGGATTTCACTTTCGAAATCCAAAGGTTTCAAACATTCAAGTTGCTTTTGTGCGTAGGTCTTGATCTGCTTCGCTGCAAATTTGAAATGCTCGATGGTCTCTTCATCAACAATTTCATAGGCTCTGGCGATGTCCTCTTCGGTGATGGCCACAGTGTCAAGAGATACCTGATCGAACTTTTCCGCCAGTTCAATCAATGTCTTGTCACCCTTTGTCCTGACATCCTCGATAATGCCAGCCACAGTATTGGTTAGTTCCTCCGACCGCTGATACGTCTTCTCAAGCGCTTCTTTGACTACAACCAAGTCACTCTCCCCTTCCCTTCTCTGAAGATTCAAGAATCATCTCCGTAATATCCACGTTGCACGGACCCGCACGAATGCCATTGAATGTTACCTCTGACAAATTCTGTATACCTCTTGTATTTTACTTGTATACATCACGGGTATAGACAAACCCGGATTCAACCGGGTTACCACATAAATTATCTTTATTATAAAGTTATCTGAATTTTTTGTCAAACCCTATCTCGAATATTTGACAAATTGACACTCCTATTCTGTCATTTTTCTGAGTATTCCAGGCCATTTTGAGCCACCAGTCCGGTTTGAGAGAGCCACCATTCCGTTTCAAGTAGAGCCATTGTTCTGGCCAAAGAGAACCATTACATGATTATTGCGGTGACGCAAGATACGGAAGAGGATTTCTATTGATTGAGAAACTGAAAAAGACAGTTTCGGAGAAAATTGGGTGGGTGAACTTATGGGTTGTTTTCCGGGGAAACTTACTTGACAATCACCGCTGGTGACTCAATATGTGATTAAGAAATGGACCAGAAGAGGGTCAACAGGTATTTGCCGTAAGGGGATCAATAGTTAAAAGCACAAAATTATTGACAGACCCTTATTGACAGACCCGGCAGCAACGAATCAAGTAACTCTATGGATTAGTAAACATCATAAATTGTTTTAGGGAAATTTGTTTCATATATAATAAAATTCTTTTCATTCTTTACTTCTATCTTAATTTTAGGCATTCTTGATTTTCCATCAGAATTTTTCCCTTGATTATAATCACTTAAATAATTACAGTTCGAATTATTGATTTCAAGAATCTTCATGTTTGTAAGTGTAATCATATTTTTCATCCTTTTTGAATAACTGTAAAGATTCTTTTTTCGTCCAGACAGGTTAAGTTGCTCGTTCCAATAGCGAGTAACTGTGAACCCACATTCTTTATCTAATAGCGTGTCATGCGAATAGACTATATACCAAACTTTCTTATGTTCCATAACCGCTTTAATTACTGACTCTTTATCGTTCCCTTGTACACCAGTGCCATTACTATGACTTTTCAAGTCACCGTAATAATCCTTGCGAGGAAAGTAGATATCAAAATCTAAATGACCCTTAGTTTTTCCATTGTTAGTCTGACAAATTTCCTTATAAGAGGAATTTTTATCTAAAAATTTCTCAAATAAATACTCAAGATAAAAACCCGCCCACTCACTTTGGTATTGATTGTGAAAATTTGACTCAATCATTTCTTCATAACAATTCAAACCATACCACATCGGTTCTAATGTTTTGTTAAACTCCTTAAATACTTCGACTTCATCATGAATATTTAGAATAGAAATATTCAAGAGTGCATCAAATACCTCATAAGTGTTTTCTTGTCTAAAACACATTATTCTATTATTATTTTTATCATTTTTTTCAAATATTCCATTC
>JAGYOH010000025.1 GCA_018399635.1 Clostridia bacterium
GACGGGGATGACGAGTACGACGTGGTCTTCAACTATATGACCACCTACGGAGCCTTTGCCGCGGGATCAGAAGAAACCACATTCTCTGTCATCGAAATGTTCTTTGAGGAAGAAATCGATCCCATGTCCGTGAGTCTCGACACCTTTGAGGTCGATGGCGGTGGTTATGATGTACTGGCTGTATACGTTGATGGAACTCAGAAGGAAACAGGAACCGATCTGACCACCTACGGAACGATCATTTTAATCATTGATAATGAAGACGCCGATGATTTGGAAGGCGTTCAAATCGACCAGCAATCGGCGATCCGCGATTTAGTGGGCAATACGACGACAGGGATTGAAACGGAAATCGTGGATATCGAAGCCGTAATGCCCTGGTTGGTGGATTTTCCACCTCCACCTTCACCATCCTAAACGACAGATTTTGACAACATCGATTGAAAATATCAGAAAGACAGAAAATTCAGTACCGGTCCTAGAGGACCGGTACTTTTTTTGAAACGTCAGATGTTTACTGAATTCAGAAAATTCAGTACTAATCTGTTATAATCACAGATTTATATTTATCAATTGCTTGTCATATGAAGTCAAGTCCATATTAGTGTGTAAATTCCTCGGCAGTGTATATTATGCGATGGCGGCAGTCATGGTAGAGCCATTGGATTCAGTCAATGCCTGGTAGTAGAGAGCCATCTCGAAGTACTTGCGGTCGGTCTGCCATTTCTCATCCTGTTCCATCAGCAGGGCCCCGATGAGGCGGATGACGGAAGCCTCATTCGGGAAGATTCGGATGACGCGTTCTCGCCTGCGTATCTCCTGATTCAGTCTCTCGATGCCATTGCTGGTCCGAAGCCGTTTCCTGTATTTGAATGGGACACTGAGAACCGCGGTTATGTCGGCAAAGGCTTCATCGAGCAACTTCATTGCGCGAGGTGCCCTGGTTTCGTAATGGTCCATCATCTCATTGCGGACTTTGGTGGCGCTCTCTAAATCGACAGCTTCATAGAGTTTGCGTAGGTGCTCTTTCAGTTCTGACTGCAGTGCCTTCGGTGTAAGATCCAGCATGTTCCTGGAGAAGTGCGTCTGGCACCGCTGCCATGTAGCACCCTGGAAGTGCTTTCTGATGGCGTTTACAAGCCCCCTGTGGCTGTCTGAGGTGATTAGATGTACGTCTTTGAGACCACGGTCCTGCAAGGATGAGAAAAACTCGCTCCAGCTTGTTTGCGACTCAGTGTCGGCCACTTTGAAACCGACAACTTCACGGTGACCGTTCTGATTAACGGCTACCGCTACAAGTAGCCCCTTGGAACGTACCCTGCCATCTTCACGTACCTTGAGGTACAGCGCGTCCACTACCAGGAAGGGATAGTGTTTCTCAAGCGGTCTGTTCTGAAAGGCCTTCACCATGGGGTCCAGCCCTTCGCACAATTTGGACACCAGAGATTTCGAGAACTTTCTGCCGCAGAGTTCATAGGTGATGTCCTCCACTTTCCTGGAGGAGACTCCGCTCACGACCATTTGCATCATGGCCAGCAACAGAGCCTGCTCACTGCGTTGATAGCGCTCAAAGAGCTCTGTGTTGAAATCCCCATTACGATGCCTCGGGACATGCAGAATCAGGGTACCCACGCGGGTCGTCAGTTTCCTGTCCCGGTAGCCGTTGCGATAGGCATTTCGTTCATCCGTTCGTTCATAGGGTGCGGCGCCGATCTGCTCATCGGATTGAGCGCGTAAAACCTGGTTGAATATCTCTTCTAGAAGTTTGGAAAAAGCCTCATCTTTTCCATTCGATACGAAAAGACCGTGCAAGAGTTCTTCGGTTAGGGTAATATTGTACTGAGCCATGATTCACACTCCTCGGTATGGTATTTGCTGGTACATTTATTGTAACCGAGGTTGTGAGTTTTTGGCTCACTTTGTTTTTACACCATTATACGGACTTAATCTCATATGATAAAATTTTCATAGGTATGATAATCAATGATATCAAAATGCTGTATTAGGAGGAATGTTGATCATGAAAAGAAGTTTGGCCATGCTGTTGATTCTGCTGCTGGTTCTCGGGAGCTTTCCGGTCTTCGCCGAGGAAGAAGCCCCCACCTATGGGGAGATCCTCTTCGACTGGGAACTCATTTTGGGAGATGGTGAAGGCGACCTCATGGAGGGGGAAGCCTTGACCCGGTCCCAGATGATGGTGGTCCTGGCGAGGATGTACGGCCTTGAAGAAGAAGCCGCCTCCTTTGAACTGCCCACCACCTTCAGTGATGTGGATCCTCTGAGCGCCTATGCGCCTTATATCGCCTTTGCCGAGGCCCAGGGATGGGTCACGGGCTACGGTGACGGGACTTTTGGTCCTCACGATTCCCTGACGGCGGACCAGGCGGCCACCATGCTCCTGAGGGTCCTGGGCTACAGCTCGGAAGAGGATTTCACCTTTGAAGAAGCCGTGGCATTCGCAGCCTCCCTGGGGATCGACGTGACGGCGGGCATCACGGATGACGGTGCCATTCTTCGGGGCGAGCTCTTCGAGCTCATGTACAAGACCCTGAAGACGGAGAACACCGAGGGTGACCTGCTGTCAGTGGTTCTGGGACTGGAGGAAGGGACGCCCGAGACCCTGGAGGTTCTTTCGGTAGAGGCCCTCAACCTGGTCCAGGTGGCGGTGGTCTTCAACACCGAAGTGGATGAGGAGACGGCTGAAGAGGCGTCGAACTACTCCGTGGAGAGTGACGATGACACCTTTGATATTTTCCTTGCGGACCTGCAGGAGGACGGGGTGACGGTGATCCTGAACCTCGATCTTGAGGATGAGGACGTTCCCGTGGCCCAGCAGACCGAGGCCGTGGTGAGCGTCGAGGATGTCGAAGCCCTTGACAACGAGGACCTGCTGGTGGCGGATACCGAGATGACGGTGGCCTTCATGGATACCACCATTCCCGAGGTGACCGGGGCGACGAATACCGGAATCAACACCTTCAAGGTGACCTTTTCCGAGCCCATGGACTTTGAAGACCTGGGGGACAAGGACAATTATGAAGTGAAAAATGAAGCCGGCAAGAAGTACTATCTGTCCGGGGATGTGGCACTGCTGGAGGACAATCAGGCGGTGAGAATCACCACCTTCAACGATCTGAGCGAGGGGGACTACACCCTCGAGGTGTCCGGCATCGCCGACTACGCCGGTTTCACCGTTCTCACCAGGACCTTCACCGTGACGGTGGAGGAGGACGCCGAGGCCCCCTATGTGACGGGCTACAAGGATGCGGATGCCAAAGGGGTGACCCTCATCTGGAACGAGGACCTGGATTTTGAGAATGTCACGGTGAAGGCAATGCTTTCTGACGGCATCGAGGAGGTCTACCACACCAATTCAAGCAATGAAGCCAAGAGCATCGAAGTGATCGACAACGAAATGACCATCCTCTTCAGTCTGGACAACGAGGGGGACCTGCTGCCCGAGGGGACCGCCTATGTCTATGTCCTGGAGGAGTATGTCCAGGACTACTGGGAGAATGACAACGCCCAGCAGATGATTGAAATTGAAGTGACGGTGGATACGACGCCGCCGGCGATCGAGGATGTCGAGGTGGAGGATGATGAACTGACCATCACCTTCACTGAGGCAATCGCCTTTGATGAGGAAGAATTCACCTTCCTGGACGACGAAGGGGAGGAAGTGGACGTGGACGTCGATTCAGAAGATATCGACGAGGACAAACTGATCATCGGTGTGGCCGGCCTTGACGGGGACTACACCCTCACCATGGCGGGCATCGTGGACACTTCCCCTGCCGCCAACGCCATGGCCGAGACCACGGTGGCCTTTACCGTCACGGACGCCGAGGCCCCCTTTGAGGCGGACTACCCCACGGCCAGACTTTACTTCGCTGAGGAGGAGGGTCAGCTGATCCGCATCGACTTCGGCGAGGCCATGGCCACCGAGGGCGAGTACAGCGTGACGGACCTTTCCAATTACATCATCAACACGAGCATTGGCGCCCCTGCATCCCTGGCAGGGTATTCTCCCATTTTCCAGGCCACGGGGAGCGCCATCACCGGCCTGGACTTCTACCAGGCCTACGAGCTCACGGAACTGAAGGACGACTTTGAAATCGACATCGAAATCGTGGTTCTCGAGGGTGGGGAAGCCGTGGAGATCCATATCCCGTCGGTGGTGGATGACGGCCGGTACGGCCTTGATTTGAAAGTGCAGGAGCTGGGCGCCGGTTACGAAGACTATACCACTTACCGCTACCTGGAGCTTGGCAGGCTGGCGGATGCCGAGGGCAATCTGACGGAGGCCTTCTCCACCTTCGTGGAAATCGAACCCAAGGGCATCGTGGCGATCGACACGGTCCATGCCATTGCAACGGACACGGTGGAAGTGACCCTCGAGGACCGGCTGACGGAAATCGAGGGAGAGGACTTCAGCTTCTACGTGGGTGACCTGGAACCGAACGAAGTGGGATCCCTGGACCTCCTGACCAGTCTCACCTTCGGGGAGGACTTCGGCCTGGACACCTATGAGAACGAGGACGACAACACGGTCCTGGTCTTCGAGTTCTTCGAGGAGGTCATGAACTACGACGCGACCTATGGGGCAGAGGTTGCGGATGCCATAGCCTCATATGACCGGCTCTATTTCGTGGTCACCGATGAGGCCGTTTCCGCCAATGCGTACGGAGAACCGGTGGACTTTGAAGTCCTTTTCCGAGGAGTTTCGTATTCGGCTGGCTTGGTGGAAGACCGCATCGTGCCGGAACTGCATGAATTTACTGAAGCCGATGCAGAGAATATGAAGATGGATATCGAAGGTGAGGATATCGTGTTCCATATCGATGGGGCAGGGGTCTTGACGGATGCTCCGGAATCCACCGTTTCGACCATCCTCATGTTTTTCAGGGAGGAGATCGACCATGATTCCCTGAGTCTCGACACCTTCACCGTGGGCGGTGGCGACTATGAAGCGGTGATTGTCAAGTAAGATGTCATAAAACCTGTAGTTACAACTGACCCATCATGATATGGATTCATTAATAGATTGGACCAAAACCTTGTCTTTTTCTGGGTTGAGCCAGACTCTCTCTTCAAGTGACCACTCTCTAATTGCTTTAGTCCATCTTTCTGGATGCTTAGCTCGTGCAGCCTCATATACGGCGCTGCGATTTGCAAGTACAGCTTGA
>JAGYOH010000026.1 GCA_018399635.1 Clostridia bacterium
ACGCCCGGGTTTTTGGAGCCAATGGATCCCGGGTGGCCTGCGCCGGCAGGAATCTTGAAGCCGATGAAGAGACCGCAAAAGCCATTCGCGATTCCGGCGGCACCGCAGATGCCTTCGAGGTGGATGTGACGGACAACGACTCCATCATCGCCATGGTGGACCGGGTCATGGCGACCTACGGCAGAATCGATGTTCTGGTCAACAACGCCGGTGTGGAAGTGGTCCAGCCCTTCCTTGAAGTGACACCCGAAAACTACGATAAAATTCAGTCTGTCAACATCCGGGGCGTCTTCTTCGTCGCCCAGGAGGTGGCCAGGCGCATGAAGGACACCGGCGGCAAGATCATCAACATCGGTTCGCTGGGGAGCTACATCGGTCTCAGGGAATCCAGTGTCTACTGCGCCACCAAGGGAGCGGTGATTCAACTGACCAGGACCATGGCCCTGGAACTGGCTCCCTACGGCATCCAGGTCAACGCCGTGGCACCGGGGTACTTCGTGACCCCTATGACCCAGGAATTTTATGACGATGACGAACATCGGGAATGGATTGAAGGCCGGATTCCTCTCGGACGTTGGGGAACCATCGGAGATCTTGCAGGTCCTGTGGTCTTCCTCGCTTCCTCGGCCAGTGACTATGTGACGGGACAGACCCTCGTCGTTGACGGCGGCTGGCTGGCGGGATAGCAGGGAATCTCAAAGGAGGAAGGTATGAAAGCAGTACGATACCACGGCATAGGTGATGTGCGCACGGAGTATGTGGCTGATCCGGTTCCTCGTCAAGGAGAGGTTCTTTTGAGAATCCTCTATGGTGGCATCTGCGGTTCGGATCTTCATATCTATCGGAAAGGCATGTTCGTCGAAAAGATTCCAGAAATCATGGGACATGAATTCGTTGCCCGGGTAGTCAAAGCCCCTGGTGACAGCGGTTATTATCCCGGAGATCTGGTGACAGGAGATCCCAGAGTCCCTTGCGGCAAGTGTCAAGCCTGCCAAAGCGGAGAATACCAGCGATGCGCCCTTCTGGGCTTTATCGGGGAAGTGTCGCCGGGCGCCTTTGCGGAATTCCTGGCCATATCCCCGGAGAAACTTGTCAAATTCAATGAAGAGATCGAAGAATTTCAGGGAGCCCTGGCCGAACCCCTGGCCGTAGCGGTCCATGCCTGCCGGAGAATCACGAAGAGTGGACCGTCGTCGGTTCTGGTGATGGGAGCCGGTCCCATCGGTCTTCTTGTCGCGTCGCTTTTGAAACAAGTCTATGGTATTGGATGGGTAGACATCGCAGATATAGACGGTTACCGACGCCGGATGGCCAGACACGCGGGGGTGGACCATATCCTCGAGGATCTCGAGGGTGTGCATGACCAATATGACACCGTTTGTGATGTCGTCGGACTTGAAGTGGTCCTCGGAACCGCTCTCCAGGTTGTCAAACCGGGGGGGCAGGTTCATGTCACCGCCATCTATGAGCGGCTTCCCGTGACGGATGTCAACCTGCTGGTGGGAAAGGAAATTACCCTGGTGGGGAACAACGCCTACACGATGGAGGACCTCAGAGAGGCGGCGGCCATGATCGACAAGGGAACTGTGGACTTTTCATGGATGATATCCAGGATACAGCCGGCGGAGGAAGCTTGTGACGCCTTTGAATCTCTGGTGGCCAGGGACAAGAAAGACCTCAAGATTCTTCTTTCCTTCGACCGCTAGTCTTTCAATAGCGCAGATATTGAAAAATTGGTCCAATCAAGAAACAACAATAGTCCAAACAAGGAGGGGATTCCGATTTATCTGACACAGCAGCAGCAAGACATGCTTGATGGCAAGCACGGCAAAGGCGTCGCCTATGCCATGAAAATCCAGGTGGCCATCGGCGAATCCTTCGATGCTAAGAGGATGGTGCCCATCACCCGGGCCCATGTGGCCCTCAGCAATCAGGAGGCGGATATCTGGTTTGCCGAAAAACTTCTCGAAGGCGGTGCCAGATGCCGCATAGCTCCCACGGTGAATCCGGGATTCAGTCTGTCCTATTTCAAGTCCAGGGGACTGGTGAGTCTGGAGAACGCCGCAATGATGCAACGTACCCACGACGCCTATCAGAAACTCGGAGCGGTGCTCTCCTACAACTGCACTCCCTATGTCATGACCAACGTGCCCCGGTTCGGTGAGATTGTCGCCTTTTCGGAATCCAGTGCGACTCCCTACATCAATTCCGTCTGGGGGGCCAGGAGCAACCGGGAGGGGGCCAATAGCGCCCTTTGCGCAGCCATTACGGGTTTTGTGCCGGAATACGGACTTTTGCTCGATGAAAATCGATTCGGCGATATTCTAGTGGAAGTGCAGGCGACCATGGACAGCGATTTCAAATACCATTTACTGGGCTACATGGGAAAGAAGATCGGTGAAGGGATTCCTGTCTTCACTGGCCTGCCTGACCATATCGGATCTGAGGCCCTGACCAATCTCGGGGCCCAGCTCAACACCTCAGGCGCCTACGGCATGTACCACATCGTGGGATTCACACCGGAAGCCCCCACCCTTGAAGCCGCCTTCGGAGGCCGGGAACCCGCCAGACGGGTGGTGATTACCGACAAGGACCTTGATGAAATTCTAGAAGAGATATCCCTTGACGGTCGAAAGCCCGTGGACTATGCCATGTTCGGATGTCCTCACTATACCCTTGACCAGGTTCGCCATATCGCCGGAAGACTGGAGAATAAAATTCTAAAACGACCCATGTACATCCTAGTCTCCTCTCATGTATTGGAAATGGCCGAACGGATGGCTTTGACCGCCATTCTTGAAAAGGCGGGTGCAGAACTGATTGCTGATACCTGCCCTGACCAGCCCTGCTGGGAGCATCTCAGAGGGAAGACGGGAATCACCGATTCTCCCAAGATGGCCTACTATCCAAAAAGACGCGGTATGGAATTCATTGTGAGGGATCTCGACAGCTGCATCGACGCCGCTCTGACCGGGGAGGTGAGACAGAATGGGTAAGCGATTCAGATGTCATAAAATTTCCGAGGGCCGAATTGAAGGAGAAGTGGTGATTTCGAAGGACCGGGTGATGTTTTATCTCATGGAGCCTTCCACAGGAGAGGTCATCGAAAAGGGACACGACTTGGAAGGTCGTTCCATTGCCGGCAGGATTCTTGTTTTTCCAGGTGGAAAGGGTAGTTCAGTGGTTCAGGCTGATGGTCTTTTCCAGCTCAATCTCAAGGGCAACATGCCAAGAGGTATGGTGATCGAGTATCCTGAAACGGTGCTGGTATCGAGTGCGATTATCATGGAAGTCCCTATGGTGGACAAAGTGGACAGGCAGTTTTATAATGAAGTCAAGGACGGAGACAGGATTGTCATCGATGCGGACGGGGGTTTCATTGAAATCGTCGATTGAAGGCATCGCTATGGTGACACCTCATAAGGAGAAAACTCATGACAGAAGATCTGCAAAAAAAAAGAAGCCGGAATCTGGTGGCACTTGCCTATGAAGAAATCAAGGAGATGCTTAATGACGGCCGCATTGCCCAGGGGGAACTCCTGAGTGAGAACCAGATTGCCGATGAACTGGGTATCAGCCGGACCCCAGTCAGGGAGGCCTTTAGAGCGCTGGCCAGTGAGAACATCGTTGAAATCAGAAAGGGAATCGGCATCTATGTCAAGACCTTCACCCCAAAGGAGATTCTTGATACCTTCGAGGTGAGGGCGGCCTTGGAGATTCTAGCCGTCACATCGGCCATCGAGGAGATTGGTGATGATGAGATAGCGGTTTTTTACGGCAGGTTTTCCGACATGCTCACTCGATACCGTGAGAATGATGAGGATATTACCGAAGAGTTTAACCTTATGGACAGACAACTCCATGATATGTTTCTTGAGAAAAGTCGCAACCGGTGCATCCGTCGTATGATGAAGAGCATCAATTTCAATATCAGACGCTGCCAGATGCTTTCATTGAAGGCCTCACCGGATATGGCGGTCAGCATTGAACAGCATCTGAGGATTCTTGAACTTCTCAAGGAAAGAGATTTGAACAACCTGGTACTGGAACTGAAGAATCACATGATCTGGGCGGCCAATCTTCTGCTTCAGAACTATAACGGAATGGATTTTTCCAGCAGTGATTCGGTCATTCACAGTTTCGTCGGCCACAAGTAGATTAATAAGACAATTGATTTGAGTTTGCAATTAATCAAAGCGCCTCCTGTGAAGGCGCTTTGTCAATTTGGCAAACAAAGATTTTTTAGTTACCACTGCCCAATAATGCAGTTTTTCAGTGCCAGACACAGGAGCGAATTCAAAAACAATGCGATAGATGGCTTGCTTGAAACTTTCAATATATCTCGTTCATTAAGCAAAAAAGGTTGCCCTTACGACAATGCAGTCGCTGAATCAACGTATAAAACCTTCAAAGTAGAATTTGTCTACCAGAACTCATTTAAGTCTCTAGAACACCTAAAATTAGAATTGTTTGATTATATACATTGGTTTAACCATATCAGATTACATTCATCGCTTGGATATGTGGCTCCAATAACTTACAAATATTTACACCTTAATAAAGTTGTCTAATTTAGTGTTGACATTCCATAGATCCGATCCAGCTGATAGTAAATGTAGGTGGTTCCTTTGATTTTTTTCGCGTAATCTTTCCTTTTTCCTCGGGTATTTTCACCCTCACATCAGCATACATCACGGCCTCCTTTCCAGAGTTAATTAACTCTCTTCAATTCTTCCATATGTAGCTGATTCTAGCAATTGAAAAAGGCCGTTACACGCTGAAGATACAGGGTTTTATCGATTTCTCACGTTATGGATTCGAGGTTGAGAGTTAATTATCGTGGAAGTTCACATCCTTAGGATAGGATTCGTTGAAAGAATCAACATACCGTTATCGGAACAAACTTGACAATATTCCGATAACGG
>JAGYOH010000027.1 GCA_018399635.1 Clostridia bacterium
GCCTTCGAGGTGGCGGTGGAGGAGTTATAAAAATGTCAATCAAAAATTCTTGAAAGGGATTGAATTTTTTTCAAGTGCAGTATACAATAATACCAACAGAATAGTCCGTTGACAGTACCATTTAGTTGCGTCGTAAAACCCTCAGTTTTATTCACCGCAATTATTGCACGGTATGACAAGAGCCCATCTTCTCATAGCGTGTTTTTTGTTTTTGGATGAAGAGTTTAATGGAGGTGGTTTGGTGAGTCAGGAAAAGAACCGGGTGTATTCGTATATTCCCAACAGTGTGCCGTCGAGGAAAAAGGAGATGATGCGGGAAATCGGCATAAATGCCATGGAGGAGCTTTACGGCGTGATTCCAGAAAGCCTTCGATTCAGGGGGTCCATGAATCTGCCGGAGCCCATCAAGTCGGAGATGGCCTTGAAGGAGCATATCGAGGGGCTTTTGCAGGAAAACATTTCCTGTGGGGAAGTGACCAGTTTTCTCGGGGCGGGCTGCTACGACCATTATGTGCCGGCCATTTGTGACGAGGTCAACTCCCGCTCGGAGTTTCTCACGGCCTACAGCGGGGAAACCTATTCGGATCACGGCAAGCTGCAGGCGATTTTTGAGTATACCAGCCTGATGGGGGAACTTCTGGACATGGACGTGGTCAATTACACCACCTATGACGGGTCCCAGGCGGCGGCCTCCGCCACGAGAATGGCCTGCCGCTACACCGGCAGGAATGAAATCCTGGTTCCGGAGTCGATTCATCCCGAGACCCTGTCCCAGCTCATGGACTATGGCAAAGGATGGTTCGAACTCAGGACCGTGGCCTATGATCCCGAAACGGGACTTCTGGACCTGGCGGATCTGAAGAGACAGCTGGGCCCGGATACGGCGGGGATTCTCATTGAAAATCCCAATTATTTCGGCATCATCGAGGAACAGGCTGCAGAAATCGGAGATATGGTGCATGCCGCAGGGGGGCTCTTCATCGTCTATGCGGATCCCATTTCGCTGGGTGTCCTGGAAGCACCGGCCAATTACGGGGCGGACCTCGCCTGCGGTGAGATTCAAAGCCTGGGCATCCACATGCAGTACGGGGGCGGCCTCGCCGGCTATATCGCCTCTCATGACGACCCCGGAATGATTGCGGAATTCCCCAATTATTTTTACGGCATCATGAAGGGCTCCGTCGAGGGAGAGTACGGCTTTGACCGGGCCTTGAACCAGAGAACCTCCCACGGCTCCCGGGAGAAGGCCAAGGAGTATTTCGGCACCGGATCGGGACTCTGGGCCATCACCGCCGGGGTGTACCTGGCCCTGATGGGGCCGCAGGGGATGGCGGAGGTCGGGCGCAATATCACCGCCATCACCCGTTATGCCATGTTGCGGTTGAAGGCGGTGAGGGGACTGTCCCTGCCCTTTGATCAAAGTTATCACTTCAGGGAATTCGTAGTGGATTTCAGCGCAAGCGGACAGTCGGCGGCGGCCGTTAATGAAAAACTCCTGGATTATGGAATTTTCGGAGGCAAAGCCTTGACCCTGGATTTTAAGAGCCTGGGGGAATCCGCCCTGCTGTGCGTGACTGAAAAGACCAGAAAATCCGATATCGATGCCCTGGTCTCGGCCCTGGAGGCAATCCTGTGGGGAGGTGAAGCGTCGTGAACACATCAGAACCAAGAGAGTACCATGGCGTGAAGTGGCATGAACCACTCATTTTCGAGCTCAGCCGACCGGGGGAAAGAGGCATCATACTTCCCGAGGTGGAGCAGGAAATCGCCGAGGCCGTGGGGGAGATCGACCAGCTTCTGCCCGGGAAGCTCAGGCGCAGGCGAAGTCCCGGCCTGCCGGAGGTCTCAGAACCCAGAGTCCTCAAGCATTATCTGCGATTGTCCCAGGAGACCATGGGCAATGACACCAACAACAGCATGGGCCTGGGCACCTGTACCATGAAATACAATCCCAAGATCCACGAACAGTTGGTGAGAAATCCCAAGCTGGCCGAGCTGCATCCCTATCAGGATGAAAGAACGGTCCAGGGCATTCTCAAGGTCATCCATGAATTGAACCGTTTTCTGACGGGGATTTCCGGGATGGACCACTACTGCTTCCAACCTTCAGGAGGAACCCAGGCCATCTATGCCAACGCCTCGGTGATCAGAGCCTACCACGAACACCAGGGTGAAGGAGAGACCAGGGACGAGGTGATCACGACGATTTTCTCCCATCCCGGCAATGCAGGGGCCCCCAGTACCGCCGGCTACAAGGTGCTGACCCTGATGCCGGATGAAAAGGGATTCCCTGACCTTGAGATGCTCAAATCCATGGTCAGTGAAAGAACCGCCGCCCTCTTCATCACCAACCCTGAGGACACGGGGATTTTCAGTCCCAATATCAAGGAATATGTTGACGCAGTCCATGGGGTGGGGGGCCTTTGTGTCTATGACCAGGCCAATGCCAACGGCCTTCTGGGCATCACCCGGGCCAGGGAAGCGGGCTTTGACCTGTCCCATTTCAATCTTCACAAAACCTTCGCCTCGCCTCATGGCAGCATGGGACCGGGCTGTGGCGCCCAGGGAGTGGTCGAGAAGCTCATACCGTTTCTGCCCGGTCCCTCGGTGGATTTTGACGGCGAGAAATATTTTCTCAATGCGGACCAGCCTCTCAGTATCGGCAAGGTGAGAAAGTTTTACGGCAATGTTCCCGTAATCCTTCGCAGCTATGCTTATATCATGACCATGGGTGAAGAGGGCCTCAGGGATGTGGCGGAGATTTCTATTCTGAACAACAACTATATGCTCAAGGGCATGAGGAGCATCCCCGGATGCACGGTGCCCTACAGCGAGGGAGACCACAAACTCGAGCAGGTCCGCTACAGCTGGGAGGACCTGTTCAAGGAGACGGGCGTCGGTACGGAGGCCATCAACCGCAGAACGGTGGATTACGGCATGCAGAATTACTTTGAAAGCCATCATCCCTGGATTGTTCCGGAGCCCTTCACACCGGAGCCTGCTGAAACCTACTCCAAGGAGGATATCGACGAGTATGTGGCCGTCCTCAGAACCATCGCGGAAGAAGCCAGAATCAATCCTGATCTGGTCAACAACGCCCCCTACCGCGCCGCCATCGCCAGGATTTCTGACACAAGCCCGATGACGGATGTGGATAAATTCGCAGTTACCTGGAGGGCCTTCAAAAAAAAACAGGCCGCTTCGGAATAATCAGGACCGGTTGACAGGGCGGTCAGGGGAGGTGAGATGGAAGAAGTTTTTGAACCACAGGCAGCTACATAAAAAATTCAGGAGGTGTTATTGTGTCATTAGTGAAACCCGATGATGTATGGGTACTTTGGACAGTATTGATCGGATGGGCGGCAATCAGTATCTATCTGGAACAGAATTATAAATGGGCGGCAACGGCATCAGGCGCGGTAGTGGCCTTGATCGGCGCCATGGTTTTATCGAATTTCAAAATCATTCCCTTGGACTCACCGGTATATGACAGCGTATGGTCCTACGTGGTTCCCCTGGCAGTCCCGCTCCTGCTCTTTCATGCGGATGTCAAGAAAATCTGGAAGGAAAGCGGCCGAAGCTTCGGCGCCTTCCACATAGCGGCCCTGGGAACCGCCCTGGGGGTTGCCATTGCCACCATGTTCCTGGGGAACCAGCTGCCCCAGCCCGGGGCCTTGGCCGGCATGTTCACCGGCACCTACACCGGCGGCAGTGTGAACTTCATCGCCATGGCTGACGCCTTCAAGGTGGAGGGTGGTCTGGTGAGTGCCGCCATCGTGGCGGACAATCTTCTCATGGCCATTTTCTTCTTCGCTCTCATGCTCATTCCCACCCTGGCGATTTTCAAGAAAATGTTCAAACACCCCTTTGAAGACGAGGTCATGGCCGGTCTGAATCCCGATGAAAACAAGGCGGCCGCCTACTGGGGTCGAAAGGAAATCTCACTGCTGGACATCGCTTCGGCCCTGGCCATCGCCATCACCATCGTCACGCTTTCCGGCAAGGTGGCGGACCTGGTCAACGGCTCCAATCTCCCCGGCATCATTACCATGTTCCTGGGACAAAAGTACTTGCTGATCACCACCTTCACTGTGATTCTGGCTTCGATGTTCCCGGAATTCTTTGCCAATATCAAAGGATCACAGGAACTGGGAACCTTTTTCATCTACATTTTCTTCGTGGTCATCGGGGTACCGGCCTCCATTACCATGATCATTCAAAAGAGTCCCCTTCTCCTGGTCTACGCCTTCATCGTGGCCTTCGTGAGCCTTGCAGTCACTCTGATTCTGGGCAAGGTCTTCAAGTTCAATCTTGAAGAACTCCTGGTGGCCTCCAATGCAGCCCTGGGCGGACCCACCACGGCGGCCGCCATGGCCATCGCCAAGGGGTGGAACGCCCTGGTCCTGCCGGCCATGCTCATCGGTGTCTGGGGGTATGTCATCGGCAATTACCTGGGAATCTTCATGGGGAATACCCTTGGCGGAATTTTCGGCTTCTAATCCTTTCAAGAGGAGGATCGCCCGGGGCGATTCTCCTCATATTCAATCAGTGCAAAGGGGTGTCATGGTTTGATCA
>JAGYOH010000028.1 GCA_018399635.1 Clostridia bacterium
AAAAAGCCCATCGTCTTTAGATCAATAGGGGTTATGCAAAGGTCTCAAAGAGTAGGGAGGCAGTGATGACAACAACAATCTATGTGACGTCAACCCGACATTTCTCCGGAAAGAGCGCTCTGTGCGCAGGGCTTCTCCATCGATTCCAGCAAGATCGCTTCACCGTGGGATACATGAAGCCGGTAAGCACCACGCCCCGCCTTATTGGAAGGGAGGTCGTGGATGAAGACGCCCTATTCATGAAATCCCATTTCGGGCTCACTGATGCCATTGAGATGATGGTACCGGTCATCCTCACTGACCGGAAGGTAGCTGCCGTGCTGGCCGGTGATAAAAAGGATCTGACCGGTGCGGTCCGTTCAGCCTTCGAGACCGTTTCCAAACAAAAGGACGTGCTGATCCTTGAGGGCGGTGGGAGTCTATGTGAGGGGTCGATCGTGAATCTGGCGCCGCCCCGTGTCTCGGATCTGCTCAAGGCAAAAGAACTGGTGGTGGTTCCTTATAGCAGCGATCTCCAACTGGTGGACGACTTGATTGCATGCCGGGCAAAACTCGGAGAATCGCTACTGGGGGGCGTCATCAACACCGTACCTGAGCACCGGCTGGACTTTGTCCGAAATGAGGTCAAGCCATTCGTTGATCGCCGCGGCATAACGATTTTCGGGGTCATTCCCAGGGAAAGAGTCTTGCTGTCAGTGAGCGTGCGGGAACTAGCCGAAGGCGTGAGCGGTGAGATCCTGTGCGCCGAGTGGGCACTGGAAGAGTTGGTGGAGAACCTGGTCGTGGGGGCGATGAGTGCGGATAGCGCCCTGATCTATTTTCGCCGGAGGCCCAACAAGGCGGTTATTACCGGAGGGGATCGGCCGGATATCCAGTTGGCAGCCATGGAGACCTCAACCCGTTGTCTCATCCTGACCGGCAATATTCGCCCGGAACCGCAGATCATCTCTCGCGCCGAGGAACATGGCGTCCCGATGGTCCTGACACGCCATGACACCATGACCGCCATCGAGCGGATCGAAGGGTTTTTTGGCAAGACACGTTTTCACCAGGAAAAAAAGGTGAAACGCTTTGTGGAGCTCCTTAGTGAACATTTGGATTTCAAAGGGCTGTACCAATCGCTGGGGCTTGGTGCATCCAGGTGAGCGTTGTTGGTGGATTAAGAGATGAGGCGGGATGAAAATGGCAACATTGGCCAAATTCTTGGTCCTCCACAGGGCTCCATGGTTCTCAATAAAAGAATCGCTAAAATTCTTGCCTGGTACGACAACGAACAGGGTTAGTCTGCCCGCCTCGTTGATTGTGCTGAGTTCATGCCCGGAAAGGGGTTGCTCACGGAGAAGGAGCGATCTGCCGGGTAGAGGAATTCAATCATATTTTCCTGAGGGAGGGAGAATGAACTTGACCGCAAATGCAGCCCTCACAGTGCTGCCGATTCTCACCATATTGACCATCATGCTGGTATTCCGGGGGGCCGCTGCCAGAACCGGACACGTCAGCCCTCTCGTGACAATCCTTCGAGGGGACTCGCTGCATAGTTGCCGGCCAAAGGAGGGGCGAAAGTCCAATAGAGATCAAGAGATTGATGGCTGTTTTGGAAGAAATGCTCAGGCCGACGCATGGAGGGCTTATCCATGAAAACCATCGTGACCATGACCATGAATCCGGCGATCGACAAGAGTTCAAGTGTTGCGCATGTCGTGGCCGAGCGAAAGCTGTACTGCAAACCCCCTCGTTTTGAACCGGGAGGGGGCGGGGTGAATGTCTCCCGGGCCATCAAAAAACTGGGAGGCGAATCCCTGCTCCTTTATCCCGCAGGCGGCATGACTGGAGAGAGACTTAAAGGACTCCTGAGTCGGGAAGGCCTGAACCATCGGCCGTTTCCCATTGAGGGATTGATCCGGGAGAGCCTTGTCATTTTGGAGGAATCCACCGGTCAGCAGTATCGTTTTGGAATGCCTGGACCGGAGGTTCAGGAAAAAGAATGGAAACAATTCCTTGACGGATTATCGGCCGTAGAACCGACACCCGATTACCTGGTGGCCGGCGGGAGCCTTCCTCCGGGCGTGCCCGCTGAATTTTATGCGCGGGCGGCGCGCGTCGGAAAGAAGAGGGGGGCAAAAGTGATCATCGACGCTTCGGGTGAAGCCCTGGACCAGGCTCTCAAGGAAGGCGTGTATCTGGTCAAGCCCAATGTCCGTGAATTCAGGGAGTTGGTCAGGGAAGATATCAAAGAGGAATCCCAGATTAAGGCGGAGGCCCAAAAAGTGGTCAAAAGCGGCCGGTGCGAGGTGCTGGTCATCTCTCTTGGTGCGGCAGGCGCCTTGATGGTTTCGGAGGAGTTCGCCGAACACATCCTGCCGCCGACCGTACCGATTGTCAGCAAAGTCGGGGCCGGGGACAGCATGGTGGCCGGTATGGTCTTGGGCCTCGCACGGGGAAAGCCGCTCAGGGAATCCGTCCTGTTCGGCGTGGCAGCAGGCACAGCAGCCGTCATGACGCCGGGAACGGAATTGTGCCGGAGGGAAGACGTCGAAAGGTTATATGCTCAAATGATTTGAGCGCGGGGTGACAGAAAAGCGTGGAGAAGAAACCGATGATTATCCCACAGAACAAGACGAAGATCGTTTGCACCATCGGGCCGGCCTCAGCGACGTCGGAAGTCATGGCGGACATGATCCGGGCCGGCATGAATGTGGCTCGTCTTAACTTTTCCCACGGCGACTTCCCGAGCCACAAAAAACTGATCGAGAATCTGCGGGAAGTGTCCCGGGCCGTAGGAAAGGCTGTGGCAATCATGGCGGATCTCTCCGGACCGAAAATCCGGATCGGCGAACTGTCCCAGGAACCCATCGAGCTGGAGGCCGATCGCAGGGTCACATTGAGCACTGAAGATGTTGTGGGTGATGCGGCCAGAATATCGGTGAGCTTTTCCCGATTGCCCCAGGCGGTAAGACCGGGAGACATGCTTTTTCTGAATGACGGGTATATCCAGCTCGAGGTGGAGAAGGTGAGAGGGAAGGAGGTGGCGTGCAACGTGGTGGTGGGAGGCGAACTCAGATCCCACCAGGGGTTGAACTTGCCGGGTATTGATCTGGGAATCAGCGCTTTCACGGAGAAGGATCACCGATGCCTGGAATTTGCACTGGAAAACGGCGTGGATGCGGTGAGCCAGTCTTTTGTGGAAACGGTATCGGACATTCATGCGGTTCGGGAAGCTGCGGAAAGTCTTGGCCATCACCCTTTCATCATCGCTAAGATCGAGCGCTCAGGAGTGCTGCAACACATGGAAGAGATCCTGGAGGCTGCAGACGGGATTATGATCGCGCGGGGAGACCTGGGCGTGGAGATGCCTATTGAGGATTTGCCGGGGATCCAGAAAGAACTGATGAGGAAGGCGAACCTCGTTGGAAAACCTGTCATCACTGCAACCCAGATGCTCGAGTCCATGACCAACAACCGCCGTCCCACGCGAGCCGAAGCCACCGACGTGGCCAACGCCATTTTGGACGGTACGGATTGTGTCATGCTCTCCGGGGAATCTGCCGTAGGGAAATATCCCGTGGAAGCTGTGGCCATGCTGGCCAGAATCGCCGCCGCCATCGAGCCCTTCAGGCCCGCGCAGTCCGCCCGCGAAGCGATCCGTCCGGCAAGAAAGGACGCTCCGGTGAGCCTGTATGACCTCATCGCCTTGGGCGTAGAGACGGCCTCCCGCCATGCCTCGCCGGCAGTTGTGATCGTGCCCACCCGAAGCGGAGTCACCGCAAGAAGTATTGCCCGTTTCAGGCTTCCAATGTGGATCACGGCCGTAAGTTCCCTGAAGTCAACCTGCCAAAACCTCCAGTTCTCCTATGGAGTTCAACCCGTCTATGCCCCTGAAGTCCCTGAGGACTGGAAAGCTTTTGCCCGTGATTGGGTCTGTGACCATGGTGTGGAAGGTGACCTCGCGGTCCTTACCGAAGGGCCTTCTTCCAGGCACCCCGAAGCCAACAACCGCATGGAGATAATCGACTTGAGTCGGAGGTGACAAAAGTCAAAATCACGCGAGGTACCCTCATGAACGTTGGAATTATCGGAAGCGGGTTTGTGGGCAGTGCCGCGGCCAATGCCATTGCACTTCAGGGCTCTGCAGCGGAAATGGTGCTTATCA
>JAGYOH010000029.1 GCA_018399635.1 Clostridia bacterium
TGTGAACTTCCACGATTATTAACTCTCGACCTCTAATCCATAACGTGAGAAATCGATAAAACCCTGTATTTTCAGCGTGAAACAGCCTTTTTCAATTGCTAGAATCAGCTACATATGGTAGAATTGAAGAGAGTTAATTAACTCTCGAAAGGAGGCCGTGATGTATGCTGATGTGAGGGTGAAAATACCCGAGGAAAAAGGAAAGATCACGCGGAAAAAAATCAAAGGAACCACCTACATTTACTATCAGCTGGATCGGATCTATGACCCGGAGAAGCAGTATAGCGTTCCCAAGAGTACAACGATTGGAAAGGGTTGTGAAGATGACCCCTCCATGATGATTCCAAACGAGAAGTACCTCATCTATTTTCCAGAAGCACCTCTTCCAGATGAGAAGAAAAGCGCACACAGAAGTGCTTGCATAAGAGTCGGGGCATACATGGTGCTCAGGAAAATCGTAGCAGAGTACAAGCTCGATGAGACGCTTCACGACCTGATCGGCAAAGACAGTGGACTCTTTCTCGACCTGGCCATTTACACCATTGTCACAGAGAACAATGCAGCTCAGTATTACCCCGATTATGCCTTTAATCATCCGCTTTTCACCGATAAGATGCGGATGTATAGTGATTCTAAAGTTTCCGACTTCATCAGTAAAATCAAGAGAAGCCAAAGCGTAGAATTTTTGAACAGATGGAATGAAAACAGAGACCATAGAGAGAAAATCTATCTATCATATGACTCTACCAACAAGAACTGTCAGGCCGGAGACGTGGAGTTTGCAGAGATAGGATACGCCAAGGATGATAAGAGTAAACCGATTCTGAACTATTCCATCGCTTACGACAAAAACAACAGAGAGCCTCTGTTTTACGAGATGTATCCAGGTAGCATCGTGGATGTGTCGCAGCTGCAGTACATGCTTGAGAAAGTCGCCGGATATGGTTACCGGCATGTCGGATTCATCTTGGACAGAGGCTACTTTGCGAAAGAGAATATCCGCTATATGGATCGAAACGGATATGATTTTGTCATCATGATGAAGGGCATGAAAAAAATAGCTGGTGCAATCATCAGGGAGCATAGAGGAACCTTCGAGGAAAGTAGAAGCCATAGCATTCGGGAGTATAGGGTCAGCGGAAAAACGGTGAAGGGAAAGCTGTTTGTCTCTGATGAAAAGGATAGATACTTTCACATTTATTTCAACGAGAGTAAACGCACAGCGGAGCGAGAACAACTAGAAGAAAAAATTGATCGTATGGCTGAACTCTTGAAAAGTCAGGAAGGCAAGTCGAATTACGAATGCCCGAGTTCCCTATGCCGCTATTTTGATCCGATTTACCATACGCAGGGTGATGAGAAAACTTTCATGTTCGCTAGGGAGAGGCAGGATGTGATCGACAACGAAATCAAATTGTGTGGATACTTCATCATCATTACCTCCGAGAAAATGTCAGCGACAGAGGCCCTGGATCTGTATAAGAGCCGTGATGGCTCAGAGAAGTTATTCAGAGGCGATAAATCATATCTAGGGAACAGAAGCCTACGAGTACATGGCAGCGAGTCTGTAAGCAGTAAGATCTTCATAGAATTTTTGGCGCTCATCATACGGAACAGGTTTTTCACATACCTGAAAGAAGAAATGGGTAGAGTTGATAAGAAAGAAAACTTCATGACGGTGCCAGCTGCCCTTAGGGAGCTTGAGAAGATTGAAATGATTCGGCAGTCGGATGGAAACTATCGTCTGGATCATGCGGTAACCGCTACTCAGAAAAAGCTGCTAAAGGCTTTTGGAATGACAGAGCTGAACATTCGTCAACAGGCGATTGGAATCAATGAGAGACTGAACGTGATCAATCAAATGTAGGGGGTAGAAAAATGGCCAGGCGTAGTGTATCGATCGATGAGAAAATAGCCCGACAAAAAGAGACGGTGGCGAAAGCCAAGGACAAGTATGAGGCCGCGTTAGATGAACTGAAGACTCTGATGGATAAGAAGCGGGATATGGAAGGAAAAGAGCTACTGAATGCATTCATAAACAGCGAGAAGAGTCTTGATGAGATCCTGGCTTTTATGAATGGGAAAAATGGGGATCATGAATGAGAATTACACTAGAGAGTTAATTTTTTCAGGAAGTTCACA
>JAGYOH010000003.1 GCA_018399635.1 Clostridia bacterium
CCTCAATTGTATCATACATCACTGAATTAATATGTCAAATAATGTCACTTTTGGTGAAAGCTATCCATCCCCACCCTATGCTCTCGCTAAAGCGAGCAAGGTGGCTTAGAGGGTGGGGAATTCCGCTTGTTTGTTAAATTAAAAAAACCCGCCCTGAATACACTTCAAAGGACGGGTTGATACGCGGTTCCACCTTAGTTGCCGTCCGGATTTCGGACAGCCTCTTGATGCCTTGTTATCGCAGGGGCGCTGCGCTGGTATTTCACGGATTCTCCGCTACTGAACCAGTGCTCGAGGAGTAGTGACTCTGCCTGCCCGCTGTATTAAGAAGCTTGCAGCCTCGGCTTCTTATCTCTTGGATCAGGGGATTTCAGGAAAGAATTCTCCTCTGCTGACGCAGGGTATTCATTTTCTAGATTTTAACAATAATCAACCCAAAAGTCAAGCCTACATCCTGAGGATGATGAAGCCCTGGGCCAGGCCGATGACAAGCCCCAGGATTCCTCCCAGCATTTCAATATAGCGCAGTTCTCTTTTGGCGATCCTCATGACGATGGCCTCCATCTGTTCCAATTCAAAGGCCATGATCTTTTCCTCGACGATTTTTGAAATATCGACTTTGTGAATCGCCTCACTGACCACCCTTTCTCCGATGTCATTGATCAGGTCGTCCCCCCGCTCCCGGATGAATTGATCCACATACTGCCTGACGATGGCTTCCGGCACGAAAATCAGTTTTTCCGTGAGGGCCCTGGCGATTTTCTCCCCCACCCGGGCCTTGAAGGCCTCCTTGTCCATGCCTTCAATGAAGTTCTCCATGATTTCTTCCACATGGATCAGTTCCTGGGCCACGGTCTCACCGACACTCCTTGCGATTTCCGCCTTCCTTTTGGGAATCAAGCCCTGGATATTAAAAAATTTGGTGGGTTTCAGGGGGCGGAACAGCAATTTGATGGCAATCACATTGGTGAGATAGCCGATGGCCGCTCCCACAAATCCCAGTATCAACCATTTTTCCAGCATATCGGTTCATCTCCATATCCAGTTCAATTAGTCCGGGACTTCTGGATTCCAGTCTCAAACAAAAAACATCTTAACCCTATGACGGCCCTGTGTCAACCCTTGTCCCGTGTCTCCAACTGAAACGGCCTGACAGCATATTCCCGTCCGATGTCGGCCGAGAACTATTTTTTCTGACTGGCTTTGATCAGATCCTTCAAATCCGCTTCATCAAAGTGATAGGCCTTCTGGCAGAAATGACAGTGGAGTTCGGCTTGTTTGTCCTCTTCGAGCATCTCCCTGAGGGCCTTCTCGCCTACGGTGATCAGGGCCTTGGAGAGCTTTTCCTTGGAGCAGTCGCAGGTCAGCTTCACCTCATAGGTCGCCTTGATGGTCACCGGCAGGCCGGGAAAAAGCTTTTGAAGCTTTTCTTCAGGAGTGGCCTCAAGTCCGATAATCCCCGAGATGCCGGGCATGACGGCGATATCCGCTTCTAAAGCGGCAATCTCCTCCTCGCTGATGTCCGGCATGGTCTGGGCGAAGAAGCCCCCGGCCGCCGCCACCTTTTTTATGGGATCCGCCAGAACCCCCAGGGCGATGATTGAGGGCTGCTGCTCCGAGTGGGCGTAGTAGTAGGCCAGGTCCTCGGCGATTTCACCGCTGACCAGGGGGGACCGCCCGATATAGGGATCCTTGAGACCGTAATCCCGGATCACGATGACCTCCCCGTCGAGGCCCACGGCCCCGCTGACATCCAGTTTGCCCTGGGGGGTCTCTTCCAGATCCACCTTGGGATCTGAAATCGTGACCTTGACATCGCCGCTGGGCCAGGCCACCACCACCATGGATCTGATCAAACCCTTTCCCTTGATCTGCAGGGTGAGTTTGTCCTTGTCTCCCTTGAGCATTTTTCCCATGATGCTGGCGGCGGTGAGGGTCCTTCCCAGGGCCGCCGTCGCCACGGGGGAGGTGTCATGAATCACCCTGGCCTCTTCCACCATGTCCGTGGTGTCCGCCAGGTAAACTCTGGTATTCCGGCCGATCATGGCCATGGTAATCAGTCCCATCCCTTTGCCTCCTCAACTATTTTCAATCTTGCCAAAAAGAAGACCCGCTCGGAAACATCGATGCTTTTCGCCCTTCCCCTGATCCTGACCACCTCGAAGCCCTCTTCCTCCAGGAGCCCCCCGATCACCGCCGCAGGGTATCCCCGCTGCTCGTGATACTCTTCAAAACGCCGGTAGAGGTCCTCTTTTTCCCTTTGAAAGACGGTGATGAGAAAGGCCAGGGTCTGGTCTTGCTCACGGTAGTTGTTCTCCCAGATGTAGGCATTGTCCTCTGAGTTTTCTGCAAAGGTCCTGTCTCCGATGACTTCCTTGAATTTGTACAGGGTGCTCATGTCAAAAAAAAGCCACCCGCCGGGGTTGAGATGCGCCTTGATCCTCCCCAGGGCCTGACGGATCTGGTCCTCGCCCAGCAGGTAATTGAAGCCGTCAGTGAGGGAGACCACAGCGTCAAACCGCCGACCCAGGCTGAAATCCCTCATGTCCCCTTGATAAAAATCGATCCTGTAGTTTTTCTCCAGGGCCTTGTCCTTGGCCCGGGACAGCATGTCCGGGGAAAGGTCCATGGCCCGGACACTGAAACCAGCCTCATAGAGCAGGAGGGCGCCGTTGCCGGTGCCGCAGCCCAGGTCCAGCACCCGTTTCACCCCATGCTCCTTGAAGACGGGGACGAGTTCCCTCAAAACCGCAGGATAATCGTAGTCCGACATGTACTCGTCGTATATATGGGCCAGTCCTTCATAAATCGTCATAGTCTCAGCTCCTAAAAAAACACCAGGGCGCCGTAAACCACATAGATCCCCAGGGTCATCATGATGGGCAGAAAGTCGAACCTTCCAACGGGCTTGAGCCCTGCTTCATCTTTCTCCTCCCCCCCTTTGATGGAGCGGAGGATCCACACCACAAGGCCCAGGGCCAGGGCGGCGGTGAAGGCCATGGACAGGATCGTCTCCAGGATTTCGCTCACGCCGAAACCCGCCGTCCCGGTCTCCTCGGGCATCATGGCCGCCATGAAGGACAGCACGTAGGCGATGCCGTTGTTGAGCATGTGTCCCAGGATGGCGGGGATGATGGAGCGGGTTTTCACGGTCAGTATCCCGAAAACGATCCCCAGATAGAGGGGGCCTAAAAAGTTCTGCAGGTTGAAATGGAAGAGGGCGAAGAGAAGCCCTGAAAAGAATACGGCCTGGTAATCCTTGAAATAATCCCGGTAGGCCTGAAGAAACACCCCTCGAAACAGGACCTCCTCGGCGATGCCCGCCACCATGGAAATGATGAAAAACTGAAAAATCGCTCCTTGAAAACTGTTGCTCTGTGGCATCTCCGTCATGATGGCGCCGCCGCCGATCTCGAGGAAGAGCATGGCCGTCAAGTTGAGGACCAGGACCACCGGCAGACTGAGAAGAGCGATAACCCCGGTTTTGATCAAAACCGGGGCCTTCACCTCTTGAAACCAAAGGTAATCCCCCACTGCCGCTCCGCTGCTTTTGATGATCCACAGGGCCAGTCCCAGCACCAGGACCAGCTCCGTCACAAGCAGCCCCAGTTCAAAATGCCAGGTCTGCAATTGATAGCCCAGGGTGAGAAACATCACGCCGCCCAGCAGATAATAGCCGTTGAGCCTGAGCAGGCCTACCCGCCTATTCATCCAGGACTCCCCTGAAAGCCAGATAGCGGAGATAGCCTTCGACCCCCACCCCGAGTACGGCCTCATCAAAATCAAACCGGGCACTGTGAAGGGGCTCATGGCTTGCCTCGGCAGGCTCCCTGATCCCCAGAAAAACGAAGATTCCCGGCAGTTTCTGCGTGTAATAGGCAAAGTCCTCCGCCAGCATCACCGGCGCCCCCAGCTCAAGGTACCTCTCCCCGAGGGCCTCCTTGAAATCTTCCACCAGGTCCCCGTGATTGAGAAGGGCCGGGTACATGTCCCTGAAGACGAGGGATACCGTGACCTCCTCCTCCTCAAGTCCCCTGGCCAGATGGGTGATTCTCTCCTTCATCCTGGTGTAGACCCCTTCATCAAAGGCGCGGAGGGTCCCCAGCAGGGTGGCTTTTTCAGCGATGATGCTTCTGGCTTCCCCGGCTTCGAACCGGCCGACGGTGACCACTGCCGGCTCCAGGGGATCGATATGCCGGCTGACCACGCTCTGCAGGTCCCCGATCAGCCTGGCTCCCAGCAGGACCGTGTCCCTGCCCTGGTGAGGCTGGGCCCCGTGGGCGGATCTGCCGGTGATGGTGATGTCCATTTCCCCGGTTCTGGCCATCATGGGGCCCTTCCTGGTGGCAAAGTATCCCTTCTCGATATCGGGATAGAGGTGGTAGCCGAAGATTTCCGTCACCTGGTACTTGTCGAAGATACCGGTCTCAAGAAGCGGCAGGGCGCCCCCCGGTCCCTCCTCGGCAGGCTGGAAAACCACCAGCAGACCTTTTTTGAGCATCGGTTTTTCCAGCACGAGATAGCGGATGATGCCCAGGGCCATGGTCATGTGACCGTCGTGTCCACAGGCGTGCATCCTCCCGGGATGGGTGGAGGCATAGGCCGCTCCCGTGGCTTCAAGGGTCGGCAGACCGTCCATGTCCGCACGAAAGGCCACCGACTCCGGCCCTTCCCCTTCGAAATGAACGGCAATCCCCGTGGTCACCACGGACTCATAGGGGACCCCCCAGGTCTCAAGGAGCTTCTTGATATGGGCGGAGGTCTTCACCTCCTGGAATCCGATTTCTGGAATTTTATGCAATTCTCGACGGATTCTGCTCAAATCCCCCAGAATATTTTCGATTTTTGATCTTTCAAAACCCATAATAGCCTCCAAACCCCTTGATTTATTTCGATTTTAATATACTATATTGTATATATAAATGCCCATGAATACAATTAATAAAAATACATTCGAGGTGATTTCAAGTGAAAAAAATCAATTTGGCAGTGGTAGGCGCCACCGGGATGGTGGGGCAGACCTTCCTGAAAGTTCTGGAGGAAAGAGATTTTCCAATCGAAAATCTTTATTTATTTTCATCCAAAAAATCAGCAGGAAAACAGGTGACCTTCAAGGGAGAAACCTACACCGTGGAGGAACTCACTCCCGAGTCCTTTGACCGGGACATCCAGATCGCCCTGTTTTCAGCCGGCGGCAACGTCAGCGAGGAGTATTCACCCATCGCCGCCTCAAAGGGCGTCATCGTCGTGGACAATTCCAGTGCCTTCCGCATGGATCCCGAGGTGCCCCTGGTGGTTCCGGAGGTGAACCCGGAGGCCATTCACCGGCACCGGGGAATCATCGCCAACCCCAACTGCTCCACCATCCAGGCCGTGGTGGCCCTCAAGCCCCTCCACAAGCGCTACGGCATCAAGCGGATCGTCTACTCCACCTACCAGGCGGTATCGGGCTCCGGCGTCAAGGGCTACAAGGACCTGGAGGAGGGTCTCTCGGGCAATCCCTCCAATCTCGCCTATCCCCATCCCATCGCCCACAACGTACTCCCCCATATCGATGTTTTCCAGGATAACGGGTATACCAAGGAAGAAATGAAAATGATCAATGAAACCAGAAAGATTCTTGAGGATGACACGTTGAAAATCACCGCCACCACTGTCCGGGTGCCGGTCTTCTACTCCCACAGTGAATCCGTGAACGTGGAACTCAAGAAACCCTTTGACATGGCTGACATCTTCGAACTCTACGCCTCAGCCGAGGGAATCGTCCTGGTGGACGACCCCAAAAACAACCGCTACCCCATGCCCCTCGACGCCGCCGGAACCGATATGGTCTACGTGGGAAGACTCCGAAGGGACCATTCCCTGGACAGCGGCCTCAACCTCTGGGTGGTGGCCGACAATATCCGCAAGGGGGCTGCCACCAACGCGGTGCAGATCGCCGAATATGTCTTAAAGCATCTACTCTAAAAATTTTTGAAAGGGGACTATTTCATGGAACTTTTTACTGGCTCCGGTGTGGCCGTCGTCACGCCCTTTACTGAAGATTTGCAGGTCGACTATTCCAAATTCGAAGCACTGATCGGGTTCCATTTAAAACATCAGACCGACGCCCTCATCGTCTGCGGCACCACTGGTGAATCCCCGACCATCGACGACGATGAAAAACTCAAGCTCTTTGAACTGGCCGTGAAAACGGTGAAGGGGAGAATTCCCGTCATCGCCGGAACCGGTTCGAACGACACCAGGCACGTCATTGAATTGTCCCGAAAGGCCGAGGCTCTCGGCGTGGACGCCCTGCTCCTGGTGACCCCCTACTACAACAAATCCACCCAGGCCGGATTGATCGCCCACTTCACCGCCGTCGCCGACGCTGTCCATATCCCCATCGTGCTCTACAACGTCCCCGGCCGGACCGGTGTCAATCTCGAACCGGCCACGGTCAAGGTCCTGGCAGACCACCCCCATATCGCCGCCCTGAAGGAAGCCAGCGGCAATATCACCCAGATCGTTGAAATGGCCAGGGTCATTCCCGAGGGTTTCATGCTCTACTCGGGAAATGACGACCACGTGGTTCCCCTGCTTTCCGTCGGCGGTCACGGGGTCATCACGGTGATCGGCAATGTCGTGCCTCAGCTGGTCCACGACATGGTCACCGCCTACCTTGCGGGTGATGTCAAGAAGGCCATGGCCCTGCAGCTCAGGCTCAAACCCCTCAACGACGCCCTGTTTCTGGAGGTCAATCCCATTCCGGTGAAGACCGCCATGAATCTCATGGGCTTCGAAGTCGGTCCCATGAGGCTGCCCCTGGTCCCCATGGACAAAACCAAGGAAGAAAAGATGGTCGAGGTCATGAAGACCTTTGGTCTCTTATAGGAGATGAAGATGATCAAGGTGGCGGTTTTAGGTGCCTCAGGCACCATGGGAAGGATACTCATCGAAACCATTGAAGAAACGGAGGGCTTCACCTATGTGGCCGGAGTCCCTTCAACACCGGATACGCCCAAGGGCTACGCCGACCTGGAGTCCATCGACGTCTCCTGTGATGTCCTGGTGGATTTTTCCCATCATTCCCTCCTGGAGTCCCTGCTGGATTTCGGCCTGACCCGGTCCCTGCCCCTGGTGATTGCCACCACCGGCTATTCCGGGGCCCAGGAAAAAGCCATCGAGGAGGCCTCCGGGAAAATCCCGATTTTCAGAGCCAGGAATTTCTCCCTGGGAGTGAACCTCATGGTCAAACTGATCCAGGAGGCCCAGGCCCTGCTGAAGGATTTCGACATTGAAATCATTGAAAAACACCACAACAAAAAACTCGACGCCCCCAGCGGCACCGCCTACCTCCTGGCCGACGCCTTGAATCCACAAAAGGAAAATACCTATTCCCACGGCCGGCTGGGGAAAAACGCCCGGCGGGAAAAGAAGGAAATCGGCATCCACTCCCTGAGAGGCGGCACCATCGTCGGGGAGCACTCGGTGATTTTTGCCGGCCTGGATGAAATCCTGGAACTGAAGCATGAAGCCCATTCCAAAAAAGTCTTCGCCAAGGGCGCTCTCAAGGCCGCCGGATTTCTAGTCCATCAATCCCCCGGTCTTTACACCATGGAGGATTTAATCGAAGGAGGGACCTCGTTTGAATAACAGCTATCTGCTCACCGATCCCTACGAAATCGCCAGATACATCAAGAATGCGGTGAAGACCACCCCGGTCAAGGCCTATGTCAAGGGAAACCTCTACATCCCCGGGGACAAGGTCCAGTCCTATTGCTCTGAGGAATTCTGCATCCTCATCGGAGAGGTCGGAGACGTTGCCGCCATCCTCGAGGACAACGCCGCCAACATCGAATACTACCACCTTGAGAACGACCGGAGAAATTCCGCCATCCCCACCCTTGATCTCAAGGGGATTGAAGCCAGGATCGAACCCGGAGCCGTCATCAGGGACCATGTGACCATCGGCAGGAACGCCGTGGTCATGATGGGGGCCGTCATCAATATCGGCGCGGAAATCGGACCGGGCACCATGATCGACATGAACGCCGTCCTGGGCGCAAGAGCCACCATCGGGGCCAACGCCCACATCGGGGCCGGCGCCGTGATAGCGGGGGTTCTCGAGCCTCCCAGCGCCGATCCGGTCATCATTGAAGACGACGTCCTCATCGGCGCCAATGCCGTCGTCCTTGAAGGAGTCCGTGTCGGCAAGGGGGCCGTGGTCGCCGCCGGCAGCGTGGTCACCACCGACGTCCCCCCGGAAACCGTCGTCGCCGGTTCCCCCGCCCGAATCATCAAGAACAAGGATGACAAGACCAGGGACAAAACCCAACTGCTAGACGATTTGAGAGGCTGATCCAGCCTCTTTTTTTCTCATCAAAGGAGGAAAAACCATGGACCCCCTGACACGACTGAAACACCGCCAACCCTGCTTCTGGGAAAACACCACCCTGCAAAGCGTTGAGACCGGCTTTGACGGCCTCCCCCTGGATGAAAGGGATATCCTTGAAGCCAATGACCGTCTGCTGCGGTTCAAGCCCCTGATACGACAAATCTTTCCCGACACCCGTCCCCTTGACGGACTCATCGAATCCTCGATTCTGGACATCAGCAGAACCGCCCGTTTGATCCGCGGCTTCCAAGACCTGCCGACTGCCGGCCGCTACCTCCTCAAGGCGGATTCCCACCTGCCCATCTCCGGCTCCATCAAGGCCAGAGGAGGCATTTACGAGGTCCTCTCCTTTGCTGAAAAAATCGCCCTGGAAGCCGGCCTCCTCACCCTGGAGGAGGATTACGCCAAGCTTCTGGAAAAGCCGGCCAGGGAGCTTTTCAGTGAATACACCCTGGCTGTGGGATCCACAGGCAATCTCGGACTCTCCATCGGCATCATGGGGGCCGCCCTCAACTTCAAGGTGACGGTCCACATGTCCTCCGATGCCAGAGCCTGGAAGAAAGACCTGCTCCGGAAGCAGGGAGTCCAGGTCATCGAATACGACAGCGACTACTCCCTGGCCGTGAAAAAAGGCCGTGAACAGTCCCAGGAGGATCCCAGAACCCATTTCGTGGATGACGAAAACTCCCGGACCCTCTTCCTGGGATATGCCACCGCCGCCCTTCGCCTCAAGGACCAGCTCGGGGCCCTGGGCATCGCGGTCAGTCCCGCCCGTCCCCTCTTCGTCTATCTCCCCTGCGGCGTCGGCGGGGCTCCCGGCGGCATCACCTTCGGCCTCAAAAAAATCTTCGGCGACGGGGTTTCAGTCTTTTTCGCAGAGCCGGTGGAATCCCCCGCCATGTTCCTGGGAGTCCTCACCCAGAAGCACGAGGCCATCAGCGTCGAGGACATCGGTCTGAGCAACCGCACCGAGGCCGACGGCCTCGCCGTAGGCAGACCCTCGGGCTTTGTCGGTCGCACCGTGGGTCATCTCATCAACGGCTTCTACACCCTGGAAGACCAGGCCCTCTACCCCTATTTGAAATCCCTCCACACCGCCGACGGCATTCCCATAGAGCCCTCTGCGGCCATCGGTCTGGCCGGCCCCGGCCTCTTGAAAAAAGCCGGCTACTACCAGGCCCATCACCTCTTGGAAGCCGACATCACCCACCTGGCCTGGGCAACGGGGGGCGGCATGGTTCCCCGGGAGAATTTCGAGGCCTGGCTCAACAAATAATCCACTTGAAAAAGTGGTCTTCAACTTGTTCTTGAAGACCACTTTGTTGTTTTTTGATGCCAGGGCGGCAATTTCCAAGGTCCCGGAGCCAGACCCCCGCCCCTCTCGAAAAGAGACCTGCCAGGTCACTGCCTGGACTTGTAGTGGGTATGGAGATATCGGTGGGCCAGGGGGGAACCCGGCTCCTTGATGAACTCTTCATAGAGGGCTTTGATCTGGGGGTTCTCATGGGATTTTCTGATGGCCATGTCCTGGTCCACCTGATAAATCCCCTTCATGCGCGCCTCCTTGACCGTCTTGTCCGTATTGATGGGCTGACCGCCACCTCCCAGGCAGCCGCCGGGACAACCCATGATTTCGATGAAGTGATAGGGAGAGTTTCCCGCCTTGACCTCCTCCACCAGTTTCCTGGCGTTTGCAAGGCCGTTGGCCACGGCCACCTTGACCTCAAGATCCCCGATGAAGAGGCTCGATGCCTTGATGCCTGCCATGCCCCTGACTTCATAGAGATTGATTTGAGGCATTTCCTCCTTGGTCAGCACCTCGTAGACGGTCCTCAGGGCGGCCTCCATCACTCCGCCGCTGGCGGCGAAAATCGCGGCGGCTCCCGAGGTGATTCCGAAGGGGGAGTCAAAGTCATCGCCGTCGAGACCCCGGAAGTCGATTCCCGCCTCCTTGATGAGCCTGGCCAGCTCCCGGGTGGTGAGGACGGCGTCCACATCGGAGACGCCGTCGTAGCTCATCTCCTCCCGCCCGGCCTCGAATTTTTTCGCCGTGCAGGGCATGATGGATACCGTGAAGATTTTTGACGGGGGCAGACCGGTCTTCTGCGCATAATAAGACTTCGACAGGGCCCCGAACATCTGCTGGGGTGATTTGCAGCTGGAAACATGGGCCATCACCTCGGGAAAGAACCCCTCCATGTAGTTGATCCATCCCGGTGAGCAGGAGGTGATCATGGGCAGAGTTCCCTGGTTCTCCAGGCGATGGATGAGCTCGTAACCCTCTTCAATGATGGTGAGGTCCGCGGTGAAATCCGTGTCATAGACCTTGTCGAAGCCGATCCTTCTCAGGGCCGCCACGATTTTTTCAGTCACCGGCGTCCCCGGCTCGTAGCCGAATTCTTCCCCCAGGGTCACCCTGACTGCAGGGGCCACCTGGACGATGACATGGCGGTCTTCCCGGTCAAGGGCCTCCCAGACGCGATCAATCTGGGTCTTTTCATAAATCGCTCCCACGGGACAGACGGCGATACACTGGCCGCAGTAGGTACACAGGGTTTCATCGAGGGTTTTCCCGTAGGCCGGCTGCACCATGTAGTCCGTGGACCTGAAAGCACTGGATAGAATCCCCGCATCCTGGACCTCCCGGCAGACCTCCACACAGCGGTTGCATTTGATGCACTTGGCGTAATCCCTGACAATGGAGGGATTGAAAAGGTCCTTGGGCCTGGAATCGACGGCCCGGTCTCCGGGTGGAATGATTTCCAGGTCGCCCCTGGAGATGGCGAACCGCTCACAGAGATCCTGTAGCTCGCAATTGCCGTTGCGGATGCATTTGAGACAATCCTGGTCGTGGTTGGCCAGAATCAGTTCAAGGACCCCTCTCTGGGTCTCTCTCACCAGCTTCGAGGTGGTGAGCACCGTCATGCCCTCCCTGACCTGGGTCGAACAGGCCGTATCCAGCTGGTCCGCTCCTGTCTGGACCAGGCAGATGCGACAATTGGCCTTGACCTTCTGGTCCGGATGATGGCACAGGGTGGGTATGTCGATATTGATCCGCCTGGCGGCCTCGAGAATCGAGGTGCCCTTGGGCACCGCCACTGGGATATGGTCGATGGTGAGATTGACAAGATCCATCATTGTCCCCTCCTCATAAAAATTTCCTCCGGGCAGTATTTGATGGCACTGAGCAGGGCCGTCGGCGCCGTTTTCCCAAGTCCGCAGAAGGAAGCGTACTTCATGGTATGGGCGATGCGCTGGATGTTTTCCGGATCCGAGGGGAGTGCCGTCCCTTCCCGCATCCGCTTGAGAATGTTCATCAGCTGCCGGTTGCCCTCCCTGCAGGGAGTGCATTTGCCACAGCTTTCATGCTTGAAAAAGGCGGCGACGGCATCGAGAAAGTCCAGGATATCCGTGTCCTCATCCACCACCAGGACGGCTCCCGATCCGATGGAAAGCCCCTCGGCGTCGAAATCCTCATAGGTCAGGGGCATTTTCAGACAGGCCCGGGGCAGCAGGGGTCCGGAAATCCCACCGACCTGGACGAATTTGATGCCCTTGTCCCCCGCCACGCCGTGACCCAGTTCTGTGATGATTTCCTCCAGGGTCAGGCCGAAGGGAACCTCATAGGTCCCGGGATTGTTCACATTGCCGCACAGGCTGATGAGCTTGGTGCCGGGGCTCTTTTGAGTCCCGTAGCCGGTAAAGACCCCCTGCGGGTGTTTGACAATGGCGGTGATGGCGCTGAAGGTTTCCACATTGGAGACCAGGGTGGGCTTCAGATACAGACCCTGGGCCTTGGTATAGGGGGGTTTGTTCCGGGGACGTCCCGGTCTGCCCTCCATGGATTCGATCAGGGAGGTGCCCTCGCCGCAGATATAGGCTCCGGCTCCAGAAAAGATGGTCATGTCGAAGTCCAGGGCGGTCCCAAGGATACCCTGACCCAGCAGGCCCTCTCTTCTCATGGCGGCCATGGCCCCTTGCAAAAGCTCCAGCAGGTGGGCATACTCCTCTCTCAGATAAAGGATGCCGTGGGTGGCGCCGACGGCGTAGGCCGTGATGACCATGCCCTCCAGGACACCGAAGGGATCCTGTTCCAGCAGATCCCGGTCCTTGAAGGTCCCGGGCTCCCCCTCATCCGCATTGCAGATCAGATACTTGATGTCATCCTGATAAGCCTTCGACTGTCTCATCTTTTTCCCCGTGGGATAGGCCGCCCCGCCCCGGCCCCTCAGGCCCGAATCCTCGATCCTTTCAATGAGATCCTCTTCGGACAGGGCCAGGGCTTTTTTCAGGGCGGTGAAGCCGCCGAAATGCTTGTATCCCGCCAGGTCCGGGGGGATGTAGTGATGGAAGTTTTCCGTAATCAAGGCCACATTCTTTTTCATATGATCATCTCCTGTACGCTTCAAGAATGGCTTCAAGCTTGTCCCGGTCCAGATTCCCGTAGACCTTGTCGTCGATGCGAAGGGCCGGGGCCACATCACAAGCGCCGAAGCAGGGGGAATACTCCAAGAAGAACTTGCCGTCCCGGCTGGCCTCCCCCACCCGGATACCCAGGGTGTGCTCCAGGATATCCACGAGTTCCCTGTGATGGTTCACCCGGCAGACGGTGCTGTCACAAATCTTGATGACATGCTCCGCCCGGGGTGTCTCACTGAACTCGCCGTAAAAGGAAACGACTTCATAGACCTCGCTTTCCCTGAGGCCCATGATCCGGGCCACCAGCTGACTCGCCTCCTGGGGAATATACTGCCTTGGATTCATCCTCTGAACCGCTTTCAAGACCGGAATCAAGGCCCCCTGGTTTTTGCCGTGGGTCCCGATGATCTCAATGATCCTGTCACGCATTGCCGCCTCCATAAAATGACCCCCTTCACAATTGGTTAACATAATAATTATACAACGATATTGGCAAAATATTAACACAATTTTGAAAATTCTTTTCATTTTTCCAGAATCCCCGACAACCCGGCTTTCCAATCAAAAACCCCCCGGCAGAACCGGGGGGGAGGTGAGATGACGCCTGCTATCTTGATTGATTCATGGTCTCGATCAGGTCCAGAACCGCCGCCTTGATCTCATCCCTGATCTCAAGAGTGGCTTTGAGTTTTTCTTCATGGGTGCCGGTCAAAGCCGATGGATCTCTAAAACTCCAGTTGATCATCCTGGCCAGGCCGGGGAAAATCGGACATCTCTGGGCCGCCTCCTGGTCGCAGACGGTGATCACGTATTGATACAGCCGGCCTTCCTTGTAAAAGTCAAAGACGCTTTTGGTCTGGTTGCCACTGATATCATAACCGTCGAGGCCCATGGCCTCCACCACGATGGGGTTCAAAACCCCAGCCTCGAGGCCGGCGCTTTCAGCCACAAAACCCTGGTCCATGCCGAAATCATTCAAATAGGCCTCCGCCATCTGGCTTCTAGCCGAGTTATGGACGCACACGAACAGTACTCTGATGGTCTCCAATACACCACTTCCTCTCCTTGAATTTTCGTCCTCTGAACATTGTACAAGGAATTTTCAAGGGAAAAAAGCATCCACAGGTTAAATTCTGGTTATTTAGGGGGCGTCGTCTTGTTTTCAGAACCTCCTCGAAAAAACAGCCCCTCCTGAATCGGCCAGGGGGAGGGGCCGGGGCTTCAACTGTTTTCAGATTTTTTTTCCACAAAGGCGAAAACATGGTCCATGTTGCGGTAGTAATCCCCGAAATTGAGGCCGTAGCCCACGATAAAGACATCGGGAATCTCGAAGCCCACGTAGTCGGCTTCAAAGGCCACCCTTCTCCTGGAGGGTTTGTCCAGCAGGGTGCAGGTCCTGAGGCTCTTGGGATTGCGGGATTTGAGCAGGGAATGCACCCGCATCATGGTGTTTCCAGAATCAATGATATCATCCACCAGGAGCACGTCGTAGTCCGCCACGTCGAGTTCGACATCCTGGATGATCCTGACTTCCCCCGAGCTTTCTTCGGAATGACCATAGCTCGAGGTGATCATGAATTCGATCACCAGGGGCAGTTTGATTTCCCGGATCAGATCCGCCGTAAAGACGAAGCTGCCCTTGAGCAGGGAAATCACCATCAGCCTTTTGTCCCGGTAATCCTCGGAAATCCGTCTTCCCATTTCCTCGACCTTCTTTTGAATCTCCCCGCGTGTGAAAAGGACCTCCTGGTCCATCTTGCTTACATCCATGGGTAACCTCCCGTCATTGATTTAGAGTTTCCATCACAAAATCACAGTCTGCCCTTGAGTGATTTGAGTGTCCTGTCGATTTCCACCAGCAGTCGGATGATCCGATTGAGACTGTACTGCATGGAGGTCAGAATCACCAGAAGAATTGCGGCGGCTATGAGATTGTAATCCATTTATTCCACTTCCTTGATGACCTGGATCCGCTTGTCCCCGATCAGATCCGGTCTGAGTTTTTCGAGATCCCCCTGCCTCAGGGTGATGGCACCGGGATCCCCATCGCTGGTGAAGACCTTGTGGGGATGATCAATCAGGTCCTGAAGCCAGTACTCGAACTGAAAATCCTCCTGACCGTTCTGGACCCGGTTGATCCTCAGGGGATCGAAATCAGTTGAAAAGACAGAAACCTCCGGTTTCCAGCCCACCTTGAGACTCGGGTAGGCCAGGGTCTCCATGACAGAAAAATCCCCGGGGTAGATGCCGTAGGGCAGGGCGAGGATATCCCTGAGGGTGATGCCGTAGGTCTCCTCGTAATAGGTCTTGTTGCGGTGGACCGCCTCCAGGATTCCCTCCTTCGAAAGGGTGTCGAAGGCGAGGTGGCGGTAGGTATGGTTCCCCAGTATCAGTCCGTGTTCCTCTATAAAACCGAATTTTTCTTCAAGGAAGTCCTCCTGACCGAAGGGTACCCCGGCGTTGAGAAAAAAGGCCGCCTCGAAGCCGAAGTCAGGATGGGACTGGTAGAAATCATAGAGAATTCCCACGGCACTCATGGGATCGATGGTGCCATCGGCCAGGAGGTTGAACTGGGTGATATCGCCGTCGTCAAAGGTCAGGACGAAGGGGTGCTTCCCCTCGGCGATGCGGACTTCACCCCGGAGGTATTCCTCGAGGTTCATCATCACAAAATCGTTCTCATGAAGCTTTTCAAGATTTTTCCTGAAATCCTCCCCGGAAATGTCGTAGGCATTGTCGCTCTCCTTGATCCGGTGGTAGAGAAAAACCGGCACCAGTCCCATCTCGTTGCCGGCGGGTTCCTCGATCTCGACTTCCTTGGGCGGCAGGACCGGCGACTCGATCCCGCCGTAGGTCAGCTGGTACTCCTGGAAACCGACCAGGTCCGGTCCCTGATAGGGGGTCATCATCATGACCAGGGCAAAATAGACCGCCGTCATTGTTTTCATCTTTTCTCAAGTCCTCCCAAAAGGACAGACTGCCAGGCAGATGCCGCAGACAGCTCCCCGTCCAATATGCTGATAGTGATGTTTCATGTGTTCGGAACAGGCCCTGGCATCCACCAGCAGGTCCCCCGGCCCTCCGGCCTGCCAGTCGGCACCACTGAGAGCCAGGGCGGGACAGGCATCGACACAGAGACTGCAATTCTGACATTGTGACTCAGTGACGGGCTTGGCCGCCACCAAGGGGGCGTCGGTGAGTACCGTGCCCAGACGCAGTCTCGGACCAAAGGTGGGATGGATGAGGGAATTGTTTTTTCCGATCCATCCCAGCCCTCCCAGGGTGGCCGCCATCCGGTGGGAGAAGAGGCCCTGATAAGGGTCGCCTTCCCTGTGATTGATGCTTTGACTCGCCGCGACGGGCAGGGCCTGGTAGCCCTGTCTTTGCAGAAGGATGGTGATTTTCAGGCTGATTTCGTCGATGAGGCGGTTGACGGTCCGGTAGTGGTGAAAGTATTCCGGGGTGGGCCCCAGCCGGATGCCCTCCATAATGGCGTCGCTGAGCCGGATCCCGAAGGAGATGCTCCTCGACAGGGTCCCGTAGCCGGCAGGTTCATGACCCCTGATATCGCCGATTCCCACGATTTCTCCCCCGTTGTCTCTGATCAAGTCCCTGATTCTTCTTTCCAATGTCCTGTCCTTCCCTCCCCACTCAAGAGGTTTTTTCCCACTTCACAACTGACATATGATATACTTTAATTTGATTACAGTATACCATATATGAGGTGTGTTTATGGCAAACAATCTGCCCGAGAGCGAGACCACCGGGCGTCTTTGCATCCTGCTCATCCTGGAGCTTTACGGGGCGCCCCTGGAAAAAAACCTTTTACTGGATTTCATCCACCACAAGAATATCATCAAGACCGACGACCTGTCCCGGCTCCTGGAAGACCTGGAGGCCTCCCATATGCTCAAGCAAGTGACCGACAGCTTCTCCCTCACTGAAACCGGGCGGGTTTCCCTGGCCTTTTTCAAGGACCGCATTCCCCTGGATCTGCAATATACCCTGGAGGACCTCGTGGGGAGGATCAAACCCAAAATCGGACAGGAAGCCCTCACCTCCTGGTCCCGGAGCCCCGGGGGAGACTACGAGGTCACCCTGACTCTGATTGAAAACGACCAGGTCATCCTCAGTCTCACCCTGAACGTCCCGTCCTTGGAGCATGCCCAGAACATGATGAGGCGATGGAAGGAGCACTCGGAATACCTCTACGGAGATATCCTGGGCCTGCTGACAAAATAATCCCCCAGCGTGATGCAAGGCTGAGGGATTTTTTTTTTAGGCGTTGACCACGAGTTTTTCTGTTTCACGGTCGAAGCTGATGGCCTTGGTGGGGCATTTTTCGAAGCAGATCCCGCAATTGGTACACTTGTCGTAATCGATCCGGGCGATGTTGTTCACCACGTGAATGGCATCCTCGGGGCAGTTTTTCTCACAGATCTTGCAGGCGATACAGGCATTCGAACAGTTCTTTTTGACGTGGCCGCCGATTTCCGTATTGATACAGTCCACAAAGACCTCTTGTTTGTAGGGCACCATTTCAATCAGGTTCTTCGGACAGGCCGTGACACAGAGGCCGCAGGCCGTACACTTGTCGGGTTCCACCTTGGCGACCCCGGACTCGGTGATATGGATGGCGTCGAAATTACAGACCGCCACACAGTCTCCCCCGCCCAGACAGCCGAAAACACAGGCCTTGGAACCGCCGCCGCCGATGGCGTTTTCCGCCTTGCAGCTGTCGATGCCGTCGTACTCAAAGCGGTTGAGGCAGTTCTCACCACCCTGGCACAGCACCCTGGCCACCTGCTTGTCACCGGAGGCGGCTTCAACCCCCATGATGACGCTGAGTTTGCCGAGGGTTTCCTGGCCCCCTACCGGACAGCCGTTGATGGGCGCCGCTCCGGAAACGATGGCATTGGCAAAGGCGTCGCAGCCGGGAAAACCGCAGGCGCCGCAGTTGGCACCCGGAAGTGCCTCCCGGACGCTGACGGCCCTAGGATCCACCTCGACTGCAAATTTTTGTGAAGCGAAGGCCAGTCCGGCTCCGAAAAGAAGTCCCATGCCACCCAGGCTGACCGTCGCTAGAATGATACTATTCATTTCCATTTGATTTCACTCCTTTAAACCAGACCTGTGAATCCCAAGAAGGCAATGGACATCAAACTGGCCGTGATCAAAGCGATGGGGAAGCCCTTGAAGGGTGCCGGAACATCCGCGATCTCCAGTTTTTCTCTTATGCCGGCAAAAAGGACGATGGCCAAAGAGAAGCCGATGGCAGCCGACGCCGAATGGGCGATGGTCTGCAGCAGATTGAATTCGTACTGAATGTTGAGCAGGGCCAGACCCAGGACCGCGCAGTTGGTGGTGATGAGGGGCAGGAAAACCCCCAGCGCCTGATAAAGGGTCGGCGAGGTTTTCTGCAGAACGATCTCCACAAATTGCACCAGGGAGGCGATGACCAGAATGAAGGCCACGATTTTTAGAAATTCCAGACCCAGGGGCACCAGGATGAAGTACTGCACCACATAGGTGATGATTCCCGCAAGGGTCATGACGAAGGTTACCGCCATTCCCATGCCGAAGGCCGTTTCCACCTGCTTAGAAACGCCGAGGAAAGGACAGATACCCAGGAACCTGGATAGAACGAAGTTGTTGACCAGTATCGCACTGACAATGATTACGAAAATACTTGCATTTTCCATACCTTACCTCCTAAGCAGCAGATTTTTGCTTGATTACGTTGTTGATCGCCAATAAGATTCCCAGGGCCAGGAAGGCGCCCGGGGGAAGAATCATGATCAGAGCCGGCTTGTAGGCCGCGCCCAGCAGGGAAATGCCGAAGATGCTCCCGGCGCCCAGCAGCTCTCTGACGGATCCCAGAATCAGCAGGGCGATGGTGAATCCAAGACCCATCCCGAGACCGTCCAGAAATGAACTGAAGATGCCGTTCTTGAAGGCAAAGGTCTCCGCCCTCGCCAGAATGATGCAGTTCACCACGATGAGGGGGATGAAGAGTCCCAGGGCATTGTAAAGATCCACGAAATACCCTTCCAGAACCATGCCGATGATGGTGACGAAGGTCGCGATGACCACGATGAAGGCCGGAATCCGGACCTTGTCCGGAATCACCTTTCTCAGCATCGAAATCACGACATTGGAAGAGGCCAGAACCGCCGTAGTGGCCAGCCCCATGCCCAGGCCGTTGATGGCCGAAGTCGTGACGGCGAGGGTCGGACACATTCCCAGCAGCTGTACGAAAATCGGGTTGTCTTTGTATAAACCTTTCGTAAATATCTTAATATCCATTAGTTCACCCCACTACTTCTCTAATACTGTCAAAACATCACTGATGTAGTTGACGCCGTCCGTAACCGCCTGGGAAGAAATGGTCGCCCCTGCGATGGCCTGGATTTCGTTATCTCCCGGCGAGACCTTGTTGACCCCGACTTTCTTGTTGAGGTCCAGCCCCTCGAACTGGGTGTAGAAATCCGGCAGGGTGATATTGGCTCCAAGACCCGGTGTTTCTTCATGGGTCCCAACCCGGAGTCCCGTGATCTCTCCTTCTAGATTGAATCCTGTCACGACATCAATGCTGCCGCCGAAGCCGCCGGGTCGGGTCTTGATCACATAACCCTTGACTTCTCCGGCTGCCATGGCCTGGTACACGTCGGCAATGGCGGGATTGATGGACTTGATTTCATTCAGAACTTCCTCCGGGGCCGCTTCAAAGGTCTCCGCCTCTGGGAAAACCTCCATCCGGGCCGTCTGGTCCTTGATCAGACGCTGCTGGAGGATCTGGTCGATGGTCAGTTCATAGGTCATGGCCAGAAGCGCTGCCGCAACACTGCCGATGATCAGAAGAATGACTCCTAGTTTCGCGATTTCTTTCATTTTTTAGCACCTCCAAATACTCTTGGAGCTGTGTAGCGCTCGATGATGGGGGTGGCCACGTTCATCAGAAGGATACTGAACTGTACCCCCTCCGGATAACCGCCGTAAACCCTGATCAGGGCGGTCAGCAGACCGGCGCCGATGGCGAATACCACCTGGCCCCTGGCCGTCATGGGGCTTGAGGAGTAGTCCGTAGCCATGTAGATCGCTCCCAGCATCAAACCGCCGACGAATAGCGAATAGAACGAGGTATAGACTTCAAACCCGTTGAATAAAAAGGTCAGGACAAAGACCGTACCCACATAGAACACGGGAATGCGATAGCTGATGACACCCCGGTAGACCAGATACAAGCCACCCAGAATCAGCAGCAGGGCCGAGGTTTCACCCATGCTGCCGCCGATGTTGCCGATCATGGCATCCATGAGTGAGGGGAGGGCTTCCGACGCCCCTTCCTTCATCATCCCCAGGGGAGTCGCCGTACTGACGGCGTCCGGTCCCGGCGCGATCCAACCCGTCATTTCAATGGGCCAGGAAACCACCAGGAAGGCCCTGGCGGCCAGGGCGGGGTTCATGAAATTGGACCCGATGCCGCCGAACATCTGTTTGACTACGACGATGGCGAAAATCGCACCGATCACCGGAATCCACCAGGGGGCGCTCGCCGGCAGGTTCATGGCCAGGAGCAGACCGGTGACCACCGCGCTGTAGTCCGAGATGGTGACTTCCTTCTTGCGTATCTTTTGAACGGCGGCTTCCGCTAAAACCGCTGTCAATATTGAAATAACCGTTATGATTGCAGCATTCATTCCGAAGTAGTAAATGCCCGCCAGGGTCGCGGGGACCAGGGCAATCACCACATCCCTCATAATTGAACTGACCGTAGCCTGAGATCTAATATGAGGTGATGAGGATACTCTCAACAACTTTTCCATCTTCAACCCTCCAATTATTTAGAATTTCTCTTGTTGGCGAGGATTTCTCGCTTGGCGATACGAATCGATTCAACCAAAGGTCTGTTGGCCGGACAGACGAAGGAGCAGGAACCGCACTCGATACAGTCCAGGGCCTTGTACTTCTCCGCCATTTCCAGATTGTCAATCAGGGCGTAGGCGCTTATGTAGGAAGGCTGCAGGAAGGAAGGACACGCTTCTACACAACGACCGCAGCGAATACATGGCGTGGTCTGGGGCAGATTGGCTTCTTTTTCATTGAGGATCAGAATGCCCGAGGTGGTTTTCGTCGAGGGCATCTGGTCCGTATGGGTGGCAAAACCCATCATGGGGCCTCCAAGAATCAGCTTGCCCACATCGTCGGCGTAGCCGCCGGCCTGGTCGATGATTTCGCTGATCATGGTACCGTTCTTGATTCTGAGATTCCTGGGTTCCTTGACCCCCGTGCCCGTCACGGTGCAGATGCGGTCAACCAGGGGCATCCCGGTCTGGATGGCGTTGGCGATGGCTGCCGCCGTGGCCACGTTGTTCACCACCGCTCCGGCCTCCATGGGCAGGCCGCCCGAGGGAACCTCTCTGGCGGTGACGGCATAAATGAGCTGTTTCTCAGCTCCTTGAGGATACTTGGTCTTGAGTCCCACGACCTTGATGCCTGAAAAATCCCTGGCGGCCGCCGTCATGACCTTGATGGCTTCGGGCTTGTTGTCCTCGATGCCGATGTAGCCCTCCTTGAGGTCGAAAATCTTCATCAGGGCTCTGAGACCGAAAATCACCATCTCCGGCGACTCCAGCATCAAGCGGTAGTCATTGGTCAGATAAGGCTCGCACTCGGCACCGTTGAGAATCACATAATCGATCTTCTTGTCCGGTGGCGGAGAAACCTTGACATGGGTGGGGAATCCGGCACCACCCATCCCGACGATGCCTGCTTCTTTGATGATGTCCACAATTTCCTTGGCACTCAGGTCTTCGAGCGCGCCCTTCGGCTGTACGCTTTCGTGCACGGCATTGAGCATATCGTTTTCGATGGATACGGTCAACGCGCTGCCGCCTAGAATCGCATGGTTTTTCACAGCCTTCACCGTACCCGATACGCTCGAGTGAATCGGCACTGAGACAAAACCCCCTGCTTCACCAATCTTTTGACCAACCTTCACATAATCTCCCACTTTGACCTCGGGAGTGGCCGGCGCACCAATATGCTGACGAAGAGGTATGTGAACCATTTGAGGTTCACGAGCGATTTCGATAGGCTTGTCTTCAGTGTACTTCTTGGAATGTGGAGGATGAATACCACCCTTGAAAGACAGTAAACCCATTAGAACTTCACCCCTTAATAATAATATTATACAGTATACACGACACAACAAAAAACTACACTACATTTAATATTGTACTATAATCAGTTTTTCTGTCAATCACAATCGCCGGTCAAGGCCCTATATGATTAGCATTATCGATACAGGAGGACCACCCTGGCCATCACCTGGTTGTAGCCTCTGAGAAAGGCTTCGGGGCTTTGTTCCGTCGCAGTGACCAGGTCGCGGGTGTCCTGGTAGATCGTCCTCAACTTCGAACCCAGGTCCCCCTTCAGGGCCTCCTGCGCCAGGAGGGGATCGATACCGTCGACAATCTGCCCGGCCAGCCGGGTCACCGCCTCCCCAGCCAGAAGAGCGGCATAGTAATCATCCATGGCCTTCATCACAGAAAAATACGTGATGAGGTCCCCGGAGACCGCCCCGGCCTCTGTCGCATCCAGGTCAGTCACGGAAACTTTTTTTTCCGGAAGGTCACCGGTGGTCTTGAAGGCATCGGAGACCGACTCCCTGGCCTTTTCCTGGATCGCCGCGATTTTCCCGTCATCCTTGAAGACCCCGTAGACCACCTTGTAAAGGCCGTCCTTTTCAAAAACCAGGGCCTCCAGATTTCTTTCCTCAATGAAGGCCCGGGCCCCGGCTTCAGTGCTCAGACTCGCCAGCTGGATCATGGTGAAGCTCTGGCCGGGCAAGGTCAGAAAAGCCTCCTCTGAAGGACTTTGCGGGGAAGAGGGCTCAGAACCGGGAGCAGCCGGCGGCGGCGTTTCAGGGTTCCCGGCTTCACCTGCGGGGGGCTCCTCCACCCCGGTCTCGACCCGGGCCGGAGCCTCCTTCATCCGAAGCACGACATACTTGGTCCCGAAATAACCCACCAGGGGGGTGATCAAGAGGATCCCCACCACGATCAAAAGGGAAAACGAAGATTTTTTCATGAACATTCCTCCAAATCCTGTCATTGAAAAGAAAAAAGTCTCTAATTATCAAATAATTAGAGACTCGTGGTGCGAGAGGCGGGATTCGAACCCGCACAGCCAGTATGACCGCTACCCCCTCAAGGTAGTGCGTCTGCCAGTTCCGCCACTCTCGCGTGACAAAATCAATTATAATTTGATGATCCTGCCTTGTCAAGCCCTAATCTCAATAATGCTCTGTCAATTTTTTCATGGAGCTGGTCCAGGGTCCCGAGGTTCTCGATGATCACCTGGGATCCGGCCTTTTTTTCTCCGGGATCCATCTGGGCGTCGATGCGTTTTCGAGCCTGGCTCAGGGTGAGCCCGTCCCTTTGTTTCAAACGCTCGATCTGGACCTTTTCCGGCGCCGTCACCAGCCATATTTCATCCATCCGCCGGGCGTATCCCGTCTCAAAAAGGAGGGCGCCGTCGACGAAAATGATTTTTTCCCGGCTGCGGGCGATGGCTTCGTCAATGGCTGCGAGAATCAGGGGATGGAGAATCCCGTTGAGGCTCTCAAGGGCCCCGGGATCGTTGAAGACGATTTCACCGAGCCCCTTGCGGTCCAGAGAACCGTCCTCGAGGAGAACCCCTTCACCGAAGCGCGCCACCACCGCTTCAAGCCCCCTTGAGCCCACCGCCACCACCTCCCTGGCCACCCGGTCGGCATCAATCACCTTGTAGCCTTGTCCTTTCAAATAGCGGGACACCTCGGACTTGCCCGTGGCGATGTTGCCGGTGATGCCGATGACCCTCCTACTTGGTTTCATACCAGTTCTCTCCACTTCTCACCTCCACCTCCAGAGGCACCGAAAGCGCCATGGCATTTTCCATGGCCTCCTTCAGAAGGGTCTTCACCCGCTCCACCTCCTCAAGAGGGGCGTCGATGATGAGTTCATCATGGACCTGCAGGATCAGCTTGGCCTCGAGACCCTCCGCCTTGAGGCGGTCGTAGACCCGGATCATGGCCACCTTGATGATATCCGCGGCGCTGCCCTGGATCGGGGTGTTCATGGCGGTCCGTTCCGCAAAACTGCGCCTGGTGAAATTCGAGGCGTTGATGTCCGGAATTCCCCTTTTTCTGCCCAGGATGGTGGCCACCTCCCCGGTCCTGCGGCAGTCCTCGATGAGATTGTCCAGATAGGCCTTGACCCGGTGGTATTTGTCAAAGTACTGGTCGATATAGGCCTTGGCCTTCTTTCGGGGAATATTGAGATTTTCACTGAGTCCGTAGTCGCTGATGCCGTAGACGATGCCGAAATTGACCCCCTTGGCCTCCCCCCTTTCCTTCTGGGTCACCTCATGGATGGGGATGTCGAAGACCTGGGAGGCCGTGAGGGTATGGATGTCGATGCCCTCCTGATAGGCCCGCATCAACTGGGGGTCCTGGGAAAGATGGGCCAGGATCCTGAGTTCGATCTGGGAATAATCCGCCCCCACCAGCCGGTGGTCCTTGCTTGAAGCGACAAAGACCTTCCTCAGTTCCCGTCCCAGATCCAGCCGGATGGGGATGTTCTGCAGATTGGGCTCCGTGGAACTGAGCCTCCCGGTGACGGCGATGGTCTGGTTGAAACTGGTGTGGATCCTCATGGTTTTTTGGTCCGCCACGGCCCTGAGTCCGTCGATATAGGTGTTTTTAAGCTTGGTGTAGGAACGGTATTCAATGATCAGGGGAACAATGGGATGGTCTTGCATCAACTTGATGAGGACGTCGTGGGAGGTGGAATGACCGGTCTTGGTCTTTTTCCCTGTCCTGAGCCCCAGTTTGTTGAAGAGGATTTCTCCGAGCTGCTTGGGTGAGTTGATATTGAAGGATTCCATGGCGTAGCCGTAGATCAGGATTTCCAGCTCTTTGATTCTCCGGGTCACCAGCTCGTCCATGGTGTCGAGGACCTTGAAATCCACCTTGATGCCCTGGTACTCCATCTCCCCCAGGACTTCGATCAGGGGGATCTCCACCGTCTCATAAAGGGGTTTGAGACCCGCCTCCAGAATCCTGGCCGCCAGGTTCTCCCGGGTGCTTTGAGTCAGGAACAGGAGATTTCCCAGATATTCCCTGACGGTCTCCTCCGGCAGATCCCTGATCAGGTCCTTGCCCTTCCGGGTCAGGGTCTCCAGGGACTTCATCTCATAATTCATCAACTGCAGTCCGAGTTTTTCGACGTCCGTGCTGGTCCGGTCAGGATAGAGGAGATAATGGCTGATCAAGAGATCCTCTGTGATGCCCTGCAGGCGGATGCCCATGACCCTGAGCAGCAGATAATCCTCCTTGAGCATGAATCCCTGCTTCCTGATGGCGGCATCCTCGAAGAGGGCCTTGAAGGCGGCGATGTCCCGGCTGATGTAGACCCTCTCCCCCAGGGCGATGCCCAGCCACTGCAGATCAAAGGACAGAGGACCCGGCTTGTCGCCGAGAATCTTGAAGGTCATGGTCTTGTGCGCCATGATCTGATCCTTCAGGGCCTCGGGATCAAAGTCCGTCACCACCTCCAGCCGCTTTCCGCCCTCCTCCCTGGCGGGACTGTCCGCAAGACCGAAATCCTTCAAAAGGGAGGTCATCTCGAGACGCCCCAGGATTGCCAGAGCCTTGTCCGGCTTGAAGCCCTTGAAGGCGTAGTCGCTGACGGAGAATTCCGCCGGGATGTCGGTGACGATGCGGGCGAGTCTTCTGCTGATCAGGGCCTTGTCCTCCTCGGCGATCAGCAGTTCCCTGACCCGCTTTGAATCCACCTCATCGATGTGCCGGTAGATGCCCTCCACGGACCCGTAGCTGGCGATGAGCTTCTGGGCCGTCTTCTGGCCCACCCCCTTCACCCCCGGGATATTGTCGGAGCTGTCACCCGCCAGGGCCTTGAAATCCACCACCTGGTCAGGATAAACCCCCAGATCCTCAAAAACCATTTCCCGGTCGTAGAGCTGGATATCGCTGATCCCCTTTTTCGTCAGGGCCACCGAGACCTTGCCGTCCACCAGCTGAAGGGTGTCCTTGTCCCCGGAGATGATGATGCTTTCAATCCCCATCCCCGTCGCTCTCACCGCCATGGTGCCCAGCAGGTCATCCGCCTCGAAGCCGGCCAGTTCCACGCGACTGATGCCCAGGGCGTCGAGGAGTTCCTTCAACAGGGGCATCTGCATCCGGAGTTCCTCCGGCATTCCCTTGCGGGTCCCCTTGTATTCCTTGTATACGTCATGTCGAAAGGTGGGGGCCTTGACGTCGAAGGCCACCACCACATAGTCAGGGCTGAAGTCGCGAATCGCCTTGATGAGCATTTTTGAAAACCCCAGAATCCCGTTGGTGTAGATTCCCTCGGAATTGGTCAGCCGGGGCAGGGCGAAAAAGGCGCGATTCACCAGACTGTTGCCATCGATCATGATCATTTTTTCTTTCATCAGTTCAGCTCCTTTGCCCCCATTTTACCAAAAAAAAGAGGCCTTGAGAGGCCTCTTTCGATTAATATTCGTAAATTACCTGGACCGTCGCCCTGATTTCGAGTTCCCCGGTTTCAATGGGGGATGCCGCAGCGGCCTCCCTGGCGTAGCCGTAGTCATACATCACCGGACTCTGGCTGGTGCTTTCTGCAATGGACACGATGCCCTTCAGGGGCCTGCCGGTGGCCAGGGCCAGTCCCTCGGCCTTTTCACCGGCATCCTCCAGGGCCAGGGCCAGGGCCTCTTTGTAAAGCCCGGCGTCATCCGAAAGGGTGAACTGGATGGAGTTGATCTGGTTGGCCCCGAGGGCCACGGCGGTGTCAATGGCCCTGCCCACGTCCTCGATGGCTCTCACGGTGATTTTCAAGGTGTTGTTGACGATGTAGAATTCCGCCTCACTCCCCGTGTTGTAGTCATAGCCCCGGTACATGTTGTAGTATTCGGTCTTGATGTCTTTGCCTTCAATGCCCAGGTCCTTCATGGCCCCCGTCACTTCGGCCATGATGACATTGTTCTTTTCCTGGGCCTGGGCGGCGTTGGGATCCCGGGTCTCAAGGCCGATATTGATCACCGCGATGTCCGGCTGGACCTTGATTTCTCCGCTTCCCTGGACACTGAGGGTGTTGGGGACTCCCGCTCCGGGGTCCGCCATCCGGTTCAGGGTCATGACGTTCATGATCAGGGCGATGGCGATGACCAGGGCCAGTCCCAGGGTGATGATCTTTTCCGACTTCATATTGATTTACCTCCGCATTCTGCGATTGATTTTTTTGAGAATCCAAAGCCCCATGACTCCGGTCAGGCCGACCAGAACCAGGATGGGCAGATAACTCACCACATAGACGATGGCATCCTGGGTGAATCGGATGATGCGATTGATGTTTCTGATGAAACCCTCCCTGATTTCCTCGGACAGACTGCGGTCCGTGGAGGCAATGGCACCTGAGTCCTCCACCTCTCTCATTGAAATATAGAGTGTGGACAGGTCCACCCGGGAGTCGATGTTCTTGAGATTTCTCGTCAGGGCATCGATTTCACTGCGCACCCGGTAAAGCTCGTTTTCAACACTGAGGATGTCGTCGATGTCCTCGGCCTTTGCCATCAGCTCTCTGAGCCGATCTTCCCTCACCTTGAGGTTTTCCACCTGGGCATCCACATCATAATAGTATTCCGTCTGGTCCTGGGTGCTGGTATTGACGCTCTTGACCTCGCTATGGTCCTCCACGAAGGCGATCATGGCCTCCAGGTCATCAGCGGGAATCCTGGCGGTGATCTGGGCGTTCCTCATCCGGGCGTTATCCTGGATCTTCTCGTAATAGCTGAAGTAGTAATCCCCGATGCTGCCCTGTTCCACGAAGCCGCCGTAGAAGACCACCTGCTGGCTGAACAGCCGGTAGACGGCTTCTATGTCAGAGGTCTCCACCTCCATGGACACGTTGCGGATGATTTTCCTCGGAGCTTCAGGGGTCCCTCTTTCCTCGGGATAGCCCGCCTCCTCCATGGTCATGTCGCTTTCAAAGGCCCCCTTGGCGGCCGCGCCCGGTTCCTCTTCCGGCATTTCAGCCTGCGGGGCGAAATCCATGGCCATTTCATTGCTTTGACCCGCCAGTCTGAGGGGACTGATCCCCTGGATTCCGGTGATGATGATCCCCAGGAGAAATACGGCGGCGATGCCCGCAATCCATTGGTAGTTTTTCTTGAAGAAGCCTTTGCGGGGCTCTGAGGCCCTCCTGAGTTCTCCCATCAGGGCCTCATGAAATCCTTGAGGAAGCTCCGGGGGGTTCAGGGTTGCCAGCGCCTCTTTGATCTGCTTCGATGTGTCAAACTCTTTTTGACAGGCTTCGCATTGTTTCAGATGCTCAAGAATTTCTTTCCTGACATCATCTTCCAGATTATCATCGATCAAGTCGTTCAAATGTAGTCTTGCTTGTTTACAATCCACCCTTCACACCTCCTATCGGATCAAACTAAGGGCATCCGGATATGCTTTGACAATTTCTTCCTTGAGCATCTGCCTGCCCCGGCTCAACCGGCTTCTCACCGTCCCCACGGGAATCTCGAGAAAAGCGGCAATTTCCTCGTAGGAATAGTCCTGGATGTCCTTGAGTCGAATCACCTCCGCATTTTCCGGGTTGATTCTCTCGAGGGTCCTGTGGACCATGGTTTTCAAGTCCTCGGTCTCAAGGGTTTCCTCAGGGGTCTGGTGCTCGTCCCTCAGGCCTTCGAAGTGGTTGTCCTCTAAAGAGACCTCCTTCATTCTTTTCGTCTTTTTCAGGGCATCCTTGCAGGTGTTGATCACGATGCGGTAGATCCAGGTGCTCAGGGACGCCTCGAACTTGAACTTGCCCAGGTTCTTGTAGACCTTGATCAGGGCCTCCTGGGTCACCTCCGCCGCCATTTCGTAATCTCCCAGATAACTCATGGCCATGGCGAAGGCCGGTTGCTCATAGGCCTTGATCAGTTTTTCAAAACTCCTTACATCTCCGTCGACGGATTTCCTTATCAGATATATATCTTGGTCAGACATCGAAACACTCCTCTCAAATGCCCTTCAGTTATTAGACGCGGCATATTGTTTTTAGTTCCCGCATCCTTTTTCATTATACCCTTTTTTTGGGGGCTTGAGCATCCGGCTCACCAGCCGGGACCCATCAAAAAAGGACCCTGAAAAGGGCCCTGGTGTTTTGGGGACTATCCCGCCCTTTCGTTGAGGGCGATTCTCCGTTGGAGACTGTAGGGCATGAAGTAGGAAGCCATGACCCTGCGATGCTGGTCGAGTTCCACGAGGCCGTGGTGCATGAATTCCCCCCGCAGGAAGTACCTCAGATCCACTACCTTCAGCTCGCATCCCGTGTCCTTGGGAACCTCCACCACGTGGAAATTGGGAGAAAAATCCGAGAAATACTTGCCGAGGCTGGTGCCGAGGACCAGCTTCCTGGCCTCCTGGTTCTTTTTGAATTTTTTACGGATCACGAAGCTGCCCTTCAGAAGATTGTACTGTCCCACCAGGTTGTGGGACCTGGTGTTGATGATGAAATCCCATTTGTGAAAGGCCATAAGGGCCGGCATGACGCAGATTTTTGTGACGCTGTAGCCGTTGGAGAAAACCGTCTCGAGGCTCTTTTCCACCCGGCGGCGCATCAGGTATCGACCAATGATATAAAGGCCCACCAGCAGCAGGGCCCCCGAGTAGGTGTAGAGATTGTGGCTCCTGTAAAAAATGAGAAACAGGGCCACGACACTGACCAGGGGATCATAGAGCATCAGGATGGACAGCTTGCGTTTTTTGGTGAAGAGCATGGCCCCGTAGGAATTGAGGATGTCGAAAAAGGTGTGGGACAGGGCCCCCAAAAAGGTGAAACCCAACACTTTCAAGAAATTGAAATCCGGAAACATCAGGGACAAGGCACCGGTAATCATAAAAGAAAACAACACCAAAAAAGGCACCGAATGAGACCTGCCGCGATGGTGCCTCAAATAAACCTTGTCATCGTAAAAAATTCTTGTCACAGCATCCAGATCGGGGGACATTGCGCCCAGGGCCGCACCGACAGAAACAGGATTCAAAAGGCTGACGGGATCTCCAGAAAAGGCCGATATCCCCAGCCCGATGATACCATGGGTAATTGGATCCATTGACTCACCTCTTGATAAATATGTCAACCACATTCACATCATACCACAGGAATCAAGAATATCAAAACATACTTGTCGTTTTTTTACTCCCCGTCAGACCGGTCTGGCGCGCCGGCCAGACCCCTGCGGTAGATTCTTGTATGCTTTCTTGAGGATCGCCATTCCCGTGACAAAGGATATGAGGGCGATGGCGGCGGAAAGGATTCCGGCGGTCGCCACCGGGCCTTCGATGGTTTTTCCGGGAGGATTGCGCCGCCCGGTCGTTTCAGGCAGATGATTCCCCAGGGCCGGATGGACGAATCCCTGCAGGATGATGCCACACAGGCTATAGGCCGCCCCGGGGAGACTCCTCAAAAGTCACCCCCAGGGTGAATCCCCCCGAATGATTTGCATATTCCTGTGGGATTGTGTAAAATAAAATGACTTACAGAATATTGGAGGTTGATTATGAAAATCGATTACGAAACCAGATATATGGACGGCATGGCCTTTGAAATGACCCTGGACGGCCATCACAAGCTGATCATGGACGCCGATGACAAAGTGGGGGGCCTTGATCGAGGACCCCGGCCCAAGCAGCTGCTGATCAGCGCCCTGACGGGGTGCACCGGCATGGACGTGGTCTCCATTTTACAGAAAATGAAGGTGGCCTTCGACAGCTTCACCATCGAGGCACAGACCGAGCTGACGGAGGAACATCCCAAGACTTATTCCAGAATCCACCTGGTCTACGCCTTCACCGGAAAGGACCTCGAAGCCTCCCTGGCCAAGATTGAAAAAGCGGTGAACCTGTCCCAGGATCGCTACTGCGGGGTCAGCGCCCTTCTCGACCAGGTGGTGGACATCACCTATGAAATCAAACTGAACTGAAAAAAGAGTCCTAGGACTCTTTTTTTTTCATATGGGGCACGATGAGCATTCCGGTCCCGATGCCGATGAGCAGGTCCCCGAAGCTGATGGTCTTGGGAAAGGGATAGGGGGGCGGGATATGCACGATGTCCCCGAGGGATTTCAAAAGATCATCCGCCGCCATCACCTTGTGGCCGAAGACCATCCCCTGGCTGAGGGCTTCCTTGGCCTCCTCGAAGCCCATGGCCAGAGGCACCTCCACCTCCACCGGCATGAAGCCGGCATTGAAGATGATCACCAGGAAATTGAGCAGGGTTCCCAGGGCCAGGACCCGGACACCTTCAAAATGCCAGTTGGCAAGGATGAAGGCGAGGAGGAAAAGGTAGACCGACAGGTGGAGCCACAGGGTGGTGCCCGCCACCGGAATGACCCCCTGCTTTTGAAGAACCCCCCCCAGGACCTCGATTCCCAGGGCCATGAAAAGAATCCAGGGAACCCTCAGATCCAGGGAAACCAGATGCTTCACTCGTCCCCTGACCAGCAACCCGATGATCAGGCTGATGACGATCGACTCAATCAGCATGGATTTTCACCTGCCCTCTGGCCTCCCGGATCCGCACAAAGGCCGCCACCACCTGGGGGTGGAACTGACTGGCACTTTCACCCGCCAGAATCTCAAAGGCCTTTTCTTCGCTGAAGCCCTTGCGGTAGGCCCGATCCGTGGTCATGGCGTCAAAGGAGTCCGCCACGGCGATGATGCCGGATTCGACGAGGATTTCGTCCCCGGCCAGGCCCAGGGGATATCCCGTGCCGTCGTAATGCTCATGGTGCTGGGCGATGAAGCGGCTGGCATCCTTGAGAAAATCGACGTCCTCGATGATTCTGGCCCCCATGAGGGGATGGTCCTTGATGAGGCGGTATTCAGCCTCGGTGAGCCCCGAGGGCTTGAGGAGAATATTGTCGCTGATGCCGATTTTTCCCACATCATGCAGGAGGGCCGCCGTATAGAGATTCTCGATCCGGTTTTCCGGAAGTTTCATCTCTCTGGCGATCATCATGGCGTAATCCGCCACCCGGGTGGAGTGGTTCCTGGTATATTCATCCTTGGCATCCACCGCCTTGGTCAGGGCGGTGATGGTTTCCAGGTAGACCCGCTTCATTTCCAGATAGAGGGTATAGGAATATCTTGCCAGGATCAGAGGACCGAAAAACAGCAGCAGGCCGAACCAGCCGTAACTGGTATAAAAAAGAAGCATCATGATCCCCAGGGGTGACAGGGTCACAAAGCTCTTCAAGGCCCATAGATTCTTCATGATGAAGTCCGTCAGCTTGATCTGGTTGATGAGGCTGAAGAGGACCATGAAGAGGGAGGTGTTGATCAGATAATACACGATGATGGTGAGGAGCAGGGCGATGATGCCGTAGCCGGAGAGCCTCACCTGGTCCATGCCGTTGACGGCATGGAAGAAATCGCCGCTGACATAGGCCGTCAGGTAGTAGCTGGAAGCGTTGAAAAGCCTTTTGTGGAAGGCCCCGTTGAACAGGTGGCTGACGCCTTCTTCCGTTCTGTAGATTGAGAACAGGAATCCCAGAAAAAGCAGCGCGGCGGATTGTTCCGGGGTAAACACCACGATGGTGGTGAAGGCGATGGAGAATCCCAGGGAAATATTGCTGAAATTCGAGTCCTTTATGGAAAAAAACTCCGAAAGCATGATGAGCACCAGGAAAAAAAGAATCTCTGTGAAATCCAGATCCTGAAACAATTGCGGAAAGTTGTAAATGAATAAGAAAAGACTGATGGCTACAACGGAAGAGATATACAGCTTCACATATTTATCCATAAAAACTCCTAATATAATAAAAGATCAACACCAGCAATAAACCTAAACTACTCTAGAATAAGTACCTATCTCCAAGTCCACTGAGATCCGCTTGCCAGTACCAAAGAAAGTAATGACATCATTAAAACGAATAATCTTTTCACAATTATGCCCTCCTCTATTTGAGGCTCTGCTTTTTCGCTAATCAAACAGGCATAATCGCTTCGCTAAAAAAAATCAATTCTACTGGTGTTGATCCTTCATGGCTAAAGTTGACTCAACCGCCGGTTGACGGCACTCAGGGCCGCTCTCACCAGGGCGTACTCCCGGTCGTCCCGGATCACCGAGGAACCTGATAAAATCCTTTCTCTATCAAACAGGGTGGACAGCATGACCAGCCAGACCGAATAGTTGGGGCGGTGAATCTCCTCCACCCCCTCGAAGAATATCCGATCCTCGAAATTGTAGAGCTGTTCCAGGGCCTTGATGGTCGCCTCTATGATGGCCGCAAGATTTCTAGAAGCGATGTTGTACTCCTCGCAGATCCCTGTGACCGCAGTGTCCTTGAGCTTCAAGGTCACCTCATAGATGGTCTTTTTGGCGTCGATCCGCTTGCTGATGCCTTCGATGGACACCCGGTTCTGGGGACTCAAAAAATCATCCCCCTCGATCTGGGCGATGCTGATGACACGGTGATCGATGTCCATGTTCATTCCAGCCAGGAGGGTTGACTGGATGTCTCGTGAGATCTGCTTGGGGTTTTTGCTCAAATCCGTCAACAGGTGAAATTCTTTGATGACCTTGTCTTCCATGACGACCTTCGATGAAAAAATTCCAGGAATCTTTTTAACCAAAGATTCAATCTCCTGACTGGTGACCCTTTCCTTTTCCAAAGCAATCCCCTCGATTCATAATGTCCTTGTCTACCTTCATTAACAATTATATATTTTTTTACAAGTTCTGTAAATGACTATTCTGGCTTAAATGCTCTTTTCATTTTTTTATATGTCCATTCAAGCATATTATTGTCTATCTGCAGGATGATCACAGAAAAGAGTACCAGGAGCATCCCCACGAGCTGGGAAGGCAGGAGAATCTCCTTGAAGACAAAAATGCCGATCAATGCCCCCACCACCGGTTCAACCGTCGCCGTGATGGAGGCCAGACTCGATTCCATGGTTTTAAGACCCGTGGCATAAAAAATATAGGCCAGGGCCGTGGGAATCAGTCCCAGCAAAAAAACCTCCCGGTAAAAGCCCCAGGACATGGGCCCCAGAGCCAGGGTGGTGGTGACGATCACCGGCAGCAGAATCACCGTTGCAATCACGAAGGTATACACCGACAGGGTCAGGGGAGGGTATTTCTTCAGAATCACCTTGCCGAGAATACTGAAAAGGCCGTAGCCCAGACCTGACCCCAGGCCCGTGAGAAGACCCAGGGTGGTGATCTGCGCGGACCCGTCCCCGAAAAAACCCGTGACCAGGGTGAGACCCGCAAAGGTGGTCAAGAGGGCGATGATCTTCTGCGGGGTCAGCCATTCCTTGAAAAAGATCCGGGACAGCAGGGTGACGAAGGTGGGGGCCGTGTAGAGCAGGGTCACCGCCACGGATAGTGAAATCTCCTGGATCGTCGAAAAAAAACAATAACTGAAAAAAACGACACTGACCAGGCTGATGGCAAAGAAAATCGGCAGGTCCCTGAGTTGGATCTTCAGAATGCCGGGATTCTTCAAGGCGACGTAGCCGAGCAGGATGATCGCCGCACTGACAGACCGGTAGCCCACGATCTGCAGGGTGGTCAGCCCCAGGCTGTAGAGTTCGATGACGAAGAGTCCCATCATTCCCCAGGAAATCCCGGCGAGGAGGACGAAAAAGGTTCCTTTTCTGTTCATAAAGGCCTCCATGACTTTGAAATGGACTGCACTTCTTGATTATATCAATTTATCGCCCCCCTGTTGGAAAAAAACGAAGTTTTTCAAATCCACCACGGATGGGTTATAATAAGCGCAGATACTCTATATGATTCGAGGTGCATGCTATTGGAATGGCTTTACGGCTTCACTCTCTTCGCCCTCCTGCTTTCCCTTTTCAAAAGCCGGGAGAAAACCTATCGGAGTCTCAGGGTCGCCCTAGAAAAACTCCTGGCCATCCTCCCCTCCTTCACCCTCATGCTCATCGTGGTGTCCCTGTCTCTTTATCTCATTTCCGATGAAATCGTCGTCAGGTATCTGGGGGGAGACCGTATCCTGCAAAGCGGTCTTCTGGGGTCCCTTCTGGGATCCATCACCATCATGCCGGGCTTCGTGGCCTTTCCCCTGAGCGCCCTGCTGGTGGAAAAAGGAGTCAGCTACACCGCCATCGCCGCCTTCACCACCACCCTCATGCTGGTGGGACTCATGACCCTGCCCGTGGAGGCGGAGTATTTCGGATGGAAACTCTCCCTGACACGCAACCTCGTCAGTTTCTTCATCTGTCTTTCAATCGCCCTGATCATGGGATTCTTTTACGGGGAGTTGGTTCTGTGAAGACAAAAAAACGGGTCTATTACACCCTCATCGGCCTCTACGGGGTTTTTCTGGTCTATTCCTGGCAATTCGATTTCACCCTCGGAAAAATCATCGGGCGCAATTTTTTCGATTTTCTCTTCAGCATGATCACCATTCTGCCCGTATCCTTCATTCTGATCGGCCTCTTCGAGGTCTGGATCAACCGGGAAACCGTGGAGAAACACTTCGGTCACGCCTCGGGCTACCGGGGTTATCTCTGGGCCATCATCCTTTCGGGCACCACCGTGGGAGGGGCCTACGTCGCCTTCCCCGTGGGCCACGCCCTCTACCAAAAGGGGGCCAGGCTGAGCATCGTCCTCACCTATATCGGGTCGGCCGCCCTGACCCGGATTCCCATGACCATCTTCGAGGCCACCTTCCTGGGGCCTAAATTCGCCCTCCTGCGCCTCGGCGTTTCCCTGCCCCTGGTGGTGCTTGCCGCCATGGTCCTGGGCCGCCTCTTCGACCACAAGAAAAGCTGACTTTCCGGTCAGCTTTTTTGATTTCCGAGCTAGGATTTTTTTCTCCTGAAAAGTCTCACGATTCCCCGAAGAATCTTGAACAGCAGCAACAGGGGCATCAAGAGGGCCAGGCCGACGGCCCAGTAGACCCAGTCGCCGAACTGATGGGCCAGGAGGCCCAGCATCTCAAGGCCGAAGTCGAGATATTCCCTGAAAGGTTCGAGGAAGCCCCCCAAACCCTTGAAGGTGCCCAGAGCCCCGTCGAGAAGGGAGGAATTCTCCTCCAGAGATACTCCGGATTTTTGATAGAGGCCTTCAAGGTCCGTCTCTCCCCGGAGCAGGGTCATCAGATCTTCGGTTTTGAAGGTGACCTCCAGGGCCCGGGCCTCCCGGTGGTGATCGATGCTGAATGAAAGGGTTTCCACCCAGGGGGCGTGGAACAAGACCCGGTAGGCCATGTTGGGCAGGTCCATCATCAGGTCCTCTTCACTTTGACCTGAATATTTCAAACAAACCTTAACCGTTTCCTCACTGAGGGCCACCTGGTAGACCAGGGCATCGAAGACCGCCAGATCATGGCCTATGGCCGACTCCAGACTCAGGGCCGACCCTCCTTCAATCCTCTCGTCAAAGGCCTCCGAGGAAATTTCCCCCCGGGCGCAGGCGGCGATATCCTCACCTGAAGCCTTGAAGGCATACACCCCTTCCCCCTGGTGATACACTTCAAGAGTCACCAGGGGGACCGGACCCAGATCATGGGCCAGCAGAAGAATCTCCCGGACCGAATCGATCACCTTGAAGTCAGGATCCTCGATGCGGATCAAAAGACCTTCCTCCTCCAGGGCCACATAGGACTGGTCAAAACCCATGGTCTCAAGGGTCTCGAAGATCTGTCTCTCCCCCGGGTCGAGGGCCATGGTGACGCTGAACTGACTCGCCAGCAGCAGCATCAACAGGAAAATCCAAAGGATTCTTTTCATTTATTCCACCCCCTCGAGGTCTTGGTTGAGGGCCATGAGTTCGAGGTATTTGTCAAACCGGGCCTGGTTGTCCACGTACTCCGTCTTTGAGCCCGTGGCCACCTGATTCTGCCTGCCCCCCTGTCTCATGGCAAAGAACCGGCTGAAGCCGGGCTTCGCATTCTCCACAGCCTCGAAGGCGGCCTCCTGGTTGTCGTTGTATATGAAATCATACCGGGCATTTTTGATGGCTTCCTCCCGGGGTTTTCCGGATTCGATCTGCCCCCTGATCCGGTCCTTTACGGACTGGTACTCGGTGAAGACCGCCTCCTTGTAATGGGCCACCTTGGAACCCGTCAGCTTGTTGATGACATAGGCAAAGGGTTTGACCAGAATATTGGAAGAAGCCTTGTCCTGGATGTACTTCAGGGCCGGGTGGGTCTTGTCACTGCTGAAGGTCTTGTAGAGCTGCTCTCTGACCTCGTCGTCGGTCTTGGGCCGCCTGTCCTCAAGGCCCCTGAGATTGTCATCGAGGGCCTCCTCCACAAAGCCGGTGAAATCCTCCAGGCCGGTCTTTTCCATGACCTTTCCCACCGCTTTTTTGGCGGGTTCCCGCACCAGGCGGTAGGTGCTTTTCAACCGGTCCATGAAGTTGCCGCTGTCGGTGTCCGGGGATTCAAGCGTCTTCTTCTCCCCGGCCACCAGCAGACTCTTGACGGTCCCCTCCTCCGCCATTTCAAGGGCCGGATCCGCCTGGGCCCTTTCCGCCAGGATTTGAGTCACCGCTTCCTCTCTCTTCCTGGCCGCTTCACCCAGGTCCGCTGGATCGAAGGCGGTATTCACCACCCCGTCATCCGCCGGTTCCCCGGGGCTTTCAAAAAGAGTCATGCCCTCTTCCCGGCGATGGAGGTCCTCCTGGGAGAGGTCGGAGGAATCCTCCCTCACCCGGATGGTCATGGCGTCGAATTCATCCGGATTGTCCCTTGAAAAGACCCGGACGAGGGCCTCTCCAGGGCCCACCGCCCGGACGACCCCCGCCTGGGAAACCAGCACCACGCCGGGATCGGAGGTAGTGAAGGTCACGGCCTTGTTGCCGGCCTCCCTCGGGAAGAGGGTGGCCTTCAAGGTCTCCCGGTCTCCCAGGGTGAGCTCTTTTTCAGTGACGTCGAAGAGGATGTCCGTGACCCCCACCACCGCTTCCTCGACCTCCGCCACGTCGGCCTCCTCACCGGAATCTCCGGACTTGAAAAAATCGGTGACACGGTCCAGATTCAGACCCTTCGAGACCTCGAAGGTCCCCCTGGCCTCGACTTTTCCCGTCTTCAGAATAGTCCCGGTGAAGCTCCCCGAAACCTCCGATTCCCCTGCCGTGGCCTCCAGGGTGTAAACCACCCCGAGCTCATCGGAATAGCCCAGATAGGAGTCATGAAAGGTCGCTTTCATCCGTGAATCCTCATAGGTCACGGACCGGCTTTGCATGTACTCCTCTTCACCGAAAAACAGACTGAGACTCCCGTCCTCCAGCACCGTGAGCTGCATGGGATATTTTTCAAAATCCTCCGGCCCGGTTTCATAGCTGACGGGATAATTCAGTTCTTTCAAGGCGTCGTTGACGTTTTCAATGTAGATTTCCTGGAATTGAAAGGTCCCGGTGTACTTCCCAGGGTCAAGGCCCTCGGCAAAGACAAAACCCCGTAGCAGGAACACGACCAAGGCAATCGCCAGTATAAGCCTTCTTTCCATCGCATCTGCACCTCCAGTCATTTGAGCAAGCCCTTATTCTGCCGGCTCCTCCTCATAAAACCGATGATTGGAACTCATTGTTCGCCTCGCCGTCTTTTCTTGATTCCGTAGACCACCCCGATGAAAAGGACCAGGCCGCCCAGGACCAGGACCGGCAGGGTGAAATAGCCGAAATGCCCTGCAAACCTGCCCGCCCCCTGATCGAAGAGGGTCAGGCTTTCCTTTTCATAAAGGGTGAAATAGAGGTCCTTTTCCGGCAGGACTTCGAAGCGGGCCCCATAGCGGTAGTCCCCTTCCGCCTCGAAGGGCAGGGAACTGTCGATCATGTAGGGAAGGTCCTCGGAGGTCAGCACCTCGATGGACAGATTTTCAAAGGATCGCCAGTAGCCGGCGGGATTGAGGAGGTAGGTCACGGTATACTTGGGTGAAAGACTTTCCCGGTGGTCCATGGTCGCCCGGGCCTGATAGGCCACCCCCACCTCCTGGGTGGCCAGGGGTTCGAGGGTGACCTCGTAGAGGAGCAGCATCATGCGGTCGAGCTCTAGATCATAGGAAAAATCCATGTCGGAGCTGTAGCCCCCCTGGGTAGAAAAATTCTCCATGAGCCGTTTGCCCAGCACCTCGATGATCCGGTCCCCGGGAACCACCGATTCCTGGATCAACAAGTTCTCAAGAATCCCCCCGAGATGGTGGGAAACCCCTTCGACGGACTCGGCGACGGTATAGGTGAAGGCCCCGGTGGGGACCTCCAGGGCCCCGTCGGCAAAGGCCTTGACCTCAAAGTCCACGGGCTCTCCCAGGACAAAGACCTTCAAGGTCTCCTCCTGCCGGCTCCAGGAGGCGATCCTGACCTGGTCGTCCCGTCTCTCGTAACGATTGAATCCCGTGGTCAGCACCTGGGTGGCGGCCTCTGAGAAGGTGAAATCCAGGACAAAATTGACGGGGTCCTCCCCGGCGGGGGCCACCTTGAAGGTGTACACCCTCCCCTGGGCCTCAAGCAGCGCCTTCGTCGCGGGATCGGGACCCCTGCTGACGGTTTGCAGCACATTCTCGAAGAGAATCCTGTCCGATTCAAAGTCCTCCAGGGAATCCACCCGGGAAACCGCCCCGCCCGGAAGAATTTCAAAATCGATCTTGTGACCCGCCTGGGTGATGGTCACCGCCCCAGGTCCGAAATCCCTGATGGAACCGATCAGGGGAAAGGCCATCTTCACCCTCTGGACCTCGGTCAGGGGGTTGAAGAAATCATAGTCGGCCCTGACCTCCCCCCTCAGGTCATAGGCATTGCCCTGGGCCCGGGAGAAGTCAAAGACCAGGCGCTCCCCCTTGACTTCAAGAGAGGCTTCTTCATCCACCACCAGCAGTTGATGGGAGGGATAGGCCTCCCAGAAGGCCGGCCCGGCATTGCCGTAGGCCGGGGGAGCCATGGCAATGACCGTCAGGAGGGTGAGGACCAGGCCCGTGAGTCTGAATTCACTCCTTCTTCTTGGCGTACTTGAAAATCCCTTCTTCATGGTCCTTCATGGCCTCCTTGATGGCGCTTTTGTCGAGATACATCAGCCGGTCCACATGGTTGAAGAATTCGCTGAAATCCCTGTACTTCCTGGAATCGAAGACCTCACTGCCCAGGGCGATATCCAGGTGGTAGCGCAGCAGGTCCCGGTTCTTCGACAAGTGGTCCCTGAGCCGCTTCACCCTTTCAAGGTATCTTTTGTCATCCACGGGATCGAAGATGCCGGCAAATTCATCCCCGCCGATGCGATAGACCTCCCCGATGTCGCCGAAGGCCTCGAGGATGATCCGGTGACTCTGGATGATGGCGCTGTCACCGGCACTGTGACCGTAATGGTCGTTGATGAACTTCAGATTGTTGATATCGAAGATCACCATTCTGAAACTCTTTTCCCGGCCCTGGCGGGTGACCTCCGCAAGGGCCTTTTCAAAGGCACTGCGGTTGTTGCCCCCGGTGAGGATGTCCCGATAAGCCATGTTCTTGAAGATTCTGGCCTCCTGTTCCTGGAGGATGAGATCCTTCACATAACGGTAGGAATTCCGGGCGATGAGGACAATGAAAAGGATGACCCCGATGCGGCTGTAGGTGGAGATGTGGTCAAATCCCTGCGAAAAATAGACCAGGATCTCTATGAAAACAAAAATCATGAAACCGGTGATGGTCCACAGGGCTTTTCTGGCGGTCTGATTCTGATCCTTGCTGATTTCCGCCAACAGATAATAATAGGTGGCGAAGGCCGCCAGCAGAATCAGCAGACTGGTGTTTGTAACGGTGGCGAAAAAAGTGGCGGTCCCCGAGAGTTGCAGCCAGAGGTTGAGGAAAAAATTGATGGCAAAGACCCCGGCGATCCAGTTCATTCGCCTCTGGTAGCGGTCAAGCACGGCATCCCTCAAAAAAAGAAGGAAGGAGATGGGCATCAGGGCGATCAGCACGTAACTGATTCCCCCGATGATGAACCGGTTGCCGGTAAAAAGTTGCATGAGCCGGCTCTCGGAAAGGAGCCACAGACTGATCTGGAGGGTGAGCATTCCCAAGTGGAAAAAACGGTGGTCGCCGGATTCTCTGGTCAAGGCGAAAACCATCAGTTCGGCAAGACCCAGTATCATGAGGAGGGCGGACAAAAGCAGTCCGATGCGGTTGGCGTCGATGAGGTCCATCAGCAGGGCCTCTCCACCGGCCAGGTGGACGGGGTTGATCACCCCGCTGAAGGCCTTCTCCGGGGAGGCCAGTTCGATGGCAAGCTCCTTTCCTTCAAGCTCCAGGGGCAGGGACACGAAGTGCCAGAGACTGGCATTGGGCTGGACCCATCCCTGGTCCTCCGGCTTTTCGTGATCATAGAGAATCCTTCCCTCCAGGGATACCCTCAAGGACTGCATGGAGGCCCTGATACGGAGGGTCATGGGCTCGGGGTAGTTTTCCGTGAAAATCCGACTGGCCCTCAGGACCTCATCCGGCGCCAGGTCGAAATCAGCGGGAAGACTGACATCCCGGTAAATCTCTTCGCCGACCCGGACCTCCCACCCCTCCTCCAGGGAGTCAAGGGGCCCGTCGCCGATTTTCAGATTCTCCTTAGGCGCATTCACGATGAAAAAGGCCAGAATGGCCAGGATGGCCAGGGTTGACCCGATGACTCTCCTTCTCTTCACTGGCGGCTTTATTGTCAAGTTTTTCCTCCTTCAAGAACCCTGATTTTATTTCAGTATCCCATAATAACCCCGTTTTCGCAACATCGACCCTGGACCCGGTCAATTCCCGGAACTACTTCTTGAGGCACCATTGACCCCGCCCGGGGAGGAATTTCACAGCCTCAGCGATGGCAGTCCTTCTGTGAAAAAGGTCTGGAACGCAACATTAGTATTATTTATCCATTATTGATGGTATATTATTAAGTACAATGATGTCGATCGGTCAGAACCGTCCGTCTGATAATTTTCCCATTGAAGGAGGAGGACCTCTTGCCCAGTACAGACAATCCCCGGCACAACTTGTACATCAAGCCCGGCGACCACCTGGTGATCCTTTATGAAGAGGAAGAGGAGGCGACGGACTATCTCGTGACCTTCATCCATGCCGCCCTGAAGAAAAACGAGCGGTGTCTATATATTGCCGGCGCTGAAAACGCCGATGCCGTGCTGTCGAAAATCCTCCTCTTGAAAACGGAAGGCTTCCTTCAAGGCGATCTGGTGGTTCTGAGCCAGGAGGAGAGCTACGCCATCAACGGCGAGTTCAACCCGGACCGGATGATCACCCTCCTCATGGACCAGTGCGACCAGGCCCTGGCGGATGGCTACACTGGGCTTAGTGTGACGGGAGACATCAGTCCGGTCCTTGCGTATGACCGGGGCAGGGACCTCATCATCGAATATGAACTGAAACTCAACGACCGTCTCTTCAACGCCTATCCGGTGACCGGACTCTGCCGCTACAACATCCACAAATTTTCCTATGAAATGATCAGCGATGTGATCCGACTCCACCCCCTGATCATCTGGAAGAACACTCTGCATGAAAACCCCTTCTACCTGCCGCCGGAGGGCTTCAACCCCCTCGACGGGTCCAGGCACCAGGTGGCAACCTGGCTGAGGAACATTCAGGACTTCACCCGGGAAAAGAGCCGTTTCAGAAATTCCATGGAGCAGAAGAACCGGGAAGTCAAAGCCCTTCATGACAATATGACCGACAGCATCCTCAAGGCCTTGAGCGGACTGCTGACGGTTCACGATCCCTACACCACCGACCACAGTGAAAACGTCGCCCTGCTGGCCAGGGAATTCGCCGTCTTCCTGGAGCTTCCCGAGGAAACCGTGGGCCATATCTACTATGCGGGACTGGTCCACGATATCGGAAAGACCCTGGTTCCCAAAAGAATCCTCAATAAAAGCGGTCCCCTGACGGCGGAGGAATTCGACCTCATCAAAAAACATCCCCTGCACGGGGCGGCCACCCTGGAAAACATCCAGGGGCTTGAAGGCATCGCCCTCGGTGTGAAACACCATCATGAGCGATGGGATGGCAGGGGCTATCCCGACGGACTCGCAGGAGAGGCCATCCCCTTCATCTCGAGAATCCTCGCCCTGGCCGACACCTTCGACGCCATGACCAATGACAGGACCTACCGCAGGGCCTTCAGCCGGTTGGCCGCCATTGAGGAGATTCTGGCCTGTGCCGGCAGCCAGTTCGAAGCCTCCCTGGCCGCCTCCTTCGTAAGCTATCTTGAACAGGAGGACCTGCTGGTCCTTGAGAATATCAATTGAATCAAACACAGCGAAGGCCCTGATTTTTCAGGGCCTTTATTCTTGTATCCGAAGTGATGTCTTGATGACATCCTCCTTCAAACAGGCGATGCCCCCGGCCTGGGATATTTTTTTGAAGATCGCCTCCCGGTGACTTTTTAGCCACCGGGATCCGGCAAGAACCGTCACTCCGGTTCCTCTGAAAGCCTCGGGGTACAGGGGAGTCGAAGCCCCGATGAGGATGATTTCACGTGCCCTGACGGACATGGCCAGGAGTGATGCCAGGGTGCCGCCACCGACGGTGGTTCCGGTGAGAAACACCACGTCACAGGTGGGAAGCAGCTTTGCCTGAAGCGCCGTGGGAGTCACCTCCCCCGAATCCCCCCCGGCCATGATTCCTTCATCGAAGATGATCATTTCCTTGACCCTCGGCCGGATAAGTTTCTCTACAGGGCGGATGTACCCCACCATCCCCACCACGTCCCCCTTTGAAAAGGCGACGCCAAAGGGCCTTTCAGGGGTCTGCCCGTCATGGAAGGTCTGGGCCTCCGAGGCCGCAATCAACACCCCGAGACCGATGGCTCTTTTCAAGCGGTCTTCCCCGGTAACGGCCCACCTGGCGATATCGGGGGCCCTTTTTCCCTCGAGCCAGCCTGCATGGGGGAAAATCGAGGAGCCCCGGCCAGGTTCCTCCCTCGGGACATAGGTGACTCCGATGGCCCCGTTGTCGAGGGCGACGGCCAGGAGGGAGCTGCCCACCACCACCTTGGCAATGGTGCGGTGCTTGAGGCAGGGCGCGGCCGCGGCGAAAATCCTCTCTTCAATCATGACGGTCTCCAGGATGGCTCGACCCCTTCCTCCGGTGCTTGTCCCGGTACATATCCCGGTCCGCCCTGGCCCGGGCCACCCCGATGCACTCTTCGACGGCGGTTTTCACCCCATAGCCGATGGCAACCTCCACGGGGCCATAGGGTCCCGGGGAAGTCATCGCCGCCTTGAGGATCCTCTTTTTGATTTTCGAAGCCTGGGTCCTGGGAGTCCTGGGCAACAGGATTTCAAACTCATCGCCACCCACCCTGGCCACGATATCCTCCTCGCGGCAGACCGACTTCAAGATGCTCCCCACCAACTGGATGATCTGATCACCGACTTGGTGTCCGTAGCGGTCATTGGCCGACTTGAGTCCGTTGATGTCGATCATCATGACGGCCAGGGGAAGATTTCGCTTCACGTCCAGGCGCCGGAGGCCCTCTTCGAGATACCGGCGGTTGTGGATTCCGGTGAGAGGGTCCCGGTAGCTGAACTCCTCGAACCGTCGGTATCGTTGCCGGTGGGCGGAGTCGTCCCTGAAAGTGACCAAGACGGAAAATTCCCCGGTGCCGGGTCTTTGAAACCGGGTCAGGGTGCCCTCGATGGGCAGGGCCTCTCCTGAATCATGGCGACACAAGTCCAGACCCCGCATCTCGAATCGATTCTGACGGGCAAGGATGTCGAAGAGGTCTCCAGTGAGATTGTCCCGGGTCTTGGGATGAATGATCTTGAAAATCTCCCTGATATCCCCGCCCATGGCCCTCCCTTTCTCCCAACCGGTCATGGTGAGGGCTGCGGGATTGCAAAGGAGTATTCTTCCCCTGCGGTCGGTGATCATGATCCCATCCCGCGTGTGGCTGATGAGCAGATCGATCTCCCCGGCACTGATGAAATCCCCGGCAAGCCCTTCGAGGGTGCCGCCGGAGGTGACCCCGGATCCGGCAAGTGGATTTTTCTCAAGGCTTTTCGCCTTCCCTTCGAATCCCAAGACCGCCCTCGGATCCACCTGATTGAAAATGACCTCCAGGCAGTCCTTCTCATTGGAGTACATCTGACCGCTGACCCATCCACCCAGACTCAGGAAAGGTTCAAGAAAAGACACCGGTCCACCACCCAGGGCCACCCTGACCCCCAGGTCGAACCACTTGAAGGATTCTGCAGCAATCTCAGGGAAGACTTCCATGAGACCCCGCCCCGCGAGGGAACGGCGGTCCATGCCCACGAGCTTTTCATAACTCCGGTTGATGCTGACGATTTCCAGGTCCTCGGGCTCATGAGAGCCATTATAGCGGATGCGGTGCTTCGCATAGGCCAGGGGGATGCTTTCGAATACCGAATCACGGTTTCCTTCATGACGGTTCATGGATGACCCGACCCCCTTCTTTCAAAATATCATTTTGACTGGTGATATCTTTAATATACCATTTTTTACATAATTTTTACAATTATGCTTTTTCTTCATTTGCTTATATTGTCCGGCCACCGGACCCGCCTATTGACAGCCCCCCGCTTATTTCTTAAACTAACCTTGGGACTGACCACTATACTGTCGAAATGTCCCGGTATAGTGGCTGACAGAGGGTGAGCGTCTGATCAATGCCTTCGCAGGTGAAAATATCCGCAGAATCAGGAATTCAAGGCACCTGACCGTCGGGAAGCTTTCTGAACTCAAAGGAGTCAGCAGAAGCCTCCTGGGTCAGATCGAACGGGGAGAGGCCAATCCCTCCATGGCCACCATCTGGAAGACCGCCAACGGTTTTATAATCCCCTTTTCGAAGCTGAGGGAAATGCCGGACGAAAAGGCAGGGGTGGTGGACAAGGCCCAGCTCATCAGCATCCGGAGCGACGACGGGGGTCATGAGTGCACCCCCCTTTTTTCCTTTGATGCCAGGCAGAGCTTCGAAATGTACGCCATCACCCAGAAGCCCGGCTTCACGGCCCAGGGAGAACCCCACCCCAGGGGCACCATGGCGTAGCTCACCGTCTTCGAGGGGGAGCTTGTCAGCACCGCGGGGGAGGAAACCTTCCGGGTGAAAAAGATCAGGTTATCAAGTTCCTGGCCGACCTTCCCCACAGCGACGACAACCGGGGGAATGAAACCGCCCGGTATGTCGACATGGTCTGTCATTCCCAGAACACTTAATCTTGAATGGAGGTAGAAAATGTTATCACGAGAAGAAGCCTATGCCCTGCTGACCAAGTACAACGAATCCCCTTCCCTGGTGACCCACGCCATGTCGGTGGAGGCGGTGATGCGGTACTTTGCCAAACAGTTGGGCGAGGACCCGGAATTCTGGGGAGTCGTCGGACTCCTCCACGATCTGGATTATGAGAAATATCCCGACCAGCACTGTCACAAGAGCAAGGAGATTCTGGAGGAGGAAGGGGTGGAGGAGGCCATCATTCACGCCGTCATTTCCCACGGATGGAACATCTGCATCGATGTGGCACCGGTCCATCTCATGGAGAAGGTCCTGTATGCCACGGATGAACTCACCGGCCTCATCACCGCCGCCGTCTACATGCGGCCCAACAAGAGCATCATGGATCTCGAAGTGAAATCCATCAAAAAGAAATTCAAATCCAAAAGCTTCGCCGCCGGCGTGGACCGTGACATCATTCTCAAGGGCTGCGAAATGATCGATATGGACCTCGACCAGGTCATCGCCTGGTCCATCGAGGGCATGCGGGAAGTCGCCGGGGAAATCGGGCTCAAGGGAACCGCTTGAAGGGATCGGCCATCATCTGAGCAATTATAATCCCAGTCTTTTTCGAGTTCAAAATTCAGGTCATTGAAGGAGATCGATGTGCAATGAAAGCTTTGGTCAAGAAGTATGCGAAGGAAGGGCTCTGGCTGGAGGATGTTCCCGAGCCCCAGGTCGGCAAGAACGATGTGCTGATCAAAATCAAAAAAACCGCCATCTGCGGTACCGACGTCCACATTTACAATTGGGATGACTGGTCACAGAAGACCATCCCCGTTCCCATGACCATCGGCCATGAATTCGTGGGGGAAGTGGTGGCCATCGGTGACAATGTCGAGGATGTCGCCATCGGCGAAATCGTCTCCGGCGAGGGCCATGTGGTCTGCGGCCATTGCCGCAATTGCCGGGCCGGCAGAAGGCATCTGTGCATGAACACCAGCGGCGTCGGCGTCAACCGGACCGGAGCCTTTGCCCAGTACCTCGCCCTTCCGGTGACCAATGTCTGGCATGCCGACCCCGAAATCCCCCTCGACGTGCTCAGCTGCTTCGATCCCATGGGCAACGCCGTCCATACCGCCCTGAGCTTCGATGTCCTCGGAGAAGACGTCCTCATCACCGGAGCCGGACCCATCGGCATCATGGCCGTGGCCGTGGCCAGGCATGCCGGGGCCCGTCATATCGTCATCACCGATATCAACGACTACCGCCTGGACCTGGCCAGGAAAATGGGAGCCAGCCGGGCCATCAACATCACCGAAACCACGGTTGAATCCGTGATGAAGGAACTCGGCATGAAGGAGGGCTTTGATGTCGGCATGGAAATGTCCGGCAACCCCGCCGCCTTTGCCGACATGGTCAAGAACATGTGCCATGGCGGCAAAATCGCCGTCCTGGGCATCCAGAAACCCGAAACCGTCATCGATTGGGACACCGTGGTCTTCAATGGTCTCACCATCAAGGGGATCTACGGTCGCGAGATGTATGAAACCTGGTACAAAATGACCGCCATGATTCAAACCGGCCTGGATATTTCACCGGTGATCACCCACCATTTCCACTACACCCGGTTCCAGGAAGCCTTTGATGTGATGCGTTCCGGCAACTCCGGCAAGGTCATCCTGGATTGGGAGGATTAAGCCGACCGAAGCAAAAAGCTGACCCCTTGGGGATCAGCTTTTTTCAGTTTGGACAGGTTTTTCGTGGTAGCGCTGATAAAAGGCTTCGTAGCCCGCCAGCTGCCGCTTCAAGAGGTCAGGCACATCCAGTCCGTAGGGGCAGTGGGCGCTGCAATGGCCGCAGTCGGTGCAATGGTTGATCCGGTCCATCTTGTCATGGAATTCCGCCGTCATGTATCTCGGCACCACGGATCGATTCAGAAAATGGGTGATCCTCGCGGCCATGTTGATTTCAATCCCCGCAGGACAGGGCAGACAGTAGCCGCAGCCCCTGCAGAAGTCTCCCTGCAGGACCTCCCGGTCCTTCTTGATGATTTCCAGAAGGGCCGCTGAAAGCCCGGGTGGATTTTTTTCCAGGGCCATGAATTCCTCGAGTTCTTCCACACGCTGGATGCCCCAGATGGGCACGACATTGTCATACTGTCTCAAAAAAGCAAAGGCGGCGGTGGCGTTGGTCAGCAGTCCCCCCGCCATGCCCTTCATGGCGATGAGTCCCACCCCCCTCTCCCGGCACGCCTCGATCAGCGCCAGATCCTCCTGGGTGGAAAGGTAGTTCAGGGGGAACTGCACGGTGTCATAGAGACCTGAGCAGCAGGCTTCGAGGGCCTTGTCCCGGCTGTGGCTGGTGATGCCGATAGAGCGGATCAGACCGGATTTTTTCGCCTCCAGCGCCCCGGCGTAGGTCCCGTCAGGATCCGACGGGTCCGGCAACACCTTGGGATTGTGCAGCTGCAGCAGGTCCAGGTAGTCGGTTTTCAACAGCCCCAGACTGGTCTTCAGGTGGTCGAGCAGTCCGGCCTTGTCCCCGGCATGACTCTTCGAGGCGAGAATGATGTCCCTTCTCACCCCGGCCAGGGCCCGTCCGAGCTTCTCCTCGCTGTCGGAGTACATCCTGGCGGTGTCGAAGAAATTGATGCCTTCCGAAAAGGCCCTTCTCAGAAGTTTTTCCGATTCCGCCATGCTCAGTCTTTGAATGGGCAGGGCACCGAAGGCGGTTCGACTGACTGACCATCCGGTCCTGCCAAGGATGATTTTCTGCAAATGAGACCCTCCCTTTCTACGCCTTGTGGATGGCTGTGAACAAGGCTGTGTAATCCGCCGCCGTCATCGGTCTGGGATTGCTGGCATTGGACCCGTTCTTGAAGGAGAGTTCTCCCAGGCGCTCAAAATCCTTCGGGTCGATGCCGAGGGATTTGAAATCAGGAAGACCGATATCTCTTGAAATCTCCTCGATTCTCTCAATCCCCGCCAGGGCGGCCAGGCCCTCGTCCTTTTCATCGATTCCCAGGGCTCTGGCCACCCGGGCATATTTTTTCTCGGCATAGGACAGATTCAGTCGCATCACGTGGGGCAGAATGATGGAGTTGCAGACCCCGTGGGGTTTGTCATAGAGGCTGCCCAGAGCCTCCGCCATACAGTGCACCGAAGCCACGTCGGCATGGCTGAAGGAAAGGCCGGCCAGCAGGGAACCCATCATCATCCCGTCCCGGGCCTCCATGTCCCCGCCGTCGTGAACCGCTCTCTGAAGGTATCTGCCGATGTATTCAATGGCGTAGAGTCCCAGGGCCTCGGCGATGGGCTCCGTACAGGTGGCCGTATACCCCTCTATGCCGTGGGTCAGGGCATCCAGCCCCGTGGCCGCGGTGATGTGGGGGGGCAGGGTATCCGTCAAGGCCGGGTCCACCAGGGCCACCGCCGCTGCGATTGATGGACTTTTCACCGTGAATTTGAATTTCTCCTTTGTATCGGTGATCACTGAAGAAAAGGTGATCTCACTGCCTGTCCCCGCCGTGGTGGGGATGGTGATGAGGGGAAGACAATCCGCCGGAATGGGTCTGCCGGCATATTCCCTGATCCCTCCTCCCTGCCTGGCCACCACGGCGATGCCCTTGGCCGCATCCATGGGACTGCCGCCGCCCAGGGCCACCAGGGCCTCCACCGATGCCTCCCGGGCCAGCAAGGCCCCGGCCTGGATGTTGTAATCCTTGGGATTCGCCTCCACTTCACTGAAAACAACCACCTCGACGCCGTCCCCCAGGGACTCGAGAACCGGTTCAAGGATTCCCGCCTGCAGGATTCCCGGGTCGGTGACCACCATGATCTTGTGGATCTTCATGGTCTCAAGGACCATTTTTAACTCCTTGACCACCCCTCGACCAAAACGGATTCTCGAGGGCAGCACAAAGTCGAAATTCATCGAAAAACCTCCTTTTGTCTTGATTATACCCCAGAGTCACGGGGCTTTCATAGCCTTCATTTTCAGTGGCAGGTCCCTGGGCGGCCCTTTGAAGGCAAAAACACCCCCGCCTGTGGTCAGGGCGATTTTGTGGGTATCTAATGAATGAAGTGACCACGGACAAGGGATCTTCTGCCTGAAACCGACCCTGCCATGACGCAGGGAGGCCCGGTGAAAATCCTTGAAGGAGGTGTCTTTTCATGCAAACCGACAAGCGACTGACAAGAGCCTATGAAAAGGCCCGGGTCCTGCCCTTTGACAAGGACTCGAAATTCATATTTTTCAGTGACTGCCACCGGGGGGACGCCAGTCTTTCCGATGAGTTTTCCCGCAATCAGAATCTCTTCATCCACGCCCTGGACTACTACTACCATCGGGGGTTCACCTATATCGAAGTCGGAGACGGGGACGAACTCTGGGAGCATCACCGGTTCAGACATATCAAAAAAGCCCACTACGATGTTTTCAAGAGGATCAAGCGCTTCTTCGATGATGACCGGCTCTACATCCTCTACGGCAATCACAACATCTATCTCAAGAACCCCGACTATGTCAAAAAGCACTACTTCCACTATTACGATGACTGCAACGAGGAGACCTATGAGTTTCTCGAGGGACTCGAGCCTCTAGAGGCGCTGGTGCTGAAAAGTCAGGAGTCCGGTCAGGAATTCTTCGTGGTCCACGGCCACCAGGGAGATCTGGTCAACGACCAGCTCTGGTTCTTCTCCATGCTTTCCCTGAAATACTTCTGGCGGTTTCTCCACGCCTTCGGCATCAGAAACCCGGCAAGTCCCGTCAAGAACGCCCACAAGCGCCACAAGATCGAGCGCAACTATTCGAAGTGGATCCAGAAGCACCGCCACGGCCTCATCTGCGGCCACACCCACCGGGTCAAATACCCGAGGACCCGGGACCTGCCCTACTTCAACACCGGCAGCTGCATCTACCCCGCCCGGATCACCGGCCTTGAAATGATCAACGCCACCCTGCAGATGGTCCAGTGGCGGATTATGGTCACCAGCACGGGTGTGCTTCAGGTGAAGCGTGAAATCATCCGGGGACCGGAGCCTGTGGAAAAATTCGATATTCGGTAAATAAAAGAATCCCGGATCGATTGATCCGGGATTCTTTTGCTTTGGTGCCGAAGGGGGGACTCGAACCCCCACGCTCCGAAGAGCTTCGGATTTTGAGTCCGACGCGTCTGCCAGTTCCACCACTTCGGCTAGAACAAAACTATAATATCATATCGAAAAATGGAATACAAGAAAAAACACCCTAGGAATCCCAGCTATTCATCGTACCCGATATCGCAGGGATTGTCATACCGTTTGACCTCGCCGGTCTCGTACTTGACGATGTAATACACCTTCTTTTCCTGGGTCTCTTCGTCGACCTCCACGTACTCGAGAATATCCTCCACGCCGTCAAGACCGATGACAAATTCACAGACATTGCCGCTGCTTTCCTCAAATGATACCGATTGGATACGCATTGGATCCCTCCCCCTCTTCTGATTGGATTGCTAATATTCACCCAGTTTCAAACGGTAGACGACTTCCTCCCGATCTTCATTGATGGCTTTGATCTCAAGGGTGTCTCCCACCTGGTACTGGTTTTTGATTTCAATGAGCTCTTCGATGGTTTTCACCAATCGGCCCTCCAGGGCGATGATGACATCCCCCACCACCAAGCCCGCCTCTGAAGCGGGACCCGCGGGATCGATTTGAGTGATGATGACTCCGAGGGGCAGGTCGTAAATCTCCGAAAGCTCCTCGTCGATGGTTCTGCCGGAGATGCCGATGTAGGGTCGCTGCACAGCGCCGTGATCGATGAGGTCCTCCATGATGGGCAGGGCTTCGTTGATGGGAATGGCGAAGCCGATTCCCTCGACGCTGGTATCCGAAATCTTAGCGGTATTGATACCGATCACCTGACCCCTGCCATTGACCAGGGCCCCTCCGGAATTGCCGGGATTGATGGCGGCATCAGTCTGGATCAGACTCGTGCTGTTGCTGGACCGCATCAGGTCGCGGTCCAGGGCGCTGACCACTCCCACGGTCACCGTGTTGTTGTAGCCCAGGGGGTTGCCGATGGCGATGGCGATCTCACCCACCTGCAATTGGTCGGAATCTCCGAAGACCGCCGGCTTGATCTTCTCGGAAAGTTCCTGGGAGATTTCCCCGGCGTCGATTCGGATCACGGCGATATCGGTCTGGGCATCCGCGCCGACCACCTGGGCGGGATACAGTTTGTCCTGGCCCAGGTCCACCCCGATTTCCCTGGCGCCGTCAATCACATGCTGATTCGTCACCACGAAGATTCCCTGTTGGTTGTTGTCAAAAATGATTCCTGAACCGAGTCCCTCGGATTCGTAGATCATATTGAAAAGGTTCCGGCTCTCGATGATGGTGGTGATGGCCACCACTTGATGGCCCACCGCCTCGGCTATGGCTTGTACGCCGCCCTCTGCGGCCGGCCCGGTTTCAGCGATCTCCCGGGTGTCCTGAAGGATGGTCACCCTGTCCTCCTCGAAATGGTTTTCCAGCAACCAGTAAGTGCCACCGACTCCGGCGCCTCCCACGAGAGAAAATACAATCAAAAATACCAGGATTCTAAAAAATGTCAACTTCACCATACTCACTCCCTTTGTAAATTTTTTGAATTATCACCGGTCGATTGGGTATAACCAAAGTGGTGATGAAAATTGGCTCATAATGAAATATATTATACCCTGGAAATCAATTCTGATAACATCGTGGTGGTAAAATTTGTGGATCGATTCATTATCTCCAAGTCCCACCTCATTGCCATCCTGGAAATCGTCAAAAATCGTTTTTTTGAGTATCCCTTGATTCTGGATATCAGAAATATCGACGGGATTGAATTCGAAGCCATCGAAATGAACAAGATCGAGATTTTCAAAAACTTTCCCAGCCGGGTGGCCATTCTTTACGAAAGAAATTCCATCAGTCAGAAGTACGCGGAGCTGATCGACAGCATCAATGATTCCTGCAACCGGATCAGCAAGTTCGAAGGTTTTCAAGAGGCCTTCAACTGGACGAAAACTTCCTAGGAGGTCCTATGGATTTCAAGCAGTTAGAGAGCTTCATCGCGATTGCCAAGTACAAGAGCTTTTCTAGGGCGGCCGAAAGTCTCTTTCTTACCCAGCCCACCCTGAGCAATCACATCATATCCCTGGAAAAGGAACTCGGGACCCTCCTTTTCAATCGCATGAACAAAAAGGTCTCCTTGACGGATGTCGGAGAGCTTTTTTTTCAGCACGCCCTGGATATCATCAACAGCCGGGACCGGGCCCTCTTCTCCCTGAACCAGTTCAAGGGAGAGATCGCCGGAACCCTGGAGATTTCCTCCAGCACCGTGCCCCAGCATTATTTTCTCGGAGACCTGATCCAGGAGTTTGCAAAGAAATATCCCAACGTCCGCTACAAGATTCTGCGGCACGACTCCCATCAGGTTCTGGATAAAATCAGTCGGGGGGAGGTGGACTTCGGCATTGTGGGTCAGCAGCTGCCCATCCATAATGTCCGCTATCACGAGATCATGGGGGATGAAATCCAGCTCCTCGCCCACAAGGATTTTCCAAAGGACACCCTCGCCATCGATGAGCTCAAGGGGGTGCCGCTGATTCTCAGAGAAAAAGGTTCCGCCACCCGGCAGGTGCTGCTTCTGGCCCTGGCCGACCACGGCATCGCCCTCGAGGACCTGGCCATCAAGGCGGAGATTGAAAACACCGCCACGATCAAGCAGTTTGTTTCAAAGGGCATCGGGCTTTCCTTCATCTCCAACCAGGAAATCCTCAGTGACGGCTCCTGCGAGAATCTGAAGGTGATCCCCATCGAAAATTTCAGAATCACCCGCAGCTTCTACTTCGCCTACAATGAAAAAATCGCCTTTTCACCCCTGTGTGAGGCCTTCAAGAACTTCATCTTCGACAAGAACCAGAAATGATGTCTTTATGAGAAAAAAGGAGAATCCCGGCGGATTCTCTTTTTTTTTCAGTACATGAAGCCTTTGTAGCCCTTGTAGGCCATGTACAGATCCACCTTGCTCAAAAGCTCATAGGGGGCGTGCATGCTGAGGAGGGGTATCCCGCAGTCCACGACCTCCGCCCCGAGATTGGCCAGAATATAGGCGATGGTGCCACCGCCCCCCTGGTCCACCTTGCCCAGTTCTCCCGTCTGCCAGACCACCTGATGGTCGTCGAAAATCCTGCCCACCTCCGCCAGAAACTCCGCATTGGCATCGTTGCAGCCGCTTTTTCCCCTTGAGCCCGTGTATTTTGTCACCTGCAGGCCGTAACCCAGAAATCCGGTGTTGCTTTTGTCATAGACCGACTTGAAACTCGGATCGAAGGCGGCGTTGACATCCGCCGACAAGACCTTGCTGGCCATGAAGGCGCGCCTCAGATAAAGATCGGAATAGTCAGCCTCCTGGAGATTGATCAACTCCGCCACCAGATTCTCGAAAACCTTGGATTCCGAGCCGGTGTTGCCGTTGGAGCCCACTTCTTCCTTGTCCATGAAAAGACCCACGGCGGTGAACTCCGGCTTGTCCACCTCAAAGAGACCCTTGACCCCCGCAAAGGAACAGACCCGGTCATCATGCCCGTAGCCCAGAATCATGGAGCGGTCGAAGCCCACATCCCTCGCCTTGCCCGCCGGCACGATTTCGAGTTCCGCAAAGAGAAAATCCTTCTCTGAAAAGCCGTAGTTTTCCTTGAGGATCTTCAGGACGGCCTCCTTGACGGGATGCTTGTCCTCCCCCTCGAGGGGAATATTGCCTGCGATGATGTTCAGATCCTCGCCTTCAATCACCTCGGAGGCCTTTTTCTGCATCTGGTCCTTGGCCAGATGAGGCAGCAGGTCGCTGATGTAGAAGACCGGATCCTCCTCCCTTTCCCCGATGCTGATCTGAATCCGGCCGCCATCCTTTTTCATGACGACCCCGTGAAGGGCCAGGGCCGTTGACGCCCACTGGTACTTTTTGACGCCGCCGTAATAATGGGTCTTCATCAGGGCCAGATCCGCATCCTCGTAGAGGGGGACCGGCTTGAGGTCCAGGCGCGGGGAATCGATATGGGCGCCGACGATCCGCATCCCCTTTGAAAGGGGGGCGGTGCCCATGACCATGAGGATGACGGACTTGTCCTTGTTGACGGCACAGACCTTCGATCCGGCCGCCAGGGGGACCTTTCCCGAAAGATAGTCCTCAACAGGAACAAACCCCTCCTCCTGAGCCATTGCGGCAATCAGGGCCGCGGCCTCCCTCTCGGTCTTGGCCTTGTCGATGAAATTCTTGTATGCCTCTCCCATGGCGAAGACCCTGCTTTTTTCCTCATCCCCAAGAGAAAGCCAGGCATTCTTTTTTTCAAAACTCAAGTCACTCATCTGAATCCTCCATAAAAATTATTTTATATAGTGTAAAGATATCCTTTTCTCCAAAAAAAGTCAACAAAAAGGCAGGTCACCCTGCCTAATCAATGTACTCGATATCCATGTTGTCCAATTGCTGCCTGAACCGCTTTCTGAAGTGCCCCAGGTATTCCTCTCTGAGCCGCTCCTGTTCCTTTTTCTCGTCTTCAGTGAGACCCTCCGACTTGGCCTTGGCGGCGTAAAAGTTGATTTTTTCAATCAGTTCGCTGGTAATCATAGGACCTCCTACTTCAGGTCGACCTCCTGACTCACCGCTTCGAAGATCTCGTGAGATTTGATCAGGTCAACCACCTTGTTGATATCATAGTACATCACCCGGTCTTCTTCAAGGGTTTTCACCTGTTTTCTGATCAATTCATAGGCGGTCCTGGTGCCGACTCCGAGCCCCTCCTGATGGCCGGCCAGATCGATGGCCTGGCAGGCGGTGAGCATCTCAAGACCGATGACCTTGAGGGAGTTGCCCAGAATATCCCGGGCCTTGCGGGCCGCTATGGTTCCCATGCTCACATGATCCTCCTGATTGGCCGAGGAAGGAATGGAGTCGACGCTGGCGGGATGCGCCAGGATCTTGTTCTCTGAAACCAGGGCCGCCGCCGTGTACTGGACGATCATGAATCCGGAATTGAGTCCGCCATGGGGGGTCAGGAAGGCCGGCAGTTCACTCAGAGCCGGATTGACCAGGCGCTCCAGCCGCCGCTCCGCCGCATTGGCCAGCTCGGCCAGGGCGATGCCCAGATAATCGAAGGCCAGGGCCATGGGCTGACCGTGGAAATTGCCGCCGGAAATGGCGTAATCGTCCTCGGGGAAGATGATGGGATTGTCGGTGACGGCGTTGATCTCGATTTCAACCTTTTCCTTGATATGGGTAAGGGCGTCCTTGGTGGCCCCGTGGATCTGGGGCACGCATCTCAGGGAATAGGCGTCCTGGACCCGGATATCCCCCTGTCGGGTGGTGTTCTTCGAACCCTTGAGGATTTCAAGAAGATTGCCGGCTCCCGCCATCTGGCCGGGATGGGGTCTCAGGGCATGGACCCTGGGGTCGAAGGCGTCGGTGATGCCGCTCAGGGCCTCCATGGTAAGGGCCGCGGAAACGTCACTCAGCTTGCTGAGCATGAGGCCGTCGATGAGGGCCAGGGCGCCTACCGCCGTGAGGACCTGGGTGCCGTTGATGAGGGCGAGACCTTCCTTTGAAACCAGAACCACCGGTTCCAGCCCGGCCTTTTCAAGAGCGGCCCCGGAATCCATGATTTCCTCCTGATACTTGGCCTCTCCGAGACCGATCAGGGTGAGCACCATATGGGCCAGGGGGGCCAGGTCACCACTGGCACCAAGAGAACCCTGTTCCGGTATTCTGGGCAGCACCCTTTCATTGATCATGGCCACGAGGCTTTCCAGGGTGTCGAGACGGATCCCGGAATTGCCCTTGGCCAGGGCGTTGGCTCTGAGCAGCATGATGGTGAGCACCACCTCGTCCTCGAAGAAGTCCCCCACGCCGCAGGCATGGCTCATGATCAGATTCTTCTGCAGGTCCTTGGTTTCCTCATGATCGATGTTGATGTCGGAAAACTTGCCGAAACCCGTGGTGATGCCGTAAATGGTCCGGTCCTCACTCACATACTGGTCCACCTTCTGCCGGCAGAATACCACTTTTTGTTTCGCTTCATCACTGATGGCAACCTTATAACCCTTGCGGGCCACCTTGACGATGTCGTCAAGGGTCAAGGAACCGCCATCAATTATCACTTTTTGCAATTGCATAACCCCCTATTCAATACTCTGCATCAATTATATCACTCCCCTTTTTTTTTACCAAACTATTTGATGCAATCCACAACAATCAGCAATGACGGGGGTATCCATGAATCAGGGAAATTCCTTCGCCGGACCACAAACGGAATCCGTCCCTGAGAGGCCGCCCTCAAATCACGGCTTGAACTTAAAAAAATGTTGAAATTAGAACGTACTTAGTGATATAGTAATCGTAAGGAATGAAAATGATTGCCAATTGGGGGGGAATGTGCATGAAGCTGTTAAAAGTACTGGATAAACTGCGGTCCAACAAGTTCTCCATCATGATCATCCCCGACGCCAACAACAAGGTGATTCATTTCAACATCAGCAAGCTTTTCGTTTACACCTTTGTCATCGTTTTTCTCCTCGCCAACGGTTATTTCGTCACCAAGAACCTCTACTTGGAGGCCCTGAACGATTATCTGTGCACCACCAACGCATCCCTTGAGGATGAGATTACATACCGCGACGACAAGATTGAAAAACTCTACGCCGTTTCAAATGAAAAAGAGGATGAAATGGATGAACTCAAAAAGTCCCTGAATTCCTCAGCCCTTTACTTTGAAGCCAAACTCGACGAACTCCATGATCTCGAGGGGGAAGTCAATCTGCTCCTTTCCATGATCAATGACCGGGGGGATACCGCACTGAGCATCCCCATCAGCCGCAGCATCGACCAGACCACCCTCCTCGCCATCAATGAGGAGAAGATCCAGCAGCCCTCCGTCATTGACGAAATCAAGAACATCACCACCGATGATGAAATCTCCGAGATGATCGCCGAGCAGATCCACAAGTACCGGGATCTCATCGACGAGGTCTCTTCCCAGTTCGATTTCCTTGAAGCCTATCCCGACTATTCCCCCGTCAAGGGGTACGTCACCTCCAACTACGGCTATCGAAGGGATCCCTTCACCGGCCTCACCTCCTTCCACAGAGGACTCGATATTGCGGCTTCAAAGGGAACCGAAATCCGGGCCTCGGGTTCCGGTGTGGTCACCTATGTGGGTTACAAGGGCAACTACGGCTACATGATTCTGATCTCCCACGGTTACGGATACGAAACCGTTTATGCACATAACAGCAAGAACCTGGTCACCGTCGGTCAGCAAGTAACAAAGGGAGATGTCATCGCGTTATTGGGTTCGACCGGCCGCAGTACGGGGCCCCATGTCCACTTCGAGGTGCAGCTTGACGGAAAACAGATCAACCCAAGAAAAACTCTAGCAGACTATTAGGAGGGATTAGCTATGTTCACCAACGAAACCAGCCCCAAGAAATTCAGTGCTGATACCTATGACGTCATCATAGGAAAAAGCACGAAACTCACAGGCAATATCCACAGTGGTGGTGCCGTCAGAATTGAAGGGGAAATCACCGGAGATATAGAGGCCAAGGGCAATGTCATCGTCGGCAACGACGCCGTGGTCACCGGCAATATCAAATGCAGGTTCATTGAAATTTCAGGCAGTGTCAAGGGCAACATCTCCTGCCAGGGCAACCTGAAGGTCTACTCTCAGGGTTCCCTCCTCGGCGATGTTTCCGTCGTCTCCAAATCACCCGAGGACAGCGGCACGATCCTCGATATCGAAGAGGGTGGGGATTTCCAGGGAAATGCTGAAATTCTCCTGGAAGAAAAACGGGAAGCCGCCAGCTTCGAACCCAAGAAGAAAATCTAGTTGAAAAAGAGAGAGATTTGATCTCTCTTTTTTTTACCTCGCAAGCGGAGGGCACTATGAGACATGTACTGGCCAACTTGAGAAAAACCGTACAGGAACATCAGCTGATCCGGCCCCATGACCGGGTGGCGGTGGGGATTTCAGGGGGAAAGGATTCCATGCTCCTCCTCCTGGCACTGAAAAAATTCCAGGGATTCAGTCCCATTCCCTTCGAACTGGGGGCTTTTTTCGTCGACCTCGGATTCAAGGACTACCCCTTCGAGGTGATGGCGGATTACCTCAAGGCCCTGGACCTTCCCCTCACCCGGGTTGAAACCCGGATCTCCCAGATCGTCTTTGATGCCAGGGAGGAGAAAAACCCCTGCGCCCTCTGCGCCAACATGCGTCGGGGAGCCCTTCACAAGGCCGTCAAGGCCCAGGGCTATGACGTTCTGGCCCTGGGTCATCATGAAAACGACGCCGTGGAGACCCTGATGATGAACATGATCTACACCGGACGGATCAATACCTTCAAGATGAAAACCTACCTGTCTCGACAAGACCTGTGGGTCATCCGTCCCCTGATCCATCTGGAGGAGGCCAGGATCAAAGAGGCGGTTCTAAAGGAAAGCATCCCCGTCATCACGAACCCCTGTCCCATGGACAAGGCCACCAAGCGCCTGGCCATGAAGCAGCTGCTGGTCCAGATCTATCAGGCATACCCCCAGGCCAGAAAGAATTTCGTCACCGCCATCAACAACCCCGACCAGGTGCAGCTGGTCATTGAAAAAAAGGTCGCTCAGGATTGAGCGGCCTTTTCATTTCCAGTGGATCTCCCGGTTGAGGTGGTCTCCATAAGCCCTTGCCTTTTCTGTGAAATCCGTCCATTGAAGTATCTCCCCCGCCTCGTTGGCGATGCCGTGGAGGCTGAAATCGGGGGGCAGCCGGTAGCCCTTGTTGATGTTCAAGGCCCCGATGAGCTGCTTGAGGACGGAATCAGAACCGCTGTTGCCGGAAACCGCAATGGCGAAAATGTTCTTGTCCATGAGGGGGTGTCTTTTGAAAAGCACCCCCAGCCGGTTGATCACCGCCATGAGCTTGGCACTGATGGCGTCGTTGTAATTGGGCAGAAGCCACAGGATGCCGTCGGCTTCCTCGATGGCGGGGAGGATTTCCTGGACCATGACCCCTCCGTAGAAGCAGCTGTTGTTCTCGGCATAGTAGCTGCAGGTCTTGAAGGAGCAGCCCCGGCAATCAAGGACCGTGCCGTCCTCCACATGGATCACCTTGTATTCGAAATCAAAGGACCTGGCCACCTCCTTGAAGAAAAGATGGGTGTTGGACCGGTCCACGTCCCCGTTGGCATGAAGGACCAGGAGCCTGGGGCGGGCAATGTAACTGGCTTGGGTCGTCAAAAGTCTCCCCAGCAGGTCCCTGCTTCTCTCGAGGAGGGTCTCCTCCAGGCCCACGCCCAGCTTGAGGGACCATTTTCTCAGGTTCTCCAGCCCGCCCAGGGCCTCCACCAGGGGGGCTCCGAAAAAGGTCCCTCCCATGGCATTCACCTCAAAGACGATGTCCTTGGCGGCTTCCTTGGTGTAGAGGCTCCCCCGGGAAAAGACCATGAGACCGCAATGGGCCCCCCTGAAGGCCTGGGGATCCCTTTTCTTCAAGTCCGACAAGAGGGACAGGACCGCGAAGTCCTTGCCGATGTTGTTGAGATTCAGGACGAAAAGCACCCTGGCCTGGTGGTAGTAGCCCCCACCTGACCCCCTGACCAGGGGGAATTCCCTGGTCAAGGCCGCTTCCAGAACCTCGTAATAAGGGGCCGGGTCGTCACCCCTGATCAACAGGATTTTTTTCATAATAACTCACCATATCCTCATAGGACTTCCGGAGTCTCTTCATCAACTCCCCGGGAATCCTTTCAACGTTGAACTCAAAGCCGTCAGGGGTCAACCGCCCCTTGGCGCCGAAATAATAGCCGCCCAGATACTGGGAGGAATAAGTGGGCTGGCCCCTCAGATAAGAGAGAATGGACAGGGCTCCCGAGGAAAAGGCGGGGGCGATGAAGGGCTTGAACCCCAGGGCCCTGATCTGGAGATTGGCCCGGGTGGTGAGCCGGGTCAGTTCCAGGGACAGGGCTTCATCGTAGGCCGTCAGACTGTTGGCCACCACGAGCTCCGAGCCGTGGGGGCCGTAGATCCTCCCTGAAAGGGTGAAGTCATCCACGCCCAGGGACTCTGCAAAGACCCTGGCCCGGGCGAACATCACCCCTTGTCCGAAGCCCACGATCTGGGAGGGGAGCAACCGGGTCCCTCCCCTCTCAAGGGCGACCTTGCACAGCAGGTCCACCGGGTCGGACACCACCAGGAGCAGTCCCCGGAAATCCCTGCTGACCGCCTGGTCCACGTAATGAGAAAGAATCCTGGCATTCTTGAGGTATTGCACCTTTCTGACATCCACCTCTTCCTGACCCACGGGAGGCACCCCGGCGCTGGCGGTGAAGATCACCACCTCCGCCTCGAAGATTTCAGACTCCCCGATGGGTCGGACCGTGACATCGAGGGAAAAGTTTTCCTGGTAGATCTGGTTCATTTCCAGGGTGTAGCGCTCCGACACCGCCGGATCGGGATTGTAGAGGCCGATCTCGGTGAGAGTCCCCTCCCCGAAGAGCTTGAGGCCGAGAAGAAGATTGGCGCCGACGTCCCCGAGTCCGATCAGGGCGACCCGGTAGGACCTGGTCAGAAAATTCTCAAGCCGGTCTTCATACCGCCGGTTGACCCTTTGCACCGGTTCCGAAGGCGTCTCTTTCAAGTCGAGGTAGTCGAGGGATTCCTCCTCCGTCAGCATCACGGTGTTGTTGACCTTGAGGAGGTCCCTGCCCTCCTCACTGTAGATTCTTTTCATCTGATCAGTCCCTTGCACAGATATCCTTGAGTCTTTCAAGGTGTTCCACGTCGTATTCCAGATACACGCTCGGCTTCACGGAAAGATCAAGCTTTTGCATTTCCCCCCGATCCGGATACCTGGGGTAGACCATCACCTCCGGCAGCTTGGCCATGGTCAGGGACCGCTCGTGAAGTTTCTGGTATTCGTCCTCGAGAACCCTGAGGATCTTGATGGCATTGTGGATGCTGATCCTGGAAAGCTCGTAGATCGCCGACTTTTTCGCCCCCTTGATGTAACTGGCGGAGGCATAGGGCAGGATCAGGTTGATGGAGGGAATGATGAAGGATTCCAGACTCTGCCCCCGGTAGAGGGTATCCCCGCCGAGGAAGGGATACATCTTGCTCTCGTTGAACCAGACATTCAGCCGGGGAATGAAGTAGGCGGAATCCACCGCCTGGTTCTGAACCTCCATCAGGGTTTTCCCTCTGCCCGACATGATGCCCACGTACATTTTCTTGATCTTGACCTCCTGGGCCTTGAAGATGGGCTCCAGGGCCTTGATCCGATAACCCTTGTTGAGAAGGTCGTCCACGAGAATGATGGGGCGGTTGAAGGATTTGATCATTTTCACCTGATTGTTGAGATCCAGGTAGTAGGGATAGGCTTCGATTTCATGCTCCCGGATATTGGGATGCATGAATTTTTCCGTATGCATGGACTTGGTCACCGTATTGGGCAGGATCCGCTTTTTCAGGATCTCACCGAAGGGGACGCACATGGCCTCTCCCAGTTGTCTCGGTTCCAGGGGCTCGGGAGGCATGTGGTTCTCCTCGGCGATTTTCTTGATGAGGTGCTCGTAGATCATGGTGCGGTCGAAACTGATGACCAGATGGCCGGGATAAAGCTCCGTCAGGGCCAGGAGGAGCTTCTTCCTGGTTTTCTCGATGACCCTGGTCACCTGGGGATTGTGGTTGAAGGGCTCCTTGATCATGGACTGCACATCGAGATTCAGGGTGCAGGGGGAGCTCATGTTGACATGGAAAATGCAGTTGCCGTCCTCCGAACAGGTTTTGATGAAGCCCTGCAGACTGAGGACCTCCTCCACTTCAACGTGGGGGGTGGATAGAATATAGTCCCGGTAGATGGCGTAGGTGTAGTCCTTGGACAGGGCGTAGGCCAGAGTCTCCGTGAGGAGGACCTGGGCCACATTGTTCATGGCCCCGTGGTCCACGGGATAAATCCCGTCGAGGAGGAGGAGTCTGCCTACGGAATTGTCACGGATCTCCTCCGCCAGAACCGGATCCATGAACTCGGAATAGATCTTGCTGGCCCTGAGCCAGTGGAAGAAGGAGAATCCCAGAATCCCCGCATGGGTGCCCCGTTTTTTCAGCACCAGGACCCTGACCATCCGCTTGCGGATATAGGCCTCGATCCTCTGGAAATCCACGGGATTGAACTGGGGAAGATGCTTGAGAAGCTCATACAGGTCGTCCTTGGAGATGTCATCCACGATATTGACGTCTATGGACTTGGTGCTCATGATTTCCTTGTACTGGGGTTCTCTCAGATACAGGCCCTTTTCGTAGATGTACTTCTGGGCCAGGGGATCGATGAGCTCCGAAATGTCCCGGTTTTCATCGATATAGGTCCTGATCTGGGTGGAACTGATCATCTGCAGCTTCTCCGGCAGGGTCAGGTAGGTCACCTCCATGTCATAGGCCGCCACCTGCTTCTGCAGGGCTTCGAACTCCACCCCCATCTCGTTGCTTTCATCCCTGGTGAAGACGATATGCCTGAGGGAGTGGATGCTGTGGGTTTCCCGGGGCTTCTGGTAGGCCGTGGCGTTCATGATGACATCGCTGCCCACCACCAGACTGACCTGGGCGTCCCCGAAGTACCCCTTGAGGTTTTCGATATCCGCATAGTTGGCGATGTTGATCTGCAGGTCCCGGGGGAAGACATAGAGGTTGAACTCGTCGGCGAGGCTCATCTTGATGATGGCCCGGCGGATCAGGTTGGGCTGGGTCCTTTTGGACCAGGAAAACTCATCCACGGCGAGATAGACCTCGTAGCCCAGATCCCGGATCCTGGTGGCGATTTCCTTGTGGGACAGACTGAAGGGGTCGAAGGCCCCGGGAAAGTAGGCGATCTTTTGTTTTCGGGGCAAGGTGATTCTGCCGTACTGGAAATTGTATTCCGAGACGAAGCGATAGATGTGCTTGATGCCGGCGGCGTTGTTGAGGAAATTGAGTTCAAGGCTTTCATCATTGTTGACCAGGAGGGAAAGGAATTTTTTGCCCACGATCTGGAAGACAATGGCCTTCTCCTTCAAAGAGAGGATTTTTGAACCGAAAATGTCTCTTCCCAGAACGTTGATGGCCATCTGGATGACCTGGGGTTCATAACTGACATAGCCGTTCATCACGATGTTCAGAAGCTCCTTGAGGCGTTTTCTCAAAACCTTGTCGGATTCATTGAAGGCATCCTTGTATTTGGGGTAATTGACGATGAAAACCCCCACCGTCTTCAAAATCAGGGTGCTGATCTGCCGGTTGGACTTCTTGATCTTGTCCTTGAAGTCGCGAATGATTTCATCGAGTTCCTTGGGCGCGATATGGATCAGCATGACCCCCAGATAATCCGGAATGTATTTGGTATACTGGAAATTTTCCAGCTCGAGGGCCTTGAGAAGCTCCACGACAATCTCGGTCTTTTCCTCGATGGAGAGATGACCCGTCAGATAGATCAGTCCCTCTCCGATGGCCGTCCGCACCTCCTCGGAATTGATGATCTTGAGCATGTTGCTGAAATGCAGGGCGGTGTAGAAACCCTTGGATTCCTTGTTGATGATGCCGTACCTCAGGAGAATCTCCACCTGGAGCTTTTTGGTGATCATCTTCGTCCCCACCTTGAGATTGCTCAGGAAGAGGTCGGAGGAGTGCTCGATTTCCGAATAGATGAAGGTGTTCTTCTCCCTGGCCAGGGGATTGTCGGGCTGGAGGGCCTCGAGGTTCTTGATGATGGCGTAGGCCTCGGTCCGGTCAATCTGGTCGATGTCCTTGAGGCGGCCGGAGAGATCGATGGTCTCCCTGGTCTCGGCATTCACATAGGGCAGGAGGGCATTGAGGGAATCCCAGGCCGTCAATCTCACCTCGTAGTCCTCGTGACGGGTCATCTTGAGGACCCTTTGGATGACCTGGGAGGAAAGCTGGGAGCTCATGATGTAGATGGGCAGGACCTTGACCACGTCAAGAAAGCACATCATATGCTCCCCTTTGTTGCAATGGGGCTCGATGCTGCCCAGGATCATGTTGAGTTTCTCGAGCTTCATCTCTTCATCCACGTGCTTGAAATACCCCTTGATCATGGGCTTGAGATTTCTTGAAATCAGTTCCCGGTGCTTTTCGATGATTTTCTGGGGAGGATTCAGAAAGTCGTTGATATACTTCTTGAGCAGGTCGTCGGAGTTGATGTCAAGAGAGGAAATCCTCGCCCCCTCGGGGAGTTCCTTGCGGATCACCTCATCGAAGGTGGCCACCATTTCACCGATGAGACTGGCCGATTCGATGCGGATGTCCTCCTCCGGAGTGATGAGGCGTTCATAGAGAAATTTGATCACCATGAGCTTCTGCTTCTGAGTCAGATAGGTGTAGTATTCCTGGATGATGGCGATATAGCCCCTCAGGCTGTCGATGTTGTCAAAGCCCCTGGCATTTTCGAGAATCCGGTTCAAACTGTTTTCCGTCTTGATGAGATTCATGAGACTGATATTGTGACTGATGGAGACGAATTTGGTCCCCTCGACGATTTCCTGGCCTTGAACCAGGGAGTAGTAGCGCCTTTTGGGCATGATGACGGGACCCTTTTCAAGGTCAAAGGAGGGGTCGAGGTTGATTTCATAGCGTCTGAGGAAGTTCTCGAAGTCCCTGAGCTTCTCGTAGACCCTGCGGTAGCGCCGGGTCTTCTTCTCGTCGAGATTGTCGAGCTTGTTCAAGATCACTTCAAAGGAATCCTTGAGGGTATAGAACTGCATCTCGAATTTGGCGTTCTGCTTCACCCTGAAATCCGAATAAATCAGCAGCAGGGACTCGAGGGTCAGGTTCTCCAGCTCCAGGTCCCAGGTGGAATGATTGATGGCGATGTTCCGGATATAGACGATATCCCGCTCCCTGAACCATTCACCGGAGTAATAATAGTGGTAATAGGCCACCTTGTGGGCCTCTTCAGGCTTGCAGCCGAATTTTCCGATATCGTGGCCGGCGGCGGCACCGGAGACCAGGCCAAGGTCGATGTCGAGGCCTTTGAGCTTCAGCTGCCTGGCGATGCTCATGGAAATATGGTGGACCCCGCAGATGTGGTCCAGGGTATTGTAACCGATGACGTCCTGGTTGAGCTTCATCATTTCATAGACGTAGTCGTTTTCAAAACTTCGGAGGAAACGCCGGTACTCGTCCCTGGAATCAAAGGCCTTGTACTCCTCGTAGTCGAGGAGGACCAGGGGGTACCTGCTGGGCCACTTGGAGGATTCCGCCTGCTTTTCAAACCTGAAAATGACCTGGAAGAGCTTCAGGGCCAGTTCCATGGCGCCGCTGTTGTCCGGTGTGGTTTTGAACTGGACCGTCTGTGGGAAGGATTTCCCCAGGGCGTAATGGTAGACGTACTCCAGGATGTTGTCACCGGTGACGGCCGGATCCTGATTGATCTGAAGAATCAATCCCTTGAAGACCTGAAAAATCCTTTTGCTGTCATAATCCTTGCCGGACACGCAGGCGTTCATCTCTTTATAGAATTCATTGCCGAAGATATAGGCCTCGATCTGCTCATTGTCGAGGCGGTATCTTTCCAGGAATTCTTTTGAGAGCACTTCAATCTTGATCTGCTCGAATATTTTGCTGGAAATCTTGTACATCTGATCCCCTCCTTGGATTGATTTTAACATGAGTGCCGCAAATTCACGAAACCCTTTTGTTTTTACCCTGCAATTATTGTATAATACAGGGGAGGTGAATGTATGGCAAAGTTCGATTTGATTGAGTACAAGAAAAAAGTGGATGCCGAGAGAATCGCCCGCGGCGGGGGTCAGAAAGAGGAAGATCTCCTGGAAAAGATTCTGAAGGTCTTCGTAGTGGCCATCTCCCTGGCAATCCTATACGATTTCCTCCTGACCTACGGTTTTTCCACCGGCATCAACCTCTCCATCGCAGCCGTGTTTGTTTTTCTGACGGCCCTGAGAGCCAAAAAAGTCTTTCGGAAAAAATGAGTCCTGCACTCAAAATGCAGGATTCTTTTTGCCTTCGAAGAAAAACACCACCTCGGCACCGATGAGGATGATCAAGGCATTGATGTAAAGCCAGAGGCTCAAGAGGATGATGGCTGAAATCCCGCCGTAGATCACCGACATCCGGGTGAAGGTGTTGATGACGCCGGAATAGGCGATGGCATTGATCAGCCAGCCGGCCAGGGCCAGCAGGGCCCCCTTCGAAGCGCTTGTGAAGGCCACCCTCTGATTGGGCCCCCTCATGTAGATCAGGAGGATGAGGGCGTAGAAGACCACCACGATCACGATCCATTTCACCCTGGAAAAAAAGCTGATCACAAATCCTGAAAGGTTGAAAAAAGGACTGACGAATTCAAGAAATCTCACCCCGATTACCGGCAGAATCAGAAAAAGCACGATGACCAGGATCAGGCCGAAGGTGTAGAAAAAACCGACGAGCCTGAGATAGAGGAAATTTCTGCTTTCATCCACCTCGAAAACCACGTTGATGGACCGCATCATCCCATGAACTGCTTTAGAGGATGACCAGAGGGTAAGAATCAAAGAGGTGGAAATCACTCCGGTGGCGTTGAAGGTGATCTGATTGATGTAACCCAACAAAAAATCCTGGATGTCCGGGGGGACAAAAACCTCGGCAAAATCGAAAAGGACCTTGGAATCCAGAGAAAACCGGCCGATCACCGTGAAAAGCACCACCAGAAAGGGAAACAGGGACATGGTGAAGAAAAAGGCCATCTGACCGCTGTAGGCCTGAATATGATGTTTTGAGTAATTGCTTTTGATTGCTTGAAAAAGTTCCATGAAAGCACCTCTACCCCCATTATATGCTATTTGAGCAGAATTGAAAAAGAAATCCATTTCAAAAAGGAGGTCCATTTATGAAAAACGGCAAATTAATCCCCCTGGTGCTGATTCTCATCCTCATCGCGTTCATCGGATTCCAAAGCTACTATTTCCTGGAAAACGCGGAAGAGGCCGTGGTCCAGCGCTTCGGCAAACTCCATTCCGTCGTCACCAGTTCGGGACTCAACTTCAAGATTCCCCTGGTGGACAAGGTGACCATCGTCCGGACCAATGAAATCCTCAGCGTCCAGTACGGCTACCGGCCCGACGAGACCCCCACTCCCACCACCTCGGGAACCTACACCGACAACCTGGGAGAGGCCATCGTCCTGACCAAGGGCTCGTATCTTGTCAATGTCGGCGCCGTGATCCAGTACCGGATCACCGACCCCGCCGCCTATCTCTTCAATACCGACGACCAGATCGGCACCATCCGCCTGGCCTTTGAAAGCGTCCTCAGGAGAAACATGCAGAACAAGGACCTGGAGCAGGCCCTGATCAACAAGGAGGTCATCGCCACGGAACTCGCCCCCGAGCTCTCCAAAAAGCTCTCGGAATACGGCCTCGGACTCACCATCACCGATGTGAAGTTCACCGACATCCTCCTGCCTGAATCCGTCCAGTTCGCCTATGACGACGTGAACAATGCGGAAAACCAGAAGACCGAGTACCTCTCCAAGGCGGCCCGTTACCAGAACGAGCAGCTGCCCGACGCCAGGGCCCAGGCCTACCAGAGGATCCAGTCCGCCGAGGCCTACAAGGCCCAGACGGTTTCCCAGGCCATCGGGGACGTCCAGCGTTTCGTCCAGGTCTATGAGAAATACGCCGAGGCCAAGGACATCACCAGAACCCGTCTCTACCTCGACACCATGGAAAAAATCCTGACCACGGTCAGCGCCAAGACCTTTATCGACATGGAGGGTGACGGGACCGTGAAATACCTGCCCCTCAATCCCAGCAGTCTGACGGGAGGAGGAACTGTCAATGAATAAAAACCAATTCGAACCCAACGACTTCAAGCGCTATTCCGACGAATTCAAGTCCAGGGCGGCCTCCGCCAAAAAAACCGCCGGACAGATGATCAAGTACGTCATACTCCTCATCCTTCTGATTCTTCTAGTGGGAGTCTTCACCAATTTCACCTACATCGTGGAGGAAGACGAGGTGGCCACCGTGAGACAATTCGGTGAAATCACCAAGATCGTCGTGGACCGGGACAACGACGTGGCCCGGCAGCAGAACGACTTGATCGACAGCTTCGCCAATATCGAAATCATCAAAGACAAGGGTCTCTTTTTCAAGATCCCCTTCATCACCCAGGTGGACAAATACTCCAGCAAGCTGATCACCTATGTCTCCAACGTGGCCAACATCAACACCCAGGACAAGATCAAGTATGAAATCGCCATGTTCGCCCAGTGGGAAATCTCCCACCCCGGCCTCTTCAGGTCCTCCCTGGGCACCGCTACCAAGGCCAACAGCATCATCGACGAGATCGCCTACGCCGCCGTCATCGAAAAAGTCAACAGTCTGAGTTCCGTGGACTTCCTCACCAACAAGGAAATGCTCTACGAAGTCCTTCAGACCGCCAAGGAGGAACTCAACGAGGATCTCGCCCTCAAGGGGATCGTCATCCGGGATATCGAGGTCTACCGCACCATACTGCCTCCCTCCAACATCGAATCCACCTACAATAAAATGATCGCCGAGCGGGAAGCCATCGCCGAGCAGAAACGGGCCGAGGGCATGGAACTCTACCAGAACACCGTGGCCGATACCGACCGCCAGGTCGCCACCATCATTGCGGAATCCATCGAAATTGCTGAAAAGACCATCGGTGAAGCCGATGCCGCCGCTTCGGAGATCTACGCCGATGCCTACAGCGTGGACCCGGAATTCTATGAATTCTGGCGCAGCCTCAGTGCCTATGAAAACGCCTTCGATGAAAATACCGTGATCTACCTTGACCGCTCCAATCCCTTCATGAAGTATTTCAATCAGAACTGACCACCCATCAAAAAAGCTGGAGTCCGATGACTTCAGCTTTTTTTTGCATGGATGCCGGAGGATTCATGGCATCCTGGTGACGGACTGGTCCTCGAGGGCGGCGATCCAGTCATGGACGGCAATCCCCCGGATCCTGAGCCCAGGAGCGATTTCCCCCAGGGGAATCAGCACGAAGGCCCTCCGGGTCATGTAGGGATGGGGAAGGGTCAGGTCGTCTTCGCTGATTTCAGCCTCACCCATGAGCAGAATATCGATGTCGATGAGCCTCGGCCCCCAGACTTCTTTTTTGATCCGTCCCATCCGCTTCTCAATCCCCTGGGTCGCCTCAAGCAGCTCATGGGGGGTCAGGCTGGTGAGGATTTCAAGACAGAGATTGACAAAGGGGGGCTGGTCCTCCCTGCCCCAGGGTGCGGTTTCGTAGAAGGAAGAAACCTTCACCACCTCGAGGCCCTCCAGGGCCTCGAGGTGAAGGATCCCCTCTCTCAAATGCTTCACCGGATTCCCCAGGTTGGATCCAAGACTCAAATATCCGATGGTCTTAGACATAAAGTCACCCCGAAATACTCAAACTCACCCTTGACCGGCGCTCCGGGCTTTTCCACCTTCACCTCCAGGGCCTCGACCCCGGGATGATTCGTCAACACGGCTTTTCCGATTTCAAAGGCCAGTTTCTCAATCAGATCGAAGGTGTTTTCCGCCACCACCCGCCTGACCTCCTCATAGACCTCGGCGTAGCTGACCGTATCCGCCACCCGGTCGGACCGGCCTGCAGCCTTCAGATCCAGGGTGAGCTCTAGGGACACCACAAAGCGCTGGCCCAGGACCTTCTCCTCCGCCATGACGCCATGGTAGGCGTAAAAACCCATGTTCTTCATGGTGATCCTGTCCATCAGAAAGTCCCCCTCATCAGGGCGTCCATCACCCGGGCCATTCGATAGTGTTCCTTGACATCGTGGACCCGGAGGATGTCACACCCCGTCATGATACCGAAGGCATTGGTGGCCAGGGTCCCCTCGAGACGGTCCGAAACCGGCAGCTTCAGAATCTCCCCGATCATGGACTTCCTCGAAGTCCCCAGGAGCAGCGGAAAACCGAAGGCCTTGATTTCCGCCAGCCGGTGCATGACCAGAACATTCTGCCGGGGGGTTTTCCCGAAACCGATACCCGGATCCAGAATGATGTTTTCCTCCCGCATCCCCGCCTTGAGACCCGCCTCGACGGCTTCATCGAAGAACTTCTTCATGGCTTCGATGATATCCCCGGCGTAGGCGGTGCCCTCCTGGTTGTGCATGAGGACCACCGGCACCTGGAATGCCGCCGCCACCCGGGCCATCTCCGGGTCCCGGTGGAAGCCCCAGACATCATTGATGAGGTGGGCTCCGGCTTCCAGAGCCCTTTTTGCCATCTTTGACTTGTAGGTGTCGATGGAGATCAGGGTGTCCAGACGCCGCCCCAGGGCCTGGATGAAGGGCAGGGTCCGGGCCATTTCCTCCTCCAGGGATACCGGGGCATGCCCCGGCCGGGTGGATTCCCCCCCGACGTCGATGATATCGGCCCCCTCCAGAATCATCTGTCCCGCCCTTTCAAGTCCCGGGTCCAGCTCCTTGAAGCGACCGCCGTCGGAAAAGGAATCCGGGGTGACATTGAGTATGCCCATGATCAGGGTTCTTTCCCCTAGAACCAGGGTCCTGTCCGCGACCTTGAGAATTCTTTCTTGCATCCCTCTCATCCTCTCCCTCATCTCAGATTGATCAGACTCAGAGCCTCGGACCGGCTCTTGTCGTCGGTTTTCATGATGCCCCTTACAGCGGAGGTCACGGTCCTGGAACCCGGCTTTTTCGCCCCTCGCATGGTCATGCACATGTGCTCGGCTTCAATCACCACGATGACCCCGTAGGGATCGAGTTTTTCCATGATCAGGTCCGCCACATCCGAGGTGATCCGCTCCTGGAGCTGGGGTCTTTTAGCCACGGCATCCACCACCCTGGCCAACTTGCTGAGCCCCGTGAGGCGGCCGTTTTTGGGAATGTAGCCCACATGGGCCTTGCCGTAGAAGGGGACGAAGTGATGCTCGCACATGGAGTAGATGGGGATATCCTTGACCAGTACCAGCTCGTTGTGGTTTTCATCGGCAAAGATCACGTCAAGGTGCCTGCCGGGATCGTCATCGATTCCTGAAAAGATTTCCTCGTACATGTCGGCGATCCTTCTGGGGGTTTCAAGGAGGCCCTCCCTTTGAGGATCCTCTCCGATGGCCTCGATGATCTCCCTCACTGCTTTTTTGATTTTTTCCTTATCCATAGTTTTCAACCTTCTTTGCTGTATTTTTTAACCAGGTCCTGGATCAAGGGATGGTCCTTGTCCATGGACCTCCCCTGGATACTGGCAATGGGCATGACCCCCATGAGTGAATTGGTCAGGAAACCCGCCTCGAATCGGTCAAGGTCCGCCACCGGCAGGGAAACCTCCAGACAAGTTTCCTTGAGGGTGGTGAGGACCTCCTGCCTGAGGATTCCCTCCAGGCAGCCCGAGGCAAGCCCGGGGGTATGGACCCGCCCTTCCCTGATCAAGAAGAGGTTGGACCTGGAACCCTCCACGAGCTCCCCCAGATCATTGGTGAAGACCACTTCGTCATAGCCGGCCGCTCTGGCCGCCTTGAGTTCGAGATGGGGGACCAGGTAATTGGTGGTCTTGAGGGTATACCGGCTCCTGCTAGGCACCCTGACCCGGGAAATTTCCAGGGCCATGCCCCTGTCGTAGTCTTCTTTTTTGTAGGGATTGTCACCCGAGGTGATGAAGAGACCCAGATCGTTGTAAAGCACCTTCAACCGCCCCGCGTCAAGTCCCTCGGTTTCGAGATGGCGGTCCATGGCCTTGACCAGAAGGGCTTCCTCCAGGGGCTTCAGCCCCAGGATTTCGATGGCATCCATGAGCCGCTTCAGATGGGCCTGCAAATATTCAGGCCTGCCCCCGGTGACCCTCAGGGTCTCGAAAAGGCCGATGCCGTAGTTGAGTCCCGGTGAGTTGATATCCACGCCTAATCCACTCCTTCAAGGGCCTTGACCAGGGCCCTTCCCTTGTGCAGGGTTTCCTGGAATTCAGCTTCTTCAAGGGAATCCCAGACAATGCCGCCCCCGACCTGGAACTGCACCTGGTCCCCCTTGACGAGGAGGGTACGGATCAGGATGTTGAAATCCATGTCCCCGTTGAAATCGATGTAGCCCAGGGACCCGGTGTAGATATTGCGCCGGGTGGGCTCGAGTTCGTCGATGACGGCCATGGCTCTGATTTTCGGCGCCCCGGTGATGCTGCCGCCGGGGAAGACACCCTGGATGATTTCCCGGATGCCCATGCCCTCCCTGAGCTCTCCCGTCACCGTGGCCACCAGGTGGTGGACCGTGGCGTAGCTTTCAATCTTGAAAAGCTCCGGCACCTTGACGGTTCCCGGCTTGCAGATTCTGCCCAGGTCGTTTCTTGCCAGATCCACGATCATCAACAGCTCCGCATGGTCCTTCTCGCTGTCCTTGAGGGTCTGGATCATGGCTTCGTCCTCCCGGGGGGTGCCCCCCCGGGGGACGGTGCCCTTGATGGGACGGGTGGTGATTCTCGAATCCCGCACCTCGATGAGCCTCTCGGGAGAACTCGACAGAATCCGGATCTCCCCCAGACGGGCATAGGCGCTGAAGGGGGCCGGATTCAGTGCCCTGAGCCTTTCATAGAGGGTCAGGGGATTGCCGGCAAACCGGCCGGCGAACCGCTGGGTCATGTTGGCCTGGTAGATGTCTCCCTGGCGGATGTATTCCTTCACCCTTGAAAGGGCCTTGAGGTAATCGGCCTTTTCGAAATTGCTCTGCAGGGCCCCGGTGAGTCTGAAGGGTTCAAAAGGGGCTTCAGGGGGACTGGCCAGACGCTCCAGCAACCGCTTGTACCGGTCCCCTCCCCGGCCGTCAAAATCATAATCCGTATAGAAGATCTCCCGGTTTTTCCGATCCTCCACCAGGGCGCCGTGGTAGAAATTGAACTGCATCTCGGGCACTTGCATGTCATCCACAGCCTTGTCCGGCAGCCGCTCGAGATGATTCTTCAAGTCATAGGAAAAATAGCCCATGGCCCCTCCGCTGAAGGGCAGGTCAGAGACCTTCCTAGCGGGAAATTCCTCCAGGAGCTGCTGCAGGACCCCGAGGGGGGATTCCCTGAGGGTACTGACAGTTCCCTCCCGATGGACCGTGACCACCTCATCGGCATAGACCAGGCGGATAAAGGGGTCGAAGCCCAGAATCCGGTAGGGACCGAGTTCATGGTCTTCACTGCTGCTGTCCAGGAAAACCACCTCCGCTGATCCTTCAAAGGCCTTGAGGAGGGTCATCATGGTGTATTGGGGAGGCAGTTTTTCTCTAATCATTCCTTCGCCACTCCCTTGCCATCCGGATGAAATTCTCCAGGAGTTCATGCCCCTGCTCCGTCAGGACCGCCTCCGGATGAAACTGCACCCCTTCCAAGGGGTAGGACAGATGTCTCAGTCCCATGATCTCCCCCTCCCGGGTCACGGCGGTGATTTCGTAATCCGCCGGCAGGGTGTCGGGGTCCACCACCAGGGAATGGTACCGGGTCACCCTGAGTGGCTGCCCCAGTCCCTTGAAAACCCCCCGGCCCTGATGTTGGATGGGGTGGACCTTGCCGTGGACCGGCTCGATAGCCTTGACCACCCTGGCCCCGGCCATGCTGGCGATGGTCTGGTGGCCCAGGCACACCCCCAGTATGGGAATCCGTCCGGCAAGGTGGGTGACCACCTCCCGGCACACCCCTGAGTCCTCCGGCCTGCCGGGACCCGGTGACAGAATGATTCCCTCGGGAGCCATCTTCAGAATCTCCTCCGGGGTGGTCTCATCGTTGCGAAGCACCTTGACCTCCTCCCCCAGTTCCAGAAGATACTGGTAGAGATTGTAGGTGAAGGAGTCGTAATTGTCGATCAAAAGAATCATGACAGGTTCCTTTCATTCACAAGTTTACTCCCTTATAATGAAGGGAGGAGGTGCCCCATGACTGGAATCACATTTGAAGAAAAACTGCTGGATGACTATGACGCTCCAGAGCTCATCTCCCGCCTGGAATCCACCCATTCAATCCGTCATCTCGAGATCTCCCTGGCGGAGGAGACCCTGCCGAAGGCCAGCCTCGATCTGATCCTGAAGAGCCCCTTCCGGTTTTCCTACCATGTCCCCTATCAATTGGAAAAGCTTCCCCTGGAGGCCGCCCTTCTCAAGACTTATCCCCGTGAACTGATGCAGTCCACCAGAAAAATCCTGGATTTCTCGTCACACTTTCAAAGACAGGGTCCCCTGACCGTAGTGATTCATCCGAGTCAGGACAAGAGCCTTGACAGCAACCTGAAATACCTGGATTTTCTCCTGGAATACCTGGCGAAAAAGGACCTCGATCTTGTCCTCAGTCTTGAAAATATACACAACGATTATACCACATATACCCCGGAGGATGTCCATGAGATTGTCCGTAAATTCGCCACGGACAGGCTCGGAATCTGCCTGGACGTCCCCAACGCCCTCATCGCCGGGGCCGTCGATCCACCGGCATTCACCGACGCCCTCAACCACTACCATCTTCACGGCTTCACCCGGGAAAAAAAGCACCTGGCCCTGGATCAGGAGACCTTCACCAGAAGCCGGGACTATCTGGCGGCCCTGCCGCCCCGGACCATGGTCCTGGAGCTCCTGGGCACCGACCACTACTTTGCCGCCCTGGAAAACTCCCTGAACTGGCTGCGTCAAATGAAAACAGGACCCTGAAGGGTCCTCAGACTGTAGATAAACCCCTGTTTGAGAAGTACTTCAAGCAGGGGTTCTCTATTTTATGATGATGAATTCGTCTCAAAAGAACCATTATTCCCTTAAAAAATAAAAAAGACTGGGAATCCCCAGACCCTTCAAGCACCTTGCCACTGCCAAGTAGCAAGTTTTTTAAGATTCATGCATGCGAAGGTGAGCATCACCTCGCTATGCACCTTCCCAAGTCCCCGATAGTGCGTATAGCGTAAACCATGCTTTTCTTTCATATCCGCAAATACTCTTTCAACCGTTTCTTTTCTCAGGCTGTAAAGCTCTCGGTTGTACCGGCTATGCCTTAAGTGCTCCGCCTCCTCGAGGGCGCTGCGCCATACATGTCGGGTGATGACCTTTTGATGATTGCTGCTTCGGGTACATTGGGACAGATGTTTGCAGTGCTCACAAACTCTGGGATCTGAAACGTAGTATCGGTAGCCGTCCTTTCTGATCCCCGACAAATGCAGTCGCTCATTGGCAGGACACAGGTATTCGTCATAATGCTCATCATAAACATATTCGTGTCTTCGAAACAATCCTTTGCCCGTCATGGGCCTTTTATAGGGTAGCACCGGTCGTATCCCCCGATCAAAGCAAGTCTTTGCAATATGAGGGGTAATGTAACCTGCATCAACGACAATGGCTTTGATTTCGGGAAATCTTCTGGTGACATCCCTCAGCAGGGGATCGAAGTTGACGCTGTCATGGATATTGCCACTGCTCAGGTGCATCCCAAGTACGAACCCATTACGGTCGCAGGCGGTGTTCACAGAATAACAGAACATTCGATTGAAGTTGTCCTTGTAGAACATGCCGGCGTCGGGGTCCACCGGACTTTTAGTCAAAATTTTTTCTTTAGGGGTTTTTTCTTCTTTTTTTTTAATGGGAGCCAGGCCCTCCGCTTCTCTTTGTACATTGATTTCCGCTTCCAAGGCCTCTGTGAAAACCCGGCCTTCCTGTTTCACAATAACTTTCATCCGTTTGTTTTTATTGGCACTGGCTTTGACATGGGTGCCATCGACGAAGACTTCTTCTGGATTGACATAGCCGGCATCACAGGCCTGATATAGAATCCGGTTGAAAATCTGAGTAAAGACTTCGGTTTCACCAAAGCGTTTCACATAATTTTTGCCGAAGGTTGAAAAATGGGGCAGAGGTTCCTCTAAACCGATGTTGAGAAACCAGCGATAAGCGACATTGGTTTCAATTTCTTTGAAGGTTTGACGAATGGACCGAATACCAAAAAGGTACTTGATTATGGCAATCTTGATGATTACCACCGGATCGATACTGGGTCGGCCATTATCCACAACATATAAACCCTCGACGAGATTGTAGATATAATCAACATCCATTACAGCATCAATTTTTCTCAACAAATGATTCTTTGGTACTAAATCATCCAAACTGATCATGGTGACTTGGTCACGATGATTGCCATTTTGTTTTCCCAACATCATAAATCACCCCTTAATACAATATTCGACATTTATCGCTGTAATCCTTTTTGGAGATATATGTAAATATTTGGCATGAAAAAGGTCCACTCAAAAGTGAATGGACCTTTTTCTACAGTCTGAGGACCCTGAAGGGTCCTATTTTCTTCTCATATTGAAGCCGCCGTAGATGGGCTTGGCCTCGGAAACGGTGATCACCGCATTGTCCTGATGCCTTTGGATGACATCGATCAATTCCTTTACCCGCTTGCGTCTCACGTACATGAAAAGGATGTTCCGGGTATAGCTTTTGCCCTCCCCTTCCACCACGGTGACGGCGAAGCCGGCATCCCGTACGAAGTTGGCCAGTTTTTTGCCGTCCTCCTTGAGGACGATGGTCTGGACCTCCGCCGTGCCAATGCCGAGTTTCTCCTCGATCCAGGAACCCAGGTAATTGCCGGCTGAAAATCCACCGGCATAGGCCAGGACCCTCAGGGGATCCGAGGAGATATCCGTCAGGACCTTTCCCACGATGATGATCCACATGGTGACCTCGACAAAGCCGATGATGGATCCCACCAGCCGCTCTCCCTTGGTGATCAGGACCATCCTCAGGGTTCCCAGGGAAACCTCGACGATTTTTGCCAAAAAAATTATCAAATACATCATTTTTCTTCAATTGCACCTTTCTGGTTGAAGCATCAACCAATACCATTATACGGGCAAATTCTAAAATGTCACTAGTTTTTCCATGTCATTTTGATTACAGAATAGCGCCGAAAAGCCCCTCGCTTTTGCCACGGGGATGAAAGGTGATCATATGTTTGCGTCATAAGCTTAAAGGGTGTATCATAGAGGTATGGATCACACTAAATATCAATCAAACAAAAATGTAGTCTGTTCGTGCAAGTACCCTGTGGTATGGTGTCCTGAATATCGGCGCAAGGTAATCGTAGGTCCAGTTGAAAAGCGTTTGAAGGAGATAGTAGAAGAAGTTGCCTCTTAAGCTAAATGTAGAAATCATTGAAATGGAAACCATGCCAGATCACATCCACTTGCTATTAGAGGTTGCCCCCCAATTCGGCATCCATAAGGCTGTCAAAAGAATCAAGGGACAATCATCAAGAGTACCAAGAGGCGAATTCAAGCACCTGACTACAAAACTACCTACACTATGGACAAATAGCTATTTTGTTTCAACGGTTGGTGGTGCTCCCATTGAAATTGTCAGGCAGTACATTGAAAGTCAAGGTCAAAAAGTGAGATGATTCCGTGAAACGTGTCTATAAATATCGTATTTACCCAAATAAAGAACAGACGACATTCTTTGCCAAGAACTTCGGCTGCGTACGGTTCATCTACAACAAGATGCTTGCCGATAAGATCGAGCATTACAAGAAAACAGGGATGATGCTCAATAATACTCCTGCGCAGTACAAAGAGGAGTACGAGTGGCTCAAAGAGGTGGATAGTTTGGCGCTGGCCAATACTCAGCTCAATCTACAAAAGGCATTTAGGAATTTCTTTAGAGACCTATCTGTGGGATTTCCAAAGTTCAAGTCAAAGAAAGACAACCATTTTTCCTATACGACGAACAATCAAAATGGCACCGTGTATTTTGATGATGACCGTATTAAATTGCCTAAACGCAAAACACTTGTCAAAGTAAAAAAGCACAGAGACTTTGAAGGTAAAATCAAGTCATGCACGATTTCCAAGACCCCTTCGGGCAAGTACTTTGTCTCTGTTCTCGTAGAAACCGAGATTGAAAATCTTCCTGAGTCAGGTCATCAAGTAGGCATTGATGTCGGAATAAAGAATTTTGCAATCTGTTCTGATGGAAAAGTCTACGAAAACCCCAAGTGGCTCAGAAAATCTGAGAAGCGACTGGCCAAGCTCCAAAAGGATCTCTCGCGAAAGACAAAGGGTAGTCGAAACAGAGCTAGAGCTCGCCTAAGGGTTGCAAAGATGCATGAGAAGATTTCCAACCAACGTCGTGATTTTCTACAAAAGGTCAGTACTCAGATCATTCGCGAAAACCAAGCGATAGTGATCGAGGACCTAAGGGTGAAGAACATGATGAAGCATCATAAGTCAGCCAAAGCAATATCCGAAGTCTCATGGAGTACATTCAGAGAAATGTTGGCGTACAAGTCTCAGTGGTATGGTAGAGAACTCGTGATCGCCCCTGCCAACTATGCTAGTTCCCAACTGTGTTCAGAATGTGGCTACAAGAACCCCGAGGTAAAGAACTTAGCCCTTCGGGAATGGACATGCCCTCAGTGTGGCATAGTCCACGATAGAGATATCAATGCGGCTAAAAACCTACTGAAACTAGCTATATAGTTTTGGTACTATCGAGGTCGGTGCGACCTTATGAGCCTGGGTAAACTTGTTCCGTTAGGGATATTGACCAGGAAGCTCCCACTTCTACAAGTGGGGGTAGTTCACTCAATCCGGGGAATATTTCACCTTTCACCGTTTCATTCAAGGGCATCTTTGGTTATAATGGGGAAAAGGAGTCGAAGAAATCATGCTGTCCGATATCAAGAAAATCATCAAAAGCCACGCCATCCAGCCCGAGGGCCCATATAAAATCACCGCCGTCCTCCTGCCCCTGGTCTTCCTGGAGGGGGAACTTCACCTCCTCTTCGAGGTCAGGAACCTTGAGATGAAAACCCAGCCGGGGGAGGTCTGTTTCCCGGGAGGCAAAAAGGAAGACGGGGAAATGCCCATCCTCTCCGCCCTGCGCGAAACCGTGGAGGAACTCGGCCTGCCGGAGAACAAGATCGAAATCTTCGGGGGCATCGATACCATCGTCACCCCCTTCAACATGATCGTCCACCCCTTTGTCGGCAGCCTGCTGATCGAGGATCTCGAAGAGCTCAGAATCAACCCCGCCGAGGTGGACCACGTCTTCACCGTCCCCCTGCGTTTCTTTGAGGAGAATGAACCCCAGATCCACCACGGGGAAAACCGCTTCGCCTTCGACGAGGCCTTTCCCTATGAGAAGATTCCCTTCGGGGAAAGCTACCCCTGGAAGGTCGGAAGGTACCCGGTCCATTTCTACACCTACGGCGGCAGGGTGATCTGGGGCATCACCGCCCGAATCACCCGCAACTTCATCAGCATTATAAAAGGACTATCTTAAATTTTTTCAAGATAGCCCTTTCTAGTGAGTGAGAGCACGTTTAATATCCTCATATTCAGTTGTAACCAACGGATGTTTTTTGATAAGCATACCTCCATTCGATGATTGGGTGTTGCAGGTGAAGCAGGTATTGCCTCAGCATTTCATTGGGTGCTGCCTTTTCTTGCTGTTTGTAGTTGTTGGGGTCCTGGTAAGGTCCCAAATGACGTCCTCTCTCACTATATATCAACCCCAGATTACGGGGGATTGATCTACTTATTATGTACCCGAAACCCTGGCTTCAAAACCATCTCTTCAAAAAAAGGGGAAATATTTATGAATACCGCAGCGTTTTTCGATATCGACGGCACGGTCTACCGGGGATCCCTGATGATCGAACATTTCAGGAAACTGATGAAATACGAGGTCATTGAACCCAATATCTGGTACGACCATATCAGCGAGCTTTACCTGCGGTGGAAAAACCGCCAGGGGGATTACGACGACTTCATGGAGGAGCTCGCCCAGGAATACATCAAGAACCTGACGGGATTGAATCTCAACCACATCCAGTTCATCTCGGAGCAGGTCATCAACCTCAAGGGGGACGCCGTCTACAAATACTCCCGGTCCCGGATCGACTGGCACAAGGCCCAGGGCCACCGGATCATCTTCATCTCCGGCAGCCCGGACTTCCTGGTCAGCCTCATGGCGAAAAAATACGGTGCCGACGACTATATCGGCAGCGGCTATCTCCTCGATGACCAGGGCAGATTCACCGGTGAGGTGATCAAGATGTGGGACTCCGAGAGCAAGAACAGGGCCATCGTGGACTTCATCCAGGCCCACCAAATCGATCCGGCAAGCTCCTACTCCTACGGGGACACCAACGGCGACTACTCCATGCTCAAGCGCATGGGCCATCCCACCGCCATCAATCCCTCCCACGAGCTGATGAAGATCATCAAGGAGGACCCCGGGTTGAGGGAAACCTGCCGCATCGTGGTGGAGCGCAAGGACGTAATCTATCTGCTTGACGGCTCCGTTGAATTCATCTGATATCAAAGCCCCCGCCTTTTCCGGCGGGGGCTTTTGCTACAAGCGCTCCTTGATCATTTCAGTGATGGTTTCCACGGACACCACCTTGCCTGTGGACACCACTTCGTCGTCGATGACCAGAGCCGGGGTGAGAAAGACATCGTACTTTAAAATCTCATCCAGATCCTCCACCTTGCTGATTTCAAAATCCACCTCAAATTGCCTGGTGGCCTCTGTGACGTTCTCGATCAGCTTCTTGCAGTTCTTGCAGCCCGTTCCCAAAACAGCGATTTTCATAGGGTATTTCTCCTTTCAATACTTAGAACAGATAACCGTAGAGCATTCCCGTCAGGGTGGAAAACAAGACCACCAGTCCCGCAAAGGTCAGGGTTTTTCTGGTGCCGAGAACCTTTCGGATCACCAGCAGGTTGGGCAGGCTCAGGGCGGGACCCGCCAGCAGCAAGGCCAGGGCCGGTCCCTTGCCCATGCCGGCTCCCATGAGGCCCTGGACAATTGGAATTTCCGTAAGGGTGGCAAAGTACATCAGGGCCCCCACCAGGGAGGCGAAGAAATTGGCGAAGAGACTGTTGCCTCCCACCAGGGTGGAGACATAATGATAGGGAATCAATCCCTGATCCATGCCGGGACGGCCCATGAGGAGTCCGGCGAAGAGCACCCCGAAGAAAAGGAGGGGGAGGATCTGCTGGGCGAAATCCCAGGTCTCCTCAAGCCAGTCTTTTCTTTGCCCGGGGGTCATGAATCTTTTCACGGTGAAAAGAATGATGATGAGGGAAAGCCCTGCAATGACCCATTTGATACTGAAAATCCAGTTGAAAAACCCGACAGGCTCGGAGGGTCTGCCCCAGTTGGCGAAGATGAGAAAAACCACAAGCCCGCCCAGGAGAAGGCTTTTGTAACCGAGTGAATCCTCCTGATGGCCGGCGTCCTTGACCGAGGTCCCCTTTTCCATCCGCTCCCGGTCCTCTTTTTCAAAAATTTTCGCCATGATCAGACCGATGACGATGGAAAAGACCACGGCCCCCACCCCTCTGGCAATACCGATTTCAATGCCGAGAACCCGGGTGGTGAGAATGATGGCCAGAAGATTGATGGCCGGCCCTGAGTAGAGAAAGGTGATGGCGGGACCAAGGCCCGCCCCCTTTTTGTAGATTCCTGAAAACAGGGGCAAGACCGTGCAGGAGCAAATGGCCAGCAGGGTCCCCGATACCGATGCCACCAGGTAGGCGGTGGTCTTTTTGGCCGCAGGACCGAAATACTTGATGACATTTCCCTGGGAAATAAAAATCGCCAGGGCACCGGCGATGAAAAAAGCCGGAATCAGACACAGCAGGACATGGTGCTGGGCGTAGTCCCTCAGCAGGTAAAAGGCCTCCAGAATACTTCCGGTCACCCGCTGGTTCTCCAGGGGAAGGGTGTAGCTGATCAGAAATACCGAAAGAAATATCAGGGGCCTGGGCAGCTTATTCATGGGCCACCTCCCTGGTCAGGGCTTCCCGTGTCCGGTCCAGCCGGTGGATGAGGATTTCTTCGCTGAGACTGATCAGCTGATAGATCATGGGATCGATCACCTCGTACATCATCTGGCTGCCCTTGCGGTAGCGCTTGAGGATTCCCGCATTCTTCAGCACTGTAAAATGCTGGGAGGCATTGGACTGTTCCGAGTCAAGCCCTGGCAGAATGTCACAGACGCAGCGGGGCCCCTCCTTGAGAATTCTGAGAATATCAAGGCGGATCGGATGCCCCAGGGCCTTGTACATTTCAATCAAAAATACATCCCTTTCCACTTGCTTCACCTCATTAGTATATTAGTTATTACTTATATACTAATATTATTCGATTGTATTTATTTTGTCAATCCATTTCAGGCAAAAAAATAATCTCTTGAAAAAGAGATTATCGGATGGCGCCGGTGGGGCATACGGCAAGGCATTTTCTGCAGTTGGTGCACCGACCCGGATCAATTAAGGCCTTGTCTCCCACCATGCTGATGGCGCCGAAGGGACAGGCCCTGACACATTTTTCGCAGCCGATGCAGGCCTTGTCAAAGACCCTGGGCTTGGCCCGGGTCTCCTCGAGACCCTCACGGCTCATGGGGGCCCCGCACTCGGGGCATTTCATTTCGTAACAGGGCGTTCCCTGGCGGTGGGCCACCTCGGCATGACAGACCGTACAAACACAAGTGCCTCCCTGGCCGAGTCCCGCATTCTGTCGGTTCCTTCCCATCCCCGATCCTTGTTTATTCCTTCCAAACAAGCCCTTCACCTCCTGAGGTCCAGGTGGTCTCTGTCCTCTCCCAGAGCCAGCTGACCCAGGGCGGTCTCAAGATTCCCCATGACCTTTTCAAGACCCGCCTCAATGGCTTCCTCAGAAGTCAAAATGGGCAGGATCTGTTTTTTAATCCGCTTGATGTTGGGGCCGAAAACCTTGGTCAGTCCCGCTTCAACGCCCCGTTCCTTGAGGAGATTCACGATCCCCCTGGCTTTTTTGGGGTCTGCGTGGCCCTCCTCTTCCTCGGTATTGTTGACGATCCTCTCAATGAAACGGCAGGTGTCTTCACTGATTTCGTACAGATCGTAGTACTCGGCATCACCGAAGTGCCGGTCCATGAAATGCTTTCCATCATCTGTTGCACACGCGACAATCATCCTAATCCCCCTTAGCAGTCTACTGATACCACTCTACCATTTTTTGAAAACACTGTAATCAGTCAGGAGGGAATTGATAATGATTATCCCTTGAAATAAGAAAAAGAGCCCTTGACGGGCTCTTAGAGGTTGTCGACGATCAGTTCCTGGAGACTGCGCTTGGGCACGTGGTGGACTCCGGCGGCGTCCCGGTAGTATTGGAGATTCGAGGGATCCTTCACCGCTTCGATCACCACCTCCTCCTTGGGCTTGCCCAGGGCGATGACCATGAGCACCTGGTAGCCCTCGCCGATGCCCAGATCCCCGGCAATCCGGGAGGCGTTGAAGGAGGCGAACATGCAGCCCCCGTAACCTTTTTCCGTGGCTCCCAGAAGGATGCTCTGGGCGGCGATGCCGTGATCCCAGTAGCACTGCTTGGCGATGTCGAGGTCCAGGACCATGATGAGGTAGCTTGAGGGTCGCTCGCCCTCTTCGGGGCCGTCCCAGTCCTTGAGATAGGCGGCCCAGTGGATATTGTCAAAAACCTTGGCCTTGCCTTCCCGGGAGGTCACCAGGAAGTATTTCAAGGCCTGTTTGTTGCTTCCCGTGGCGGAAAGCCTGGCCAGGTCGATGAAGGCCTTCAGATCCTCCATCGGAATCGCGACCTCCTCGTAAAACCTCCGATAGCTTCTGTTCTTGAGTACCAGTTCCTTCAATACCATATCCTTACCCCCTCAATTTGAAAACCACGATGCCGATGACCATGATCAGTATCCCCAAGGGCTTGGTCCAGTGGAGACTCAGCTTGTCCACGCCGAACCAGCCGTTGGCGTCCACCATCATGGCCACGGCCAGCTGGGTCACGATCAGTACCGCAATGGCCAGGGTGGGACCCACCAGAATCACGCTCCGGGTGGCGCTGTAGACGATCACCATCCCGAAGGCTCCTCCCAGAAGATAGAGCTTGTTGATCTGGGCCCATCCGCCAAGACCTGAAAACTCCCCCACCGCCAGAATCATGGCCAGGGAAAAGAAGAGGCCGATGCCGTGGACGATCACCGTGGTTCCCCACAGACCGACGTGCTCACTGACCCGGGCATTGAATACCGATTGAACGGCGACAAATATTCCTGCTATGAACGCATAAACGATTCCCAACATGGATTCTCCTTCGTTGATTTCATTGCCATCATTTTATCACAAAAGGAGGAGGAATGGGGTTAGAAGAGACTTCTTATGGCGAAATAACTGATCACCGAGGTGAGGGTGCTGAGGCTCGTTCCCCAGATGAGATCGATGAGGGTGATTTTCAGCGGCCAGTCCGCCAGGGTCGCCAGATTGGTCAGGTCATAGGTGGCGTAGGTCACGAAGCCGTAGAGCATGGCGGAAATCACCAGCCGGGTGACGTCCCCGGTATCCAAGGCCGGCAGGATGACGAAGTAAAGGGCTCCCACGATGAAGATGATGTAGAAAATCACCGCCGCCGCCCAGTTCACCTGCTTGGCCATGATGTAGCCCAGATACTCCTGATAGAGATTCTTGGCCACCACCCCCAGCCAGACCAGATCGATGGCCATGAAAACCGCAAAGGTCACCCCAAAATAGCCGAGATATTTGAGCATCACGATTCCTCCTCCCTTTCCTGATCCCGGTATCCTTCTCTGATGAGCCGGTAGATGCCGGTGGTCGGATCCAGGTCGTAAATATTGAAATTGCTTCTGAGGTCGAAGCCTTCGAAATGGGTCGCCAGATTGATGGAGGCCGAGCCCTCGGGACCGCTGGTGATCCTGTGGAAGACCCCGACCGGCCACACCAGGACCGCCGCCCCGGTATACAGTCTCCTGCCGTTGTGATTCACATGGTCCGGGGTCACCTCGAAGGTTTCCACACGGCCGTGGGCCGGGGTGTAGACCTCCACCAGGCGTTTGCCGTAGAGGACGAAGAGATTGTCCGCCTGGTGGGTGTGCATGTACCAGGGTCTCGCCACCTCCCCCACGGGTCCGGGAGACCGGGCGCTTGACTGGTGGATCACCCGGTCGACGGCATCCACCCGGGGCACCATGGACCGGGTCATGACATCGAAGGAAACTCCCGGGGTCTTCCGAAAGGGCTTGAGCGGGATCACTTGATACAGGTTTTCAATGCTTGCCACAATATCATTCATTTTGATCCTCCTTCTCATTCCTTTATATCCTCGGGGGGGAAATCGAAACACTTTAATAATCCTGAAATTTGCTATATAATGATTTTCAGATTCTACTAACGTCCTGGAGGTCTGATCAATGACACCGCAAAGCACCAGAACCATCTACCTGGCATTTATCTGGCACGGGGTCTTCCTGGCCCTGACCATGTCCATGCTGGATTACAATACGGTATTTCCCGCCCTGGTCTCCGCCCTGACGGAATCCAAGATCATCTTCGGTCTCCTCTACTCCATCATGCTGGGGGCCCCCCTGATCTTCAATCTGGTCTTCTCCCACTATCTCAAGGCCCACACCTACAAGAAAAAATTCCTGCTGCTGGGGATTTATCTCCGGGCCCTGGCCTTTCTGGGCATGGCGGTCTTCACCTACTATTTCGGACTCAAAAGCCCCTGGCTGGTCATCGGCAGCTTTTTTCTCTGGGTCTTCATGTTTTCCGTCAGCGGGGGCTTCGCCGGCATCGTCTACGCCGACATCATGGGCAAGGTCCTGCCCTCGAGGGAGCGCACCCGGCTTTACGCCATCAAGCAGTTTTTCTCCAGTATCGCCGCCTTCGGCGGCGGCCTCATCATCAGCCGGATTTTTTCACTGGCCGACATGGGCTTTCCCGGCAACTACGCCCTGACCCTCCTGATCGGCTTCATCGGCCTCACCATCGCTTCCCTGGGCTTCTATTTCATCCGGGAACCGGGGGAGGCGGTGGCCAGGGAAAACCTCCTGAGTTTCACGGATTATCTCAGGAGGGTTCCGGTCTACCTTAAAAAAGACAAGACCTTCAACCGCTTCATTCTCGTGGAGAACCTGGCCAGTTTCAGCATCATGATCCTGCCCTTCTACATGATTTTCGCCCTGGACACCCTGGGGGTGGACAGCAGCTACATCGGTAAATATCTGCTTTTCCAGATCACCGGCACGATTTTTTCCAACCTGGTCTGGACCTATCTGGCCAGCCATTACGATTCCCGTCTCATCGTCAAGACCTGCATCTTCATCGGCAGCGCCATCCCCCTTGTCGCCCTGGTCCTCAGCCGGATGGGGCCGGATGCCTTCGCCCTGGTTTTTCTCCTCATGGGTTTCATCCAGAGCGGCCGGAGGATCGGCTTCGAACCCTACCTCCTGGACATCTCCCCCCCGGAGCATCGCACGGAGTACCTGGGCATCCGGGGCTCCTTGAATATCGGCGCCGTGATTCTTCCCGTCCTCGGCGGGACCTTCATTCACTTTTTCGGCTACCCCCTGACCTTCATCCTGGTCACGGTGGTGATGGTGGCGGCAGGCCTCCTGTTAAAAAAACCAACGCCTCTGGCTTAATCAGAGGGTTGGTTTTTTTCTAGCCCCTTGTGGTGCATTCTCTGAAACCTTCCGGGCACCTCGGCCAGGGGGCTGCCCATGAGGACATGGTTGATCTGATGGTAGCGTCTTTCCAGGCAGTGCCTCTCAAGCCTCCGCTCTCTTCTGGGCAGGTCGATGGTGATTTCTTCAAAAATCCTGGAGGGCTTGTCCTTGAGAATCAGGATCCGGTCCGCCACCAGCAGCGCCTCTCTGACATCGTGGGTGACATAGACGCCCCCCCGATCCTGTCCTTCATAGAGTTCGGTCAAGAGTTGGATCAGATTGAGCCTGAGGGGAAAATCAAGACTCGACAGGGGCTCGTCCATCAAGATCAATTTCGGATCAACGGCCATGGCCCTGGCGATGGCCACCCGCTGCCGCATCCCCCCGCTCAGTTCATCGGGATGGGCCATGACCTTCTCTTCCAGATAGACCCTTCTCAAGGCTTCCACCACCACCCGGTTCTTTTGATCCTCAGCCATTGCCTCCCCAAGGACAAGTTTGATGTTTTCTCCCACGGTGAGCCAGGGCAGGAGGCGGGCTTCCTGGAAGACGAATCCCAGGGACTCCTCGGCGATATTGACTTCCTTGCGGCCGCTCTGAGCCTTTTCAAGACCCGCTATGATCCTGAGGAGGGTCGACTTGCCGGAACCGCTCGCCCCCAGCAGGCAGAGAATTTCACCCGGCCTGACCTCCAGGGTGATCTCCTTGAGCACGGCTTCAGCCCCGAAGGACTTGCTGATTTTTTCAAGGCGAACCAGGGGGGTGACCCCTGTATTTTCATTCATGTCACAGCTCCTCATTGAAAATGATATCTTTTGACCAGACCCTGCTTGAACCGGTCGAGCACCCCGTATTCCACGAAGAGGCCCATGAGGGCGATCACCACCACGTAGGCGAAGACGGTCTCCATCTCACCGAAGAGATAGGTGCCCCACAGCCCCTGGCCGAGACCGGTATAGGCGCTCAGGGCCTCGGCCATGATCACCACCCGCCAGTTGAGACTGAAATTGGTGGACAGAGTGGCCACGATCACCGGGATGATGCCGGGAAGATAGATGGCTCTGAGCCTTTTTTTGAGACTCAGGCGGTAGATCCTGGCCATCTCCACATAATGGGTGTTGATGTTCTTGACCCCCTCCACGGTATTGAAGAAGGCGATGGGGGTGGCACTCGCCACCGCCGCCACCACACTGGGCACGGGGCCGATATGGAACCAGAGAATGGCCAGGACGATCCAGGCCATGGGGGGGACGCTTTCCATCATCACCATGAGGGGGTGGACCGCTTCCCTGAAGGAGCGGACCAATCCCCCCATGACCCCCAGCAGGGTCCCCAGAATCAAAGAAAGGAGGGTTCCCAGGACCACCCTGATGAAGGAATCCCTGACATTGGTCCAGAATCCCTCGCTCTTGAGAATGACTACAAGGGCCTCCACCACCTTCAAGGGACCCGGCAGGACTCCCCCGGTGGTGAAAAGGGAGATGACCCACCAGAGGAGTATCACTGCAATGATCCCTGCATAATGACTCTTGCGGGTCATTGCTGCCCGGCCTTAAAAAAGAAGGCCTGGTCCTTCAACTCGAATTTGAACTTTTCCTGCCAGAATTTCATGGCGGAGTCCTTGATTTCCTGAGCCGGCTTGAATTCGGCGCCAATCCGGCCGGATTGAATCAGATTGACGAACAACTGGGGCGGCAATTCCTGGGAAAAGACATTCTGCCACTGACCGGGAAGGTCGGCTTTGATCTGGTCCATGCTCTCGGGATCGTTCATGAAGGCGATGGCCGCTTCAATTCCCTTGATGATGACCTCGATATTCCTGGAACCGACTTCCTCCAGGGCCAGCCCCTGATCGATGAGGAAGAGGGCTCCCAAGGGAACCTCCCCGGTATCCGGCGAAAGCTCCTTGGCCAGGTCCGAGAACACTTGATACTTCACCGGCCAGTTCTCCGCTTCTTGTCGCATCAAAAGCATGGTCACCGCCGGTTCCGCCGCTGCGATGATTTCAATTTCGTTCTGGTCGCTTCCCAGAGCCGTCCAGAGGGCCAGGCCGGGTCCCATGCCGGCGAACCGGGGCTCCGCACCGTATCTGCCCAGGGCCTTCTGGGCCATGACATGGGGGGTGGTGCCGACTCCGGGAACCGCCAGGCCCTGGACGCCGTCAAAGCTCTCCCAGGAATCACTGCCCTCCCGGGCCAGCAGATAGACCCCCTTCCAGATATGGACCCCCAGCATTCTGAGATCCCGGGCCCCGTTCTGGAACTGCTTGGCCCCGCCCAGGGCATTGAAAAGGGCGAAATCCGCTTCTTTTCCGGCAATCATGGCACTCATGGCCGCCGGATCACCCGCCGGAGCCACCTTGACCTCGATCTTCACCCCCTCCCCAAGCATTTCCTCCTGATACAGATCCAGAAGCAGGAGGGGGATGGCATTGGGATCCGGCGGCGTCAGCATCGTGTAGGTTCTCTCCGCCACCGCCTCTTCGACTTCCCGGGTACAACCCCCGAGTAAAACTCCCCCCATCAACAACAGAATCAGACCCAACGTCATTCCGCCACGCATCAGTAGCCCGTGTTTTTTCAGCGTCATCAGACAAACCTCCTGGTATTTTTTATTATTTTTGTGTGATTTTACCTGCTCAAGGCAAAATTTTTTTCTGCCGGCTTGAGTCTCCATCCCCGAGGGATTTTTCCCTCCGACAGCTGGCCGTCAGAGAACCCATCCCCCCGGGTTCTGCAAAGTGCGAATCAGGGATATTCACATATTCTGAGCCTCCTGCATCTCATGAATCCCGAACCTCCTCATTCCAGTGTCTGTAGATTATAAAATCGGTTATCTTCTGCATCAATGATACTGATATTCATTATCATTATAAATCTACATTATCACAAGCATTTGCCTTTGGCAAGTCCCAATGAATATTCATGCAAAAAAAATGCCGCTTGCCATGCGGTTTCCGGTCCCGGTCTTCAAAAAATAAAAAATCCGGGGATTCATCCCCGGATCTGGAGCTACTGGCCGGATTCGAACCGGCGACCTGCTCATTACGAGTGAGCTGCTCTACCCCTGAGCCACAGTAGCACATCAATGATATGATAAAACTTTTTTCGACTTTGGTCAACCTGAAAATCAAAAATAAAAGCCCCGGTCTTTCGACCGGGGCTCGCATTCACGAATTAGAGAGCTACGATGTTCTCAGCTTGGGGACCTTTTTGTCCTTCAGTCACTTCGAACTCAACTTCTTGTCCTTCGTTCAGGGTTTTGAAACCGTCTGATTGAATTTGTGAGTAATGAGCAAATACATCTACTCCGTCTTCTCCTGTGATAAATCCGTAACCTTTGTCTGCGTTAAACCATTTTACTGTACCTTTCATAAAAAAAGTACCTCCTAAATTTTATTCCTTAAATCTTGTGTACTGTGTTAACAGAGATACATTTCTAAATTAAGATGATACAGCTAAATGATGAGGCACCTTTTAAAAATATTCTTGTTAATTTAATTCACTTGCAATTTAAGTACTTTAAACTTAACACTATTATCCCCGCTTGTCAAGTTTATCCCGCTGAAAGAAATTTTTAATTTTTTCAGCCACCGAGAAGCCCCTTGAAGGCCTCCACCGCCGTCTCGATGATTTCATCATTGAAATCGTAGGGTGTGGTGTGGATTTCAGGATAGGCCCTGCCGTTGCCGATGTAGAAGATCGCTCCCCGGGTCTCCTTGAGGAAGCAGCCGAAATCCTCCGAGGCCCTGAAGCCCTTTTGGATCTCCATGAGCTCAAAGCCCTTGTCCCTGGCCATCTTCCTGATGCCTTGGACACTCCGGGGGTGATTGGCGGTCATGGGAAAAACCTCCTGATAGGAAAAATCCACGGTGAGGCCTTCCTCTTTGCAGATGGTCCCGGCATAGTCCTCCACCGCCTGGCCAAACCCGTCGAGTTCCGTTTCAAACTCTCCGCGAATCGTCAGCAGCAGGTCTCCCTGACTCGCCGCGATGCCGAAGGCCCTTGAACCGGCACTGATGCCGACGACGGTGGCCAGGACCTGACCCTGAGAGCCCTTCCCGTCACTCAGGTGGGGCAGGGCGGTGATGATCCGGGCCATGGCATAGGCGGGGTTGATCCCGTGCTCCGGCTGGCTGGCGTGGGTGGGGGAGCCGGTGAATCTCATGATCATGCCCCGGGAAGCGAAATGGGCGGTCCCCTCGATCACCCCGATGGTGTGAAGGGGCATGCCGCTCATGTTGTGAAAGGCGAAAACCTCGTCGATGCCCTCCTCCTTCATGAGGGCCGCACAGACCCTGGCCCCCTCCCCGGTCTCCTCGGCATGCTGGAAGACCAGATAGACGTTGGCGTCGGCCCCCAGGGTGTCCAGTTCCAGGCCAAGCCCCGCCAGAACCGCGGCATGACCGTCATGGCCGCACTTGTGGGAAACCCCCGGATTGAGGGAGCCATGGGGGAGAGGGATGCCCTCCGCCATGGGCAGGGCGTCCATTTCCGCCCTGAAGGCCAGCTTTTTCTTGTCCTCCCCGGCGACATACCGGGCATAGAACCACGGGCCCCGGTCCACGATTTCAAGACCGGTATGGTCCCGTAAGAAGGTCATCAGACGGGCCTTGGTCCACTTTTCATCCTTTGAGAGTTCAGGATGCCGATGCAGCTGATGCCTCAGCTTTTTCACCAGGGCCAGATGGGCCGCATTCATCGGACCACTTCCCTTTCAGGGTCGGGATCCCTCAAGCCCCGGGCCAGCCAGAGGCCCAGCAGGGCCAGGACCACGATCAGGGTGAATTTCTCCCCGTAGCCTCCCAGGAAGTCCACGATGGCGCCGGAGGACAGGGTCCCCAGGATGGCCCCGAGACCATAGGCGGTCATCATGATGCCGTAATTTTGAGAATAGTGGTCCGGTCCGAAAAGACGGGCCGTCGTGGCCGGAGCGATGGCCATCCATCCCCCGAGATTGAACCAGAAGATGCTGTAGCTGACAAAGAAGACGCCCCAGGACAGGTCCCCGAAAAGCCTCATGGCCAGGCCCGAGGCGGCAATGAGGACAAAGGAGAGGGTCATGGCAAAGCGATAGCCGATCCGGTCCGTCACCCACCCGAAAAAGGGCCTGCCCAGGCCGTTGAAGACGGCAAAAGCCGAAATCATCCGACTCAACTCCAGGGCGGTGCGGTCGGTCAGAAAGAGACCTGCCCCCCCGGTGTTGCCGATGATCATCAGGCCGATGGTGGTTCCCAGAACAAAGCTCAGATAAAGTCGCTTGAAGGCCCCGGTCTTCATCATCCCCCTTGAAGTGAGGGAAGGGGGGACCTTCCCCGGCCCCTCCTCGATCTTCTCCTCCGGGAGCCGGGATTTGTCAGGATTCTTCATGGTCATGCCCAGGAGGGGAATCAAAGTCAGATAGAAAATCCCCAGAATCCGAAAGGTGGCCATGAGGCCGTAGGCCTCGATCATTTTCCCCGCCAGGGGGGCCGTGATCAGGGGAGAGACGCCGAAACCGCCGAGAATCAACCCCACCATGAGACCCTGGCGCCCCGGGTACCATCGGGCCACAAGGCGCATGGGTACCCCGTAGACCATGCCGATGCCGATGCCGATGAGGACCCCGTAGGCCACGGTCAGCATCAGGATGTTCCGGGAAAATCCCGCGAGAATCCAGCCGCTGCCGATGATGATCCCCCCCAGAACCACCATGACCCTGGGGGAATAATGATCGAGAAAGGGACCGGCGAACATCATGGCCAGGGCGTAGAAGGCCAGGGAAACCATGTAGGGCAGGCCGCTGAGGGTGTTGGAGACTCCAAATTCTCCCTCGACGAAGATGCGAAAGACACTCCAGGAATAGACCGTGCCCAGCATCACCATGATCAAGAGGGAAAATATGACGATCTGCAATTTCTTGTAACCCATGCCTCTACCTCATTTCAACAAAAAGATATGAGTTTTCATCCCCATATCTTTTTCACAGTATTATACTTGAATTTTCTTGGGCTTGCAAAGCAATTTTTCATCCTTGGCGGTGCGACCGCATTTTTTACAGTAGAACCCGGCCTGGTCCACCATCTTCAGAAACTCTTTTTTCGAGGTATTGTGAAAATCCTCTTTGATCAAACGGCACAAGGGTCTGGCCATTTCAATCACCTCCGGTCTTCAAACTGATACCCTTCAAAAACCGTCTTCAATCAGCATTTCCTTCTTTCTCAGTCCTCGTCGATTCCCGGGTAGAGGGGGAATTTCAGGGCGATTTCCCGGGCCCTGAGGGCGATCTGCTGCAACGCTTCGGTATCGGAAACCTTTTCAGCCACCTCGTTGATGAGACCGGCGATGAGAATCATGTCCTCTTCCCTGGCCCCCTTCATGGTCATGGCCGTCACTCCGATCCTCACGCCGCTGGTCACCATGGGCTTCTCGGGATCATTGGGAATCATGTTCTTGTTGACGGTGATTCCCACCTGCTCCAGGGCTTTTTCCAGGGCCTGCCCCGTGAGTCCCTTGGGTCTGAGGTCCACCAGCAGCAGATGATTGTCGGTCCCCCCGCTGACCAGGCGGAAGCCCTTCGCCTTGAGGGCTTCCCCAAGGACTCTGGCATTGGTCACCACCTGGGTCATGATGGCCTTGAATTCATCGGTCCCCGCCCGCAGGAAGGTGAAGGCCTTGGCTCCCATGACATGCATGTGCATGGAACCCTGGACACCGGGAAAGGTGGCCTTGTCGAGTCTGGCGGCCAGATCGGCCCTGGAGAGGATGAAGCCTCCCCTGGCCCCGCCCAGGGTCTTTGTGGTGGTGCCGGTGACCACATCGGCGTAGGGGACCGGTGAGGGATGGACTCCCGCCGCCACCAGACCGGCGATGTGGGCCATGTCCACCAGGAAATAAGCCTCCACTGCTTTGGCAATGGCGGCGATTCGCTCATAATCGATGAATCTGGGATAGGCGCTGGCTCCGGCGATGATGATCTTCGGCCGGTATTCCCGGGCCTTGGCCTCAAGTTCCTCATAGTCGATGGTCTCGGTCCGGGGATCAAGGCCGTAGAAAACGCTGTTGTAGATCTTGCCTGACAGATTCACCTTGGAACCGTGGGACAAATGACCGCCGTGGTCGAGACGCATGCCGAGAATCGTATCCCCCGGCTGGATCAGAGCGGCATAGACGCTGAAATTGGCCTGGGAACCGGAATGGGGCTGGACCACGGCATGCTCCGCCTGATAGAGGACCTTGGCCCTTTCAATGGCCAGGCTCTCAATCTTGTCAATGACCTGATGGCCGGCGTGGTACCGCTTCCCGGGAAACCCTTCCATGGTCTTGTTGGTGAGAATGCTTCCCTGAAGCTCCATGATTTCATAGGGCACGAAACTTTCAGAGGCGATCATTTCAATCCCCTGCCGCTGTCTCGCGAGCTCCTCGTGGACCATTTCGTAGAGGGCACGGTCGGATTCCTTCAAATGCTTCAACATGTTTTTTGAACCTCCTAAGGGCTGTTTTTCTCATTATGTCATTTTTCCAAGGGGCAGAATAGTAACTACATGGACACGGGATTGAACAAAAAGATACTTGAAAAATCCTAGGGGGTCCTGTGGATGGATAGATACTCCTTGGGGGTCATTCCCGTGGATTCCTTGAAGTTCTTGTAGAAATAATTCAGATTGTTGTAACCCACGCTGAAGGCCACCTCCTTGATGGAGAGGGAGCTTTCGACAAGTTGAAGCCTGGCCTTGTTGATTCTCAGCTCATTGACATATTTGATGAAGCTCCTGTTGAAATACCGTCTGAAGAGACGGGCGATGTGCTGGGGGCTGGTGTGGAATTTCTCGGCATAATTCTTGAGGGAGATCTCCTCCCCGAAATTCCGGTTGATTTCCTCCACGATCTGGTTGAAGAGGATGTTCTCCGTCAGGTTGAAGCCCATCACCTTTTCCAGGGACTTCACCAGTTCATCCCGCTCCACGGGCTTGAGGAGAATGTCTTTGGCCCCGTACCTCAGGGCCGCCTGGGCGTACTCGAAGTAGTCATAGGCCGTGACCACGATGATCCTGGGGTCGAGGTCCCTCTCGGAGGCCAGCTCCCGCATGATTTCAATCCCGTTGGTTCCCGGCATTTGAATGTCCAGAAAGACGATGTCCGGCCTGAGTCTTCTGATGGCCTCGTAACCGGAGTCCCCGGTGGTATAGAAGCCCTCGAGTCTGACCGGAATGCTGAGGGACTTGATGATGTAATCGATGATTCCGAAGGTGGCCTTTTCATCATCCACCACGATGGCCCTAAGCATTTTTTCCTCCCCCCGGCAGGCTGATCCTCACCCTGGTGCCCCCGCCGGCTTCACTCTCAATCTCAAGAAGGACCCTTTCGGCATAAAAACGTCTCAACTTGGCCAGAACCATCTGGGTCCCCCCCCACCTGCCCTCCTGGTTTTCCAGGTCTCTTTTAAGTCTCTTCAACCTTTCCGGGGTCATTCCCGCCCCGTTGTCGGCCACCTCGACGAGGATTCCCTCATCTCCTGACCGGGCCGAAATCGACAGATTCATCCTTTCATCCCGGTCCAGAAAACCATGCTTGAAGGCGTTTTCCACGATGGGCTGCAGAAAATTGAAGGGAACCTCCCGGTTTCTCAGACCTGCCTCGATGTCAAAATCAAAGGTGATCCGGTCCTCGAATCTCAAGAGCTGCAGATTGAGATACTGGCTCAGGTAATTGAGTTCCTCCCCCAGGGTCACCACCCGGTCCTCCGTCGAGACGTTGTACCTGAGCATTTTCGACAGGTGGATGACGGCGTCGTAGGTCTTGATGGACCCGTCCCCCAGGGCCAGGTTGGCGATGGCGCCCAGGGTATTGAAGAGAAAGTGGTTGTTGATCTGGATGTTGAGAATCCTGCTCTGGGTGGTCCTGAGATTTTCTTTCAAGACCTGCTCCCGGTCATCCTTCCTGGCCATCTGCTGGTCAGTTTCCTCGGATTCAATCAGGGTGACGATCTGCTGCTGCAGCTTGATCATCAGGTCGAGCAGGGAGTACATGCTGCTCCTGGGGCGCTCGTAGGGGAGTTCATAGGGGGTCTTGACCTCCACCAGCCGATGGGCCTCTCTCACGTGGCCCCCCCGGATGTAGCCCACGATCCGGTTCTCCCAGATCACCGGAATCAGGATCACCGTGATCCCGTAGCGGCAGACGAAGGAGGTATGTTCAAAGTAATAGGGTGGCTTGTATTCGTCGGTGATGTTGTAGAGTTCACACCTGAAGAGGTCTTCCCCGATGCCGCAGACCTTCTGGCAGAATTCCGGGAAATGCCGCCCCGCCACGAGGACCTCCCTGCGGTCGTTGAATATGGAGATGGGCACGTTGAGGGGGGTGATCAGATTCTGGTAGATTTCCTCGATGCCCTTGTGATAAGTCCTGAGATCCAGACTTTTCTTCGTCTGCCCGGAATACCGGCTTCTCAACCGGGGCTTGGCCATGGGGTCCTTCTTCAGGTTGACGGGAATGGAAATCAGCAGTTCCACCAGGTCCTCCTCACCGGTATTGATGGTTTCATGCATGTCCCCGGGATTCATGTGGAAGATCATGCCGGACCCTAATGCCTGTTTCTCGTCGTTCATGACCTGCTGCCCCCTGCCGGAGAGGACGTAGAGGAGCTGCTCGTCGCTGTAATGGACGTGCTTGTTCTGACGCATCCCCGGCGCCATCCGGATGATGCCGATATGCATCACGTTGTAGGGATTATTCTGAGGTTCATAAATCCATTCGATGGTGCCCCATTCAAAGCGCTGGATACGGTCCGTCATGGTTTTTCTCATGCCTCCCCGGTCAATGCCTGTTCTAGGTCCATTATTCCTTAAATACGGGGGCAAATCAAGGGCAAAGCCACAAGAAAAAAGCCTCTTCGTGGTCTGAAGAGGCCAAAGCTGATTCATGCCTTTGAAAGGACTTCCTTGAAAAAGAGGTCAACCAGATCGGGGTCGAAGCGCCTGCCCGCAGTCTCTTCCCGGGCCAGCTTCTCCTTGATTTCCGAATCCGACAGACCCTTCAACCGCTTCATGCGGTCGTAGTAATCCGCCAGGGCGATGATCCGGGCCTCGATGGAAATCTCCTCCCCCCGCTTGCCGAAGGGGGTGCCGCCGCCGTCGAAGCGCTCCCGGTGTTCGTAGATGATTTCCGCCACGTCGTGGTACTCGGTGATGGCCTTGAGGATCCTGTAACCCGTCTCCGCCTCCCGCTCCGTCATGCACCATTCCGTGTCCGTCAGCACGTAAAGGTTGTCCTCGTGGATCTTGGTGATTTTTCCGATATCGTGAATGAGCACGGCCTTTTCAAGCCGCTCCAGGACGGCCTGGTCGAGGCCCCGGTGCCGGGCCAGTTGAAGACTGTACTTCAAAAGTTTCTCATTGTGCTTCTGCCGGTTGTCAATCCCCTCGTTGAGGGTCGCGACCACGTGGCCCATGATCTTTGCCCGGTAGTTCCTGCCGTGCTGCAGCTTTTCCCGGTACATCCTCTCCTCGGCCTGGTTGAAAACACGCTTCATGTCAAGAAAAGCCTCTTCCTTGACCCCGATGCCGAAGGAAATGGACAGTTCCATGGCGTGGATCCTGATGCCCTCCGCCCTCTTCTTGATGCGGCGGACCAGCTGCAGGGCCTCCTCCTCCGAGGTGGCCGGCAGCAGGATGACGAATTCATCCCCCCCGATGCGGCAGATGATTTCATCCCTGCGGCAGGAGGTCTCGATGACCCGGGCCGCCTCAAGGATCAGTTCATCCCCCAGGTCGTGGCCGAAGGAGTCGTTGATGATCTTGAGTCCGTTGAGGTCCGCCATGACCAGGGCCAGGGGGTGGTGCTCCGGCCGGTCAAGTCTTGACAGTTCCATCTCGTAGGCCCGGCGGTTCCGAAGTCCCGTCATGGGATCCCGGTAACCCAGGTCCATGATCCGGCGTTTTTCCTCGTTTTTCCGGGTCATGTCCCGAAAAACCACCACGATGCCGGAGAGGGCCTCCCGGGTGAAGATGGGGGAGACCGTGGCTTCGATGGGAAGCAGCCTCCCGGTGGCATGCCTCAGATGGGTGTCTTCCTCGAAGGTCACCCCGGTCTGCTCCTTGAGCGCCGTCACCAGGTCCAGCCAGGGGCGGCTGGTATCGATGTATTCACTGGTGAAGAATTTCAAGACCTTCCGGTTCAGCAGCTGGTCCCCCCGCCAGCCGGACAAGGCCTCGGCCGCCGGGTTGGCAAAGGTGATCCTGCCCGTCTCATCCACGATGAGGACCCCGTCTCCTACGGATTTCAGGGTCTCTTCAAAGAAGAGCCGCTCCCTGGCCAGGTCTTCCCGGGCCCTATTCTCCTCGGTGACGTCCTTGCTGGAACCCACGATGTAGGCGCCTTTTTCTTCATCCAGAATAGGGGTCAGGGTGGTGAGCCAGGTCTTCTTCTGTCCCCCCCAGGTCAAGGTTCTCCTCATACCTCAAGGGCCTCTTCTCCTCAAGGCACCTCCGGTAGTTGCCTTCGATCCGACTCCCCAGTTCCTCCCCGGCCAGCTCCCGGGGGGTCTTCCCCCGGATCATTTCAAGGCTCAGACCGGTGCTCTGCTGGTGGGCCCGGTTGTTGCGGATATAGCGCAGCTCTCCTTCACCGGTCCGCTCCACCAGGAACATGCTGTCCTGGGTGCCGTTGAAGACCTGCTCGTATTCATCGAAAATCGCCGCCTTCTCCGCCTCGACCCGGTGCAGGGGGGTGACGTCCCTGGCGATTCCCACATGGCGGATGACCTTCCCGGCTTCATCATGGACGGGACGGCTCTTGGCATGGATATGGCGGACCTCCCCCCCGGGGGTCCTGACCCGGTAGGTCATGTCGAAATCCTCCCCCTCGAGGTAACGGCGGTAGTGATCCGTGACCCCGGGCAGGTCCTCGTCGACGATGGCCTCGATGAAGCTCTGTTCCCGTTTGTAGAGCCTGTCCACCGGCTGACCCCAGATTTTCTCATAGGCCGGGTTGACGTAAAGCATCCTGCCGGTTCGGGCATCGGTGAGCCAGAAGACGTCGTCGATGCTCTCCGCCATCTGTCTGAGTCTTTCCTCGCTCGCCTCAAGGGCCTCCACGGTCCTTCGCTGGTCCGTGATATCGGTGTGGGATCCCGCCATGCGGTAGGGAACCCCCTTTTCATCCCTGAGGGCCTCTCCCCGGGCCAGAATCCACCGGACCTCACCCGACTTGTGGGCCATTCTGAACTCAAGCTTGTAGCTTTGAATCCTTCCTTCCAGGTAGTCGGCCACCCGCCGTGAAACCCTTTCCCGGTCCTCCAGGACGATGAGGGAATAAAAGGTCTTGAAACTGTTGGTCAGTTCATGGTCCTCATAGCCCAGCTGCCGCTTCCAGTGAGGCGACAGGTAGAGGTCATCGGTCTTCAAATTCCAGTCCCAGATGCCGTCGTTGCTCCCCTGGATGGCCAGGGCGTACTGCTCGTTCCTGGCCAGCAGGGCCATTTCCAGCTTCTTCTGCCGGGTGATGTCCCGGATGCTGAGGACGAAGCCCCTTTTCTCCCGGGTGGCCATGGCGAAGATCTCCGCCAGAAACCACCTGGATCGATCCGCCGAAGCGTATTCGTAGCGGAACTTGTCCTCGTGGGTCCCGGCGTAGGCCACCCCCTCGCGCAGGGCCGCCAGATTCCCGCCCTCGAGGACTTCTTCAAGGGACCTGCCCACCAGGCGGTCCCTGGGGACAAAGAGGTCGGCCTCCTTTTCAGTGATGACGTTTTCAACCACCAGGTCCTCACTGAGGAAAAAAACGATATCCTGGGCCCCCTCGACCAGGGTCCTCATCCAGGCCACGGAGGCCCTTTCCTCGGTGACGTCGCTGAGGTAGAGGCTGAGCAGCCTCCCCTCGGAAGCCCCGGCGAGGATTCTGAACCACTTCTTCTGCCTGGGACAATAGCGGGTCACCTCGGCCCCCCGGTCCTGCGCCAGGGCCTGGGCCATGAGCTCCCGGCACCAGTCGGCGTCGACATCGAAATAGTCCTTCAGGTCCTCGATGGTCCTGCCCTCAAGGGTTTCATCATTCAGTCCCAGGCAGGCTCTCACCCGGGCGTTGGTCTTCACGATGCGGCAGTGGTCCCTGACATCCAGGACCAGGTAGCCCGCCGGCAGATTTTCAACAGCTATGTAATTCAAATCCATGGTCACACACTCCATCTGTGTCGTCATATCAGACTTCTTCGTTGAAATTCTATCATATTTTGACATTTTTTGAATAAATTTTACTGAATTTTAAAAAATATTCATTCCAATGACAAAACCCCCGCCACAGGAGAATCGCTCCGGTCCTGGCGGGGGTTGGCAGAATGCTGCAAGTCCCTTACTTTTTAACGGGATAGACCTTCAGAGTTTCCAGCATGGCTTCTCTTATGATTTCAAGAGAGTGCTTGAGGTCCTCGTCGGTGTGCCGATGGGCGATGTACCAGTGGTGGTAGGGCTGGATGAAGAGCCCTCTTCGGATGACCTCGGTGAAGAAGAGGGTGCGACGCTGCTTGTAGACGTCATCCACCTTGTCAAAGGTGACATAGGGCATGGGAGGAATGCCGGATACCGTCACCGGGGCGCCGGTTTCAGCCTTGATCTTCTCGAGCTCCTCAAGATACCAGGTCCCTCTTTCCCACATCAGATCCGTGACCTTTTCCCTTTCCAGGATGTCCAGGGTCTTCATGGCAGCCACCATTTCCAGACTGTTGGGGAAGAAGGTGGAGGAGACGAAAACCTCGCTTTCCATGATCTTCATGTACTCTCTTCTGCCCACACAGGCGCTGATGGGGTAGCCGTTGGCCATGGCCTTGCCGAAGAGGGAAATGTCCGGCGTCACGCCGTAGCGTTCCTGGGCTCCCCCCATGGCGACTCTGAATCCCGTCCTGATTTCATCGAAGATGAGGATGATCTTGTACTTGTCCGCCAGGGCCCTGACGCCTTCGAGATAACCCTCTGGCGGCGGGATGACGGGCAGGGCCGTGGGATGTCCCACCGGGGTGACGATGATGCAGGCGACATCGTCGAGGTTTGCCTTGATCTTCTTTTCCAGGTCCTCGAGATCCCCGTATTCGAACTCCTTGGTGAGGTCTTGAATCACCTGGGGAACGCCGCCGGGATTTTCCACGCACCAGTCATGCCATCCGTGGTAGCCGCACCGCAGGATGGTGTTCTTTTTCGAATAGCCCCGGGCGATTCTCACGGCGATGCTGGTGACATCGGAGCCGGTCTTGGCCAGGACCACCATTTCAGCACTGGGGATGAGGTCCACCAGGCGCTGTTCCAGCTGGTTCTGGACCTCCTGGACCAGACTGAAGCAGAAGCCCTTGTCCATCTGCTCCTTGACGGCCTCGTTGATTTCCTTCTCCTCGTAGCCCAGGATCACCGGTCCGTAGGCACAGAGCATGTCGATGTAGTCGTTGCCGTCCACATCGACGATATGACCGCCGTATCCCTTGTCAAGGAAGATGGGATATTCCCCCTGAACGAAATTATAGGGTCTTCTGATTCCCAGGACACCGCCGGGGGATAATTCTTTGGCCTTTTCAAAAAGGGCCAGGGATTTTTCCAGATTCAAAGCTTTGCTCATATTTTTGCCTCCTCAATTCTCATACTTTGCCATCACCTATGAAACACGCAAATCCTGTGCCAAACTCAACCCCCCGGAATCACAGGGTCTCACGGCGACACCCCTGCAGGAGCCGCCCATTATCGGGCGCTTGATGCCCAATTACGATCATCCCGGAGCCAGAAGAAGCCGTAGGAGGGGACCCGGAAGAGCTCTTCGTCGAAGCTCACCAGCTCGTCGGTGAGCATGTCCCGGGTGTCTCCTTCAAGGCCCTGGGCCTTGAAGGGCTCCGTGGGAAGAACAATCTCCTCAGGGGAAAAATTGTAGATGAAAAGAATCCGCCGGTCCTGGTCCTCCTTGAGGAAGCTGTAGACGGACACCGCCCCGGTGTCCAGGATCCGGTCCCCCACCCTGCCGTTGAAGAGGGGCTCCTCCTTTCTCAGGGCGATGATTTTCTTCACGAAGTGAAAGACCATTCCCTCGTCCGTGGTGAGATCGTGGCGCCTTTCACTGCGGTCCCAGTCGAAGAAGGGCCGGTGCATCCACCGGCTGTCCGCCGCCTTGTGGGGGTCTTCGAGATAGGCGGGGTCATTGAGGGTGGCGATTTCATCCCCGCTGTAAAGGAGGGGGATCCCGCGATTGGTGACGATGAGGCTCAGGGCCATCCTGATCCGCTGCAGGGCCATGAAATGGTCCCTGGGGTCCCCGGTCTCACGGGCCTTTTCAAGCCCCATCAGGGAGGCCAGGGTCCCGTTGGTCCTGGCGTCCCCGTCCACGGGATTGAACTGGTAGACCCCTCCCCTGGCAAAGGAATCCTCCCGGTCCCTGGAGTAGAAGTCGATGAGAAACATCTTGTGGTCATAGGGGTTGAGGCCGAAGGAGGCGATGGCCTCCTCGTTGAAGCCCCAGCCGATATCGTCATGACACCTGACGTAATTCATGAAGGCTCCCCGCTTGGGCGGTGCGAAGCGCCGGTTGTCGATCCCCAGGAGCCGGCCGTCGGCGGTGGCCATGGCGTTGAAAATATTCACCATGTAGTTGGCGTTGTACAGGAGACCGCACTCCTCCCGGTCCTCCTGGCCGAAGTACTTGAAAATCTCCTCGGCCTGGACGATGGCCTCCCCCAGGATGGCCACCCCCGGGGCCACCATTTCCTTGATGAGATGAAAAAGATGCATCAGGTCATGGGCCTGGGCCAGGTTGCGGCAGCTGGTCCCCTCCTCCTTCCAGACGAAAACGATGGCGTCGAGGCGGATCATGGTCACCCCCAGATTGGCCAGGTAGAGGAAGATGTCCACCATTTCCAGAAACACCCGGGGATTCTTGAAATTCAGGTCCCACTGAAAATCCGCAAAGGAGGTGTAGACCCACTTGCCCAGGGCCTCCTTGTAGGTGAAGTTGCCGGGATAGCGGTCCGGCAGCACCTGGGGGACGTGGGCGTCGTAGAGGTCCGGGATGCGGCGGTCCCCGTACATCAGGTAATAGTCCTGGTAGGTCTCATCCCCGGCCAGGGCCTTTTGCGCCCACTCATGGGTGTCCGCCGTGTGGTTGAGGACGAAATCGATGCACAGGTCGATGCCGGCGTCCCTGAGGACCCCCGCCAGAATCTCGAAATCCTCCAGGGTGCCCAGCTCGGGATCGATGTCCCGGTAGTCCTCCACGGCATAGCCGCCGTCACTGTCCCCCGCCCTGGGCCTGAGCAGGGGCATGAGATGCAGGTAGGTGATGCCCAGTTCCTTGAAATAGTCCACCCTCTGGATGAGTCCCTTGAGATCGGTTGAAAAAAGCCGGGTGTAGAGCATCATCCCCACCTTTTTTTCATCGAGATACCAGTCGGGATCCCTGAGGTCCAGGGCTCTGAGACTCGTGGGCCGCGCTTCGTAGGCCACCTTCAGGTGGTGGATCAGGTCCTCGAAGTCCTCATGGGCCCCGGGATACAGCTTCAGGTACTCCCGCCTCAGTCCTTCGAGGGCGAGGGGATCAGTGATTTTTGCCATGAGCGACCTCCAGCAGCCCCTTGAGGGTGATTGATTCAAAGTTTTCAATGACCAGGTCCGCCCGGGTGAGGACGGTCCGGTCCCCGATGCCCAGGGCGAACATGCCGGCGGCCTTGATGGCGGCGATTCCTGCCACGGCATCCTCGACCCCCAGGCATTCCTCCGGGGTCAGGCCAAAATGGTCCATGGCGGACAAAAAAATCGCGGGATCCGGTTTTCCCGGCAGTCCGGCGGGATCCACGATGTGGTCCACCCAGGCCTCTATCCCCAGTTTTTGGACCAGAAGCGGGGCGCTTTGTGACGCGGAGGCGATGGCGACCTTCATCCCCTCCCCCTTGATTTCACCCAGGAAGGCGGCCACACCGGGAAGAAGATTTTCCCTGGTGAAGCCCTGGATCGAAGCCAGGTAGAGGGCGTTCTTTTCATCCATCAGCCTTTTTTTTTCCGCCTCGGAGTAGGCCGTGGCCTTCCCGGCGGCTTGAAGGATCAATTCCAGGGAATCCCGCCTCGAAACCCCCTTGAGCTTTTCGTTGAAGGCCCTTTCGAAGTCGAAGCCCAGGGTTCCGGCCAGGCTCTTCCAGGCCAGATAATGGTTTTCCGAAGTTTCGGTGATCACCCCGTCCATGTCGAATATCAAGGCTTTAACAGTTTTCATAGTCGGCCACCTCCAGCACATCCTCAATGGTGTATTTTCTGTTGCAGATGAAGATTTCCACCGGCTTGTCGGTTTCAACCCTGAGGCTTTCCCCCAGGGTGATTCTCAACCGGGCCCCCCGGTAAAGCAGGGAGAAGCCGAGGCTCTCCCAGACCCCGGGCTTGACGGGCCGCAGGTGGAGCCCGTCGGACTTGATTCTCAGTCCTCCGAAGCCGTAGACGATGCCCATGTAGACGCCGCCGGAATTGGCGATGTGCAGACCGTCCCTGGTGTTGCCGTGGGTGTTTTTCAGATCAAGATAGAGACTTTCCTTGAAGTAGGCATAGGCCTTTTCGGGATCCCGGATCCTGGAGGCCATGATGCCGTGGACGCAGGCGGAGAGACTGGAATCGTGGGTGGTGAGGGCTTCATAGTAGCGGTAGGAGTTCTCGATGACCTCGTCAGTCTCGTTGTCCAGCAGAAAATGGGCCAGGATGGTGTCCGCCTGTTTGAGCACCTTGTGGCGGTAGATGATCATGGGATGGAAATTCAGGACCAGGGGGTACTTGTCTCTAGGGGTCCCTGCAAAATCCCAGGGCTTCTTGTAGATGAAGTGGTCGTCCTGGAGACTGATCTTGAGGGCGTCGCTGTAGGGGAGAAACATGCTCTCGCTCGCCCGCTGCATTTCCCTCAGTTCCCCATCGAAAACCCCCAGCCGGTGACTCAGGACCTCCCAGACATCCGGAGAGTTCCGGGTGATCAGCCGGGAAAAATGGTAGGTATGGTGAAGGTGGTACTGGGCCATGGCATTGGTGTAGTAGTTGTTGTTGACCAGGGCGGTGTATTCATCCGGCCCGGTGACGGTGTCGATCATGAACCGGTCCTCGGGATCGAAGTGACCGATGAGGATCCACAGCCTGGCGGTCTCAAGGAGGACCTCGAAGCCGTAGTCCATGATGAACTGCAGGTCTCCGGTGTAGAGGTAATACTGGATGAAGGTGTAGGCCACGTCGGCATTGATGTGGTACTGGGCGGCTCCCGCCGGAAAATATCCGGAGCATTCCTTGCCGATGATGGTGCGCCAGGGGATCTTGGCCCCCACGGGATGCCCCATGGCCCGGGCGTCCTCCTTGGCGTATTCCAGGGTTTCGTGGCGGAATTTCATCAGATTTTTGGCAATCCGGGGCCGGGTCAGGGTGAAAAAGGGGATCATGTAGATTTCCGTGTCCCAGAAATAGTGACCCTCGTAGCCCTCGCCGCTGAGTCCCTTGGCCGAGACGTTGCTGTAGACGTCCTTGCCCGCCGAGGCCAGGAGCTGGTAGGTGGCGTAGTTCACCGCCTCCTCCACCCCCGCCTCTCCCCGGACCTGGATTCTGGCGATGTCCCAGAAATCCTCGAGGTAGTCCCGCTGCGCCTGGTACCAGTGGTCGCTTCCCAGAGCCAGGGCCCGTCTCAGGATTTCCTCCGCGGTTTTTTCAAGATCCTGATGCCTCAGACTGTCGGTGAAGGCGACGTATTTTCTGAAGGCCAGGGTCTCCCCGGGACTCAGACGGCTCTCATAGACCCCCCCGATGGACTGGCCCTCCATGACATAGTAGAAGTCGATGTCATGGGTGACGTGGACCGCCATTTTCAGCTTCGAGGCCTCCGTCACCGCCTGCATGCTCATGATATTGCCAGAAACCTTGGATTTCAGGGGATACAGCAGCTTGGCGTGCCTGGCCCCCACCCTGGGATCGTGGACATTGGTGTAGTTGACCACGTCCCCCTCGATGGTGGAGCGGATTTCGATTTCTCCGGCGAAGTCCACCGAGGTGACCCGGTAGTCGATGATGAAAAGCTCGAGGGTATCGAAGGAGGCCATGCGCCTGATTTCGAACTTCAAATGATGGCCCCCGGGAGAGATCCAGTCCACCTTCCTCAGGGCGTAGCCGGCCTCCACGTCGAGGCGGCGTTCCAGGCTGATGAGTTCTCCCTCGAAGAGGCTGAAGACCTCCCCGTCGATGACGATCCTGATGGTCTGGGGGTCGAGGACATTGAGCATCTTCTGGGCCTCCTCCACGAAGCCGTGGGCGGTCTCCCCGTATTCCATGGTGACAGTCTCGTAGAAGCCGTTGATATAGGCCCCTCGGATGGAGGGGTAGTCCTGCGGGTAGCCCTCTTCGAAATTGGCCCGAAGCCCGATGTAGCCGTTGCCGGTGAAGAGCAGGCTTTCATCCTCCAGCAATTCCTGATTGTTGATTCGCCACTTGTTCATTTGACCTCATCTCCATGAAAAAAAGGTTGCATAGCGGGTACACAACCTTTTATTAAAAATTATTTGATGGAACCTGAAACCATGCCCTTGATGATGTGTTTCTGCAGAAAGAGGAAGACGATGATGATGGGAGCCGCCGCCATGAGAACCGCCGTCATGATCAGATCCCATTTCTTCACGAAGCTGCCGGCAAAGGCCTGGATGGCCAGTGGAATGGTCTGGATGTCCTGGCCGATTCCCAGCACCAGGGAGGGCAGGAGAAAGTCGTTCCAGATCCAGATGGCATTGAGAATGATGATGGTGACGAAAATCGGCTTCAGGATCGGCATGATGATGAGGAAGAAGGTCTGGGGCTTGGAACAGCCGTCGATGGTGGCCGCCTCCTCGATTTCCAGGGGAATGGACTTGATGAAGCCGTGGAACATGAAAATGGCCAGGGGGACGCCGAAGCCGATATAGGCGATGATCATGCCGTGGTAGGTTCTGAGCATGGGGATGCCCACGGTCTCCCGGATCACCCTGAAGAGGCTGACCAGGGGGAACATGACCACCTGGAAGGGAATGATGAGGCCGCTGATGAAGAGCAGGAAGATGATGGTGGAGGTCCTGGTCTTGGTCCTGACCAGGACCCAGGCGGCCATGGCGGCGAAAACCGAGATGGTGGCCAGGGAACTCACGGTGATGATCACCGAAGAGAGCAGACTCGAGGCATAGCGGATACTGGGCCGCGACCAGATGTCCTTGATATTCACCATGATCTGGGACCATTTTTCGGGCATGCCGATGGGATCCGTGATGATCTCAAGAGAGGCCTTGGCCGAGTTGATGACCACGATGAAGAAGGGAAACATGGTGAGGAGGAAGAGAATCACGGTGACTGCCGTAATCAACCAGAGTGCTGTTTTTTTGGAAGTCATCACATTTCAATCTCCTTTCGCTTGTTGTAGTAGACCTGGGCGATGGAAACCACGGAAAGGACCAGGAAAAAGATGATGGCCCGGGCCTGACCCTCGGCCATGCGGTTGTATTTGAAAGCCACATTGTAAATATGTACGGCTAAAAGCTCGGTGGAATTGACGACTGTGTCCTGGTAGATGGTGGAGGGACCCCCAGCCGTAAGGGCGACGATGATGTCGTACTGCTTGAAGGAATTCACCAGGGTCAGAAAGGAGGTGATGGTGAAGGCCTGGGCGATCATGGGGACGGTGATAGTCATGAAACGCTGAAAGAAGTTGGCCCCGTCGATTTCGCTGGCTTCGATCAGTTCCTGGGGCACGTTGAGCAGTGCCGCCACATAGATCATCATGATATAACCGGCATATTGCCAGGTGAATGCAAAAATAAGTCCGAACAAGGTCAGATCGGGATCCGCCAGGAGGAGGAGCTTTTCCATGGCCTCGAAACCCAGAAATCCGCCGATGGCGGGTACCACGCTCTTGAAGATGAACTGCCAGATATAACCGAGGACCAGGCCCCCGATCAGGTTGGGCAGAAAGAAGCCTGCCCGGAAGAATCCTTTGAATTTCAGTTCACTGGTGACGAGAAAGGCTAAAAAGAGAGCCACGAAATTGATGGAAATCACACTCAGGAGGGTGAATAAAAAGGTTCTCATGAAGGAATACTTGAAGGCGACATTGTTGAACATGTCCTGATAATTTTTAAGACCAACCCAGTTGGCCTCGATTCCGGCGATGGCATTCCAGTCCGTCATGGAATAGTACAGGCCCATAAAGAAGGGGATGATCACTACCAGCAGGAAGGAAAATAGAGCGGGGGCCAGAAACAGCCAGAAGAATACTTTATCCTTAAGATATCTATTCATAAGTCACTCCTTCTCTTTTTGGATAGTATAAAAGGGTGTGGACAGTTCTGCCCACACCCTTCATTATTGGGCTACTTCAGAGATTCGATTTGTCGTGCGAGCTGGTCGATGAATTCCGCCTTGCTGAGGTCTCCCTTGGCAAAGGATTCGTAGATGGGACCAAGAGTCCCCATGCCGAAACCGTCAGGCATGTCGTTCTGCAACCAGGTGTAGGCCCCGGCTTCCTTGGCCATCCATACGGGAACGTTGGAAGAAAGCGGTGATGCCGGCAGCATGGTGACATTGGTGAAGGCCGGTACCATGTTGGCCTGGTTGACCATGTAGTCGTGGCCGGCTTCCGTCATGGCCATGTAGTTGAGGAAGTCCATGGCGGCTTCCTTGTTCTCGCTCTCGTTGTTGATCACGTAGAAGGAAGGGGCGCCGATGAAGATGGCATCATGCTCGCCGTAGACGGAGGCATGAGGGGCGAAGCCCATTTCAAAGCTTACGCCATTGTCCACCAGCCATGGGTCGATCCAGTTGCCTTGATGGATGAAGGCCGCCTGGCCCACGCCGAACTGACCTACCTGGGCATCGTAGTTGCCGGTGATGAGGACGGCTTCGTCAGCGTATTCAAACAAAAGTTCCACCCAGTCGGCGTACTCGGCCAGACGGTCCATGTCGGCCTCGCCGGCAAGCATTTTGTCAAGCACCGTGGTGTCACCGTATTCGAGACCTGCCGTCAGGTATCCGTTCCAGTTGTGCAGTCCGGTGACCCATCTCATGTCGGGACCGGCGGCCATGGCCACAACGGATTTGAGTCCCAGTTCATCCTTCATCCCGTCGATTTTTTCAAAGGCGGTCCGATAGGCTTCCTGAGAAGTCAGGCTTGCAGGATCCACGCCGGCAGCTTCAAGAATTTCAGCATTGTAGGCCATGCCCCAGGCTTCTACAGCCACGGGGAATCCCCATACCTGGCCGTCGGCTTTGAAAGCCAGAGCCGTGTGGTCCATCCACTCTTGTCCCTCGAAGGGAGTGAGTTTGGACTGCCAGGTCTTGTAGCCGCCCATACCCTCGATGACGAAGATGTCGGGTTGACGGTCGGACTGGAATTCAGCCTTGAGATTCTCGGCATAGGGCGTGTCGCCGCCGGCGGTCTTGACCTGTACCTCGACGCCGGTTTCGGCTTCATAGGCTGCCGCGAAGTTGGACATCACTTCACCGATTTCCACCTTGTTCTGGTAGATGACCACGGATTGCGGTTCGCCGGCTGGTTCTTCAGCCGCGGGTGCTTCGGCTGCGGGTTCCTCTGCTGCGGGTGCCTCGGCTGCGGGTGCGCTGCAGCCTGCAATCACAAGAACTGTCAACAGCATGAACACGATTAGAAATTTTTTCATTTAGTTTCCCCCTTTATTTTCAATAGTGCATTTCTTTATTACCCTTCAACCAAAAAAATTAACCATAGAATTATTTTGAAATTAACCGAACCATAAAGAAAGCCACCATTTGTTAACAGTATATAAAAAACTCAGTATAAGTTCTTATATTTTTCTGGTATAATTTGTATAAAACCGATATTATTTGGAGGACCCATGAAAAAATCTCTGATCAAGGAACGCATCAAAAATCTGAATCACCATTACATACATCCCTCCTATCTGATGGAACGCAAACTGATCAGCGAACTGAAAATGGGCCTCAGGGCCCAGGGACTCGAGACCCTCAGGGTCATCAATGAAAACGACCGGGCGATTCTTGCCAAGGATCCGAAACGGTCTCTTAAAAATTCCATCATCGTCTCCTGCACCCTCTTCACCCGGGCCATCATCGAAGCCGGCGTGGACTCCGAGGACGCCTTCGCCCTGAGCGACCTCTTCATTCAGCACATCGAAGAAATCCAGCCCCAGGAGGAACTTGAAGCCTTTGAATATGAAATGTTCGAAGACTTCATCGAGGTGATCCTGACGGCCAAGATCCAGAACTACCCCAATCCCATCTCCAAGGTCATCCGCCACATCAACAACCACATCACCACGAAGCTTTCGGTTTCCGAACTGGCCAGGGTCGTGGACAAAACCCCGGACTACCTGACCAGGATCTTCAAGAAGGAGGTGGGCATGACCGTCATCGACTACATCCACCAGCAGAAGATCGAGGTTGCCAAGTACTTCCTCGAACACACCCCCATGGCGGTGACGGAGATCTCCAACCTGCTGGAGTACAGCAACCCCGCTCATTTTTCCACCGTCTTCACCAAGATCGCCGGCACCTCCCCCATCAAATACCGGCGGGCGGCGGACCAGAAGCAGTCCTCCTGAACCCCTTTCTTGAGAATTTTCGACAATGATGATAAAATCTCTGTATCACCGATTGAAGGAGGCCTCACATGCTGGCTCAAGCCCCTAGAGATTCCATAAAGAATGCAAAAAAAATCGTCGTCAAGGTAGGAACCAGTTCCCTGACCCACGCCTCAGGCAAGCTCAATCTCAATCAGATTGATTCCCTGGCCAGAGAAATCGCCGATATCCACCACAGCGGCATCGAGATCATTCTGGTGAGCTCCGGCGCCATCGCGGCGGGACTTGGCAAACTGGGTCTGAGAAAAAGCGACATCTCCCTTTCCGACAAGCAGGCCATGGCGGCCATCGGACAGAATATCCTCATGCACATGTACCGGAAAATGTTTTCTGAATACGGCATTGAAATCGGACAGATTCTCCTCACCAAGGAGGACTTCGACTCCCCCGAGAGAAGCGCCCTGTGCAAGGGCACCCTCGACGCCCTCTTTCGCTATGAAGTCCTTCCCATCATCAATGAGAACGACGCCGTGGCGGTGGCGGAAATCAAGGTGGGGGACAATGACACCCTCTCCGCCCTGGTCTGCAATATCATCGGGGCGGACCTGCTCATCATCCTCTCCGACATCGACGGTCTCTACGAGGATGATCCGAAGGAGAACCCCCAGGCCCGGCTCATCCACCAGGTGACGACCCTCGACGAGGCCGTCAGGGCCCTGGCCAAGGACACGGACAATGACATGGCCACCGGGGGAATGGGCACCAAGATCTCCGCCATTGAAATCGCCATGAAGACCCGTACCAAGACCGTCATTGCCAACGGCAGGGAGAAGCATATCCTCAGGGATATCCTCTCCGGAAAAATCGTCGGCACCTACTTTGATCTATAACAAGGAGGCTACCTACATGGATGTTACCACCATCTGCCAGCAGGCCAAAGCGGCTTCTTACAGCCTGCAGACCCTTACGACAGAAGAAAAAAACACGATTCTCCTCGCCTTCGGCGAGGCCTTGAAGGCCCGGATGGCTGAAATCCTCAAGGCCAACGAGAGAGATCTGGCGGAAGCCCGGAAGAACCAGATGAGGGATTCCCTGAAGGACCGCCTTGTCCTTGACGAGGAAAGAATCCTGGACATGGCCGACAGTCTCAAGGACCTGGTGGCCCTCAAGGATCCCGTGGGTCAGGTGGATGAAACCTGGACCACGGCGGAGGGCCTGGTCATCAGCAAGGTCCGAGTCCCCATCGGAGTGCTGGGGATGATTTATGAAGCCCGTCCCAACGTCACCCTCGACGCCGGGGCCATCGCCCTCAAGACCGGCAACACCGTGGTCCTCAAGGGGGGCAAGGAGGCCATCCACACCAACATCGCCATCGTGGAAATTCTTCAGGACACCCTCAGAGCCCTGGGATACAACAAGGACTTCATCCAGCTCATCGAATCCACAGACCGGGCGGCCACCATGGCGTTCATGACCATGAAGGACTATGTGGACGTCCTGATTCCCAGGGGTTCGGAACGGCTCATCAAGTCCGTCATGGAGCATTCCAAAATTCCCGTGCTTGAGACCGGGGCCGGCAACTGCCATATTTTCGTGGACGAGGAGTCCCGGGACACCATGTCCATTCCCATCATCGACAACGCCAAGACCCAGCGGCCCTCGGTCTGCAATGCCCTGGAAAAAGTGCTGGTTCATGAGGCCATCGCCGGGGACTTCATCCCCAGACTTCATGAAGCCCTCAAGGACCGGGTGACCTTCAAGGGCTGCCCCCGGACCCTTGAAATCCTCCCCGGCATCGAAGCCCTCACCGAGGAGGAACTCTACAAGGAATTTCTGGATTACGTTCTCGGGGTCATCGTGGTCAAGGACTACCGGGCCGCCGTGGACCACATCAACCGCTATTCCAGCTCCCATTCCGAATCCATCATCACCGACAACCTCGAACATGCCCGGTATTTCCTCGACCGGGTCATGTCCTCCACGGTCTACCACAACGCCTCCACCCGCTTTACCGACGGGGGGATGTTCGGCTACGGGGCGGAGATCGGCATCTCCACCTCCAAGCTCCACGCCAGGGGTCCCATGGGCCTCAAGGAGATGACCACCATCAAGAACGTGGTCAGGGGCACGGGCCAGGTCAGAAAATAAACCCATGAAGCAGACTCCGACAGAACAACCGTCGGAGTCTTTTTTTTAACCTGATTTTCATCTTGATTTAATCCAGGAATCATCTTCGTGCGCTATAAAAGAATCAGAAAGGAGATGAACCATGGATATTTTCGGCCATCTGATCCTGGGCGGTCTGATCAAGACCGGGATTGAAAAAGCCTCCCGCACCCCCCTCGACACCCCGCGCTTTCTTCTGGGCAGCGTACTTCCGGACCTCCGCCCCGACGTCACGTTCAATATCGTCAAGGGACGCACTGAAAAAGTCATGCACTACCGGGAGGCCTCCTTCGAACTGATTCTCAGTGAAATCAAAGCCGGTCAGCGTCTGAAAAACCCACAGGACCCCGCTCTCGACCTCGGCCGCTACACCCATTATTTTTCGGATTACTTTTGTCATCCCCACACCCGGGCCTTCAAGGGCAACCCCCTCACCCATCTCCTCTATGAACTCGGACTGACCCTGTATCTCATCCGAAACTACAGGTCGGTCAAGGAGGCCTTGCTGAAGGCAACTCCACCCCCCCTGGGCAGCATCGAAGCAATCAAGATCCACTTCGAACTGGAGCAGCTGGCCTATTTCAAGGAGCCCCCCTCCTACCGGCGGGATATCGCCTTCGCCCTCGGTTTCGGGCTGACCCTGGGCAATTCCCTGATCCACCAGAAAAAATCCGCAACCCTTCACCGGGCTGCTTGAAAAACAACCCCCCTTTTGATTTTGAAAAGGGGGGTTGTCTATCTGAGAAGCTCGAATGCTTCGACGTAGCAGCTGCCCAGGGCCGCGTTGCTTTCCTTGGCGTAGTCGCCGTGGAAATCAGAACCGCCGGAAAGGACCAGACCGTGGGCTCCGGCCAGATTCCGGATTCTTGGCAGATCCTTTTCATCCAGGGAGGGATAACTGGCTTCAATCCCCATGAGACCCGCCTCCACCAGCTCAGGCACACTGTCGAGGTTGCCGTAGAGGGTGGGATGGGCCAGGATGGGGATGGCCCCCATGGCCCTGAGCACCCTCACGGCTTCAATATGGGAGGGATATTCGATGGCCAGGTCCAGGGGACCCTTGTTCTTGAACATTTTCTGATAAAAGTCACCGTAATACTCCCGGGCATGGCCCTTTTGAATCAGGACGTCCATGATGTGCTGCTTGTAGATGCCGTGGATGCCCTTTTTTTCCTTGAAATCCTCAAAACTGAGATCGTAGCCCAGGGCGATGAGTCTTTGAATCTGCCTGCGGCTGTTTTCATGGCGCTGAGCCGTGGTTTTCTCAATCATCCGGTTGAGGGCTTCATCCTGGTCGTGGACATAAAGGCCCACGATATGGCAGGGGGTCTCCCTCTCATAATCATAGGCGCTGATTTCGATTCCCGGTACATAGTGGATGCCGAGGCTCTTAGCCAGCCGGTCATGGGACTCGATGCCGTAGACCGTGTCATGGTCCGTGATGGCCATGTGGGTGATGCCCCGGTCTCTGGCCAGGGTGAAAACCGCCTCAGGACTCAGACTGCAGTCGGAATTTGATGTGTGGACGTGAAAATCCGCTTTCATGGTTAACCCTCCTTCAATCCAGGATACTGCGCTGCCTGAAATCGTTGATGGTGATTTCCATCAACCAGGCCGTGAGAAAAATCATGAAGACCCCGAAGCCCTGGGTGGCGTAATCCCCTCCCCGTGCGGCATTGTTGATGGCGCTGCCGATGGTCCCCGGGACTCCGGCTGCCGGCCCGATGACCACCGCCACCCCGAAATTGATTTCATTCCTGATGGCGATCCAGGAAATCATCTTGGTCATGGAGGAGGGCAGGACGGCTCCGAAGACGATCTGCAGCCAGTTGGAGCCCGTGGCCTTCAAGGCCTCGATGGTTCCCGTATCCACCTCCTCGAAGGACTCGGCAAAGGCCTTGGTGAAGAAGGCGAAGGTGTGGAAGAACATGCCCACCACCGCCGTGGTGGCGCTGAGGCCGTAGCCGGCGACAAAAATCAGGACCCAGATGATGGTGGGGACGGCTCTCACAAAGGAGGAAATCCCCCGGATCAGATCAGTCAGCCACCCTGAGGAGAGGTTTCTGGCGGCCAGGAGACCGAAAACCAGGCCGAAGACCACCCCCAGAATGGTGGTGACGAAGCCCAGGGCCAGGGTGTTGAGCAGACTCATGAACATCTCGAGTCTTTTCTCCCCGGGGACGAGATCGAATCTGAAGAAGTTGCTGGCGATCCGACTGGCGACCTCGAAACTGAACTGGTCCCACTTGTATTCCAGCCGGAAAAAAAGGGCATAGAAGGTCACCAGCAGAAAGAGAGTGACCAGGAGGCCGATGGCCCGGTCCGTGGCATTGTAGACCCTCAGCCGGGGACGGCCGAGGATGGTGCGCTTGATGGTTTCAATCATAATAGCCTCTTTCTGATCTGAATCGACAGCTGGTCGAAGGCGGTGATGGTGATCACCACCAGGATGACCGCCGCCGTCAATTCATCGAATCTTCTGAAGTGCTTGTAGATGCCGATGAGGTGTCCGATGCCGCCGCCGGCCAGGATACCGATGATGGTGGCGCTGCGGATGTTGGTTTCGATGGCATACAGGGTCCAGGAAATGGCCACGGGCAGGGTTTCGGGAAACACCGACTGGAAGATGATCTGCCAGTAGGTCGCCCCGGTGGCTTCCAGGGCTTCGATGCTGCCGTGGTTGGTCTCGTCGATCATGTCGGAAAAGAGACGGGCGTTGAAGCCGAAGGTCCCGATGCTCATGACCAGGAGGGCCAGAAATTCACCGAACCAGAAGGCCATGAGGAGGACGATGGCCCAGATGGCCGCCGGAACATTCCTCAGAAAGGTGGCGACGACCCTCAAAAGGACCTTGACCAGGGGGATGCGGCCGGTCCGCTTGGACATGCCGATGGCCGTGGCATAGGCCAGGGCGGACCCGATGGTCCCCGCCGCCACCGACAATGCGATGGTGACCCAGATGCCTTCAAAAAGATCCTGATAGTTGGCAAAGTTGGGTGGGAAGTATAGCCCGACAAAGCGGTCCAAGGCACTGAAAAGTCTAATGAAAATCAGCCAGAAATCGAATTCGATCAGTCGGCTGCTCAGCAGATAGAGGACTCCGAAGGCTCCCAGGACCAGGGCGTTGCGGCCTCGTTTTTCATTGAAAATCCCCTGGGGGTTGTCCCGGGGCAGGGTGTTGTCATGCCAGAATTTCATCGATTTTCGCTCCATAGATCAATTCGATCACTTCATTGGTGAGGGCCTCCGGGGGTCCGTTGAAGACGATTTCCCCCTGACTCATTCCGATGATCCGGTCCGAGTATTTGATGGCCACATCCACCTGGTGCAGGTTCACCAGACAGGGAATCTGCATGGACCGGCTGATGTCCTTGAGGTATTCCATGATCACCTTGGACGCCTGGGGATCCAGGGAGGCGATGGGTTCATCCGAGAGAATCATCTTGGGGTCCTGGATCAGGGCCCTGGCGATTCCCACCCGCTGCTTCTGTCCCCCGGAAAGATTGTTGCACCTGAAAAACTTGCGGTCCTCAAGACCCAGAAGATCCAGAATCTCCATGGCCCTCAGGATATCTTCCTTGGAGTAGAGGGAAAGGGCTCCTTTGAGGGTGGAGTAGTAGCCCAGTCTCCCGTGGAGCACGTTTTCCAGGGCCGTGAGCCGGTAGACCAGATTGTAGTGCTGGAAGACCATGCCGATCTGTTTTCGAACCTGTCTGAGGTCTTTTTTTCCCATCCCGACGATTTCTTTTTCATCGAAGACGATGCTGCTCCCTTGATCCGGCAATATCATCTGATTGATGCATCGGAAAAGAGTTGATTTCCCGGCCCCGCTCGGACCGATGACGGAAACCAACTCACCTTCTGATACATCAAAGGAAACCTTCTCAAGAGCCTTCGTTTTGCCTTCATAGGTTTTGGATAGATTCTGAATACTGAGTATCACCTTTGACATACGAAACCTCCATGATTTCTCTGCTGCCGGAGAATTACTCTCCGGCGTACATGACTTCCAAAAACTCGTAGTAGGAGGGATCCACGGCCACGAAGCGGTCGGTGAGATCCAGGACTGAAGCGTCGGAATCCGAACCACCCTCCATAAAGAGTCCTTCCACGGCGTTTTCAGGGGTAAGGTTCACGAAATGGTTCACGATGGCGTCGATGTGCTCCTGGGGCATGAATTCCTTGTTGACCCAGAAGGGACCGTTGGGCACCAGGGTCTGGGCGATGATGAAGAGCTCGTCCCACCGCTCGTCTCCGTAGGCGCAGCAGAAGGCGCCGGCATAGACCTTCTTGTTGGCGATGAGCTCCACGGATCCGGGATGGTTGCCGCCGAACTGGATTTCCTCAAAGAGGCCTCCCTCGGCCTTGGTGAGTTCGAAGACCTGGTTGCGGTCCTGGATGAGTCCCGATCCATCGGGTCCGAAGGCGTTGTAGAGGGTGGTGGTGGGGACCAGTCGGCCCGAAGTCGAAGTCGCAGAAACGAAGGAGAAGGATCTACCCTCCAGAGACAGGATCATCTCCTCGGGAGTCATGCCGTCAAAATCGGATTTGTTGTCGACATGGGTGGCGATGTAGGCGGGATAGCCCGCAATGGACTTGTCTCCCAGAGGTGCCTGGATGAATAGGGGGATGACATTGGGGTTCTCGAGATGCGCCTTGGTATAGGTGGCGCCTGAGGGGGTTCCGATATGGGCGGTTCCTGAGAGAATGGACTCTGAAACCACGGAGTAGTCGTCCGCCGCCACGTATTTCACTGTGGCATTGAAGGGCTCAAGGGCCTTGTTCATCTCCTCGATCACATAGCCCGAATAGTCCGTCATTTCTCCACCGTCATTGGGGAGAGAGGCGAAGATGTATTCGACGCTTTCCTCTTTGGCCTGACAACCTGTAACAATCACCAGCAGAAGCAACAACAATACCGAAAGTCCCAGATACTTTTTCATGATTCTTCCTCCTTGATTTTTCAAAGTTTAGATAAATCCGCCTTGATCCATGTTGAACTGCTTATCGACAAGCCCCTCCATGAACTCCAGATCATGGAAGATGCCCAGCATGGTAGTGCCATCGGCCTTGAGCTTCTCGATCAGTTCCCGGACCTTCTCCTTGTTGTGCTCGTCAAGGGAAGCCGTGGGCTCGTCGAGGAGCAGGAGCCTGGGTTTTTTGATCATGGCCGCCGCCACATTGAGTCTGAGCTTCTCTCCGCCGGAAAAATTCTGGGGATAGACGTCCCAGAGGGCTTCATCGAGTTCAAAATGACTGAGCATGGCGGCGGTTTCCCCTTCGGCGACCGCTCTGGAATGACCCATTTCAAGAACCGCCTTCTCCACGATTTCCTTGGCCGTGGTCCTGGGCATGGTCCTCAGGAACTGGGAGACATAACCGATTTCATACTGTCTGAGATAGATGATCTCCTGCTCGCCGGCCTTGAAAAGATCGATCTCTCCAAAGGCTTCCGAGTCGTAGAGAATTTCTCCTTTTTGGGGCAGGTAGGTGCGGTAGATGCTTTTGAGGATCGTCGATTTGCCGGAACCGCTTTTTCCGGTAATCCCCACGAATTCACCATGGTCGACGGTGAAACTGATGTCCTCGCATCCCCTGATTTTCCGGTCCAGGTGGTGCAGGGTGAATTCCTTCGACAGGTTGCGAATCACCAGCAGACTCTTCTCCGTGGTCATGGTCATTCGACCACCTCCCCTTTTGAGTGTCTCTTGATGAAGACCTCGACCTCCTCTCTGAAATCCAGGAGATGGGCTTTGATTTTATCGTCCGGCCAATCCCACCAGGCGATGGCTTCAAGACTCCGGACGGTGTCTTCAGGGAAGCGGTAGCGCAGGATCTTTGCGGGATTGCCCGCCACAATGGCATAGGGAGGCACATCCTTGGTCACCACGGCGCCCTGGCCCACCACGGCTCCGTTGCCCACGGCGATTCCCGGCTTGATCATGGCCCCGTGGCCGATCCAGGTATCGTGACCGATGGTGGTGATCCGGGATTCCCGGTGATTGAAAAATTCCTGGTCGTCCTCTCCGAAGCCGTACATGGCACTGCGATAGGTAAAATGATGCAGGGTGGCCCGGTCCATGGGATGGTCCGTGGCCCCTACCCTGACTGAGGCGGCTATGTTGGAAAATTTGCCGATGGTGGCATTCTGAAAGGTACAATAGCCGCCGCAGTAGGAATAGTGATCGAAGGTGGTGTTTTGAAGGGTGCTGTACCCTCCGATTTCACACCAGTTTCCGTAGCTTGAGTTGTTGAGTCTGGCGCCTTCATGGACGAGGCCCTCCAGGGTCAGTGATTTTTTCATCCGGCTTTCCTCCTAAACCCGGTAATGGGTTTGAAATACTTCCTCGCCGTCCACGAGGCAGGTGGTGATGACGGGGAAATCCCCGTCGATCATTTCGATGATGTTCAAGTCCGCCAGCTTGCCCTTTTCAATGGAGCCGATTTCTTCATCCACCTTGACCGCCCTGGCGGGATTGAGGGTGACCAGCTTGAACATTTCTGCAAGATCGTGGCCGTAATCCCGATGGAGCTTGAAGACCGAGTGGAGAATCGCGGCAGGATAGTAGTCGCTGCACAGAATATCCACCACTCCGGCGGCCACGGCCTCGTGGGCGGAAAGATTGCCGGAATGGGATCCTCCCAGAAGGACATTGGGGGCCCCCGCCACGGTGTGAAGATTCATCTCCTTGGCTTTTTTCGCCACGGCCATGGTGATGGGAAATTCGGAGATGGTGGCTCCGATTTCCTTGATCCGGTGGAGCTTTTCAATGGAATCGTCGTCATGGGAGGCGATGGCGATGCCCTTCTCCATGGCATAGGCGGCGATCCGCTGGCACTCCTCGGGCCTGAGTTTGGGAGTGGACAGGCGCTTTTCAATATGGGCGTCGAGTTCCTCGTCGCTCATCTTGAGCCCGTACTGCCGGGTCATTTTCCTGTAGCCCTCGAGGTCCGAGAACTGACCCTGACCCGGGGTGTGGTCCATGAAGCTCAGCAGATCCACCCGGTCCTCCTGGATGAAGCCGATGAGTTCCTCCACGCTGTCGACATTATCGATCTCAAACCGGGCGTGGAAGCGGTGGCGGATCAGGTGTTTCTTGTGGTGGGTCCCGGCGATGAGGTCGATGAACTTTCTCACGTTTTCCTGACGACGGATGGGCTTGTCATCGGTCTGCTTGATCTTGTAAAGACTCAGGGAATGATACATGGTGGTGACTCCGTGGGTGAGCAGCTCCCTCTCCGCCTCTCTCAGGGCCAGTTTGAAGTCCATGAGACTCGAGGGTCGGGGGGCGGCGATATGCTCGATGTAATCGGCGTGGATATCGATGAAACCCGGGGACACATAGCCCCCTCTGGCATCGATGATTCTCAGGTCCAGGCCCAGGGCCTCCCCTTCTCCAGCCTTGACGATATCCTTGATCCGGCTGCCGTCGATGATGAGATCATAACCCTCCACGATCCCCTCCGGCAGCACCAGTTTTCCGTTGATGATGGCTTTCATGGCAAGCTCCTTCTTTAAAGTAATGACTGCACGAGTTTCTGGGTGTAGGGGTGCTGGGGATCCTCGAGAATCTGATCCGTAAGACCGGTTTCAATGACGCGGCCGTCCAGCATCACCAGGGTGCGGTCCGCCAGCATCCGGATGACGCCGAGATCGTGGGAGACGATGACCATGCTGATGCCGAGGTCCCGCTGGATCTCCTTGATGAGGTCCAGGACATTGGCCTGGACTGAAAGATCCAGGCCCGTGGTGACCTCGTCCAGAAAGAGGACCGGGGGATTGTTGGAGAGGGCCTTGGCGATCTGGACCCGTTGCTGCATCCCTCCGGAAAAATTCTCCGGTGCGTCCTTTCTCCGGTAGTCCTCGATGGTGACCACGTCGAGGAGGTCATGGGCCCTTTGGGTCATGGTCCCCACATGGCGACCTCCGGCGGCGATGAGCTTTTCCGCGACATTGGAGAGGGCCGAAAATTTCATTTTGAGACCAAGAAAGGGATTCTGATACACCATGCCCAGGAGATAATCCCTGAGGTAGCGCTTTTGCTGGGAGGAAACCTTCAGAATATCCGCCCTTCCCTCCCCGTAATCGTTGAGAAAGGCCTCTCCCGCACTGGCTTCCTGATCGAAATAGAGGGTTCTTACCAGGGTGGATTTGCCGCTGCCGCTCTCACCCACGATGCCGAGAATCTCCCCCCGGTAGAGGTCGAAGGACACCTCCCGGGTGGCATAGATGGTCTGGCAGTGGGGACAGTAGTTTCGAATCAGAACCTCGGGATTTTTTCGGCATTTTTCACAGCCTTCCCCGAACTGTTTGGTCAGATTTTTGACCACCAGGACCTTTTCCTGAGTCACTTCAGGCATTGTCCCCACCTCCCTGATTCAGACGCTTCAGACAGTAACTGCTGTCATTGCACTGATAATAGACCTCATGGGTCAGCTCGTCTTCAAGTTCATCAAAGAAAACATCCGTCGCCCCGCAGAGGTGACACACCCTTCCCTCCTGGTTTTCCACTTCAAAGGGATAGTCGTCAAAGGCCAGGGAAACCACCTTGGTGTAGGGGGGAATGGCGTAGATTTTCTTCTCCCGGCCGGCTCCGAAGAGTTGGATTCCTTCGGAATGGTCCAGTCTGGGATTGTCGTATTTGGGAATGGGGCTCGGAGACATCACGTACCGGTCGTGGACGTAGACGGGATGGGCCGCCCCACCGGTCATTTTCCCGAATTTCATGATTTTTTCAAAAAGCACCAGCCAGGCGCCGCTGTACTCCCCGTCGCCGTGGAGCCGCTTGGTCTTGTATTCACTGGATTCAACAAATCTCAGGGGCTCCGGCATGGGCACCTGCAGGACGATGATCTGCTCCTCCCTGAGGGGCTCCTCGGGAATCCGGTGCCGGGACTGGACCACTGTGGCCTTGCCGGTGTCAATGGTGCTGTCGACGCCCGTGGTCTTTTGAATCAGATTTTTGATGCTGACGGCGTTCACCGACTCATCCGTCCCCTGGTCGATGACCTTGATGACATCCCCCTGGTTGATCAGGGACAGGGTGACCTGCAGGCCCCCGGTTCCCCAACCCCGGGCGATGGGCATTTCTCTTGAAGCAAAGGGAACCTGATAGCCGGGAATCGCCACGGCCTTCAAGGTCGCCCTTCTGATTTCTTTTTTGGATCCTTCATCGAAGAAGGCGAAATTATAGGCGTTTTTCACTGGGTCTCTCCCCCTTTCTTCGTCTTTCTCACGCTGTCGAGTTTGGATTGGAAGGTGACGTAATGGGGCAGTTTCAGGTGGGAGATGAAGCCCGTGGCCTCTACGGAATCCACGTGGTAGAGGACGAATTCCTCATCATGGGTGGGGGCTTCTCCGGGTTCCTCAAGACATCGGTCCAGAATGCTCATGGCGATGGCCTTGGTTTCATTCTGTCCGTAGCAGATGCCGTAACCCAGGTCGAGTTCCTCCTCGTAGTCCCCCGAGGGGGTCTTGACCGCCCTGGGAATGATGGATTCCACTTCGGTGACCCGGATGCTGCCGATATAGTAGGCTTCCTCTTCGCCGGTCTCCTCCGAGAAGGGCGGATCGATGGTGATGGGGAGTTCCCCCACTCTCAATTCCCCCACCGTGGGATGCACCGACCCGTAGCCCCTGAGGGAGGCATAGCCCAGAGCCGTCACGGCGCCGGTCTGTCCCCGGGTCAGGATCTGAAGGCGCTGACTCCGTTTCGAGGGGAATTTCAAGGCTTCCTTGGTCACGTCCTCGGGCTCTGTCTCATCGGCCTCGTAGGTGGCCATGAGCCCCTCTCTTCTCAGATAGTCCATGACCTTGGGGTATTTCAGAGGGGTCTCCCACACTTCATTCTCTTCAATTTCCTTCAGGTAGGCCTTGAGCCACCGCTTGGGGATGAAGGGATCCGCTTCCTCTCTTTTGAGGTCAAAGTCGATCAGTCGATGGGAATAGTCCGGAGAGGCCCCCAGGATCTGCCCTCCTGGAATGTCCTTGAAACTGGCGGAAATCCTTCGAGTGAGGGCCATTTCATGACTTTCCACGGTTCTGGAATAATATTTCCGGGGCAGGGTGGATCTGAAGGCCCTGAGGAGAAAGACCACCTCTTCGGGATTCCCCTGGGCCTGCTTGATGGCCAGGGCGGCCAGGGCCTCATCATAGAGGGAGGCCTCGCTCATCACCTGGTCGATGAGTCCCTGCAGACCGGATTCAATGGCCCGGGTCTCGATGGTCCGACCCTTTTTCAGTCGTTCGTATTCCAGTCGCTTGAGGGATTCCCCAATGGCTTCCTGTCCTCCCTTGACGGCTACATAGGCCATGATGAAGACCTCCTTTTGATCTGTGTCGTCCTGGGCAGGGCCAGGATTTCACCGGCGGCATCCACGAAAACCATGTCGATTCCCAGGGGATACTCCCGGTTGATTCCTTCTCTCAGACCCATGAGGTCTTCCTGGCCTTCAAGACTGACCAGGGCATTGTCCTTGATTCCCGGTCCTCTGAGCACCAGGTCATTCCCGTGTCCGAAGTGTTTGAGGGCGATGAGGAAAGTGGCCGAGTCATGGGGATCCACCAGGGTCCCCACCTTGCTCTTCTTCAAGGCCTCTTCTTTTTCCTCCGCCGTGGCCTCCTCCAGGATGATGATGAAATCGGCGGTCTCCAGGTCCGCCGGCCTGCCGTAGGTGAGCCGGCTGATGAGCCTGGCGGCCTCCTGGGCCCCCCTTCCAACCACCTTGAAACCGACTTCCCCGTCGATCAGGGTCTGGACCAGGAGCATCATCCCCTTGCAAAAGGGCAGGTCGAAGGCGTATTCAAGGGCGTCGACGGCCAGATCATACCTTCTGCCGGGATAGTTGCTGGCCAGGAGCAGTTTGCGGTAGGCCCTGGCGGTTGCATGAACTGAAGATTGCATCAAGCCTTCACCTCCTCATCCAGGGTTTCGAAGTCGACCTTGGTTTTCAGAATCTGCTGTCTTTCCCTGCCGAGGGCCGTCTGGATCCTGACCCCCTCCTCTTTGATCCGTTCTGCCAATTCCTGGCTCTCTTCAATGACGGCGTTGAAGGCGGCGTCGATGACGGCGAGGTAGTAGGCCCGTTTCTTATGGGAACCTCTCAGGATGCCCAGACCCAGGGTATCTCCGAGGAGGACCTTGCACTCCGTCACCAGGACCTCCCCCAGGTAAAATTTGCTTTTCATGGCGGTTTCCCGCATTTTGACCATCACCAGGCCGCTGTTGGGCTCCTCGAGAACCTTGACGGCATGGTGGTTTTCCACCTGCTCGGACAGTTCTCTGAGTAGCTTCGTGGGACTTTGGGCCAGGATTTCGGTTCTGTGTCTTCGCTTCATGTCATTTCCCCTTTACTCCTTAGCTTCAGGGGCATTGTATCTTGGCGCCAAGTGAGAATTATTAAGAACGTGTTAGGTTTTGGCGTATTTTTGATTAAATCCTCGTCACAAAAAGAAATTCCAAATAAAAAAAAGCCCCCTTCAGGGCTGGATCTGCTGGACGAAACGGTCGCCTCGAAAAATCACCTCGCCGTAGCCGATGGTGGTCCGGTCCGCCTCCTTGATGAAAAAGGTCTCCATCTTCATGACGGGCACCAGGCTGGGACACTTCAGGAGCGTCTGTTCTTTCAGATTGGGCAGCCGGGTGACCATTTCAAGGGTGCTGATGGTGGCCGCGCATTGCTTGGACTCGAGGTATTCGGTGATGGACTGGATATAGGGACCTTCCTGGGCGATCAGGGGAAAATCCCGGTCCGTCAGATAGGTGATGTGGGCGGCCACCGGCTCTGACTCCACCAGGCGAAGACGGGTGATCCGGTAGACCCGGTCCTTGGGTGCCAGGTCGAGGGCCGCGGCCACCCGGCTGAAGGGGGAGACCTCCATGAAGTCGATATTCCGAGTGGCATGGTCGAGACTGAGGGCCTCCATTTCACTTTGAAAACTCTTCCCCCACTTGGCGGGGGTCTTGATTTTCTGCTTTTGAACCTTCAGCCACCGCCCCTTGCCCTGTTCCGTCTTGATATAGCCCATCTCGCTCAGGCGCTCGTAGACCTTCCGGATACAGTGCCGGGTGACCTGATATTTCTGGGAGAGCATGTTCTCGCTGGGAAGGGGTTCCTGGGGCTTGAACCCCCCTTTTTCAATGCGCTGGACCAGTTCATCGAGAATTGTCAGATAGGTCATGGAACCACCTTTTCAAAGATTAGAAGTTTCAGTCTTCATTCTTATAATAAGCCCTCCCGCTGCCCTTAGGGTTAAAACAAGGTTAAAGCTCTGTTAGCCTTACAAGAAATATCCTCCCAGAAGAACCAGGGCCACGATGACAGGGGCCGGAATCTTCCTGGAAAGGAGGAGCAGAAGGGTCAGGCCGGTGACCACAAGGTTGTCCGGACCAAAGCCGGTCTTTTCAAAGAGGACCAGGGCCGCCACGGCGATCATGCCTCCGGCGACGGCGTTGATTCCCTTGAGGGAGAGCCGGATCCCCCGGATTTTCTTCAGACCCTCCCACACGGGATAGATGAAGTAGATCAGCAGCAGTCCCGGCAGAAAGATGCCCAGACCGCTGAGGAAGGCCGCCGTGACCTGGTACGGCACCGGGGTGCCCCGGGCCGCCATGCCCCCGATATAGGCACTGAAACTGAACATGGGTCCCGGCAGTCCCTGGACCAGGCCGTAGCCGGTGAGGAACTCCGGATGACTCACGTATTCCCTCAGGGAGACCATTTCAGTGTACATGAGGGGGACCACCACCTGACCCCCGCCAAAGACCAGGTAGCCGTAGCGGTAGAAACTCTCGAAAAGATGGACCAGGGTGTCATCGATCCAGAGAGTGGCCAGAAGACTGAGGAGGGCGATGCTGAAAAAGGCCGCGAGGAAGCGCCAGGGAGGATGAAGGTCCGCCCTCTCCCACAGGTGCTTTTCCTTCGAGGCCGCCACACTGACGGCTCCCCCCGCAAGCAGCAGGAGAGGGAAGATCCAGGGCGACCGGATGAAATAGGTCACCAGGGCGCTGAGGAGCGTCAGGACCAGGGTGAGGCGGTCGGTAATGACCTTGCGGCCGATTTTATAAGCGGCCAGAAGAATGAAGGCCACCGCCATGGGACCGATGTATCGAAGGCTTTCCAGAGGCACTTTCTGCCAGGCCAGAAAATCGTACAGGAAGGACAGGGCGGTCATCAAAATGAGGACCGGCAGGGCCCAGACCAGCATGGTGAGCAAAGCAAGCAGGGGTCCCCCCGTCTTGTAGCCCACGGCCACCAGGGTCTGGGTGGAGGTGGGCCCGGGCAGGATGCTGCACAGAGCCACGAGTTCGATCAGTTCTTCTTCTTCAAGGTACCGCTTTTTGGTCACCATCTGGTCTTGAAAGACCCCGATGTGGGCCTCGGGACCGCCGTAGGCCCCCAGGGAACAGATGAGGACATCCTTCAGAAAGGTGGTGGTTTTTACAGGGGCAGGGTCTTTCACAACGCCCTCCTCACGAATCGGATTTGAAACCTTTCTTCCCCTATACCCAGCGGTGAAGCCTTCTAATATTAAAAGCGGGTTAAGTGCCCCCTCCTTAGTTCCATGGGATACTCTTGATCTCTCAATCACCCGGCAAATCAGCACGACATCAAGCGCTTTTAAGGAAAAAGAAAAGACCAGGTCACAGTTCCTGGTCTTGAAATGACGGTTTCATCTGTCCCTCATGAAGGTCTGCCATCTGTCGTAGATGCTCCTCAGGTCCTCATCCAGATAAGTCAGGGCCTTTTCCCGCAGACTCCCGGGAATCCCGTAGCAGGCCTCGGCGATGGAGGCGGCGATGGCGGTGAGGGTGTCGGAGTCCCCTCCCACCGACACCCCCAGGCGCAGGGTCTCTTCAAAGGAACCGGCTTCCAGAAAGGCCTCCATGGCCTGGGGTACCGTCTCCTGGGCCGTCTCGTTGAAGGCGTAGGTGTCCCGGATGTCCGCCAGGGTGAAATCCAGGGGATAATAGTCCCGCCGGATGCGTTTTTTGATGGCCGCCTTGGCGACTCCTTTCCTGGCCAGGAAGATGGCCAGGGCAGTGGCCTCGGCCCCCTTGAGACCCTCTGGATGATTGTGGGAGACCCCGGTGACGGTCCTGGACAGCCTGATGACCTCCTCCTCCGTGTTGGCCAGCCAGGCCACCGGACTGACCCGCATGGCCCCTCCGTTACCGTAGCTGTCATAGGGCCCTGGATCCTCCTGGAAAATCCAATGGTTGAATCTCTGCCCGAAGCCGCAGTCAGGATACCGTCTTCCCAGGTCCTGGTAGGCCGCCACGGCCTTCTTCTCAAGAAGTGTCAACAAGGTCTCATCAATGACGGCCTCTCCCCGTGAATAACCCAAGGTCTCCCAGGTATCCATGAAAGCACGGGCGGTGGCCAGGGTCATGATGCTGTCGTCGGTGACCCTGGACCTCCGGGAAAAGAGTTCGAAATCCGTCCTGCGGTAATTGTTGAATTCATAAGGCGCTCCGACGATGTCGCCGATGATGGCTCCCAGCATTTTTTCTCCCCCTAGTGTTTCTTCCGGCTCTTGAAGTCCTTGTGAATGGCTTCATTCCAGTCATCGGACAAGCTGCCATTGGACCGGTACTCCTTCAGGGCTTCACCCAGGGCCTTGAAATTGACTTCAACCCCCTTGGTATCCGCATGGTACTGGGCCGTGCGGTCCCTGGCGATGCCGAACTTCCCGGCCTCCGCCGCGGCATCGATATTGGCTCCCAGGAAAATGAACTCCCAGCCGTATCGGTCCCTTTCCTTTTCAATCATGGACCGGATTTCAAGATAGCTGAAGTGCTGTGAGGCATTCTCATAGCCGTCGGTGGTGATGATGAAGATCACCTTGCCCGCCCGGTCCTCCTCAGGCAGGCTCAGCTGCACCTGGACCATTCTTTTGATGCTGAATCCCACGGTGTCGAGGAGGGCGGTGCCCCCCCGGACAAAGTATTCCTCCGATGTCATGGGGGGGACATGCCTGATATCCACCCGGTCGTGCAGGATCTCGATGTGATTGTCAAAAAGCACCGTGGTGACATTGGCCTTTGCCGTCAGTTGTCGCTGCTTTTCAATCATGCCGTTGTAGCCGCCGATGGTTTCCCTTTCAAGGCCGTTCATGGAGCCGCTGCGATCCAGAATCAGGACCATTTCCGTCAGATTGTTTTTCATGATGCATCCTCCTTTTAGTTGCTTTTCTCAAGGATAGCATCTTCTATCCAACCCATGGTCGCCTCCCCGGCGACATTTTCAGACCCCCAGCTGGGGCTGGTCAAAATCAAAGAGGGCGTTGTTGATGAGGAAGATGTCGTACTTCCCCTCCCGGATGAAATATTCGATGATCCGGTCGAATTTGCTGCTCCGTGAAAGGGCGTAGCCCGCCCGACCCAGCAGGTCCCCGGTTTCCTCGATACCCAGTTCGAGGGCGATGGCCAGGGCCAGGGCCGTGGCCTTGCCGGGCTTGTAGTCCGGATTGCACTTGATCTTGGAAAAGAGCTTGCGGTCCACGTTGGCCTTCTTGTAGACCTCCACGTCCTCCTTCCCCTTTGAGTCGATGAGCTCGAAGAGCCGCTGGGCGAAGGTGGCTTCGAGAGCCGACACCACCCTGTCGAGGTCCCCGGCCCCGTATGAATCCTCTGAGGTTTCCCCCCCGGTCCGACTGGCCTGGCTGGACTCGAAAACCACTCTTCGGTAGTCCCCCTTCTCTTCCTCCACCAGGCTCTCGTCGATATAGGCCTTGACGGAGTCAAAGAGCTTCTCCGACAGGGTGTAGGCCGCCTTGTCGTAAACCACCAGAAAGATCGCCATCTCGTTTTCCATGAGAAATTCACTGAAAACTGAAAGGGCCGTCTGGATGGCCTGGTCCTTGGGATAGCCGAAGACTCCTGAAGAAATCAGGGGAAAGGCGATACTCTTGACCCCGTGGTCCCTGGCCAGTTTCAAGGACTCAAGATAAGAGGACCTCAGCAGGGCCTCCTCCCGGGCCCCGCCGCCCTTGTAGACGGGACCCACGGTGTGGATGACGTATCTGGCGGGGAGATTGTAGCCTCCCGTGATCTTGGCCTCTCCGGTCCTGCAGCCCTTGAGACCCCGGCACTCCTCCAGGAGTCCCGGCCCTGCAGCCCGGTGGATGACGCCGTCCACCCCACCCCCTCCCAGGAGGGTTTCATTGGCGGCGTTGACGATGGCCTCCACCTGGACTTTCGTGATATCGGCGCGAATAATCTGAAAAGGCACCTTGACCACCTCCTTCATTAAACGATGATTTCAACCCGGCTTCCCCCGGTCTTGTCCTTCGTCACCAGGATCTGCTTGTCGATTTTTTCCTTGAGTTCTCCCACGTGGGAGATGATGCCCACCAGGCGTCTTCCCTCGGTGAGGTCCCCCAGGGCCTTCATGGCCTGCTGCAGGGAGTCCTCGTCCAGGGACCCGAAGCCCTCGTCCACGAACATGCTGTCCAGACGGATCCCCCCCGCCGAGGACTGGATCTCGTCGGAGAGTCCCAGAGCCAGGCTGAGGGAGGCCTTGAAGGATTCCCCGCCGGAGAGGGTCTTGACGCTCCGCTCTGAACCGTTGTAATGATCGATGACGTCCAGTTCAAGACCGCTCTGGGACCGGTGGTTGTCCGCCTCAAGGCGGCGCTTGAGTTCGTACTGACCCCCGGTCATCACCATGAAGCGGGTGTTGGCCCTGACCAAGATCCGGTCGAAGTAGGTCATCTGGACATAGGTTTCCAGCATGATTTTTTCCTTGCCGCCGAGATTGCCGTTGGCGGTGGCCGCCAGGGCCTTCACCCAGACCAGGCGGTCCTCCAGTGCCTCGAGGTTCTCCCCTCCGGCCTGGATATGGCCCAGGTGGTCCTTGTTCCGGTCCAGTCGGGAACCGACCCGGGCCATGGCTTCCCCGAGGGCTTTTTTTCGACCGTCCAGCTCTGAAGCCCGATGATTCAGGGCCGCCACATCCGGAATCTCGATGTGCTTCAGGGCTTCCTCCAGGCTGCCGATGCTTCCCTGCAGATTCTTTATCTCGCCGGTGATGGCCTGAAAACTTTTTTCAGTCTTGTCAAGGGCCTCCTGGAGGCGATTCTTTTGTGCGTCAAGCAGCCTGATTTCCGTATCGGCCGCCTCCTTGCTCTCGTGCTTCAAAGTCTTCAGAAGCTGGTCCATCCTTTCCCGATCACCCTTGATTTCAGTCGTCAGGGTGGCCTGGGAAACCTCCCCGGCAGTGATTTCTTCCACCAGTCTCTTGAGGGTGGTTTCCCTGGCGGGTATCGACTGCTTCAAGACAGCCAGGCGCCTGACCTTGCCCTCCTGGACCTTCAACTGCTCTTCCACCCTTGCCCGGGACCCGGCCTCCTGGACCAGTTTTTCCTGGATCCTCAGGTGGATTCCTTGCAACTCTCCATTTCCAAGAAGGGTCTGCGCTTCTTTTTTCAACTGCTCCTCCCGGCTGTCGAATCCTCCGGCCAGCTTCCCGGTCTTGGCACTGAGATGCCGGGCTTCCTCCTGTGCCGCCTCCAGGGCCTTCTTTTCCTCTTCAAGGACTCTTTGGTCGGGAACGGATTCAGGAAGGCCTGCCAAAAGGGGGTGGTGGGTGGCGCCGCAGACGGGGCATTTTTCACCGGGTTTCAAATCCCTGGCCAGGATTCCGGCCTGGGCATCGAGAAAGGCCTGGTTTCTGAGTTTGTAGGCCCCTTCCAAGAGAGACACCTCTTCAACCTTTTTTTTATAGGCCTCCCGGCTGGCCGCCAGGGTGGCCCTGGCCTCCTCGAGCTCCTTCACCCCCCGGGCGAATTCCTCGAGTCCTGCCTTGGATTGCTCCAGTTCCTGGCTTTGCCGCTTGAGCTTCTCCTGATCCAGCAGAGTGCCCTGGAGACTGTCAAACTCTTCCTTCTCGAGGTCAAGGACCTTCCCCAGGCTTTCCCTTTCACCCCGCCACATTGTCAGATTCTTATCAAGAGCCTCTTTGTCCCTTGTTCTGGCAAGGCTCCTTTGTTTCAATTTTTCAAGTTCCTCATAGTCCTTGAGCCCCTCCCTGAGGAGGGTGAGTTTCTCGGAGAGGGTTTCGATTTCGGGCTTCCTGGCCCTGGCCTGGTTGAAGGCCTCCTCCGAAGAGGTCTTAAGGGGGACAAGCTCCCTCAGTTTCTCCTCCTTTTCCCTGAGACTCTGGCGGTTTTTGTTGATTTCCCCGGCCTTGCCCAAGTCGGTGCTGATCCGGGTCAGTTCTTCCTCCAGGGAGGCCATCTCCGTGACCTGGGCCTTCCACCGGGTCTCATCCTTTTCAATGAGGGTTTTGATCAGCTGCAGGGTCTCTTCGAACAGGAGTCCCCCCTCTCTGGCCTTCTTCAGTTCAAGACCCAGCAGGTCATCCTCCTGGACCTGGATACCCTGGATGTACTGGCGGATACTCTTTGTCACTTCATCCACCTCCCTGGCAAGCCTTGAAGATTCCTCCTTCAACTTCTCCTGGAGAATGGCATAGGGTCTGGTCTTGAAAATCTGCTGGAAGATTTTCTTGCGGTCCTCCGTAGGGGCCAGGAGGAGCTTCAGGAAATCTCCCTGGGCGATCATGCCGATCTGGGTGAACTGGCTGCGGTCGATGCCCATGATCTCCCGGATCTTCTCGGTGACCTCCCTCACCTTGGTGACCACCTGGCCGTCGGGCAGCTGCAGCTCGGCATCGGCCCTTTGCAGGGTCATGCCCTCCCCCCGCCTGGAGGGACGCTCGTACTCCGGATTTCTTTTCACCCGGTAGGTCTTGTTCCCGTACATGAAGGTCAGGTCCACGAAGGTGGGGGTGCCGGCCTCGGCGTACTTGCTCCTGAGCATTCCCGACTCCCGGTTGTCGCCACTGGCTTCTCCATAAAGGGCATAGGTGACGGCGTCGAAAATCGTGGTCTTGCCGGCGCCGGTGTCTCCGGCTATCAGATACAGGCCGTGATCTCCGAGTTTTTCCAGGTCGATCTCGGTTTCCCCGGCATAGGGGCCGAAGGCCGATATCACTAAATGTTTCGGTCTCATGCTTCACCCTCCCAGATTTTTTCCATCAGCGCGACGGTAAAGTCCAGCTGGGCCTCGCTCAGGGGCTGGTTGTTCTGCTTCTCATAAAATTCCTGAAAAAGAGCCAGAGGACTCTTCTGGTCCACGTCCTCGTCCCCCAGGATCCTCTGCCTGGTCCGGGTCCGCTGGTTGTCGTAGTCCAGTTTCATGATATTGGGGTAGACGGCCCTGAGCTTTCCGATGGCGTCGGGGATATCCTCCTCATCAGTGAGGGTGATGTGATAATAGGCCTGGGTATCCAGCTCCCGATAGAAGTCCCTGGCCGTCAGGGTCATGTAGCTTCCCTTGATTTCGAGCAGGTCCCGCCTGGGCCCGAGGGGCAGGGTCCTGATGAGGCAGCGACCCTTTTCATGGCACTCGATGACGGTCAGGGACTTGTCATGGCCGGCTTCCGAAAAAGAGTACTTCAGGGGGGTTCCGGCGTAGCGGATGGTTTCCTTGAGGACGTGCTGGGGGCGGTGAATATGGCCCAGGGCCACATAATCGAAGTCCTCGAAAACCTCCGCCGGCACATTGTCGATGCCCCCGACGCTGATGTCCTCGGACTCGCTCCGCAGGGCGCCGGTGACAAACTGGTGGGCGACAAGAAGATTGCGCCGGGAAGGATCAATGGCCATGGCCTCCACCGCCGTGGCCACGGCGGTGGCATAGTCGGTGATTTCCCTTTCCGGAAAGAACCGTCTCACATGGGCCGGTTTGATGAAGGGGAGCATGTAGATCCTCAGCTTCCCATATTCGTCACTGAGCTCGACGGGCGTCACCTCCCCCTGGTAGACCGGTGACAGGTAGACCCCGCTGTGGTGCATGAGTCTGGATCCGAAGGCGATCCGCTCCGGGGAATCGTGGTTGCCGCTGATGACGAAAACCTTGAGTCTGCGGCTGGCCAGCTTGACCAGAAAGGCATCAAAGAGCTGGACCGCCTCGGCGGAGGGGACGGACTTGTCGTAGATGTCCCCGGCCAGAATCACTCCCTCCGGAGCTTCTTCATCGATCAGGTTGATGATCCGGGTCAGGATGTATTCCTGATCCTCGAGCATGGAAAAGTCATTGACCCGCTTGCCGATGTGCAGGTCGGAAAGATGAACGAATTTCATAAAAAGCCTCCTTGAAATGAATTGACACCCGTCGAGCTCTCTTTAATTCATTATAACAAAAAATTCCAGGACTATCCCGCCGGGATGCCTCTGTCTCTTGAAAAGAGGAGCTCTTGACTTATTCTACCTCCGGTTCGTACATCATTCATGAGATAATTATTTTTTCTTCAGAAATCCCTGTTTTCCGACCACACTCCGGGGGAACTCTCCCGCCCCGCCGGCAGTCTAACGGGTATCAGTGAAACCAACCGAATCAATGCCGCTTGAAAGGAGGGGTATCCCATGCGTCGTCAAAATCTTTTGAAAGCAGCACCCCTGACAGCCCTGTTCCTTGTCGCTGTCCTCTTCGTCACCGGCTGCAGCTCACCGTCGGCCGATCTCATGACCGGCATCGACCCCGATCCCATCCTGGAAGAGGATAAAGACCTGGACCAGGCCCTATTGAAAAGTCTCAATGATTTTTCTTGGCACCTCCTGCAGACCCTCCCTGAGGATTCAAAAAACAAAATGCTCTCCCCCGTCTCCGTCTATATGGCCCTGGCCATGACCCTCAACGGGGCGGAGGGTGAAACCCGGACCGACATCCTCAAAGCCCTTTCCGCCTCAGAACTTTCACCGGAGATGATCAATGCCTTCGCCGGCAACTATCTCAGGGCCATCAGCCCGCAGGGGGAGGCTTTCACCCTCAGCATCGCCAACAGTCTCTGGCTCAGAGAAGGCTTTGAAGCCGACCCGGTCTTCCTTCAACGGAACGCCGACCATTTCAAGGCGGCCATCCGCAGCCTCGATTTCAACGCTCCTGACGCCCCCGACGTCATCAATGACTGGGTGAAGGAAGCGACCCGGGAAACCATCGATGAAATCGTGAAGGAAATCGATCCCGCCGTGGTGATGTACCTCATCAACACCATTTATTTCAAAGCCGACTGGCAGACCCAGTTCTCACCCGAGAACACCTATCCGCAGCCCTTTGAAACCCCTGAAGGGAGTCTGGAAGCCGATTTCATGCACAAGACACTCAGTCTGGAACTTGTCCAGGATGACTACGGCAAGGGCGTTTTGATGCCCTACGCCGATGCCGGGACAGCCCTGCTGGCCCTGCTCCCCGGGGATGGCCTGACTCCGGAGGAATGGCTCAGGACCATGGATACTCAAGGCTTCCGAACCCTCCTCGAAACCGGGGAATCCCAATCCATCGATCTGGCCCTGCCGAAATTCGAGACCCGTTACGAGGACGATCTCATGAATGAACTGAAGACCCTGGGCATGGCCGCCGCCTTTGATCCCGCAGAGGCCGACTTTTCCCTCATGCAGCCCAGCCGCGCCAAAGACCTCTTCATCAGCGCCGTGCAGCACAAGACCTTCATCAAGGTCGATGAAGCCGGCACGGAGGCCTCCGCCGCCACCTCCGTGGAAATCTCCCTCACCTCGGCGCCCCTGGTGACCGAAGCCATGGTCTTCGACAAGCCCTTCGTCTACGCCGTCGTGGACACCCGGACCAAAACCCCCCTCTTCATCGGGGTCCTGAATGACCCGACCCGATAAACCCCTGTCGCAAAGGCCTTGACGCAGGAAAGGACGTCCCCTACAATGATTCTAATGAGGTGAATCATTTGAGAGACGTCCTTTTTGTCGGGAAGAAATTCCCTTGGAGCGGCCTGTGGCTGGTCGGCGCCCCCCTGGTCCACGGCCTGGGCCACTGGTTTGAAGCCCATCCGGAAGCCCTTGAAAAGTTCTACGCCCTGTCCCTTCAGAAAACGCTCATGCAGGGCCTCAGCCGGGCCACCGGCCTGGTCCCCTTTTCCCTGGGGGAAGTCCTTTTCTACGGCCATGGGGCGGCGGCCCTGGTCCTGTCGGTCTTTTTGATGAAAAGTCTCCTCAAGGGGGGGACCCTCAGACTCCTGTACCGGACAGCGGTCTACCTGGCCATGGTCTATGTGGTCTTCATGCTGGTCTGGGGACTCAACTACAGCCGGCAGCCCCTTGCCGTCAGCCTGGACCTCAAGGTCCGCCCCTACGGCCCCGGGGAACTCTACGCCCTGTCAGAGCACCTCCTCCACCAGGCCAACACCCTGCGTCTGGACCAGCTGACGGACCGGGAGGGGGTCATGAGGACCGCCTCCACCCGCCAGGAGCTTTTCAAAAGAACCGCCCTTGGCTATGAACCCTTGAAAAGCAGCCACCCGATTTTCGACGGGGACTGGGGGCCCCCCAAACCCCTATTGTCCTCGGGACCCATGCTGTATACCGGCATCACCGGGATTTTCATGCCCTTCACGGGGGAGGCCAATGTCAACGTCCGGGTCCCGGACCTCCTGCTTCCCGCCACCGCCCTGCATGAAAAAGCCCACCAGATGGGCATCGCCAGGGAGGATGAGGCCAACTACATGGCCTATGTCGCCGCCATGAACCATCCTGATTCAGACTTTCAATACTCCGGCACCGTCCTCGCCCTGATTCATGTCACCAACGCCCTCTACCGCGAGAACCCTGCCGCCTATCATGGACTCCGGGAGGACTATTCCGAGGGCCTGAGCCGGGATCTGGCCGCCTACCGGGCCTTCTGGAAGTCCTATGAGGGTGAGGTCAATGAGGGAGCGGACCGGATCAACGACGCCTATCTCAAGAGCAACCGGCAGGAGGAGGGGGTGAAGAGCTACGGGCGCATGGTGGACCTTCTCCTGGCCGACTTCCTGGCCGGAGACCTTCCCTGAGCCCCCTTTCAGGATGACGCCGGGGAAATCATACCCGCAAAAGAAAAGAAGGCGCCCGAGGCCAGCCCCGGACACCTTCTTTTCTTCTATGTGCTGATTGATTCAGCCTCTTCTCGCCACCACCAGCATCTCGAAGTCCTCCCGGCTTAGCCGGTCCTCTCTGGAATAGGCCCCGATTCTGGCCCCGAAAATCTCCACCCGGTCAAAGCCCAGCCTCCCCAGAAGCCAGGTCATTTCACTGGGCATGTAGTAGCGTTCATTGCTGTGGATCTGGTGACTGACCCCGTCGTCATCGGTGTAACTGGTGAGGTTGAAATCCCTCAGGGTCATGACATCAAAGCTTTGGCTCTCATAGGAGGCGACCCCCTCGGCCTTGACCCCGTCGTAGAATTCATTCAAGGGCCGGGAAAGGGGATAAAGGGCGTTCAAGGTGGTAAGGATGAAGACGGCCTCCTTCTTGAGGGATCCCGCCACATTTTCCAGAATCTGATAGTTCATTTCATCCGTCTCCATCAGGGGGAAGCCCCCTTCACAGAGCATGATGGCCGCGTCGAATTCCTCCTCGAAGGGAAGATTCCGGGCGTCATGCCTCAAGAATCGGACGGTGAGATTTTCCTGATCCGCCTTTTCCCGGGCCCTTCTGAGCTGGGCCTCGGACAAATCGATTCCCGTCACCTGATAGCCCCGCCTGGTGAGTTCAATGGCGTGGCGTCCGGTACCGCAGCCCACGTCAAGGATTTTCAAATCCTTGTTCCGGTTCAATTCCGCCTCGATGAAATCACATTCCCCCAGGGTCCCCTGGGTGAAGACCTCCTGGTCGTATCTTTTTCCGTAATTCTCAAACAACTGGACATACCAGGGCTTTGTCACTGCATTACCTCCCCTTCGACGAACCCCCCCACGATGAAGGCTTGATACAGGAGGTCCTTGTTTGGATGATCTTCTTGCATGCTTTCATTCTAGTCGAAATGGAGGCCTGCAGCAAGTGTCTTATCGACTTCATTGTCATCCAAGGAAGGGACTTGAAGCCCTTTTCAGCCCGGTCCGCCATGCTTTCATGGCGGCAAGGCACTTGCCGCGGGGTGACTTGAGAGACCGGGATTTCAATGCCGGTCTCTCTACTCTCCTCCCATCAGCGCTTCAATGGATTTTTTCAGGGTCGAGTACTCGAGTCCCAGGCCTTCGATATAGTCCTTGACCCGGACCTGGTCTCCGGGATAGGCCTCCCCGAAGAGGTCTTCGAGAGCTTCAACGGTCAAACCCATGTCGAGCAAATCCTCGAACAAGGTACTGCCGCTGATCTGAATCAAGTGTTCGTCATCCTCCTCCGCCTCCTCTGCTGCATGGTCCTCGACTTCGATTTCGGGATTTTCAAGGGGCTTGGCGGCTACGGTGTTTTCTTCAAGGTAGGACCGTACGGCCTCATCCAGCTGCGGTTGCTCTTGTATAATCAAGTCCACCGCCGACTGGGGAAAACCCGTGGCTTCGAGTTCAATGTCCAGACCCAGGTAGAGGGCGATGAAGATTTTCATGGATTCATTCCCGATTTCAATGGGAGTTTCCTCGAAAAGGGACTCCAGATCACCACTGCGCAGCAGGGCCGGATCCAAGCTTTCAGGAATCATGAAGGCCGCATACAGGACCGACTGGTCGATGGGAAAGCTCTCCAGCAGACTGGCGAAGGTCGTCGACCCCCGGATTTCCGACGGGTCCGAAACGAGCAGCGTCTCCTGACTCGAACCCCCGCCACCGCCGCTTGAAATCTGGTCGTTCTGGGTGGCCCAGAGCCCCAGCCGGTCCGCCAGAAAAATGCCTCCGAACATGACCAGCAGCAGGGTGACGACCATCATCCCTGATTTCATCTTCATCATGACTCCTCCTTTTGAAAACTTCTTATCTGGAGATTGACGGTGTCCGCCACGGGACACTGGTTTTCGGAGGTGCATTCCAGACAGCTGATGCACTGGACATCCTTGACCACTTCCATTTCAGAGACCTGGATATTCATGGGACAGGCCCGGTCGCACTTATTGCAGGCGATGCAGGTGGCAGGGTTTCTCCGGATCTTGAAAATCCTCACCTTGTTGAACAATCCCAGCAGGGCGCCGTAGGGACAGGCGTATTTGCACCAGGGCCGTTCGACAAAGAGGGCCCCCAGCAGGGTGACGGCCAGAATGAGGGCCCCGGACACCGCCAGGTCCTCCTCCCATAGGCTGAAAAGGGCCTGATAGGGATCATAGTCGGAAAAAATCAGGCTTGCCGACCGGGCGGTGGCGTAAACCACCCAGGCCAGCACCAGGTAGCGACCGTATCTCAGCAGATGATCCAGCCTTCGGGGCACGAATTGATTGAATCTTTTTTTGAAAATCCGCCTGCCCAGTCTGCTGAACCCTTCCTGTACGCTTCCCAGAGGACAGATCCAGCTGCAGAACACCGGACCGGCCAGAAGAGCCAGGGTGAAGACCAGGCCCATCAAGACCAGGGAGGAAAGGTGGATTTTCTGGATAAGATCCCCCTGGGTCACCAGCTCATACAGGGTCACAACCCCTCCAAAGGGGCAGATGGCATGGAGTGAGGCGGTGGACAGCCACTCTATGCCTCCTCCGGTTTCCACCAGGGTCTTGTTGATGGCGATGGCCGCGATCAGGACAAAGAACAACAATTGCACAAGATGACGGTATTTGATGATTCTCTTCACAGGCTTGTCGCCTCTTTTCACGTTCAATGCTTCATCCACCTTTCAAAACCTGATTTTTTTCCTTCGGTCCCTTCCCAGCCTGCCGGGATCCTTTCAAAGGGGGCCGGGCGATCTTCCGAGGCCCTCAAAGAATTCTCCAGAACCACGGATGGAAACTCCCGGACCCCAGAGGCTTCATCCCTGGCGCTCCCGGGGATTTTCACCGCCAGGACTTCAAGCGGGCTTTGCCCTGCCTCGGGCACTGCTATGTAATGGTTCTCGTGCATGGCGGTCAATCCACCGATGTGACCCGGCTTGGCCGGCAGCATCCGGTTCACGGGCCTCTTTTCCAGCGAGTGTTTCCCGGGGATCCCGGCGGCAGAGACGCCCCGGCACCTGGCGGGGACCGCCGGGACAAAAAGTCCCTTCATCCCCTTGTTCATTGTCATGGTCTTCCTCTCCCTGATGTATGCTACCTTCTCATTATAAGCTTCAATTCTGACTGAAATGTGGCAATCCTCCGATTTTCGCCACCAAGGCGGATTCTTGCCCCAGACGGTGGTCCGGGAGGCATTTCATCTTTGATTATCCCATTATTACTGCTAGAATATGAATAAACCCATCCATTGAAGGAGGCTCAAGCAATGAACATCCAATGGGATGCCAAGGCATACACTCAAAGTTTCTCCTTTGTCCACCAGTACGGCCGGGACCTCATCGAACTCATCCACCAACCCGAGGGGGCCAGGGTCCTCGACCTCGGCTGCGGCACCGGTGAACTCACCCTCCGCCTCAGAGAGGAGGGCATGGCGGTCATGGGGATGGACGCCTCCCCGGACCAGCTGAAAATAGCCAGATCCACCCATCCCCAGATCGACTTCCTCCTGGGGGATGCCACGGATTTTTCCCTGGAAAAACCGGTGGACGTGGTTTTCTCCAACGCCGTCCTTCACTGGATCGAGGGCGGGCGACATCCTCAAATGCTCAAGAAAGTCCATGCCGCCCTCAGACCGGGGGGACAATTCGTCTTTGAATTCGGCGGGGCCGGCAACAACCATCTTATCCACCAGGCCCTCAGGAAGGGCTTTGAAAAACGGGGATATCCATATGTTTTTCCCTTTTACTTCCCCTCGATCGGAGAATACACGCCCAGACTTGAATCAGCGGGCTTCAAAGTGGTCTACGCCCGTCTCTTCGACCGCATGACTGAACTCGAGGGAGAGGACGGGCTCTATAACTGGATCAAGATGTTCATTAAAGCCCCTTTTAAAGAAATTCCCGAATCCGATGAGGAGGCCATTATCTCTGAGGCCCTCCTGGAACTTGAGGCAAAGCTCCATATCAAGGGAAAGTGGTATGCCGACTACGTAAGAATCCGGTGCAAGGCCATCAAGAACCCCTGTTGACAAGCACCGGTGAAGTCGGCTTTCAAATATCGCCTCCCTCCTGCAAAGCAGCCGACCTGAGGCTGAAACCGGATTGAAATCCTCCTGCCCGGGTAAATAGAAAATGATTTCCCCTGTGAAATCTCGCGGGGATTACGGTTTCCACCGGCCCGGGAAGGAAAATCGTCACCACATCCTTCGGGTCACAAGTCCAGGAGGTGTGAGCGATGTCAACCCATGAACTGAGAAGCAATTATTTGAAGCTTGAGGAAGGCATAGAAATGCACTATCTCGAAAAGGGTGAAGGCAAACCTTTGATTTTCATCCCGGGTCTGACCTTTTCCGGAGAGATTTTTTCAAATCAGATCGACTATTTTTCCAAAAACCACCGGGTCATCGCCATCGATCCCAGAAGCCAGGGACTCTCGACCATGACCCTTCACGGCAACGATTACATGACCCACGGCCTGGATCTGGCAAAACTGATTGAAGAACTTGATCTTGACGATATCACCTTGGTAGGCTGGTCCACGGGAAACCTGGATCTGTGGTCCTATGTCCGACAGTTCGGGACGGGAAGGCTCAGGGCCGCCGTCACCATCGACATGTCGCCGGTGCCCCTGTCTTCGGATCCCAAGGACTGGACCGAGGCCGGCATCGAGGACCTGCGGCAGGTTTTCACCCAGGTCCTGACCACCCCCGAGGGCACCCGGGAATTCTTCAGCGAGTACGCCACCGAGGTCATGCTTGAAGGGGAGGCGACTCCCGACCGGCTGGCCTATATCCTGGATCTTTCAGCCAGGACCCCCTATTATATCTGCAGCGCCCTCTTCGCCAACGCGGTGTTCTCCGACTTCTCCGAGACCGCCGAAAAAATTTCCCGGGAGATCCCCTCCCTGATGTTCATCGCCAGACATTGGGCGCCGGTGGCGGAATCCTACATGAAGACCCGTTTTCCCAAAACTGAAACCCTGGTCATGGGAGGGCACCTGATGTTCTACGAATACCCCGACCAGTGGAACGCCGCCCTGGAGAATTTCCTGGCAAAATTCTGACAAACAGGCGCCACCATCAAAAAAACCCCTTGAAGGAGACGCCATCCGATAAGAGTCCCTCAAGGGGTTTTTTCAAGTCTTTCAGGTCAAGGCTCAGGAACAATTAGGCCACCGGGCCCACCTTGTTGTCATAATTTTCGTATTTCTTCTGGTCCATGATGATCTCGATCCGTTGTACGAGTTCATAGACGTCCTCGAAGCCCACGTAGAGGGGGACCGGGGCCAGGCGGATCACGTTGGGGAAGCGGAAATCCGGAACCACCCCGGCATCCTTGAGGGCCTCGTTGATTCTGAGGGCGTCCTCATGCTCCAGGGCGATATGACCTCCCCGGTTTTCGTCCTCGTAGGGGGTCCCCACGCTGAAGCCGTAGGCCTCGAGCCTGCTTTCGATGAGGAATCTCAGGTAGGCGGTGAGCTTGAGGGATTTTTCCCGGAGCCGGTCCATGCCCGCCTCTTCATACATTTTCAGGGACCCCTCCAGGGGGGCCATGCTGAGAACGTGCTGGGTCCCCGACTGCCATCCCCCGGCATAAGCCGCCTTGTCAAGCCGGTGATTGAGTTGGAACTGGGTTTCTTTGACATTGCCGTGCCATCCGGGCAGACCCGCCGGTTTTTCGAAGTGCCTGCGGTTGATATAGAGTCCCGCCGAGGCGCCGGGTCCTCCGTTGAGGTACTTGTAGCTGCACCACACCGCAAAATCCGGATCGATGGCCTTGAAGTCGTGGGGGACGGCTCCTATGGAATGGCTGAGGTCCCAGCCGATGATGATGTCCCTCTTTCTGGCCTCATGGGTGATGGTCTTCATGTCCAGCAGCTGGCCGCTGCGGTAGAGGACCGAGGGCAGGAGAATCAAGGCCACCTCCGGGGTCATGGCGGCGATGATGTCTTCCGTCGCCAAGGTCTTGCCGTCCCGGCTCCTGACCAGGGCGATGCCCTTTTCAGGATCGATGCCCTTGAGCCTCAGCTGGCCGTCCACGGCATGGCGGTCCGTGGGAAAATTCAGGTCATCCACGAGAATCTGGTATCGGTCGGCCTTGGGCTCGTAGAAGGTCCCGATGGCCGTGTGGATGTTGATGGTGGTGTTGGAGTGGATCGTCACCTCATCGGCATCGGCCTTGATGAGGGGGGCTGTCAGGGCCCCCAGGTGGTCCTGGTAGAGAAATTTCTGGACCGGGGGCCTGGACCAGATATTGATGCCCAGGGTCTTCCACTCCTCCAGGACCGCCAGCAGATTCGCCTCGGCGTCCTTGGAGCACAGACCCAGGGAATTGCCGTCCATGTAGATTTCCCCTTCCCTCAGATAAAACCGGTCTCTGAAACTCCTGAGGGAATCCTCAGCGTCCATGGTCCTGGCGGCTTCGCGGCCGTCATCGAATACATGCTTCATGGTTTTGCCTCCTTAAAAGTCATCATGGGATTATCCGAAGTATTATTTAGATATCTAACTATTTGATATCTAAATAATAACCCCCGCCTGCCTTTCTGTCAAGAAGAAAAAGAACCCTCAAAAGATTCAATTCCGAAAGGTTTTTCCATATTTTGAGAGTTTTCAGATCAAATCCTTGATCATTTGTGGTATGATGACAGTGATTCTGTTTGAAAATCCGATTGCTCCCAAGGAGGATCACAACGAGGTGCCTATGAAGCAGTTCAAGAAAAACCTGGGTGAAGATCTCAACAAGACCCTGCTGGGTTACTATATCGACAGTCTGTCCCGGGTGGAAATGATCCATCTCAACGCCCGATTTGAAAAAATCGGCATCACCTTCTCCCAGTTCCGGGTGCTGAACTGGATCTGGCGGTTCGAAGAGCTCACCCAGAAGGAACTCCACGAACTGGCCCAGATCAAGCCCTCCTCCCTCACCACCCTCCTCGACGTCCTCATCGACAAGGGCCTGGTGGAACGCAGGCAGGATGAAACCGACGCCCGGGTCCGGAAAATCGTGGCCACTGAAGCCTCCATGGCCCTGGAAGACCAGGCCTGGGAAATCATTGCCGATTTCGACCGGATGATCCGCTCGGTCCTCACCGAGGAGGAGTACACCGTGACCCAGAGGAGCCTCAAAAAGCTTCTGGGACATCTCACCGACAGCGAATAAGGGCAGCCGGCCCGGATATATCAAGGGGACACGCCTTTTTCAGGTGTGTCCCCTTGAGCCGTCCTTTGGTGGATATTCTAACCGCTGTACTCGGGAATCCTCTGAATGTCCCTGGTGTTGAAGGTGAAATGCACCGGGTCCCCGATCTTGAAATGGTCCCTGACATAGCCCCCCAGCATGGTCAGCGCCGTGACCCTTCCCATTTCCGCGGCAATGACGATTTCAAAGTAACTCCCCATATCCGAAATCTCCGTCACGACGCCGCTGTAGGAAGCCGGCGTTTTTTTCTTGTGCAGCCGGATATTCTCCGGTCGGATGCCGACGTAGGGGGTATCGACAGCCAGATGGTGGAAGACCTCCGCCTTGAAGACATTCTTCAAACCGACGAAGTTGGCCACGAAGGGGGAATTGGGGCGGAGGAAGATTTCCTCCATGGTGCCGGTCTGCTGAATCCTCCCCTCATGGATCACACTCCCTCTATCTCCAAGGAAAAAGGCTTCCTGGAAGCTGTGGGTGATCATGAGGGTGGTCATCTGGAACTCCTGGTGCAGTTGCTTGATATCCCGCATCAGTTGGTCCTTGATGTGGCTGTCCAGCGCCGACAGGGGCTCGTCCAGCAGAAAGACCTTGGGCCGGACCATGAGGGCCCTGGCCAGGGAAACCCGCTGTTTTTCTCCCCCGCTCAGATTTTCCGGATACCGTTTCATAATCGGCCCGATACCCAGCAGGGACACCAGTCTGGGAAAGAACTCCGAACCAGGGTCTTTGTATTTCAACCCGTACCGGATGTTCTCCTCCACCGTCAGATGGGGAAAGAGGGCATAGTCCTGGTAACAGATGGCGATGTCCCGCTTTTCCGGCTTCAACCGGGTGACCTCCCGCCCGCCGATGAGGATCCTGCCCCCGTCCGGCACCAGCACACCGGCGATGGTCTCCATGACCACACTCTTTCCGGCACCCGTGGGACCGAAGAGGATATAGAATTCCCCCTCCTTCACCTCGAAACTGATCGCCTTCAGGGAAAAATCCCCCAGGCTGATGCTGAGGTTCTTGACTTCAATCAAGGTCTAGACCCCCTTCCTGAACTGGTTCACCGAGACCAGCCTCAAAATGATGAAAATCAAAAGGGACAGGATGAGGAGGATGACCGTCACCGGCACGGCGTAGGTCATCCCGTAGGTGGTGTACCGCTCATAAATCAGGGTGGGGGCGATCATGGGATGGTAGGCCAGCATGATCACTGCACCGAATTCACTGATTGCCCTGGCCCAGGTGATGATCATCCCGCTGATCAGATCTTTGGAAGCGAGGGGCAGGGTGATTCTGACAAAGGTGCTCCAGTGGGATGCGCCGAGACTTCTCGACACGTTCTCCAGCCTCGGCGGAATCCATTTGAAGGCCTCCTTGGCGGCATCGAACATCAGGGGCAGACTGACGAAGGCCATGGCGATGACGATGGCGATTTCCGTACCCAGCACTTCAATCCCGTTGGCCACCAGAAATCTGCCGAAAAAACTCTTGGGCGACAAGACCGTCAGCAGGGCGATGCCCGCCACGGTATGGGGCATGACCATGGGAATATCAATGACGCTTTCCACGAATTTCTTGTACTTGAAATCGTGGCGGACCACATAGTAGGCGAAGGGGATGGCGAAGAGGGCCGTGATTGCCGTGGTGATGGTGGCGGTGCGCATGCTTCTGAAAATCACCTTCAGAATCTGCGGGTCCTTCATGGCTTCAATCACCAGGGCAGGGTCCGTCCAGGTGAAGGTGTTGATGATGGGGAAGGCCACGAAGAAAATGATGACCCATCCACTCAACAAAGAAAAGATGTACAGTTTTTCCATCCTGCCGCTCATTGCCTGCCCCCCTCCCGATTCACTGGAATCAATCCAGATACTTGAGGGCATCCGGCAGATTTTCTCCACCGAAAACCACGACTTCCTCCATGATGGGCTGTCCGGCTTCAGTCAGCATCTTCATGCCCAGTTCCTTGTCCAGAAGAAACTGGATGAAGGCCTCCGCCACTTCTGGATTCTTTCCAGTGGTGGGCATGGTCAGACTGTAGACAATGGGTTCTCCGACCCTTGTAAGGGTTTCACCAGGCGTCGCGCCGCTGAGTTCGATGGCGGCCTGGGCATAGAAATCTTCAAATTCAATGGCGGACAGGTTCAATTCCTTGGGCAGCTTGATGTAGTCCAGATTCGGATTCAAAGCCTTGTGCTGCATGCCCACGGATTCATATTCAAAGGCGTAATCCAGGGCGCCGGTTTCCAGAAGGGCGATGAGTTCCACCGACTTCGGACGGATATTCTTGTCCTGTCGGTTGGCCAGGATGGCCTCATTGAGTCCTTCGATGCCGTAGTGCTTCTCAGCAAGTTGGAAGAGCAGGACGCTGCGATAGCCGCAGGGGTCGGCGTTGGGTTCACTGTGGCCGAAATTGACCCCTTCCCTTTGAATGATTTCATACCAGTTGTCGGCTGAGAATTCCTCGGCGTACTGACTGTCCTTGGAATACATGATGACCATGGAGTTGACGGCAAAAAGAGCGTTCCAGTCGGCGTAATCGGGAATCAACAGGGTGTCGATGACCTTGTAGTCGGCTGAAGCGATGACGTCCACGGCATCCTCGAATTCAGTGATTTTTCTAGCGATGGCGGCACTGCCTCCCGCCGTCCGGAGCACATCCACCCCGGGATGCTCCGCTTCAAAGGCGGCCTCCACCTCGGCGAAGGGAATGGTCAGACTCCCGGCATGATAGACCACCAATTCACCCGAAAGCTCCTTCGGCGGCTCCTCTGCCTGGGGCTCTTCGGGCTCCACGGGTTCTGCCGGTGCCTCTGCCGGGGCCTCTGCCGGTGCCGGTGTCGCCTGGCAACCCGCCGCGAAAACCAGCAACAGGGTCATCAGTAAAATCAGTCCCAAACTTTTTTTCATTGATAATTCCTCCTTTTTCTGTTTTGTGCCACCTTATCCCTATATGTGAACTTCCTGAAAAAATTAACTCTCTAGTGTAATTCTCATTCATGATCCCCATTTTTCCCATTCATAAAAGCCAGGATCTCATCAAGACTCTTCTCGCTGTTTATGAATGCATTCAGTAGCTCTTTTCCTTCCATATCCCGCTTCTTATCCATCAGAGTCTTCAGTTCATCTAACGCGGCCTCATACTTGTCCTTGGCTTTCGCCACCGTCTCTTTTTGTCGGGCTATTTTCTCATCGATCGATACACTACGCCTGGCCATTTTTCTACCCCCTACATTTGATTGATCACGTTCAGTCTCTCATTGATTCCAATCGCCTGTTGACGAATGTTCAGCTCTGTCATTCCAAAAGCCTTTAGCAGCTTTTTCTGAGTAGCGGTTACCGCATGATCCAGACGATAGTTTCCATCCGACTGCCGAATCATTTCAATCTTCTCAAGCTCCCTAAGGGCAGCTGGCACCGTCATGAAGTTTTCTTTCTTATCAACTCTACCCATTTCTTCTTTCAGGTATGTGAAAAACCTGTTCCGTATGATGAGCGCCAAAAATTCTATGAAGATCTTACTGCTTACAGACTCGCTGCCATGTACTCGTAGGCTTCTGTTCCCTAGATATGATTTATCGCCTCTGAATAACTTCTCTGAGCCATCACGGCTCTTATACAGATCCAGGGCCTCTGTCGCTGACATTTTCTCGGAGGTAATGATGATGAAGTATCCACACAATTTGATTTCGTTGTCGATCACATCCTGCCTCTCCCTAGCGAACATGAAAGTTTTCTCATCACCCTGCGTATGGTAAATCGGATCAAAATAGCGGCATAGGGAACTCGGGCATTCGTAATTCGACTTGCCTTCCTGACTTTTCAAGAGTTCAGCCATACGATCAATTTTTTCTTCTAGTTGTTCTCGCTCCGCTGTGCGTTTACTCTCGTTGAAATAAATGTGAAAGTATCTATCCTTTTCATCAGAGACAAACAGCTTTCCCTTCACCGTTTTTCCGCTGACCCTATACTCCCGAATGCTATGGCTTCTACTTTCCTCGAAGGTTCCTCTATGCTCCCTGATGATTGCACCAGCTATTTTTTTCATGCCCTTCATCATGATGACAAAATCATATCCGTTTCGATCCATATAGCGGATATTCTCTTTCGCAAAGTAGCCTCTGTCCAAGATGAATCCGACATGCCGGTAACCATATCCGGCGACTTTCTCAAGCATGTACTGCAGCTGCGACACATCCACGATGCTACCTGGATACATCTCGTAAAACAGAGGCTCTCTGTTGTTTTTGTCGTAAGCGATGGAATAGTTCAGAATCGGTTTACTCTTATCATCCTTGGCGTATCCTATCTCTGCAAACTCCACGTCTCCGGCCTGACAGTTCTTGTTGGTAGAGTCATATGATAGATAGATTTTCTCTCTATGGTCTCTGTTTTCATTCCATCTGTTCAAAAATTCTACGCTTTGGCTTCTCTTGATTTTACTGATGAAGTCGGAAACTTTAGAATCACTATACATCCGCATCTTATCGGTGAAAAGCGGATGATTAAAGGCATAATCGGGGTAATACTGAGCTGCATTGTTCTCTGTGACAATGGTGTAAATGGCCAGGTCGAGAAAGAGTCCACTGTCTTTGCCGATCAGGTCGTGAAGCGTCTCATCGAGCTTGTACTCTGCTACGATTTTCCTGAGCACCATGTATGCCCCGACTCTTATGCAAGCACTTCTGTGTGCGCTTTTCTTCTCATCTGGAAGAGGTGCTTCTGGAAAATAGATGAGGTACTTCTCGTTTGGAATCATCATGGAGGGGTCATCTTCACAACCCTTTCCAATCGTTGTACTCTTGGGAACGCTATACTGCTTCTCCGGGTCATAGATCCGATCCAGCTGATAGTAAATGTAGGTGGTTCCTTTGATTTTTTTCCGCGTGATCTTTCCTTTTTCCTCGGGTATTTTCACCCTCACATCAGCATACATCACGGCCTCCTTTCGAGAGTTAATTAACTCTCTTCAATTCTACCATATGTAGCTGATTCTAGCAATTGAAAAAGGCTGTTTCACGCTGAAAATACAGGGTTTTATCGATTTCTCACGTTATGGATTAGAGGTCGAGAGTTAATAATCGTGGAAGTTCACACTATATGTAAAAAGCTTCCTCCATGAAGGAGAAAGCAATCAAAGCACAGCACACTGCAATGGTTGATTACTTTCCACAAAGGGAGGCTGCTTCGTTTCCTCAGCAACCCTGTCGTTTCATGGACCCTACCGAAGCTTAGGTCCATGAAATCGCAATCGATGATGATTCAGCACAATTCATGGTAACATATTTTCCCAATATTATGAATATTTTGACACAAATGAAAGAGATTCTTAAATCCGCGGCTCCTCTGAAGAACCGGCATCCCTTCACCGGCCTGCTGGGGCTTTTTTCTCCAGTCCCCGGGCCGCCAGGCAGGTCTTGTCGTAGAGGCCTCTGAAAATATTGTCCGGGTCCGTGATCCTTTTCACCCTTTCGAAATTCGGCTTGTTCCAGATGGCCCAGAATTCATCCTCGGTGTAAAGATTCGTGGAAATCAGGGTCTTGATGGCGCCGATCCGGGTCAGCTTCTTCTCGATGATTTCATAGTAATGCCCGGGATCGGCCCGCCTCATGCCGTAGAGGGCGATATCGAGGAAGAGGTCGTCCTTCACCTGGCTCAGGAATTCATCAGAGAGCCATTCGTAACGATGGACGATTCTGTAGGGCACACACCACAGGGGAAAATGGCCCACCTCCTCCACATACCAGTCCATGAACTCCGTCATCCTGGAAAGGGGGATGAAGGTGTCCACCGTGACGGGTATGAGTCTTGAGGGCAGGACTTTTCTGAAGACTCGGGCCAGTTTCAGAGTCACGTTGGAATTGGTGAATCTGCCGAAGAGGACTCTGAGAGGCAGGGATTTCGGATGGACGTTGGTGACCCCCTTGTTGTACCTGAAAAAGTAATCCGCCGTCTTCAGATAGTCCTCTTTTCTCTTTGCCGTGCTGAGGTAATAGATTCTGGCCCAGTCATACTTGTGGGTGTAGGGGGCGGCATCCACGAATTCCCCGGCGCTGAGGACGTATTCTCCCGGAGAATGGATGATGCCGTCCATGAAGTCCAGATCCTCCTTCTCATAATGGCTCAGAATCGCCGCCTTGTAGTCCTCGAGATTCCTGAACTTGTGATAGGTCACCCTGACGAAGGGCTTGGCGGGGATCAGTCTGAAGGTGAGGCGGGTGATGATCCCCAGGGTCCCGAAGGTCCCGTGCATCATCTGGAAAATCAGCCGGTGCTCGTTGTCCGGCGTGCAGACGAGGACCTCCCCCTTCGCCGTCACCACCTGGTATTCAAGACAGGTGTCATGGAAGCCTCCGAACCTGTAGGACATGGATTCGATGGAACAACCGGCCACGGCGCCGCCTATGGTGATGGTCTTGAGTTCCGAGACCTCGGCCGGCACCAGCTGGTACTTCAGGGTCTCATGGACGAGCTTCTCAAAGGTCACCCCCGGCTCCGCCACACACAGGCGGTTGACCGGGTCAATGGCGAGTATCTCGTCAAAATCACTGATGTCCAGCTGGTCATCGGTGTATTTTTTGTCCCCGGGCTTGGGGACCACGTGGGACACGGTCTTCTTCTTGAGGGTCAGGGGGGCGTCGCCCTCCCGTTCCTTCAAAGCCTTGACGATTCTCTCCACCCTTAGCTCATGTCGGTCCATCACTCGACTCCTCTCCTTGACTCCTGAACCTTCTATACGGCAAGCATCCACCTGCTTCTCATATACCCCGTTCTGCCTTTTCAACTTTTTCCGTCAAATAATGACATCCTTTCTCAAAATCAAGGTCCTATCCCCTTTCCCCTCAGTGGTCCCAAGCCCCCCTCCTCGGCCTGCTCAAGACCTCATAAAACCGCCTGATTTGATAAAAACGCTTTTTTTTGATAGAATAAAGGTGTATGAGGGGGTTGAAAACACCGGACCCGTCCCCCCTCCCATCGAAAGGACCATAAATACATAGGCTGTGGCTACCGACGACATGACCACAAGAATGTCGCCGGTCTGCGGCCTTTTCCCATTTCACCGACCCACTGACCCGAACCAGGGCAGGCTTTCGCGGCAATCACCCCAAATGATTAAGGAGTACCCTATGAAACGCAATCTCATCATCTCAAACCGGCTGCCGGTCACCGTCTCCCGGGAAGAAGGACGGCTCCGCTTCCAGGAGAGCGTGGGGGGCCTCTCCACGGGACTGAGCAGTCTTCACAAGGAATCGGGAGGCCTGTGGATCGGCTGGCCGGGAATCGCCAGCGACGAACTTGTCGAAGGCGAAAAATCCGAGATTCGGCGCATCCTCTTTGACCGATACCGCTGCGTCCCCGTCTTCCTGTCCTCGGCGGAAGTCGAAATGTACTATCTCGGCTTCAGCAACAAGACCCTCTGGCCCCTCTTCCACTACTTCATCGAAAAAGTCGAGTTCAACCCTGAAACCTGGGAGGTCTACCAGGCGGTCAACCGTCGTTTTTTCGAAATCACCCAGGAGGTCCTGCTGGCCGGGGACGTCATCTGGATCCAGGACTACCAGCTGATGCTGCTGCCCAAGCTCCTCAAGGATACCCACCCGGAGCTGAGAATCGGCTTCTTCCTCCACATCCCCTTCCCCTCCTATGAAATCTACCGGCTCCTCATCTGGCGGGAGGACCTCCTCCACGGAGTCCTGGGAGCCGACCTCATCGGCTTCCACACCTACGACTACGTGCGACATTTCCTCAGCAGCGCCAGACGGATCCTGCAGCTCGACGACCAATTCAACCGCATCATGTACGAGGACCGCTACATCCACGTGGACGCCTTTCCCATGGGGATCGACTACGATCGATTCGCCAGGGCCCCTTCGAAAAGGGATCCCCAGCTGGAAACCATTTATGAGGAAATCCAGTCCGGCATCCACATGGTGCTTTCGGTGGACCGCCTCGACTACACCAAGGGCATTCCCCAGCGGATCGAGGCCTACAGCCAGTTTCTCCAGAACCATCCCGAATACCACGGGAAAATCCGGTGGAATCTCATCATCGCCCCCTCGAGGGAGAATATCGAATCCTACGATCTGCTGAAAAAGGAAATCTCCGAGGCCATCAGCAAAGTCAACGGCCAGTTCGGCACCATGGAATGGATGCCCATCTGGTTCTTCTACCGGGCCTTCAGCCAGGAAAGCCTCATCGAATTCTACCGGACCTCCGACATCATGCTGGTCACCCCCCTGAGGGACGGCATGAACCTGGTGGCCAAGGAATATCTCGCCGCCAGAAAAGACCTCAAGGGCATGCTGGTGATCAGTGAGACCGCCGGCGCCGCCAGTGAACTGTCGGAGGCGGTGGTCATCAACGCCTACGACCCCCGGGCCGTCGAGGAAGGCATCATGGAGGCCCTGTCCATCTCTGAAGAGGACCGGATGAACCGCAACCGCATCATGCACCAGCGGCTCGAACGCTACAACATCGACTTCTGGGGCCGGGATTTCATCAAATCCCTGGAGGATGCCGTGAACCGGTCCGATACCATGGACCGGCGGATCCAGATTGAAAAGAAGAACCATCTCATCCCCCAGGCCTATCACCGGGCCGGCAGGCGGATCCTCTTCCTGGACTACGACGGCACCCTGGTGGGGATCCAATCCATCCCCAAGGAGGCCAAGCCTGATGCCAGGCTCATCCAACTCCTGACCCGGCTGGTCTCAGACCCCAAAAACACCGTGGTGGTGATTTCAGGCAGAGACCGAAAGACCCTGGACCAATGGCTGGGGAGCATTCCCGGTCTCAATCTGGTGGCCAGCCACGGCCTCTGGCTCATGGAAGCCGAAAGTCGAAGCTGGCAGCTGACCACCTCCTCCGACACCAGCTGGATGGAGTCCATCCGTCTGGTGCTCCAGATGTACGTGGACCGGATGCCCGGCGCCCTCCTCGAGGAAAAGGACTTTTCCCTGGCCTTTCACTACCGACGCTGTGAAAGCGACATGGCCTCCCGCAGGATTCCGGAAATCAAGGAGACCCTCATGGGAATGGCCGCTTCCTCCTCCATCACCATCCAGGAGGGCAAGAAGGTTCTGGAAATGAAGGACAGCCGGGTCAACAAGGGCCACACCGCTTCGACCCTTCTCCACCGGGATGCCTACGATTTCGTCCTGGCCGCCGGTGACGACGTCACCGACGAGGACCTCTTCAACGCCCTTCCCGAGGAAAGTTTCTCCATCCATATCGGTGCCGGTCCCTCCTCGGCCGCCTACTCCCTGAAATCCTGGCATTCCCTGCGCCGGCTCCTGGAAGAACTCGCCGGTGGGGAGTCCCGGACCTAGCACCCTCGGCATTCCCCTTCTGATGATGGGAGGTCAAACCATGAAAAGAAAGCGCAACCTCTACGAAATCACCAACTTCCCCCTGGACAATGAAAGCATCCTGCTCCACGAGACCCTTTTCCACAACGCCAACGGCTACCTGGGCGTCCGCTACGATTTCGAAGAGGGTTATCCGGAGGATTATCTGACCATAAGGAGCCAGTACCTCAACGGCTTCTACGACCACGCCCCCGTCCTGCAGCCGGAAAACCTCTACGGCCTGGCCCGTTCCAAGGAAATCATGCCCGACGTAGCCAACACCCAGACCATCCGCCTTTTCATCGAGGAGGAAGCCTTCAGCATGTACAGCGGTCAGGTCCTTGAAAGCCGCCTCACCCTGGACATGGACAAGGGCGTCACCCGGCGGTTTGTCCACTGGCGTTCCCCCAGGGGCAGGGAGGCCGCCATCACCATCACCCGGATGGCCTCCTTCCACCAGCTGTCCCTCTTCACCATCGAATATGAAATCACCCCTCTCAACTTCTCCGGCACCGCCTTCATCGAATCGGGTCACGACGCCGACGTCGAAAACTACTACGACCCGGAAGACCCCCGAAACGCCAGTGATGCCAACCGGCACATCCACCCGGTCCACTGCGAGATCCGGGAGGAGACCTCCTACATCACCGCCATGACCTCCTCTTCGGAACTCACGGTCTGCAGTTGCGTGCAGCACCGGCTTCCCGAGGGGGTCCTGCCTGAATTCTGGGGCGACCACATCTCCACCCTCACCCGCTTCAACCTGGACCTGGTGGAGGGAACCGCCACGGGCTTCGTTAAGTACGCCGTCTTCGCCGATTCGATCCGCCACGACAACTGCAAGACCGCCGCCGCGGAGGAAATGGTGAAGGCCTTGTCCCTGCCCCTGAGCGACCTCTACTACAAGCAGGAGGTCTATCTGGAGACCTACTGGCAGAACTGCATGGTGGCCATCGATGGCGACGACGAGGCGGACCTGGCCCTGACCTACAACCTCTATCAACTCAACCAGTCCGTCACCAAGGACGCCTACGGCAACATCGCCCCCAAGGGCCTCAGCGGCGAAGGCTACGAGGGCCAGTTCTTCTGGGACACGGAAATCTACATCCAGCCCTTTTTCACCATCACCAATCCCTCCGTCTCCCGCCACCTCATCGGCTACCGCTACCACACCCTGGACAAGGCCCGGGAGAACGCCCGGATCATGGGCCATGCCAGTGGCGCCCTTTTCCCCTGGCGGACCATCGCGGGCGGCGAATCTTCAGGCTTCTTCCCCGCCGGCAGCGCCCAGTACCACATCAACGCCGACATCGCCTATGCCGTCATCGCCTACTACCTGGCCACCCACGACCTGGACCTCATCCTCCTGGAGGGGGCCGAAATCCTCCTGGAAACCGCCAGAATCTGGCTCAGCACCGGCACCTGCCAGGAGGAGACCTTCAACCTCCTCGAGGTCACCGGTCCTGATGAATACAGTTGTCTCGTCAACAACAACTACTACACCAACGTCATGGCCCGCCACCATCTCGAGTGGGTGGTGAAATTCCATGACCTGCTGAAATTGAATCCCGCCTACGAGGCCATGGTGGAACGGATCGGACTGGGGGAGGGGGAGATCGAAGCATTCCGGGAAGCCGCCCTTAGAATGAGCCTCCCCTATGACGAGGGCCTCAATATCAATCCCCAGGACGATGCCTTCCTCAAGAGAATCCCCTGGGACCTGTCTCAAATACCCGGGGACCACTTCCCCCTCCTGCTCCACTACCATCCCCTCCACCTCTACCGGCGACAGATCTGCAAGCAGGCGGACACGGTCCTCGCCCATTTTCTTCTGGAGGAGGCCCAACCGGAATCGGTCATCCGGGACTCCTTCCACTACTACGCCCCCATCACCACCCATGATTCCTCCCTGTCCCGGAGCATTTTCAGCATCATGGCGGCCCGGCTGGGAATGGAGGAGGCCGCCCTGGCCTATTTCGGCGACCTCATCAAACTCGATCTCATGGACCTTCACCACAACACCCGGGACGGCATCCACACCGCCAACATGGCGGGCACCTACCTGGCCATCGTCTACGGCTTCGGCGGTCTGAGAATCAAGGAGTCGGGCCTCACCCTCAGACCCATGCGACCCTCCTGCTGGAAGGGCTACCGGTTCAACCTGAAATTCCAGGACAGCCGCCTCCTGGTGGAAGTGGACGACAGGCAGTGCCGCCTCACCCTGGTGGAGGGTTCTGCCAAGTCCATCCGGGTCTACGAAGAAGACTACCTCCTCGAGGGCCGTCTCACCATCCCTTTGAAAACCGCCACCGGCGGCCCTGAAGATCAGAAATCAAACCTGCCTGATTGAAATCAAAAGGTCGGTCACCCATCCCTTGAGTGACCGACCTTTTGCCCCGCCTGTCCTGAATTCAGATTCACACCACCCTGCCCAGCCCCCGGTACACGGCGGTTCACGATTTCTCCGGGAGACCTTTTCCTCAAGCCCGGTCTCTTTTTCGAAAAAGCACCAGGCCCCTCACCACCATCCCCAGGGAAAAGAGGGCCACCAGGGCGGCCATGACCAGAAAATCCGTGGCGAAGAACATGACCCCGTACCAGGGCCCCAGCAGGGGAAGGGCCGGGAGAATGGCCCAGACCGCCGATCCCCCGGTGACATTGACATAGGCCGTCACCAGGGCGATGAGCAGGGTCCCTCCCCAGAAAAGGATGAAGAAAAACCTGGCCCTGGGGCCAAGTCGCTCCAGAATCCGACCCGGGATGAAAATCCACAGGGCCAGATAGGCCGCCGACACCAGAAGATTCTTCACCGTCGCCGCACTGCCCATGAGATATTCGGGAAAATTGATTGCCGCCGCGGCAGACACCGCCATCAGGACCAGCAAGACCTGCATGGGTTGTTTATTCATCATAGGGTCCTCCTCCAATAGATTGCCTCGTTTGACGCCCCGGTTCTTCTCACGTGACCTCCAGGGGCTCTTCGGCCTTCCGGATAACTTCGTAAAGATAGGAGAGTGCCAGAGCGATGCCGATGAGTCCCGCCGACACCAGGTAGGCCATGGCGTAACCCCCGGTCAAATCGAAGATCCAGGCGGCGGTCATGGGACCGATGATCCCCCCCACCCCCCAGCCGGTGAACATCAGGGCGAAATTGATTCCGAAATGCCTGAGCCCGTAAAGGTCGGAAATGGTAGCCGGAAAGACTGAGAAAATCGCCCCGTAGCACATCCCCGCCACCGCCACCCCCAGGGCGAGGACCGGAACGGTCCTCATGGCGCCCAAGGCCAGCATGTTCACCAGCTGCAGGATGAAGATGAGGCGGATGAGATTGATCCGGCCCATCCGGTCCGACAGGCCGCCGCCGGTGAATCGGCCCAGGGTGTTGAAAAGGGCCAGGAGCATCACCAGCAGGAAGCCGCCCGACCACCCCGCCTGCACCCGGGCGATGGTGACGACATGTCCGATGACCATGAGCCCCGAGGAGGAGGCGAGGGCCATCATCAGCCAGACCAGCCAGAACTCCCGGGTCCGGACCATTTCCCGCCAGGACCGGTCTTGCGAGGAACCGACCCTGTCAAGTCCCGGTTGCCGGGATTGCCGTGGTGGATTGGCCAGAATCCTGGCCAGAAACACACCCGTCAGCAGACTGAACACCCCGATCACCAAAAAAACCGTCGACACCCCGTAGTCTTCGATGAGCCAGTTGCCCAGGGGAGAATACAGCAGGGAGGAGAGACTGACACCGCCCACCACCACTCCCGAGACCAGGCCCTTGAGCTCCTTGGGAAACCACTTCACCGCCGGCGGCAGGGTCGACACATTGAGGATGCCGATACCGCTGCCGGTAAGGATGCCGAAGGCCGCCGCCACCGGCAGGGGCTCGGTCCTGAGTCCCGAAAGGATCATCCCGGTCCCCATCAACAGGACCCCGATGGTGGCGGTGAAGCGGGGCCCTCTTTGGTCCTGGACGGTTCCGAAAGCCACCATGGCCACCACGAAAAAGACCGTCGCCAGGGTATAGGGCAGGGAGGCCTGTCGACTGGTCCAGCCCAGCTCTTCCATGAGGGTCCTGCTGATGATTCCCCAGGTGTAGAGCATCCCGGAGACCAGGTTGATCCCCGTCGCCGCCAGGAGCACCCGGCGGCCTTTTTTTTCCATGGCATTTCTCATGACTCCACCTCTCATATTCCGGGAGTCCCCTTGCCCGCCCGATTCGGTCCCGAAGCGGACTATTCCGGGAACAAGTCCGTGCTGAGATACTTCAAGCCGCTGTCATTGAGGGTCAACACGATGTTCTTTCCCTTTTCCCGGCCTCTCAACAATTGGATGGCCGCCGAGACGTTGGCTCCTGAAGAAAATCCCACAAAGGTTCCCTCCAGTCTGGCCAGGTCCCTGGTCATCCGGGTCGTTTCCTCATCCGTGACCTGGATCAGGCCGTCGATCAAGGTTTCCTTGACCTTGGGCAGCTGTCTGGCATAACCGCATCCCTGGATCTTGTGACGGCCCTCATCCACCAGGGCCTTGCCGGCATAGACCGCCACGGCCTGCGGCTCCACCAGATAGCAGCGGATGGCCTTGTTGTAGGCCTTCAATTTTTCCGCACACCCTTCAAAGGTCCCGCCGCTGCCGACGATGTCCACGAAACAGTCGATCCTGCCCTCACTCTGTACCCACATTTCTTCGGCCGTATTCAGATAGTGGGCCCGGTAGGAGCTGTCCAGTTTGAACTGGTCCGCCCTGAAGGCCTTCCTCCGGGCCGTCAGTTTTTCCGTCATGGCCTCGACGAGCTGGAGATCCTCTCCGGATACCTGCCCTTTGACGGCATTGGGGGCCTGAGGGACCACGACGACCTCGGCACCCAGGGCCCGCATCATCCGGGCCCTTTCCATGGAGTTTCCCTCGGACATCACGGCAATGAAGGGATGTCCCTTGGCCTGGCAGACGATGGAGAGCCCCGTACCCGTATTGCCGCTGGTCAATTCAATCACCGTCTGTCCCGGCTTCAGGTCACCCCTCTCCTCCGCTTCCTCGATCATCTGAAGGGCCGGCCGGTCTTTTTTGCTGAAGCCGGGGTTGAGGTACTCCAATTTGGCAAAAATTTCCCCCTCCACCCCGTAATGGGCCGTGATCCTGCTGAGTCGCAGCATGGGGGTCTCACCGATGGCCTCATAAATGTTGTCAAGCAGTTTTTTCATAACCCTTGCCTCCTTGGTCACTTTGGCATATAATATACTATATATTACGAACGTACATTATATTTTATTGATTGTATTGTACCCTCACTCACCAGACTTGTCAACGGCCAAGGAGTGGAAACCCTGTGAAAATCAACCTGATCATCGCTGAAAATCTGAAAAGACTGCGCCATGAAAGAAACATGAGCCTGGGCCGCCTCGCCGCCGCCTCCGACCTGAGCAAGGTGATGCTTTCCCAGATCGAGAGGGGGAAGGCCAATCCCACCATCAACACCCTGTGGAAAATCGCCACGGGATTGAATGTGCCTTACACCGCCCTCTTGGAGCAGCAGGATAAACACCCTCAAATCATCAGAAAAAAGGACATCCCCCCGCAGCAGTCCCCGGACCAGGCCTACTGCCTCTTCAACTACTACCCCAATACGCCGGCCCGGAATTTCGAGCTTTTTCAAATGGCACTCCAGGAGGGCGGGGTCTATACCTCCGTGGGACATCCCGAAAAATCCGAGGAATACATCGTGGTCCTTGAGGGGGAACTGACCCTGAAGGTCCGCCACAAGACCTTCCTCCTCGAGGCGGAGGACGCCATCACCTTCTCCGCCGAGGACGAACACACCTACCTGAACACCGGCTCCGGCACCTTGAAAACCCTCATCATCAATTTCTACCCCCAATGACATTGAAAGACCGCGGTTGGCCCTAAAAGGAAGACCAGAGATGGCGGTCTTGGGTTTTGGAGATGGTTTCGAGGGGTTCCTTCCGCAGATGACGGCACAAAGAAGTCAAAAAAGGATACGGCAGTCCCCGTATCCTTTTTTTCTGGCCTTCAATCGTCATCCACGAATTCGAAGAGGGCTTCAATGCCGGTGCCCAGGGCCCTGGCTACGGCATAGGCCAGTTTCAGAGAGGGGTTGTACCGGTCATTCTCAAGATGCAGGATGGTCTCACGCCGGACCCCCACCAAGTCAGCCAGAGCCTCCTGGGTCATGCCGCTTTTCAAGCGGAATTCCCTGATACGGTTTTTGATTTTCATCGGTCGGTCCCGTGATTCTCATACCAGGTGAGGAGCACGCTGAAAAGAAAAATCTGCAGGGCGAAGTTGAGGGCGAAGCCTACGGCGTAGGCCTGAAGAAAGTTCGTCATGGCGCCGACGGCCACCACGAGGGGGTAGAGCACGAGTCCGGCGAAAAAGGCCCTGGCCGCCGCCCTGTGGACATTCGCCATGAAGCGCTCGTCCGGTGTGAGGGTGAGATAGCCGAAAAATCCGAAGAAACCGAAAAAACCGTAGAAGCCGGGATTGTCGGTCAGCAGACCCAGAAATCCCGTAAACCCCAGCAGCCCCAGTAGTCCGATTCTGTTTCTCAAAAAAATCACCTCATGTTATATATTTATAACTATTTATTACAAATATATCACATGAGGCCCGTTCTTGTCAAATGATTCGCCGACCCAAGGACCCTTCAAGGGGTCATTCTGTACCAGGTGATCCCGAAAATCAAGGTCATCAAGGCCGCACGACCGCTACTGAAGCCCCTTTCCTTCCCGAAGGGAATGCCGTACCTGGGCACCTCGTAGCCATGGAGGGCGATGAGACCCAGCAAGAGTCCCATGGCCCAGCCAGAGCGCCATGCAAAGGTCCCCCAGAGGAGCCCCAGCCACAAAACCACCACCAGGGCCCTGGCTATCCGGCCCTGAAGCATCAGTTTTCGATTCACTTCCCCACCTCCATCACCAGACAGTTCAAGGGACAGGCCTTGACGCAGATTTCACATCCCGTGCAGCAGGAGGGCGTCACCAGGAGGGGCAGGGGCCTTTTGTCCCTGGAACCCTCCGGCACCTCCAAAGTGAGACAGCCAAAGGGACAGGCCTGTGCACAAATGCTGCAGGACATGCAGTTTTCAGCCTTGAGCCGTGGCATTTCACCCTTGGCCATGGCGATTACCTCCTTCCAGAATATCGATACCCAGGGCTTCCAGGGTTTCGGCCTTCGGACAGCCTCCCTGGTCCCAACCGGCCACTTGAAAATATTCGGCGATCATGGCCTCCACCGGTACCGTGCGCCCCTTGAGGGGGCCCTGGGTCAGGGGCGGCAGACCCGCCATCCTGTCCGGCATCTTCGCTGCCAGGGGATCGATGCCCTGCTTGATATTGAAGAGCTGCTTGGTCGTTGAAATCCTCCGGCCGATGTGCATGTAGTCATCGGGGGAGAATCCCCATCCCGTGGCCGCTTCCAGCCAGTCAAAGACCCGGTAGTGCTGGACACCGGAAATCATGGCGAAGAGGCAGCCGCCGGCGCCGTCCACCACCTGCTTGTAGGCCACGGAGGCCAGGGTTTTCAGGGCCTCCTCCCGGCTGGCCTTGTACTCGGAATGCTTCGTGTGCCACCCTGACCTGGGTGCCCAGCTGACCTGCCGCCAGAGTTTGGTCAGGCCGTAGTAGAGGCTGGAGCCCGTGGTATGGCGGCCCGGGGTGGTATCCACACTGTAGATGACCCCCAGGATCGGGTCGAGGCGCGAGTCATGCATGGCGGGTTCCTGGCCGCCGCAGTGCATGGCCAGGGCCTGGCTGTCCCTTCCGATGCGCTCAGACCCCAGCTTGACGCCGTCGGCAAGAAGGTCGCCGATGCCCTCCCGGCGGATCATTTTCTCCAGCAGGGCCTTGATGGTCTGGAGATCCCCCCACTTGAGAACCAGCCCGTCGGTGTCCTCCGTGGTGATCAGGCCTTTTTCAAAGCTCTCGATGGCCCAGGCACAGACATGGCCGGCGGAGATGGTGTCCATCCCGGCACGGTTGAGCATCTCGTTGATTTCATAGACCGCATCCAGATCCTTTCCCATCACCAGAGAGGAAAAGGATGAGACCGTCTCGTATTCAGGCTTGTGGGAGTAAGTGTAGCGGCCCCCGGTCTTGTCGTCGATGCGGCAGATTCCCCCACAGCCGATGACACAGGAATAGCAGTGGTATTTCCGCACCTCCAGTCCGGCGATATGGTCCGGATCCACCGCCGCCACATAGGGCCGGTTGTAGTCCTTGATGGAGCCCGTCCAGTTTTTCACCGGACTGTCCCCCATGTTGGCGGCCATGCCGTTGGTGCCGGAAGTCCCCCATTTCTTCATCAGGGGCATGAACATCAGGCCGTCGAGGGAGGGGTTGAAGGGGGACAGCCCGAGGAGCCTGCCCCCCAGGGCCACATGGGAGCCCTTGATGAGGCCCGGCAGACTGTACCGCCGGATCTTGTCGGAGAACTCCCTGGACAGGGCGTGGATCGCCACAGGATCCTGGCCTCCCATGGGCAGGGTTCCCTTGAGGACCACCGCCTTGAGTTTTTTGGAGCCCATGACCGCCCCGACACCGGACCGCGCCGCGATGCGCCCGCCGTCATTGACAATGCCGGAAATCAGGGACACCCCTTCTCCCGCCTGGCCGATGCTGACCACCGAGGGCTTCTTTTTCTCCCAATGCCGCTCCATGAGGGTTTCCTCTGTCTCGATGGCATCGAGGCCCCACAGGTCCTCAGCCGGCAGGAGTCGTGCCTCGCGATGGTCCGCCAGGAGATAGAGGGGGCGACCGGCCAGGCCCTTGACGAAAATGCCGTCATAGCCGCACTGCTTGATGGCGGGGGAAAAGGTCCCCCCGCAATTGGAGTCCCCCCAGCCCCCGGTGAGGGGGGACTTGGTGGCCACCATCCACCTGCCCATCACCACGGCACCGGTTCCCGTCAGCAGGCCACTGACAAAGGCAAGGACGTTTTCGGGACCCAGGGGGTCCGCCCCCGCCGGAATTTCCCGGTAGAGGATGTAACTGGCCAGACCGACTCCGGACAGATAGGCGGTGTAGACCTCCTCGGGAATCTCCTCCACCCAGGTCTTTTCTTCACTCAGGTCCACCCACAGTATTTTTCCAGTATAACCTTTCAATCCCTCACCCCCTAGAATGAATGCTTCTTGATGTCCTGGACCAGTCTTGCCTTGTCGGCGCCTGCCAGGGGTGGCAGAGGCTTGTGGATGTAATCCATCCGGCTTTCCTCCTCTGTCAGGTCACCCAGGCTCTCGACGGTGTCGCTTTCATAATCGGGCAGGGCCTCCACCCAGAGGCCTTGCCTGGCTTTTTTCAGGCGGCTGGCCCGCATCTTCAAGGCGCCGACCCCCAGCTTGAACAATTGCTTGTTCTTCAAGGAGTAGAGCCGGTTCCACTGGCCGGTGAGCTTGTGGATGGAACCGAAGGAATCCGTGGGCCGCGGCATGCAGCCCGGAACGTACAGGTCCACCTTCTTGTCAAAGGCCCTGGCACAACTGCCGAAGGCCAGTTTTTTCATGGGCAGGCTGATGATTTCCTCCACAGTATAGGGTCTGGCCTCCCGGTCGAAGTAGTAGCGCTGCCCCTGGATCAGGGTACCGCCGCCGATGATCAGGGCCAGCTGGAAATTGTTGTCAAGGCCCTGATAGTAGAAGATGTCGAACCCCTGCCTCATGGCGGCCAGACAGCCGCCGATGCAGGAGGCCTCGATGGTCTTCACCGCTTCGGGAGTCACCTCCCCCAGGGATTCAAAGGTGGGGGAATGGGGCAGCTGATGCCCCACGAAGTATCTGACATTGGGAAACTGGGACTTGAAGTAATCGCTCAGTAGTGTCTGATCCGCCCGTCGGAAGGGCACCACCCTCTCCTCCCCGATGATTTCCAGGGAATCGCTGCCGAAGCCACGGCTGCGGGCGTCGGTAAGGAGGGGGATCTCTTCAGGATCGATGCCCATCATCCGGGTGGCCACCCAGTCCGTCTCCACGCTGTTGTCCCCGCTGATGATCACGTGGGTCTTCACCGGGTCCACGGGGGCCGGTGTGTTGCCCTCCCCGCCGATGATGCCGTCAATCACCACCAGGTCCGGCTTGTAGCAGTAGAGGATATCCACCAGTTTTTCATTGATGCGGTAGTTGTGGTTGCGCTGCCTGAGATTGTAAGGGATGGACCCCATGGCATTCTTGAATCCGAGGGTCACACCGGTATAGAGGTTGGTCTTCATCTTGGGCACCGAGATGTAGAAGGCTTCACCGTCCACCACCTCCTTGAGAATCCTGGGCACCAGCATTTCCTTCATGACCTTGGCCTTGGGCAGCCAGTAACGCTCAAGGGGCTCCTCCTCCAGGGGCACCATCCTGATGCCGTGGCGGGCGATGATCCGGTCCACCCCCGCAATCTGAAAAGAGGTGCGGGTGGGCATGCCCCGCCCGGAGGACTCGATGATCACAATGTCATCGGTATATGCCTTGACAAAGGACACGATGGCGTCCAGCACCCTGGGGTCCGTGCTTTCCGGATAGGCCTCATCCTTGAAGCCCATCTTGTAATAGACGGAAACCAGGTTGGGCTTGATCAGAACCCGCCGGTTTCGGATCCGTTCCGTCCAGTGATTCTTCTCGTCCAGGGTCATGAGATTTTCCCGGACCACCTGCCGGATATTCCGGATATCCTCCCGGTCCTCATAGGCCCCGGTGCCGTAACTTTCCGGCAGGGCCACATAGTCCTTGAGATAATCCCCCTCCGGCGCATGGGTAATGACCACATGATTCATCTTGATCCCTCCTTGGATTCACTCCGTTCCTGTTCTGGTGCCAGTCAATCCTTCTTTCTTCTTGAGTCAATTATAGCAAAGGAACTGTACTTGTACAATATTTTACTGTACCTCGGTACAGTTTCTGGTATAATGGGGGCAAGGAGGCCGACCATGAAACCAAACCGCACAAAAAACAGGGTCCGCAGGGAAGCAATCCGTCTTTTCAAGGAAAAGGGCTACCGGGGCACCACCCTCAATGATATCTGCCAGGCCAGCGCCTTGACCAAGAGCGCCTTTTACTATCACTACGCCTCCAAGGACGACCTGCTCTCGGATTATTATCGGGACATCACCTTCATCAACCACGAGGACATGACCAGAATCCTCGCCATGGATGACGCCTGGGAACAGATGCGGCTGATCTACGACATCTATCTGGGGCACATCCTGGAACCCGGTCTTGAAATCCTTTCGCACTTTTATGTGCTGAAAATCCAGAAACAGCGGGACTACTTCACCCTGGACCTGGACTTGAAAAACCTTTTCATCCCCTTGATTGACCGGGCTCAGAACCAGGGCACCATCAAAAATCCCGCCAGTGCCGAAGACCTTTTCGAAACCAGCAACGCCCTGATCCGGGGCATCATCCTGGACTGGTGCATCGCCAAGGGCGACTTCGATGTCATGGCGCGCATCCAGGGGGCCCTCTCACTCCTCTTTGAGGTGGATTCCGTCCGGTCCAAGGGGGACTCCCTTTGAAACACCACAAATCCTCCAGAAAAAACCACAAAAAAGAAAAATTCACGCCATCGCGGCGTGAATTCTTTGATTGTGGTCTCCCTTTAGTCTTGTCCTCATGCCCATCAGTCCAGCCGGTCCACCTGCTTTTGAAAAGCCAGCAGGTGACTTTCTGAGCCGCTCTTCAAGGCGGAGAAGACTTCATAGACATTCTCCGGCAATTCATGGCTCATGAAAATCTCGTACATTTCAATGTTGTCAATTTCAGCTTGAACCCCCGTCAGGGCAGCCTCCAACAGATTTTCCGGAATGACGATATGAGATGCGGACTCATCCTCGGGAAATTCCAGACCATAGGCTGCGTAGACTTCCTGCAGATAGGCCAGATGGGTTTCCTCGGCACTTTTGATATTGGTGTAGGGCTTCTGAGCCCCGAAGGTTTCTTCGATAGCCTCATATTCCCCACGGGCCAGATATTCATCCTGGACGGCATAGGTCAGCATGTCCAAGATGGTCAAATCCTCATCGGCAAGAGCGCCTGCCGCACCATATCCGGCCAGGGACAGGGCCTGATCGCCCTCTGACAGCGGCGCCGGGTCATCATCCACTTCGTGGTCCACAGGCGCCGCACTCACGGCGGACCCGCTCTCGACGGCATCGATCGAAGCCTCTGTCTCAACCTCGCTGTCACTTGATATGGCGCAGCCTGTAAACAGCAGTAGGCTGACTACCAACAGGGCCACTGAAGCCGTCATGAATCCTGGCTTGATATTTTTTCTAAGTTCCATTTCAAATCCTCCTTGATTGATGTGATAGGTCGATCATACCGGTAGAATGTGTTTGAATTGTGTCATTATCCCCTGGATTCATATTTTTCGAATGGCCTTGCCCGGCATTACCCTTCATCCGAGGACCGCATCCCTCACGGGGCAAGGCCTGCCATCCCCATTGCCGCACCCGCTGGTTCAGCAATCAGCCCAGCATTTTCCTGATGAAGGTGGCCCACATAGCCTTGAGGTCTGTCATCCCCAACTCTTCTGATTTTTCCAGGATGCCGCCGTCCATGAGAATCAACAGCTCCACCAGGGTTCCCGAATCCTCCTGGTCTACCAGGCCAAGGCTGACGGCATGGGCCATCAAATCGACATAATAGCTTCTGACGGCCTCCTCCAGATCCCGGGTCAGCCTTCTGATGGTTTCGCTGCGCTTCCCCAGCAGGGAGTACTGCCTGAGAATCGATGGAAAAGCAGGCTTTTCCTCGAGATAAGCAATGTCCGAGTAGCCCTTGTCAATCAGAAATTGAATCAGGGACGCCTTGTCCCCGGGCCATTGCCCGATCCGGTATTCCTTTTTCATCCCTTCGATGAGGTGGACGTAGAGGACCTCGAACAAGGCTTCCTTGGAAGTGAAATGATAATAGAGGGCCGGCTTGCTGATACCCACCCTGTTTGAAATCATGGCAAGCGAGGTTTTTTCATAGCCCTGGCCGGCAAAGAGTTCATAGGCGGTTTCCAGGATTCTTTGGTAGGTTTCGCTGCCCTTCATTGCGTCATCCTCCTCATCACCAGTTCCAGAGGACCCTTTCTGAATTTCAAACCCCAGCCATTGGAAAAAACCAGCATCGACAAAAAGACAAAGAGGGTCATGAAGAAGACGAAGACTTCATCGCGATAGGCGAGATTATCGATCACAGTCATCACCCCCAGGACCACCACCGCATGAATCACATAATGGGTCAGGGCCATTTGCCCGCCCTTGACAATGAATTGAAACCACCGGCTGGTCTTGACTTTGCCCTCCAACAGAACACTGCCCCCGATAAAAAACATGGCCCAGGCCGTCGCCGTGACGATATACAGGAAGGTCGGGTTCATCGGCTTGGTATCGAAGAGGTAGAAGGCTGTTTCCGACCCGCCCATAAGAGCGATCAACCCCGCTGACAGCGCTTCCAGCAGGACAGCGATGATCAAGGCCCGGGAGGTCAGGAACAGGACCTTTTGCTTTTGTGTAAAATCCATCCTCGAGAGGGCCAGTCCGAACAGGATGAAGGCAAACCAGGGAAAGAAGGGATGGTAACCGTTGAAAAAGGTGTTGCTGATGAAACCTTCGACGGTCCAGAAACCTTCATAGGAAGTGAAGGACAGGTCCCATCGATGGGTGTAATCCAGCAGCAGTTGCAGCGCGGTTCCCGTGGCCGTCGTGAGAAGACCGGCCAGCACAATGGTGCTGGTCTTCAAATAGATGAAAAGGCTGACGGCCACCATGTAGACCCCGTAGTAATGGAGAATATCGGCGGACCAGTCAAAGAAGTAATACAGTGCCAGGCCCAGAATCAAGAGAAAGAGGGCTCTCTTGAGAAGCATTTCCCGATGAAGTCTTCTCACCGCCGGGTCCGAGGACAGATAGCCACTGCGGGTCATCAGACCGATTCCCAGGCCGGCCAGCACTAAAAAAACCGCCGCGGCCCTGCCCTCGAACACTGACAGGAATTGATTCAAGGATTCATGGGCGACGATTTCCTGTGTAAAGATTATCTTGTAGTTGACGAACATCATACCCAGTATGGCAAAGGCCCTGGCGAAGTCAAAGCCGTAGATTCTTTGTGTTTTCATGGCGTCCTCCTTCAATTCCGGCTGGCGTGATTGTCAGAGCTCAACGGTCTCCATCAGGGCATCTGCCTGGATGCGAGAGATTGACTTACCGGTCGGTAATTAAATATTAGCCTATTGATTTCCGATTGTCAATCCACAAAACGAGATGGCCCGGGGCCTCCTGAAATCCTGACTGGCCGAAAAAAATCGACTCTCAAGAATCGAGAGTCAATCGATGTGCAAGCCTTCATTCAACGGCCCCGCCACTTTCATGTTTTTCTGACAGACGCCATGACAGATTTCTCCGATGGCCCCAATCATCCACTAACCGGTGATCTGCTGGAATTCCTCCTCTGAATACCTGTCCAGAATCCGCAGCAGCATGTCCATGCCTTCATTTCTTTGATTTGAGATGATGACCGGGCGACTGACCATATCCAGCCAGCCATCGCCGCTGGACTGGTAGGTCCGATAGTCAAATCCCGTAATCCTGTCCTGCTCATCCACATGGATGGTCAGTATCATGTAGGCGGAGCGAAAGGCGGATTGCCCATTGATGGTGTCATTCATCCACTCTCTTTCACCCCTTCTTTCATCGATCATCGCCTGGGGCAGTCTTTTGCCGATGAAGGAGAACTCCAGGGGCATGCCGCGGCCACGAATCAATTTCAAAAGATCCGCTTTGATGTCATCCGACAGATGATCCAGATTGTCATAGGGATCATAGGAACCTTTGCCGGCACTTCTCCCGCCAGGAAGATTGATGATTCCGGATCCGATGCTTTCGTTGAACTCAAGCACCATATCAGTCCAGTCAATGACACCCTTTTCATCCAAAGACAGGTATAGCCGATAATGGTAGTGGGCATCCACCGGGTCCACATACATTTTCATCCAGTATCTCTCTGGATAGTGGTTGGAGAAATCAAAATCATCGGATTCTTTGTAGACCAATTCTTCTTCCTCATCAAGATCTTCTTCATCCTCATGGAATTCATCAAATTCCAGGTCGCTGACTGCCGCAGCTTCGCCCTGTGTCTCATCCAGCGCGTGGTCAGAATATAAAAAGAAGTTTCTTCCCCGCAACGTTTCAATTGAAACTTTTTTTCCTATCAGATCGTCGATGTCCTCAAGTTCTTCCCCGGGTTTTTCCTCTTGAAGCGGCCTCTTCAGGATCGGGCCGTTTTCTTCCAGATGCAGACCATAATACAACTCGTAGGTCTTGAAAACATCCAGCACCTCCTCGAAGGTCCCGCATGATGAATTCTCTGCAACCATTTTTGCAAGCCGCTCAAAAAATGCCAGCCGGGTTTCTCCTGATTCCTCTTCCATACTGGCAGCCAGCACATAGGCGATATTGAGACTGTGACAGGCATTCCCCATTAAGCTCGCCGCAGTCTTCTGCATGGGGCTGCATTTGCCAAGCCATTTCATGATTGGTTTTTTCCGGTTGTCCCACGTATCAAAAGCATGGAACCATTCCTCATCCGTTTGATTCATGGTCGTCGTCCAGTCTGGAATGACCAGGTAACTGTCGTGGAGGAGCTTTTCGATCCTCTTGTCCGCCATTCGTGAAAAACTGTCGATCATGGTGAAATGCCATCCGAGTATGGACTCTACCGGGCGGGAATCGAATCCGAATCTTTCCAGGTCCCTGATGATTCTCTCGGCCAGGGACAGATAATAGGTGGTCACCTGGGACCCCCCGGGGGTGAGCAAGGGCAGATCCCCCTCATAAAAGAAATATCGCTTATCCATTTTTCTGAAGGAATATCTGCCGTCGGCAGTCTGCCGGATCACATCTCCAGGCAGCGGTTCCACCACATACTCGGCTTTTTCCTCCCTCAACCGGGCAGTGACATAGGCTCTGGTCATGTCGAGTTGGTGGTCTTCCTTGAGGGTGTCATACAAGTCGCACCACTTGAGACTTTCCTGGTATTCTTTCAGATCCTTGCTGGCGAAGGCGAGGCCGAGAATCGGCGCACTTCTTTCCGGTGCCAGAGCATGGGCCTTGGCATAGTACTCCCGGGCCTCTTCATAATGCCCCTGACCGCCGTACAACGCCGCCATGTTGTTCCAGGCGTCATAGTAATCCGGGGCCATTGCTATGATTCTCTTGAAAAGGGCAATGGTCTCATGGGTTTCTCCCATTTGCAGGGTCATTGCCGCCAGGGTGTTGAGATGAATCGGACAGGATTCATCACAGGCTTGCGGGCAAGCGTCCCCGGGACAGGTGATTTTTCCTTCAGAGTTCCTCCAGACCACCTTGCCGCCATCAGATTGATTCTTTTCAACCAATTTCATTACAATCCCTCTTTTCTCTCCATTGAATTCTGGCCTGCTCCATGCTCTTGGGAATACCGACAAGACCCCTCTTCTTGACAAGGGAAGCCCTGCCGCTGCTGACAGAAACCAACCCCCGGTCTCTGTCGGCAGTGTTCCGCTAGCCCCTGTCCATGCTCCTGGCAGACTCTGTTTTTGTCAACCCAAATTTGGTCCACACGATCAGTTGAAAAATGGTCCACCTTATTCTTGATTCTCAAGCCAAGGGACTGTTTCTTCAAAGGATGAACTGACAGTGGTTGATCTCATTCACCAGTTTCTCACCGGGTGCCATTCCCTCTGACCTGATGCCGGACATTATTTTGAGGAATCTTTTCCCCAAGGGTGTATCTCTGAATCTGTCAATCCTTTGGGCATAGACGCCCTCCAGGTAAGATACCATGGCCGTCACTTCCTCCGGATTGTCGGCGGACATGAGGAAGGTGTGATTACCGGTGGAAAGGTGAAAATTGAACTTCTCGAGAGTTTTCTTCGTAACCTTGTCCTCTCTGTAGGCTTTGTTGAGTTTTTCGATTTTTCTCAACTCCTTCTGATCTTCCTCCGGACCCAGACGCTGCCCCTGGACCATCAGACACAAAAGACTGTCAAAGTTGAGCATGATTCCGGCAATCTCATCGGGCTCTCCAAATCTCAGCAGATAGTACTTTCCTCCAATTCCTGTCACTTCATACAGAATACACACCCGGTACACCTCCAATTTGATTGATGTTGTCACACTGGCCGGTCCTCCAGGGCCCCGACGGCACCTCCAAGTCAATTCGCCGGACCGGTCAGTGATGATGACTCACCCTTAGTCTAGCACGAAAAAAAAGGGGAGAGGTCCCTTGCCAGGCGACAATTAGCCTGTCAAGGATTCCTCTCCGAGATCAACCAGGGCGGCATCAATGACATACCGGTCACAGATTCCCTTGTGAATGAAGAATTTGATGATCAGATCCCTGCGACTGCTGGGGGTGAAGGTGTACCCCACTGTCTCAAGCAGCTGCTGGGTTTGGTTCAAGTCCAGTTCCAGAGCGATGGCGATGGCCAGAACCGTCTCTTTTTTGGGAACCACCTTGTCATTGATCAATTTGTGAAAATGCCTCCTGTCGATCAGTGCTTTGTTGTACACCACCGCATTGGAAGCAATCCCTCTTTCACGCATCAATGACCACAAAAAACTTTGAAATTTTCATCCTTCTTCAACTCTCTTTGAACATATTCGAGTGCCGTGTCTTTGTTGACAGTCGGTCTGACCTTATAGCGTACGAATTCCTCTTCACAGACCCTCTGATGAGCAAGGAGATACTCATCCAATTCCTTCATTGACCATTCCACTTCAATCACCTCGCTAGATAGTTCAACAAGTCCTTGAAACTCAATCCATTCTGCCGAATCAGCCCCTGCCTTTGCTCCGGCGTCCAGGAGGGGGTTCAAGGAATCAATTGGCCCTTGGTTGTAAAACATACAATTTTGACTTGGCCCTGGATATTCCCGTATACAGCAATCTACGAGAAAAATCATCTTCCTTTTCTACGCCGATCAGAATCACCACATGGGACTCAAGGCCCTTAAAACTATAGATGCTGGAAAATTTGATGGCATGGTCAGGTACAGCCACGATTCTTCCCGTTTTTCCCTGCATGGGCTGTATGGGTGCCATCCCTTGCAGCACCTGATGATTGCCCTCGAGCATTGAATGCTCGAATCGATGGGGTGAGAGAATCACAATGTCTTGATTGGATATCCCCTTCTTTTTCAGGCTCTTGACGATTGCTTTGAGTTTCTTCTGACCCTCCGAATGATCAAGGTATTCAAATATTTCCACTGCTTCACCCTCCAGGCCGGAGAAAGCCTTTGATGGAATACTGGTCAACTCTTGATTCGCCTGGTCTATCTGCCTTGTATTTCGATAATTCTCCCTGAGTGTGCCTAGAAAGGGCTCATAGGCCTTGACTGCCTTGAGACCCGTTTGAAACTTTTCTCGCAAATAGATGTTTTGGTTTTCGTCATACATCATGACCCAGTTGCCGTGATCCAGACCGCCGATAACGAACTGGTCGATGCACAGGAGATAGTTTTCAAGCAGCAGGTCCTGCCCTTCATCAACGATCAAGGTATCATAGGGGTAATAGGAATCCGCCATTTCGACAAAGGCCGTCGGCAGTTTGTTTTGATAAAAGTCGTTCAGTTCAGCCTGTTCCTCTGGAATACCGAGGCCTGTGACCTCGAGCAGATGTTCGTGAAAGCTGATCACTTTGATGTCAAGGTCTTCATCCACCTGACTGGAGAGCAGCTCCTTGATCCATTTCGCCAGCAAGACATTGAAACAGATGAAGAGGACACGATTGCCTTCCCTGGCCTTTTCTACGGCGTACTTGATTCCAATCAGAGTCTTGCCTGTTCCGGCCCCGCCTTCAATCAACTGCCTTCTGTTCTGGATGCCGTACTGAAAAACTTTGTATTGCTCATCGGACAGTTCACTGAGTTTCCCGTCGACATCGTGGAAATTCCTGTCCAAAACGCTTTCGTTTTGGTGCGTCGTCTTTCCAAGCAACAACTCCTGCAGCAGGGAGATATGTCCCGGATTCAGGCGGGGCATCCTCGAATTATGTAGGGTTGCATTGATTCTCTCACTGATTCGCGTCTCCCACAAATCGTACAGACTGTTAAGGTACTCATCAAAACTGGCCATTGATTGATCAAAGACGATCTCTGAATCTATGCCGACGCCACTTTCATTGAAGACCGTGTCATTGAAGACCACGCCGTAGCCATAGACACAGTATTTGATCTCACTGCCGTTTTTCTTTTTGTAGACTTCCCGAACGTACTTCATGACACTCTCTTTGTTGCTTCTTGCTTGAACAAAGGGGCTTTCCTCTTTCCCATGGCTGTTGCCATAGCGGTCGATATAGACCCACTCCCCTTGTTCAAGCCGCACCAGACCACCCTTGACTTCGAGACAGAGAACCCCTCTTTCAGTGATTACTAGAAAGTCAATTTCACTGTACAATTTCGACTGATGCCTGGCCAACTCCAGGGAGTGGATGGTCACTCCTCTGATTCCGCTATCCTTGAGTTTGTCGTAAGTCAATCTCTCCGCATCACTTTTTGTGTTTGAACTGATGTGAGGTGGGATCAGTTGCATAGGGCCTCCTTCCTTCCACGAGGGTAATCCTTAAGTTGATGGGAAAACATCTGCCACCGGCACTGTCACTCACAAGCGGATCACCCTTGGCCTTTTCCTCCAGTCCCTGAGCTCTGGCGTCCAGAACCCCGCCCAGGTTTTCATCGCCGCGTGTTCCGGATGATGAGGATCCATCATGATTTCTCGAAAGTCAAGAAATCCGCCGACACCGCCGACGTCCTCCGGCGGCGCTTGCCCGCTTGCTTCAATCAAGTAAGGGGATTCCATATCGTATTCCTCGATCTCACGTACAAGCTGAATTTCATGCCCCCAGTCGTCCCCCATGTCATAGGTATAGAGGATCGGTTTGGTCATCGTCAGGAACTCGGACAGGGTGTGCCCCGCCATCAAGACGGCATCTCTGTCATAGGCCAGATCTTCCTCGTTGGGGACCAGTCTGACCACCCGCCCGCCTTTGTCATCACAGGAGACCGCGAAATCATACAGGTGATAGCTTTCCCAGCCATACACGACCTGAAGTACCTTGTGCAACCGGGGGAAGTCAATGTCGGCAGGGACGATCAGCCTCCTTTGGGCCTTGTAGGCTTCCAGATCAAGGGTGACCAGCAATTCAAACGCACGGTAGCTGTAGGGCGGCTTTCCTGTAAGCCGGGAAAGTGCCTTGATCATCTCTTTGAAGGGGGTGAACCCATCCTTCGGGTTGCGGGAATAATTGACTGGAACGTAATTCACCGAAGACCCGACCGTGTCATTGAACATTTTGGGAATGCCGTTGTACTCTCTTGCAACATAGAAGGCGCACTCCAATCCCGCCTTCGTCACCCAGGCCGCGGCTTGTCTGCCGGCATTTTTGACAAACACCGCCTCGCCCGACAGCCGCATGTAGTCACTCACCATCTCCGGATTCATATTCATCTTAAGCAGTGTGTTTGAAATTGCGGCCTCCATCATTACCGGGACATTCTTCAGATTCTTCCGTTTGACCTGGTAAATGGCTACGGAAAAACGTGTCGCATGATTCACCAGGACAAGCATGTCCTCGGTTCTGCGGTTGTCCCACACCTTCGTCCAATTTGCCGTCCATGTGAAAATCGGATCCACGGTTTCGTCAATCGCCGGAAGCTTGAGTTCCATGGCGTCCGCCAATTTCTTCGTCAATGCGATCTGCATGCTTTTCCTTCCTTCCGTAAAAGTTGTCGTTCCTATTCAATGACCAACATTGAATTGCAGGGTATTTCTACGCTTTTCACCCCCCATTGGCTGGCTGGATATCCGTGCCAGGTACCGTCAATCCCAGAACTAGACCACTTGACTTACTTTACCCATAAAACATAGTATGCAGAATGTCTGCAACCGGCACTGCCAACAGAATCTCAATTTGTCGCAAACACTTTAATCCAATCATATTCAACCACTTCCCCATTTTGAATAAGAGAAGCATGCATTGAATAGTTGATCTTATTATCTATATTGACTGTGATACCCGTACAATCATTGTATCGCGATGTATAGAGTTTCAACCAATTGATATCAGATTGAAATGGTGTGGTTTCATTATGCTTCCATTCAACAATCAATAATGGTACCGGATCTTGAGACCAAGCTGTTTGATTGATATCCTTCCAAATAATCATATCTTTTGCTACTTCATTCTTCCCGGCTTCGGTCACTTGCTTGCCTCTGGTTTCAATGGAAATTTGCGCAGGACTAAAAAATGATTCACAACATCCGGACATGCCAATTAGTTTTGTAAAAGTGAAGCGACTTACCAACTCTCGTTCCTTTGCGAACCAACGTTCTTCAACCATTTCATTGAAAAAATCTA
>JAGYOH010000030.1 GCA_018399635.1 Clostridia bacterium
CTTATCAACTTCTATGCACCCTCCTGTGGTTGTGGTCCTTTCCCCCTGCTCCCGTCATGTACATCCAGTCACAAGCAAGGCACTTCCTCCCCCGGCCCTTCTTCTTCCTCGCCTTCACTCACACTACCATGCACACTACACTTTACTTTGCCGTCTTCAAAGCTGATGACACCACCAGCTGGACAACTTTCAACAAAATATTTTATAAGCAGTTGATTGAAGATCCTATCCTCAGGATGCAAATCGTTTTCAAGTCGCTAGGTAGAATGCATTCTTCCTGCCGTTTTCAGATCAGCGGCACATAGACTTGCTTCAGCCTTGCCGCTGAAGCCCGCTGAACTTGGAACAGCACTTGCAGCATGATCTCCAGGATTGCGATGACGGCAATCTATTTTAGCACAGTGACCCATCAGTTTTTTGTCCATTGCCATCACCTGTCGGGGTCAGAAGCCTGCTTAGGTCCGATGCTTCTCTCCGTGGTCCATTGGCAGCTGGCAACGTTTCGTCATCTCCTGAGAGGTGCTGCAAGATCTCCGGGCCATGATCCGGGTGTGGGCAAATTCTGCCCGGAGTCAACTGGATGAACTGGTTGGAATGTCCCTATCCGACACCCTGGCGAACAAATTTTCCCCTCGTCAAACCACACAGCTTCGCCCACTCACATGACCATGAGGTCATGCTAGCCGGGTGGGTTGATGTGATCTTACGCCTTGCCCGGGGCCGAAACACCCGGTTGGAGCCTTAGATTTTGTCGATAATGTGGATGCCCAGTTGGATGGTGCGTTCTTCTCCCAGAAAGGGGAGGATGACGGTGGCCCGGCCCTTTCGATGGTCGATGGTTTTGATGCGGCCTTCCATGCCAGCCAGGGGGCCCTGGGTGATGTGGATGCGGTCGTCTTCCCGGATGGCCTTGGAGATGGTGATGAGGCCTGTTGCCGGGTCCATGAGCTGGTTCAGCGCTGTCAGTTCTGCTTCGTGTATGGGTAATGGCCCGTCGTCGTCTTTTAGAAGCATGGCCATGAGAGGGACTTGTTGGAGCTGGTAGTAGAGCTGCGGGGTCATGTGGCTTTTGAAGATCAGGTAGCCGGGAAACAGGATGCGGTGGACCTGCTGCCACTGGCCGTTTTTGCGTTCCTTCAGCTGCCGCCTGGGTATGAGGCAGGTGATGGGGGTGTCCAGGGTGCTTTCGATGATTTTTTTAGTTTTTTCTTCCTGGCCGGTGGTCACCCGCAGGGCGTACCAGGCTTCTGGCCCGGCTCCAGTTGTGGCGTCCATCAGGGTTTCTCCAGCAGGTCAAGGACAGGCTGGGCGCCGGGTCGGCTGAGGATGAGGCATTGTCTCATGGTTATTCTCCTTCGGCGTAAACCGCCCCCGCCTGTAACCGTGGGAGCTTCCTGGTCGATGTCCCTGACGGAACAAGTTCCCCCAGGCTCAAAAGGTCGCACCGACCTCGACAAGTCCCCCAGGGACAGGGCTGGTTTCAGCAAGTTGTTCGCTGCATTGAGATCCCTGTCGTGGAGGGGGCCGCACTGAGGCCCTGGCCATTCACGAAGTGGCAAGTGCTTCAACCCGGGGTTCTCCGACTGTCCGTACCCGGCCCGCTCATAGAACCCGGCACCTGCCATCCTTCTTTTCAAACTAGCCCACCGTCCACTTGTCCTTGTCTTTTTTTAGTACAAGATCCTCCCCCAGGGGGTCGGCCCTTCGACGGTCGGCCATTCTTCGGTCACCTTGTCTTCTCTCGATGCGTCTTCTTTCAAAGGCCGCGGCTTCCTCCGGCTCAGGGCCGGCCTCAGGCCGGTAGGTGGGCACGAGGTCCATGAGAACCTCCCTGATCTGGTCAAGGGTCAGGTCATGGATGTTTCTCCTGAGATGGTTGAGGTTTTTCTTCAAGAAGGTCTCCCTGATGAGGGTCGGCTTCTCTACGTAAATCTTGAGATGGTCCGTCCGGGCG
>JAGYOH010000031.1 GCA_018399635.1 Clostridia bacterium
TTGAGTTCAGGGTCCATGAGGAGCTCCTCATAGAGCTTTTCCCCGGGTCTCAGGCCCGTGATCTGGATGTCGATGTCCACGTAGGGCTCGAAGCCCGACAGCCGGATCAGGTTCTCCGCCAGGTCCTTGATTTTCACCGGCTCCCCCATGTCCAGAACGAAGATCTCCCCCCCGGTGGCCATGGCCCCGGCCTGGAGGACCAGGCGGGACGCCTCGGGAATGGTCATGAAATAGCGGATGATTTCCTCATGGGTCAGAGTCACAGGCCCCCCCTGGCGGATCTGCTCCTTGAAAAGGGGGATGACGCTGCCGCTGGAGCCCAGGACATTGCCGAAGCGGACGGCGGCAAAATCCGTTCCGCCCCCCTTGGGCTGGATCTGGACCAGCATCTCGGCGATCCGCTTGGTGGCCCCCATGACATTGGTGGGGTTGACCGCCTTGTCGGTGGAAACCAGGACGAACTTCTCCACCCCGTGGATCCGGGCGCTGTTGATGACATTGAGGGTGCCCAGGACATTGTTCTTCACCGCCTCCTGGGGATTGGCCTCCATGAGGGGGACGTGCTTGTGGGCCGCGGCGTGGAAGACCAGGTCATAGCCTTCTTTTTCAAAGAGCTGGTCGATTCTCTTGTCGTCCCTCACCGAGGCGATGACGACCTCAAAGGTTATTTCAGGATAGTTTTTGGACAGGTCCCGCTGGAGAAAATAGGCGTTGTTCTCACAGATTTCCAGGATGGTGACCTTGCTGGGTTTGAAATGACTCACCTGGCGGCAGAGCTCCGAGCCGATGGACCCCCCGCCCCCGGTGACCAGGACATGCTTGCCCTGGATGAAGGCCATCATCCCCGGGTGGTCCAGGGCCACTTCTTCCCGGCCCAGGAGGTCCTCGATGGCCACGTCCCGGATCTCCTTGATGGCGACCTTGCCCTCGGCCAGGTCCATGACCCCGGGCAGGGTCCTCAGGCGCAGGCCCGTCCTGCCGGCCAGCCTGAGGATGTCCCGGCCGGCCTTGGCGCTGAGACTGGGGATGGCCAGGATGATTTCATCCGCCTTGAGGTCCCGGGCCACCTGCTCCACCTGGCTGATCCTGCCGCAGACCTTGACCCCGTTGATTCGAAAACCCTGCTTGTTGGGGTCGTCGTCGAGAATCCCCACGGGAACGGCTTCCACCACGGGACTGGTGTGGTACTCCTTGACCAGGAGGGAGGCTGCGTCCCCTCCGCCCAGAATCAGGACCCGCTTGACGGAGTCCTTGTCCCTGCCCCTCAGCCTCAGTTGTCTTCTAAGCCCCCGGCAAAGGAGGCGGATGCCGCCGGTGAAGGCCATGTCCAGGATGAAGGTCAGGAGGTAGATGCTCCTGGGCAGGGACTCCTGGACCGCCGTGAGAAAGGTCACCACACTCAGGGTGGCCGCCACGTTGGCCTTGACGATGGTGAGGATTTCCTCCACACTGGCATAGCGCCAGAGACTGGAGTACATTTTAAAGATGGAAAATACGATAATCTTGATCAGCAGGATGGCCGCGGCGATGAAGACCGGATTCTCGACCCCTTCGATGATCTGCAGGATCATGGCCTCTTCACCCTCGAAACGGATCAAAAAAGCAACCATCAAGGAAAG
>JAGYOH010000032.1 GCA_018399635.1 Clostridia bacterium
TGCCCGGACGGACCATCTCAAGATTTACGTGGAGAAGCCGACCCGGATCCAGGAGGAGGACTTCCTCAAGACCCTTGAAGAACTAATCGGACATATCGACGACCTGGGGGCGGGGGAGATCAAGAAAAGCCTCAAGGCCCTGGTGGCCACCTATCAGGCCGAGCTCCAGGGCTGACAAGGGATGGCGATGGATGCCTTCAGGAATCCTCCGGGTCCTCCATCACAAAAACCTATCCGTCAAGGGATAGGTTTTTTTAAGCTGGGGGCGGGTTCGGGAGAAGTTTCTCATGTGGTCCCTCGGATTGATCAAGGGGGATGTTAAGCCGGAGTTAATTATTTTAAAGTCTAGAATTGCAATAGCAAGTTGAACTAGTCCATCTGTAATATCTGTTTCTATGTATCATGTTTGTAGAGCAAGTACTTCGGCTGTGAAGGCTTCATCCGGCGTCATGTAGTCCAAGATCTTCCGAGGCAAGGTATTGCACCAGGTTTGAATGCGTTCAATGGTACTGATTGAGTAGTCATTGATGCTTTTACCCTTTGGAATGAATCTTCTGATAAGGCCGTTATGATGTTCATTGGTTCCCCTTTCACTTGAGGTGTAGGGATGGGCATAGTAGATCTTGGTGCCGGTTGATGCCTCCAAAGTCTGTAGTGCAGAGAACTTAAGATCCATTGTCTGAGGTAATACTCTTGAAAGCTTTTGAAAACAAAGGACCTGCTTCTTCAGATAATTTCTTCAGCGCCTCTTGAACGGATTGCGAGGATTTTTCAGGGAGTCTGCGAATAATCTCCTTGCGGGTTTTTCTCTCCGTCAACGTCAACAGCGCAGCTTGTCCCTTGGTTTTCTTTCCGATGACGGTATCGATTTCCCAGTGACCGAATTCACTTCTATCATTGGCCTTAAGAGGGTCTCTCGTCAATGCTCCGTCCCAGAATTTTTTTGTGCTGACGTTTGTGGCTTTGCCTTGTAGAGCGTTTGACTTTCAGGACAAGATCTAGATTTCTGGTTTTCATCAATCCCATATCAATGTAGTTATATAGGGTTTTGGTGCAGACGCTATTGGATGCATCGTATTGATTGTGACGCTTCAAAGCTCCGGCAATGGCGTCAGGAGAGTATTTCGTATTCAGGATACCCTTGTCAACGGTTTCGATGAAGGTGCTGCACTCAAGCAGTTTGAACCTCTTGCGGCAGTTCAATCGGTTTCTCTCATAGATTGCCTGACCGGCATCTGGCAAATATATCTCCACCTTCTTCGTGGCACGTATCTGCTTGACGGTTCCACGGCGAAGTTCATTTCTAATCGTATTGGATGATCTGCCTAGAATTTTGCCGATGGCATAAGGGGAATGCCCTGAATCGCTTAAATATTTAATGACGCCTCTTTCATGTGCATTCAAGTGTTTATTCTTTCTCGATTCTGGTGTATGATATGGGTAATCCATAGTGTACGCCTCCCTGTATTTGACTTTTGTTGTCGTGATTAAAGTATATTACAGTTTGGCCCTCTATGGATTTTTAATTAGTTCAACTTCATTTTACAATTCAGCT
>JAGYOH010000033.1 GCA_018399635.1 Clostridia bacterium
CTGCTTTTTTGGGTTTCGCTGCGCATCACTGCTTCGCTGCCCTTTGTTTCAGCCATTGTATCACGTTTGTAGCCCAGGTCATAAGGGGCATGATGATTTGACGTCATCCCCACCTTCCTCCAGTTTGTCACTGGCAGTCTCGCTAGAGTCCCCAACTTAATGATGGTAACTAGCAATAGGGGTTGCGCTCGTTGCGGGACTTAACCCAACATCTCACGACACGAGCTGACGACAACCATGCACCACCTGTCTCCCTGATAACCTCCACTCTGTCTCCAGAGCATTGCAGGGGATGTCAAGACCTGGTAAGGTTCTTCGCGTATCATCGAATTAAACAACATGATCCACCGCTTGTGCGGGGTCCCGTCAATTCCTTTGAGTTTCATACTTGCGTACGTACTACTCAGGCGGAGTACTTATTGCGTTAACTACAGCACTGAATTCCTCCAACACTTAGTACTCATCGTTTACGGCGTGGACTACCAGGGTATCTAATCCTGTTTGCTCCCCACGCTTTCGTGCCTCAGCGTCAGTTGTGGCCCAGCAAGCCGCCTTCGCCACTGGTGTTCCTCCATATATTTACGCATTTTACCGCTACACATGGAATTCCACTTGCCTCTACCACACTCAAGCCGCCCAGTTTCTTTAGCATCACAGCGTTAAGCACTGCACTTACACCAAAGACTTAAACGGCCGCCTACGCACCCTTTACGCCCAATGATTCCGGATAACGCTTGCCCCCTATGTATTACCGCGGCTGCTGGCACATAGTTAGCCGGGGCTTATTCATCAAGTACCGTCACTCGAATGGTTCACCATCCGACATTCTTCCTTGATAAAAGAACTTTACATACCGAAGTACGTCTTCATTCACGCGGCGTTGCTCGGTCAGGGTTTCCCCCATTGCCGAAAATTCCCTACTGCTGCCTCCCGTAGGAGTTTGGGCCGTGTCTCAGTCCCAATGTGGCCGTCCAACCTCTCAGTCCGGCTACGCATCATCGTCTTGGTAGGCCGCTACCCTACCAACTAACTAATGCGCCACAGGTCCCTCCTTAAGCATACCCGAAGGTCTTTTAAAGCAGAAGAGATGCCTCCTCTGCTCCTATCCAGTCTTAGCCGTCGTTTCCAACGGTTATCCTCGTCTTAAGGGCAGGTTACCCATGTGTTACTCACCCGTTCGCCACTCGAGCCCGAAGGCTCGCGTTCGACTTGCATGTATTAGGCACGCCGCCAGCGTTCATCCTGAGCCAGGATCAAACTCTCCATGATATATGTTTAGTTTGTTTAT
>JAGYOH010000034.1 GCA_018399635.1 Clostridia bacterium
AATAAAAGGGGGTCAATACCAATGACAGCAGCAAGCATGCCCAAGAAAAAATGGTACAAGAAGGTGCCCAACGCCTACGTCATCTTATTCTTCATTCTTATTCTCATGACAGTCCTCACCTATATCGTTCCCTCGGGAGAATTCCAGCGGGAAATGATGGACAACGGCCGGGTCGGCGTCATCCCCGGCAGTTTCGAGTACATCGAAAAAACACCTGAAATGACGGTTTCACCCTGGGGACTCTTCAAGGCCATTCCCGTGGGAATGGTGGCCGCCGGCAGTGTCATGATGATCGTTTTCCTGGCCGGAGGCATGTTCAAGGTTCTTGAAGACACCGGGGTCATTGAAAACAGCATCGGCATCGCCATCAAGAAAATCGAGGAGAACAATATTTCCAAGAGCATGACCCTGGTCATCCTCACCTTCCTCTTCGGCTTCTTCGGCGCCGCGGTGGGTTTTGAAAACCTCATCCCCTTCGTTCCCCTGGGGGTCATGGTGGCCCTGGGGCTGGGCTATGACCTCATGACCGGGGCCGGCGTGGTCATCGGCGGCCTTTCCGTCGGCTTCGCCACCTCCCCCATCAACCCCTATACCGTGGGAGTGGCCCACCAGATCGCAGACCTGCCCACCTTCTCCGGCATGGGAGTCAGGGCCGTCTTCACCTTCGCCGCCCTGGTGATCATGGCCCACCACGTGGTCCGCTACGCCAAAAAAATCGAAAAGAATCCCGACAAATCCCTGACCCGGGGAATCGCCACCGAGGGGCTTGAAATCAACAAGGCCCAGATCGCCGCCTACCACCTGGACGCCAGGGGCAAGGTCATCCTGGCCATCTTCCTCTCCTTCATCGCCGTGGTCGTCTTCGGCGTGGTCCAGTACAAATGGTACCTCAACGAAATTTCCGCCCTCTTCGTGGTCTACGCCATCCTCATCGGACTTGTGGCCAGATTCGATGCCGACAAGATCGTGGGTTCCTTCCTCAAAGGGGCCGGCAACATCGTCGGCGGCGCCCTGATCATCGGTCTCGCCCGGGGCATCCAGGTCATCCTGGAACAGGGCAAGATCGGGGACACCATCATCAACACCCTGTCGGCACCCCTGCAGAATTTCGCCCCCACCTTTTCAGCCATCCTCATGACCCTGGTCCAGGGGGTCATCAACTTCTTCATCCCCTCCGGATCGGGTCAGGCCATGGCCACCATGCCCATCATCATTCCCCTGAGCGACATCATCGGAGTCAACCGACAGATCGCCATCTCCGCCTTCCAG
>JAGYOH010000035.1 GCA_018399635.1 Clostridia bacterium
TCCGAGGTGAGAATATCATAAAACCCTGACAGGTGAATTCCTTCTTCGGAGGGTTCAGGTGTCAGCCTTTTCGTAACAATCTTATCGGAGGTATGCTGCATGGAGGACTATCCATGAAAACCATTGTGACAATGACCATGAATCCGGCGATCGACAAAAGTTCAAGTGTTGCGCATGTCGCGGCCGAGCGAAAGCTGTACTGCAAACCCCCTCGTTTTGAGCCGGGAGGGGGCGGGGTGAATGTTTCCCGTGCCATAAAAAAACTCGGGGGCGAATCCAATCTCCTTTATCCTGCGGGGGGCTTAACAGGAGAGAGGCTTCAAGAACTCCTGGATCAGGAAGGAATCGATCATCGGCCGTTTCCCATTGAAGGATTGATCCGGGAGAGCCTGGTTATTCTGGAGGAATCCAGCGGCCGGCAGTATCGTTTTGGAATGCCAGGCCCCGAGTTTCAAGAACACGAATGGGAACAATCGCTGAATGCCTTGTCGGCCGTAAACCCGACTCCCGATTATCTGGTAGCCAGCGGAAGCCTTCCTCCGGGCGTGCCCACTGACTTTTATGCACGGGTGGCACGCGTCGGAAAGGAAAGAGGATCAAAAGTCATCATCGACGTTTCGGGTGAAGCCATGAAGGAGGCGCTTAAGGAAGGCGTGTATCTGATCAAACCCAATGTCCGTGAATTCAGGGAGTTGATTGGGAAGGAGATCAAAGAGGAACCACAGATCAAGGCAGCGGCCCGAAAAATGGTCAAGAGCGGCCGGTGCGAGGTCCTGGTCCTCTCCCTTGGCGCGGCAGGCGCTTTGATGGTTTCGGAGGAGATCACCGAACACATATTGCCGCCGACCGTGCCGATTGTCAGTAAGGTCGGGGCCGGGGACAGCATGGTGGCCGGTATCGTCTTGAGCCTTGCCCGGGGCAAAACCTTGCGGGAATCCGTCCTGTTCGGCGCGGCAGCCGGCGCGGCAGCCGTCATGACGCCGGGAACGGAATTGTGCCGAAGAGAGGATGCCGAGAGGTTGTTTGAAAGCATGGTTTCAGGGTCAGAATAAATTTACTTTATCGGAATGAGGGGGCAGAGATGAAGAAGGTCGAATTCATAAAAATGTTGGGCCTGGTATATGTTCCGGGTATGGT
>JAGYOH010000036.1 GCA_018399635.1 Clostridia bacterium
CTGTCATCAAAACAGTTATTGCAAGATACAAAACTATTCTTGAGAATCAAAAGGAATGGATAAAACCTGCATTTAAAAAACCACAATATGATTTGGTATGGAATCGGGATTATTCTTTGACACAAGATGTATTCTCAATAAACACGCTTGCGGGTCGCATTAAGTTAGAGTACTATTCTAAAGGTATGGAAAAGTATTTTGACCATACCATTTATAAATTTGGTACTGCAAAACTTGTCAATAAACACGGAAAATACTTTTTGCATATTCCTGTAAAATACGATGTTCCTGTTAGTAACCTATCAGAAGTATGCAATGTTGTAGGTATTGATAGGGGTATAAATTTTTTAATTGCCACCTATGACAGCAAACATAGATCAGATTTTGTAAGTGGTAAAGCCATCAAACAAAAAAGAGCACACTATTCAAAACTACGCAAAGAACTACAAAAACGAAAAACACCTTCTTCAAGACGAAGAATCAAAGCTATTGGCGGGCGAGAAAACCGTTGGATGCAAGATATTAATCATCAAGTATCGAAGGCACTCGCTTTGAACAACCCAAAGCACACATTATTCGTACTAGAAGATTTAACAGGTGTTCGCAATGCTACAGAACGTGTTGGAATCAAAGACCGTTACGTTTCTGTATCGTGGTCATTCTATGACCTTGAGCAAAAGCTGATTTACAAAGCAAAGCAAGGTGAATCCTCTGTAATCAAGGTAGATCCCGCTTACACAAGTCAATGTTGCCCTAAGTGTGGGCATACAGAAAAGGCAAACCGTAACAAGAAAAAACACTTATTTACTTGCAAAAGCTGTGGTTATCAATCAAATGATGACCGTATTGGAGCAATGAATCTGTACCGAATGGGAATAAACTATCTTGTTGATAGTCAAGTACCTTGTACAGTTACAACAGAGTAAACTCTTTTGTAAAGGGTGCTGTCAGCCACCCTGTGATGTAACGCCACTTTAAGCATTCGTGCTTATCGGGGTTAAAGGTAGGAGGCGTGAGCCGTTCGTACTACTGGGCAGTTACAAGCCCATTTCCTTTAGGTGATGGGTAGTTGACGTGCATCACTTCCACCTGTACATGGAAG
>JAGYOH010000004.1 GCA_018399635.1 Clostridia bacterium
CCGCCTCTGAAATGGCTAATGAGGCGGCATATGGCGCTTGGTCAGGCTTTTCTTGGTTTTTTGAGGATTTCATATAGGGCGAAGACGATGAGGGCGATGGCGGCCCCGGTGAGGCCGAAAACCACATCCTGATATTCATAGCCCCGGTTTTGGACGGAAAAGGACTGGTAGTACTCGTTGCCGATGGAGAGGGCCATGACGAAGCCGAAGCTGATGCCGGCGGCGATGAGGGGCTTGAGCCGGTAGGCCCTCAGCAGGCTGAGGGTGACCAGGGTGATGGTGAAAAAGAGCAGGGCGTGGATATAGAGCTGGAGGGCCCCGGCCCAGTAGGCCACTTCCTTGGAGTAGATTTTGACACCGGTGGCCTTGGCGTCGTAGCCTTGCAGGGCCTGGTCCAGAAAATAGAGACTCTCCACCCTGAGGAGGATGGTGTTCATCAGGCCGTCGCTCAAGGTCATCAGCTCTTCACTGGTGCGGGTGGTGAAAAACACCAGGGCCAGGAGGCTCAGTAGAAAGAGCAGGCTTGAGAGGGTGATCCGCAGCAGTCCCCCAGGGGATTTTTTCGAATAATAACCTGAGTATTTCTTGTACTTGGACCGGTATTCCGTCCCCATCATATAGCGGATATCATTGAGAACGGCTCCGACAAGGGGAATGCCGACCTCGTTGAAACTCTCCATGACCTCATTGATTTCCAAGAGGGTGGCCCGCTCCTGGCGGATGGTGAAGAGGGCTCCGTCGACCAGAGGGGCCAGGAGGAGACTGTCGCTGTGCAGGAGGGCCGGCGGGGTGTCGATGATGACGTAGTCATAATCGGCAAAAAGTGTCTTGAGGATTTCCAGGGTGCCTTCCGACTGGAGGAGTTCCTGCAGAGAGTTTCCCCGGTCGGAGGAGATGAGGATGTCCAGGCCGGTCTTGTAGTCGGTGATGATTCCTTCTGCAAAGGGCAGGTCGCCTCTTAGAACCTTCTGGAGGGGATCGGCTTCATCCTCGTAAAAATAGACGCTGACCCCTTTTTATAGAAGTCGAAATCCATCAATAAAACCTTGTTGTCGGCTGAAGCCAGGGACAGGGCGGTGTTGACGGACAGGGTGGTCTTGCCCTCCTCCGGCCCGACACTGGTGACGGCGAAAACCTTGTAATGATTTTCCCGGGCGATATAAAGAATCTTCTGGGCGAGTATTTTGCTGGCTTCCAGAAAGAAAAAGGGAATCCCGGGGTGGGTGACCATCATCTGCCGGGGGGATTTTCTGTATTTGAGCTTGACATGGGGGATTTCCCCCAGGCATTTCAGGTTGAGATTTTCCAGGATATCCTTCTTGTTCCTGACCTTTGGTTTGAGAAACCACAGGAAAAAAACAGCGAAAACCCCCACCATGAGACCCAGGACTCCTCCGATGAGAAGATTGAGAAGACTCTGACGGCTTTTGACGGCCGCTGTCGGAAGCTTGGCTTCATCGAGGACCACGATGGTGCCCACCTCCACGGTGTCATAGATGACTTCCGGGGCCAGCCGCATGATGGCGTTGGCGATTTGAGTGGCGACCAGGGGGTCGGTGTGGGTGACAGTGACCATGATGACCTCGGTGTCCTTGGGAGAACTCACCTCGATGTGGGTGCGAAGGCCTTCAGGGGTGAAATCGATGGCGAGATCCTGGATGACGCGGTCAAGGACGTTGTCGCTGAGGAGGATCACCCGGTAGGTGTTCACCATCTTCTGGGACAGATAGACGTTGTTGCTTTCGGCAACCTCGATATCCCCGTCAAAAAGGGAGTAGGTCTTGGAATTGATGACCATGCTGGCATCGGCGGCGTAGACCAGGACCCCTTCGGTGGAAAGGGCCGTGAAGACCTGGGCGAGGAGAACACCGGCGACAAGGGCGCCGACCACGATCTTCCAGCCGCTGGCAAGAATATAGACGAGATCCTGTATCCTGATTTCTTCCTGGTTCATTTCAAAGCCTCCCGACCTGTCATCCACCTGACTAAAAGGTCCAGTCTACCGTATACCAAAGATTCGAGAAGGAATCCCTATTTAGCAATATCTTACATCAGATCACTGACAAACAACTGACAAATGAGTTTGGCCTGTATCTAAGTTGCATATTTTGAATCTTAAAGTCATTGACCACGGGGTGAGAGGAATCTTCCGGCAAGGGCCGGGCCCGGAACCTCTCACTTTAAAAAAATAAAAAACGCCGCAATCCGTCAGATTAGGTGACGGGGGCGGCGTTTTGGCGGGTCTTCCTGGCAAGAGAGATTTCTCCAGGTCAGGGATGGAGGAGTCAGTATTCATCCTCGATATCGTTGATGAAGCTGCGGGTGCGGTTGTAGTCTTCGCTGTTGCAGATGAAGACCAGGATATCATGGGTCTTGAATTTGAAGTCCGGGCCCGGAGACAGATAGGCCTTGCCCTTGCGCTTCACCATGAGGATGGTGGCCCCGGTGTGATACCAGAAGCGGCTTTCGCTGATGGTCTGGTTGACGAGTCGCGCCCCTTTGCACAGTGTAAGCTCGAAGGGGTAGAAGCTGGCGATGTGCTTGGGACGATGGGAAATCTCCAGAAAGCGGTCGATGTGGTCGTTGATCTTCTGGTCCAGCTGGTTTTTTTCCTTGAGCAGGGCCTTGATTTCATCCTTCAGGGTTTCGTTGTCGTTGGAGGAGGCGATGTCCTTGATGAACTGGGCGGCATTGTTGGCGTTGAGGATCCGGATGCCGCTCTTGGGAGAGCTGCTCACCACTTCATAATCCTTGAGGAGGGCGATGGCCTTTCGGATGGTTTCGGGAGAAACCTGGTATTTTCCGGCCAGGTTGGACCGGCCGCTGATCTTGGTTCCTACCGGGTATTCTTCATTGAGAATGGCTTCGGCGATATCCATGGCGATCCGGGTGTAACGGGGCATTGCTTTTTCTTTCAACATGGGTCTTCCCTCATTGTCAGTTGTATTTGCCACTAAGGCCATTATAAACGTTTTTTGTCATTTTGGAAGCAAAATTGACGAATAACAACTTATATGATATTATAAAGTTGTTATAGTATGGTGTAAAATGAAATTATTGAGGAGGTAATCATATGACGATAAGACACAAAAAAGGAATCCTTTTATTTTTTGCACTGGTTCTCGTGCTGGCAGTGGCCACGGCCTGTACCCAGGAAGCGGCACCCGAGGCAGAGGAACCGGCAGCAGAAACGCCTGAGGCTGAAGCACCGGCCGAAGAGGAACCCCAGGAGCTTGAAACCATCATTTTCGGTGATGCCGGCTGGGACTCCCTGAGACTTCACAATGCCATCGCCGGATTCATTCTCGATCACGGCTACGGATATGACTACGACGTCATTCCCGGTTCCACCCCCAACATCCTGGAAGGGGTCATCAAGGGGGACGTGACCGTCCTCATGGAAATGTGGCAGGACAACGTACCCATCTATCCGGAGTACAGGGAAGCGGGAACGATCCTCGAACTCGGCACCAACTTCGATGACAATGCCCAGGGCCTCTATGTCCCCAGATATGTCATCGAGGGTGACCCGGAGCGGGGGATTGAAGCCTCTGCACCGGACTTGAAACATGTGGAGGACCTCAAGAACTATCCGGATCTTTTCCCGGATCCCGAGGACCCCGGCATGGGACTGATTGTCAACGGCCCGCCATCCTGGGCGGTGACGACGATCATGGAGGTCAAGGGCGCCCATTACGGCCTTGACGAAATGTACAACATCAGCGGTTCAGGAACGGCTGCGGCTCTCGCGGCATCCCTGTCAGCGGCTTACGAACGCGGCGAGCCCTGGGTAGGCTACTATTGGGAACCCACCTGGATCACGGGCAAATACGATCTGGTCCTCCTGGAAGAAGCCCCCTATGATGACGACCTCTGGAACGAGGAAGCCGGCTATGCTTGTGAATTCAAGCCTTCGGACATCACCATCATCATCAATCCGGAGTTTGCCGGGAAGAATCCGGCAGTCACCGAGTTTCTGACCAACTATGAAACTTCCTCAGCCCTGACCGCCGTAGGATTGGCCTACATGCAGGACAATGATGCGGAAATCGACGAAGCAGCTGAATGGTTCATTCAAGAGTATGAAGACCTTTGGAAGGATTGGGTCACCAGTGAAGCCCATGAAAAGGTAATGGCTGCGCTCAAGTAAATTGAAAGGCGGGCCCCTTGAGGGGTCCGTTTCTTTATTGAAGGAGGACTACGATGAATGAATTCCCGGAAATTTTCGAATTGAATGCAGGGGATTATGTCGAGACCTTTGTCAAATGGCTCACCACGGACCATATGGCGGTCTTCGATTCCATCAGGGACGGTATTCTGGCATTTCTACTCAGAATGCAGTCCATCATCAGTTTCATTCCCTGGTTCGTCATTATCGGCATCGTCTTCATTGCCGGCTGGCGACTCAAGGGGGTCAGGTCGGGGCTCTTCTACACCCTGATGCTATTGACCATCGGCTTGTTGGGCTATTGGAACGATACCCTGCTCACCATTTCCATCGTCCTGACGGCGGTGATCATTTCCCTGGTCATCGGCATTCCCTTCGGGATTCTCAGTGCCAACTACAAGCGGATGGACAATATCGTCAGACCCGTCCTGGACGCCATGCAGACCATGCCCAGTTTCGTGTATCTGATTCCCGCCATCATGCTCTTCGGTCTCGGGATGGTGCCGGCGGTGTTCGCCACCACGATCTACGCCCTGCCGCCGGTGATCCGGCTGACCACCCTGGCCATCAACAGCGTGTCCAAAGAAATGATCGAGGCGGCGGAATCCTTCGGCCCCACGCCCTGGCAGGCCCTGCTCAAGGTGGAACTGCCCCAGGCCATGCCCACCATCATGGCGGGGGTCAACCAGACCACCATGATGGCCATGGCCATGGTGGTGGTCTCCTCCATGATCGGCGCCAAAGGCCTGGGATACAGTGTCCTCATCGCCATCAACCGGACCGATATCGCCATGGGCTTTGATGCGGGCATCAGTATCGTGTTCCTGGCCATCATCATCGACCGCCTGACTCAGTCCATCGGGGACAAGTTCAGACACGACGAATAGGAGGATGCAAAATGGAAAAAATAAGGGTTGAAAACCTGACCAAAATATTCGGCAAGCATCCTCAAAAGGCCTTGGAGGAACTGGAAAAGGGCAAGAAACGCGATGAAATCCTCAAAGAGACCCACCATACCGTGGGTATCGGCAATGTCAGCTTTTCAGTTCACGAGGGTGAAACCTTCGTGATCATGGGGCTTTCCGGCAGCGGCAAGTCCACCCTGATCCGGTGCCTGAATCTCCTCAACAAACCCACTGCAGGGAAGATTTTCGTGGACGATGAAAATATTCTGGACTACGACAAGAAGGCCCTGAGACAGTTTCGTCAGACCAAGATCGCCATGGTGTTCCAGCATTTCGGCCTCTTCTCCCACCGGTCGGTGCTGGAGAATGTGGAGTTCGGTCTGGAAATCAAGAAAATGGACAAGGAAGAGCGGGTGACGAAGAGCCTTGAAATGCTCAAGGCCGTGGGTCTTGAGGGATGGGAGTACCACAAGGTTTCCGCCCTGAGCGGCGGGATGAAGCAGCGGGTGGGCCTGGCCAGAGCCCTGGCCAACGAGCCGGAGATCATCCTCATGGACGAGCCCTTCAGCGCCCTGGACCCCCTCATCCGCCGGGATATGCATACGGAGCTTCTGGACCTGCAGGCCAAACTCAAAAAGACCATCATCTTCATCACCCACGACGTCAACGAGGCCTTCAAGCTGGGTGACCGCATCGCGGTGCTCAAGGACGGTGAAATGGTCCAGATCGGGACTCCTGAGGAGATCCTCGACAACCCCGCCGATGAATACATCACCAACTTCATCGAGGATATCGACCGAAGCCGGGTGCTGAGGGCGGAAAACATCATGCGCAAGCGGTCCTTGAAAATCGGCAAGAACACGGCGGCGAAAATCGCCCTGGAGATTCTCAACGACTCGGATTATGAACACGGCTTTATCACGGACCGCCACGACAACCGGATTCTCGGAGTGGTGGATGCCGATGACCTTCTTCTGGCGATCAAAGGAAAGCTTCCCATTGCAGAGGTCATGCACACGGATTTTGTTTCAGTCAGCGAGGACGCCTATGTCAAGGAGGTCCTGGAAATCGCCGCAGCGACCAAGTATCCCGTGGCGGTGGTCAACGGGGAAGGGGAGTATGTAGGCCGGATTCAACGGGCGGCCCTGCTGAAAGCCCTGGTGTGAGGCTACAAGAAGACCTGGAAGGCTGAAGGTCTTCTTTTTTTTCAAAAACCCTTGCAATCCCCCGGGACCGATGTTATACTTTTGAATAAATATACATCACGGCAAAAAAAGGTGATAACCATGACAAATGATTTCAGACGACTGAACAGCCAACTTCATCATCACCATAGATTCAAGGGTTTGTAGAGTGAACTGAAATCGGGTTCATAGATGCAAGCTCTTGTTCTGTTGTTCAAAGACGGGCTTGAATCTATGATGGTAAGGAAGCTTCAACCATATAGGTCTGGCCTATATGGTTTTTTAGTTTTTTGGAAAAAAAGGAGGATCCCATGCAATTCAGTACGATCACTGAGGAACTGCAAGTCACCAAATTTCGCAAGGGCATCGAAAGGGAACTGGAGAGTTATTTTGAAAGCAGGGGCTTTGACCTGATCCAGCCGAAGATTTTTCAGGGCTATGACAGCTTTGTCTGCTCCAATCTGAGGCAGGACTCTTCGAAAACGGTCAAGGTTCTGGGGGGGGATTCCAGGATCTTCATTCTCAGACCCGACATCACCACCAATATCCTTGACCAGATCTTTTCCAAGTGGGAGGGCAGGCCTCCCCTGAAGGTCTATTACAATTCCAAGGTCTACCGCAACCAGACCGGGGGGAGGATTCTGGAAAACTACCAGATGGGGGTTGAATCCCTGGGGGAGGATTCCCTCAAGGGGGACCAGGAAATCATCGAAATGGCGGTGACCCTGATGCACACCCTCAAGGAACCCTTCATCATCGAGCTCGGCTCCAGCAAATACCTGGATGGATTTTTCAAGGAACTGGGACTGGCTTTTGAGGAGGAGAGCCTTGTCAGAGAGCTCATCGGCAAAAAGAACCGGGACGGTCTGAGGCTCAAGATCAAGGCACTGGGACTGGAGGAGAGCATTCTTTCAGACGTGCTGGCCATGCAGGGGAATATGGAAAATGTCCTGACCATGGCCAGGGCCTATGAGCGGAATGAGGAAATGGCGGCGGCCCTGGAGGAACTGGAGGGGCTCAAGGACTTCTTCTCTTCTAAAGCCCTCCTGGACCACATTCACTTCGACCTGGCCATGATGCCGGACCTTGATTATTACGACGGCATCATTTTCAAGGGCTACGCCCTGAATACGCCGAAGAAAATTCTCAGCGGCGGCAGGTATGACCGTCTGACGGAGGGCTTCGGCCGCAAGGTGTCCGCCATCGGTTTCATGATGGACATGGACCTCGTGACACGGATCAGAATAAGGGGGGAAGCTTGATGGACCGCATCACCATTGCCCTGGCCAAGGGAAGACTTGGAGAACAGGGCCTGGAGCTCTTTGAAAACACCGATATGGAAATCATGAGGGACGAGGATTCGAGAAAACTGGTCTTTCAGGATGCCGAAGAGCGGATCACCTACATTTTCGTCAAGCCCTCCGACGTGGTCACCTACGTGGAAAAAGGGGTGGCGGATCTGGGTATCGTGGGCAAGGACGTGATCCTGGAGGAGAACAAGGACGTCTACGAACTCCTGGACCTTGACTTCGGACATTGTCGCTTCGCCATCGCGGGATTCAAGGACCAGAAGGTCTACAGGAAGAACGAAGTCCTCAGGATCGCCTCCAAATATCCGAGGTATGTGGAGCAGACCTTCAAGGACAGGGGACAGCGCATAGAAATCATCAAGCTCGGGGGCTCCGTGGAACTGGCCCCCCTCATGGGGCTGAGCGATGTCATCGTGGACATCGTGGAGACGGGGAGCACCCTCAGAGACAACGGTCTCGTGATTCTCGAGGAGCTCGACCCCATCAGCGCCCGGTTGATCGTGAACAAGGTCAGCTACCGGTTCAAATACGCGGCGATTCAAAAAATCCAAAAGATACTGGGAGGGATATGAATGATTCAATTGATCGATGGGAAGAAGGAAATGGACAAGATCCAGAAGATCCTCGACCGGAGCCAGTTTGACTCGAGGGAGGTTCTTGAGGTCGTGGATGAGATACTCCGGCAGGTCAGGGACAAGGGAGACGAAGCGGTGAAGGCCTATACCCGCCAGTTCGACCGGCACCAGCTCGAGGACCTCGAGGTTTCCAGGGAAGAAATCAAAAGTGCCAGAAAGAATATCGACGAGGACTTGAAAAAAGCCATCAAGAACGCCATCAGGAATATCAGCAAATTCCACAAGAAACAGCTCAAGAAGAGCTTCACCTTCAAAGAAGGGTCCCAGATCATCCTGGGTCAGCTGGTGAGTCCCATCGAGCGGGTGGGAATCTATGTCCCCGGAGGCACCGCCTCCTATCCCTCGACGGTGATGATGAACGTGATTCCGGCGAAACTGGCGGGGGTCAAGGAAATCATCATGGTCACTCCTGCCGACGAGACGGGGAAAATCAAGGACTCGGTCCTGGTGGCGGCGGACCTGCTGGGGGTGGACCGGATTTTCAAAATCGGCGGCGCCCAGGCCGTGGGCGCCCTGGCCTACGGTACGAAAACCATCCCTAAAGTGGACAAGATCGTGGGTCCCGGCAATATCTACGTGGCCATGGCCAAGCGCCAGGTCTCGGGACTCGTGGGCATCGACATGATCGCCGGACCCAGCGAGGTGGTGGTTCTGGCCGACGAAAAGGCCAATCCGAGATTCATCGCCGCGGACCTCATCGCCCAGGCGGAGCACGATGTGCGGGCGGCCAGTATCGTGGTCACCGACTGCGAGATTCTGGCCAGGAACATCCAGAAGGAGATCACCCTCCAGCTTGAGACCCTGGATCGCAGCGAAATCGCCTTGAAAGCCCTGACAGACTACGGCGCCATCATCCTTTCCAGCTGCAAGAAGGAGACCTTCAGAATCGCCAACGACCTCGCCCCGGAGCATCTGGAGATCCTGACCAAGAATCCCTTCGACGATTACAAGAAGATCAAGAATGCCGGAGCCATCTTCCTGGGAGAGTACACCCCGGAGCCGGTGGGGGACTATTATGCGGGTCCCAACCACACGCTGCCGACCTCCCGGACGGCCCGGTTCTCCTCGGCCCTCTCCGTGGATGATTTCTACAAGAAGACCTCCCTGCTCTATTACTCCAGAGAGGCTCTGGAAGCGGCTTCCGCGGACATCATGCGCCTGGCCGATGACGAGTCCCTGACGGGACACACCAATGCCATCAGGGTGAGACTGGAGGGTTCCGATGCTTAAGTATTTGAGAAGGGAAATCAGGGACCTCGAGGCCTACGAGGTCAAGGAAAGGGATTATGTGGTGAAGCTCGACGCCAACGAGGGGGTCGACTGGCTTGACGGTCTGAACCGGTACCCCGTGGACCGGTCCGACGCCCTCAGGGACAAACTGGCCCGGCAGCTGGGCAAGACCCCCGGGGAGCTGGTCTTCGGCAACGGTTCGAGCGAGCTCATCGAACTGGTCTTCAAGGCCTACCTGGAGGCGGGGGAGACCGTGGTGAGCTTTTCCCCCACCTTCAGCATGTACCGGATTTTCACCCTGATCCACAAGGGGCGCTATCTGGAGATGCCCCTCAAGGACATGGTTTCCCTGGATGTGGAGGCCTTCATCGCCTTTGCCAATGAAAACCGGGCCAAGGTGGTTCTCATCAGCAATCCCAACAATCCCACCGGCACCATCCTGTCCCCCGAGGCGATCGAAAAGATCGTCAGGGAGGTGGATGCCATGGTGGTCATCGATGAGGCCTACATTGAATTTTCCGACCAGCCCCTCACCGACAAGACCCGGGACTATCCCAACGCCGTCGTCCTGAGGACCTTTTCCAAGGCCTACGGCCTGGCGGGCATCCGCCTGGGCTATATGATCGCCCATGAAGAGGTCATCGGCTATATCAACCGGGTGAGGTCTCCCTACAATCTCAATGTCCTGACCCAGGGGGTGGGACTCAAGGCCCTGGAGTCCGTGGCGATTGCCCGGGAAAATATTCAAATGATCAAGGAGGAACGGGAGAGAATGGCCAAGGTGCTCAGGGACAAGGGCTTCGATCCCCTGCCCTCCCAGGCCAACTTTCTCTTTTTCCAGGCCAAAAAAGGGCTTTACCGCTATCTTGCGGACCAGGGGGTCCTGATCCGGGGCTTTGGCGGAGACCTCGAGGGTTACTACCGGCTGACCATCGGAACCCCCAAGGAAAATGATATCGTGATCAATGCCATAGAGGAGGCGCAAAATGAGAGAAGCCAGGATCGATAGAAAAACCCTGGAAACCGAGATCAGTCTCAGACTCGGTCTTGAAGGGGACTCGAAGATTGTCTTGAATACGGGAATCGGTTTTTTGGACCACATGCTCAAGGCCATGGCCTTTTATGCCGGGTTTGACCTGGAACTCAGCTGCATCGGGGACCTCGAGGTGGACAACCACCACTCCGTGGAGGATATCGGTCTGTCCCTGGGGGCGGCCCTCAAGGAAGCCCTGGGGGACAAGCGGGGAATCGGGCGCTTCAGCAGCACCATCACCCCCATGGACGAAGCCCTGGCCATGGTGGCCCTGGATATTTCCAGCCGGCCCTATCTGGTGGAAAACCTGAATTTCAGCCGGGAAAGGCTGGGAGCCATGGAGACCCAGGACTTCAAGGAATTTTTCAGGGCCTTCGCCTTTTCTGCGGGAATCACCCTCCACATCAACCTGATGGCGGGGGAGAACGACCACCACAAGATCGAGGCGGTCTTCAAGGGCCTGGGCCGCGCCCTGAAGGAAGCGGTGGCTCTTGGCGACAGGGGCGTGGTCAGCACCAAGGGGGTGCTCTAGTGAAGGTCATCGTGGATTACGGACTGGGTAATCTCAAATCCCTTCAGACCGCTTTAGAGGGTCAGGGAATCGAGACCCTCATCAGCAAGGATCCCGGGGTCATCCTTGAGGCCGAGGTCATCTTCCTCCCCGGGGTGGGGGCCTTCAGGGATGCCATCACGTCTCTTGCGGCGGACGGTCTCGACGAGGTGGTCCGGGAGAAAAGCAGGGCGGGCGCCTACGTGGTGGGCATCTGTCTGGGCATGCAGCTCCTGTATGACAGAAGCTATGAAAACGGGGTCTACGAGGGTCTGGGACTGATTCCCGGAGAAATCGTCAAGCTCAGGGAAATGCCCAAGATTCCCCATATGGGTTGGAATGACCTGACAGTGGCCAGGGAGGATCCCCTGACCAGGTATCTCACTACCGGGGATTATGTCTATTTCGTCCATTCCTACTATGCCAGGAGCGGCGGGGAGGAAATCGTCGCCTGGACCGGCTACGGCGAAAAGATTCCCGCCATCGTGAGAAGGGGCAACACCATCGGCTTTCAGTTCCATCCGGAAAAAAGCGGGGCCGTGGGAGCGGCGCTCCTCAAGGCCCTGGGGGAGATGATTTCATGATCATCTATCCGGCCATCGATATGAAGAACCAGGCCTGTGTCCGCCTCACCCAGGGGGATTACGACCAGGTGACGGTGTACGAAAAGGATCCCGTGAAGGTCGCCCTCAGGTGGGAGGCTACAGGGGCCCGGGTCCTGCATCTGGTGGATCTTGACGGGGCCAGAAGCGGTGAGCGGATCAATGAACCCGTGGTCCGGGAGATTCTGAGCCGGGTGAAGATCCCGCTGCAACTGGGGGGAGGCATCCGGGACAGCCGGGGAGTGAAGGATTTTCTGGATCTCGGGGTTTCCAGGGTCATCATCGGCACCGCCGCCTTGAAAAACCCCCGGTGGATTCGTGACATGATCAGGACCTACGGAGAAAGAATCGTGGTTTCCATCGACGCCAGGGGGGGCATGATCGCCACCGACGGCTGGGAAAGCCTCTCGGAGGTGAGGGCGGTGGACTATATCAAGACCCTGGCCTCCTACGGGCTTTGCCGGATCGTCTACACCGACATCAGTCGGGACGGCATGCTCGAAGGACCCAATTTTGACATGTACGAGGACCTGCTTGGGGAGGTCTCTCTGGAGATCATCGCTTCAGGGGGGATCACCACCCTGGAGGATGTCCGGAGACTGAGGGAGATGGGGCTATACGGCGCCATCATCGGCAAGGCCCTGTATGACGGAAAAATGACACTCGAGGAGGTTTTAAAGTGCTGACAAGAAGAATCATCCCCTGTCTCGATGTGAGGGACGGCCGCGTGGTCAAGGGGAAGAAATTCACCGATATCGTGGACGTGGACGATCCCGAGACCCTCGGCGCCTTCTATTCCGAGGCGGGAGCCGATGAACTGGTCTTCTACGACATCACCGCCTCCAGCGAGGCGAGGAAGATTTCCCTGGAATTCATCGAGAAGGTCGCCACCCGGATCAACATCCCCTTTTGCGTGGGGGGCGGGGTCAAGACCCTCGAGGATTTCACGGAGATTCTCAGGAAGGGGGCCGACAAGGTTTCCATCAATTCCTCGGCGGTGAAGACACCGGACCTGATCACCGAGGCTTCGTTGAAATTCGGGGCCCAGTGCGTGGTGCTCTCCATGGATGTCAAGAAGACACAGGAGGGTCAGTGGCGGGTCTTCATCAACGGGGGCCGAATCGACACCGGACTGGACGCCCTGGAATGGGCCGTCAAGGGGGTTGAACTGGGGGCCGGGGAACTGGTCATCAACAGCATCGACGCCGACGGCATGAAGGAGGGTTATGACATTCCCCTCTTGAAGGCCATTACGGACCGGGTGGGAGTGCCGGTGATCGCCTCGGGAGGGGCCGGAAAAATGGCGGACTTCAGTGAAGCGGTACTCAAGGCCGACGTTGACGGCGTTCTGGCGGCCAGTGTCTTCCACTACCGCGAGATTGAGATTTCCACCCTCAAAGCGGACATGAAAAGAAAGGGAATTCAGGTGAGAATATGATGGAATTGACATACAACCAGGAGGGGCTGATTCCTGCCATCGCACAGGATATCGCCACGGGAAAGGTCCTGATGCTGGCCTACATGAACGAGGAAGCGGTTCAACTGACTCTGGAAAAGAAGATCGCCCACTACTTTTCCAGGTCCCGGCAAAAATTATGGCTCAAGGGGGAAAGCTCCGGAAACATTCAGGAGGTCAAGGGCTTTTATTATGATTGCGATAATGATACAATTCTGTTGAAAGTCAATCAGGTGGGAGTCGCCTGCCACACCGGCAGCTACAGCTGTTTCTTCAATGAGGTCTTCGATGAGCCGGACATGAGCCGGACTCTGGATAATCTCTATGAAGTCATTCTGGACCGCAGGGTTCATCCCAAGGAGGGTTCCTATACCAACTATCTTTTTGAAAAGGGGATCGACAAGATCCTGAAGAAGGTGGGGGAGGAATCCGCAGAGGTCATCATCGGCGCCAAAAACACCAGGGAAGAACTCATTTATGAGGCGAGTGACCTGGTTTACCATCTGATGGTCCTCCTGGTCAATGAAGGGGTCACCCTGGGAGACCTTTACGGGGAACTCACCAAACGAATGCGTTAGAAGGAGAAGAAGAGTGTGATTTATACCGATCATCACGTGCATACCAGATTTTCACCGGACAGTGAGGCGGATGTGGTCTCTTACTTGATGAGAGCCAAGGCCCTGGGTCTCAAAAGCATCATGTTCACCGACCACGTGGATTTCGGCACCAAGGACAAGTTGTTTCAGGAAATCATCGATTACGGCCGGTATTTTGAGCTGATGAAGCGCCTGGAGGGCGAGTACGAAATCCCGATCCAGGTGGGGGTGGAAATCGGCTACGAGAAGGACCACAAGGCCGCCATCGATGAATTTCTGGGTCGTTTCGACTTTGATTTCGTCATTGCCTCCATCCACTACGGGGACGGCATGGATTTCTATCTGGGGGACTTTTTCTACGGGAAGACCCAGGAAGAGGCCTACCGGCGGTATTTCGAAATCCTCCTGGAAATGGTGGAGAATTTCAGCAATTACGATGTGGTGGGACATCTGGACTACATCACCCGCTACGGGCCCTTCGAGCAGAAGTACTACCGGTATGCGGCATACAAGCCGGTCATCGATGCCATCCTCAAGGCGGTCATCCGGGGTTCAAGGGGGATCGAGGTCAACACCTCGGGTCTCAGAGGGCCTCTGGGGGTGACCTTTCCCAAGGATGAGGTCTTGAAAAGATACCTGGAACTGGGAGGCAGGACCATCACCATCGGTTCCGACGCCCACTTCAACGGGGACTACTACGCCGGGATCCTGCCCCAGGTGGACCGTCTCAAGGGCCTGGGCTACGAGGGCGTCAGCTCCTTCATCAAAAGAAAAGAATATTTTTATCCCATCGAGTTTAAGCGGAACAGTCTCGGGTATGAATGAAGTGGAAGGAAACCTTCCATGATAGAATCGGTGGTTGATGAAACAAGTGATTGGATCATGAAGTACCGAATCAGTATTGCAAGTTGAGTAGAAACAAGGTAAAGAAGTTTGTAAAGCAAGATGTTTTTTAACAGGTAACTTGGCAACTGTCAGCAACCAGCAAGTACAGTTAAGAAGTGGGAAGTTGAAAGAAGTATTGTGTTACAAACTGCCGGATTCTATCAAATAACAAAGCACACCCTTTCGAGGGTGTGCTTTTGTGTGTGGTTCATGCTTTGTTGCCGGAATAAATCGCGACTTCAGTCACGAGAGGTTCAAAGGGAATTCTTGTATTCCAGGGTTTTGATCATTTTAAAGAGGACCTCGTTCACCGGCGTGGGAACCTGGTACCTTTTCCCCAGTTCAATGACCTTGCCGGCAAGCATCTCCACCTCGGTTTTCCGTCCGGCCCGGATATCCTGGTGCATGGAGGTCATGGCCACGGGATCGAGGGTGTCCATCATTTCCTTGAAATCATCCATGAGGGAGTCCACCAGATTGATGCCGTTGGCCTTGGAGAGGGCGATGACCTCCTTCATGGCGTCCTTGACCAGGTCGTAGGCCGGCTCATAGTCCTGAAAGACCCCATAGGGTGAATCGAGAATGGCGCTGACCTGGTTGACACCGACATTGATCAAAAACTTGAACCACATCCGTTTGGTGATGTCCTCAACGGGGGTGTGGTTGATATCGGTTTGATTGAAAAAACTCTTCAGGGCCTGCAGGGCGGCCTCCGCCTCGGGGGATTCCTTGCCGTAGATGATGGCTCCGGGGATGGAGTAGGTCACCGCTTGACCCTCTCTCACCGCGTCGATCTGGATCACGTAGGCGTGGACGATCTGTCTTTTGTCAAAGGCCCCGGCCAGAATCTCCTCTGAATCGATGCCGTTCATCAGAGAAACCAGAACCGTGTGCTCTCCCACGAAGGGCTTGATATCCTCAAGAATCAAGGGCAGATCGTGGTATTTGACGGCGATGAAAACAAAATCGGCCGTGAGATGCTTCTCCACAGGCAGGATGTATTCGAAGTCATAGGCCTTCCCGTTCACCTTGAAACCGGTTTTCGAGTACCGGGCCTTCCGGGCCATGTCGCAGAGCACCATGGGACTCAGTCCGCTGTCCTTCATCTGTGCGGCAAAGGTGGTGCCTATGGCTCCCATGCCCACCATGATAATTTTCTTCATAAGCTCTCTCCCTTGTTTTTAGTCTTAACCCTTTATACCAGAACAAAGGAGAAATTTCAACTAGGCGATGACGGTTTTCAGATCGTAGAGATGGTATTCCACAGGAAGAGAATCCACCACGAGCTTGGCGAGAAATTTGGTCGCCTTGCCGAGGGTGAGGGGCGTGCAGTCCGTGTCGTCGCAGATCTCAAAAGTATTGCCGTTGAACTGGATCACCTTGCTCTTGAGGTCGGCAACCGCCACCTCCCCGAGAATGTTCTTGTATTCGCCTGTAATGGTCCCCTTGACCATCAATCCGTTTTCCAGCAACAAATAACCTTTCATTGTCAGTCCTCCTTTTAACCCTGCAGCTATCGTATTTTTATTCATTCTAATGCAACAATATCCGTTTGTCAATCCTATCCTAAAATTTTCTTCAATATTTTTTTGATTTGTCGATCTTTCACAAGAAAACACCTGTATTTGCAGAATAATGGTAATATCATATGGAAAAAGTCACTCAAGACCAGGCTTGTAAAGGTTCAAAATCCTTGATGAAAAGGGGGGATTGACTAATATCTATGCAGAATTGACTGTGAGATTCTGAAAAAACCCGACAAAGGCCTTCACATCAAGGGCTTTTTAAAAGGGTGGGCAAAGTATCTGAAAAAAACGGTTGGTCCCATGGTCCATCGGCCTTGACCTTCTGACCGTGTCGACACGGGCTTTTTCTAGAAGACGGGATTAAGAAGCCCTTGCTGTGACGGGAGAGGCCTTTTGATGGGTGCCGGGAAAATCCAGGAGCCGGCCCCCTGCTTCAAGAAGGCTTCACATCAGTGAGGGCCCTGGAATTGAAAAAAACATATTGAATAAAACCGGAAAATGAGTATGATGAAATCATCAAGAGTCTCTGCGAAAAAGAGGAGAAGCCAATGAAGCCAGTCATCGACGTCGGTCTCGATATCGGATCGACCACCATCAAAATCATACTGGTCCGGGGTGACGAATTGATTTACAAATCCTATATTCGTCATTTTTCCGATGTCAAGAATTCGGTTTACCAGACCTTCAGGAACATCCATCCCATGATCAAGGATGGCCGGATCCGGATCAGCATCACCGGCTCCGGGGGGTTGGAAATTGCAAAGTTCCTGGAGATTCAATTTGTCCAGGAGGTCATCGCCAGCGCCCTCGCCGTGGAAAGCATCATACCGGATACCGACGTGGCCATCGAGCTGGGGGGGGAGGATGCCAAAATCACCTACTTCGGCGATTCCGTGGAACAGCGGATGAACGGGACCTGCGCCGGAGGGACCGGCGCCTTCATCGACCAGATGGCCAGCCTCCTCCAGACCGATGCCCGGGGCCTCAATGAGATGGCCAGGGGGGCCGGTCACATCTATCCCATCGCCTCCCGTTGCGGGGTCTTTGCCAAGACGGATGTCCAGCCCCTCCTCAATGAAGGAGCGGCCAAGGAGGACATCGCCCTTTCAGTGCTTCAGGCCATCGTCAACCAGACCATCGGCGGACTGGCCCAGGGCCGGCCTATCCGGGGGAAAATCGCCTTTTTGGGAGGGCCCCTGACATTTTTATCTGAACTTAGGAAGCAATTCATCAAAACCCTGAAACTTGAAGAGGATGCCGTGAGATTTCCAGACAATGCCGAATACTTCGTGGCCATCGGGGCGGCTTATCAGGCCAGGACCACGGAGGCCTTCGAAGTGAAGGAACTCTATGGGAAAATCGAGGGGATTCCCGCCATGAAATCGAGCAACAGCCAGGGGATGCCGCCCCTTTTTGCCGACGATTCGGCCTATGAGGCCTTCAAGAAGCGTCATGGGCAGCACCGGGTCAGGCGAAGGGCCCTGGACGACTACCGGGGCAATGCCTTTCTGGGCATCGATTCCGGATCCACCACCACCAAGCTGGTGCTCATCGATCCCGAGGGGGCGGTGCTTTTCACCCATTACGGTGCCAACGAGGGACGGCCCCTGCTGTCCACCATCAGGGTTCTCGAGGACCTCTACCGGCAGCTGGGCGACCGGGTGACCATCAGCCGGTCGGCGGTGACCGGCTACGGGGAGCTGCTGATCAAGGAAGCCCTCAAGGTGGATGAGGGAGAGATTGAAACCGTGGCCCACTACAAGGGGGCCTGCTTCTTCGACCCCGAGGTGGATTTCATCCTGGATATCGGCGGACAGGACATGAAATCCCTCCACATCAAGGAGGGGGCCCTGAGCGCCATCACCCTCAACGAAGCCTGTTCCTCCGGATGCGGCTCCTTCATCGAAACCTTCGCCCAGTCGCTGGAACTGGATGTCGAGGCCTTCACCCAAAGGGCCCTGAAAAGTCGAAGTCCGGTGGATCTGGGCACCCGGTGCACGGTCTTCATGAATTCCAAGGTGAAGCAGGCCCAGAAGGAAGGGGCCCCCCTGGAGGATATCGCCGCCGGAATTTCAGTTTCCGTGATTAAAAACGCCCTCTACAAGGTCATCCGCATGCGGTCGGCGGAGGACCTGGGTGAGCATATCGTGGTCCAGGGAGGGACCTTCTACAATGACTCGGTCCTCAGAAGCTTCGAGCAGCTGGTGGGCAGGGAAGTGATCCGACCCGACATCGCCGGCATCATGGGAGCCTTCGGTGCCGCCCTGATTGCCAGGGAAGGCTACGAAGAGGGACGGGTTTCAACCCTTCTGGACAGGGAAGCCATCAGTCGCCTCACCATCGGCCAGCGGTTCGAGCGCTGCGGGCTCTGCCCCAACAACTGCCGCCTCACCATCAATTCCTTCAGCGACGGCCGGGAGTATATCACCGGCAACCGCTGTGAAAGAGGGGGGAATCACAAGGGGGATACCCGCTCACTGCCCAATCTATACCGCGACAAGGCCAGGAGGGTCTTCGACTATCCCTCCCTCGGCAAGGAAAAGGCTCTCCGGGGAGATATCGGAATTCCGAGGGTCCTGGGCATGTACGAGGATTACCCCTTCTGGCATACCCTGCTGACGGCCCTGGGATACCGGGTGGTTTCTTCAGGCCGGTCCAATAAAAAAGTATTTGAAATGGGAATGGAGAGCATTCCTTCGGAATCGGTATGCTACCCTGCCAAACTGGTCCACGGCCACATCGAGGTCCTTCTGAAAAAGGGGGTCAAAAAGATTTTCTATCCCTCTGTGGTCTACAACCGCCTGGAGGACAAGGGGGCCAGCAATCACTACAATTGTCCCGTGGTGGCCTCCTACTCGGAGACCATCAAGGCCAATCTCGAAGGGCTCAAGAGTCCGGGCCTGGTATTCCTGAATCCCTTCCTGCCGGTGGATGTGCCCTCGGCCTTTGTCAAGGAATTCCATCGGGCCATGGCCGGGGAAGGGCTGACCATCAAGGAAATCAAGCGGGCGGCCGATGAGGCCTACCGGGCCCTGGACGCGTATCAGGCCTGGGTCAGGAACCGGGGGGAAGCCACCCTGGCCTTCATGAAGGCAGAGGGAATCAAGGGGATTGTTCTTGGAGGACGCCCCTATCATGTGGATCCCGAAATCAACCACGGCATCCCCGAACTCATCGAATCCATGGGATACGCAGTGCTTTCCGAGGATTCAGTGGCCCATCTGGGCAGGGTGCCCCGACCCTTGAGGGTCATGGACCAGTGGGTCTATCATTCCAGACTTTACAGTGCCGCGGCCTTCGTGGCCGGTGACAAGGACCTGGAATTCGTCCAGCTCAATTCCTTCGGCTGCGGACTCGATGCGGTGACCATCGATCAGGTGGGGGAAATCCTCAAGAGAAGCAACCGCCTCCACACGGTGCTTAAAATCGATGAAATCAGCAACCTGGGTGCGGCGCGGATCCGACTCAGGTCCCTCTCTGCCTCCATGAGGGAGCGGGAGGCCAAGGGAATCCTGCCCGTGGCGGCGGCCAGTCCGCCAGAACGGGTCCTCTTCACCAAGGCCATGAAAAGACGCCACACCATCATCGCCCCCCAGCTGTCGCCGATTCACTTCGAGCTGCTTGAGGATGTTTTCAATGAAGCGGGATACCGTTTGAAAATTCTCAAGGAAACCACGGCGAAATCCGTGGAGACGGGTCTGAAGGTTGTGAACAACGATGCCTGCTATCCGGCGATCATCGTGGTGGGCCAGCTCATCGAAGCTCTGGAATCCGGAGACTACGATCCCGACACCACCTCGATTCTGATTTCCCAGACCGGGGGAGGCTGCCGGGCGACCAATTACATCGCCTTTATTCGGAAGGCCCTGGAGGACAGCGGTTACAGTCGGATTCCCGTCATCTCCCTCAGTGCCCAGGGCATTGAAAAGAATCCCGGCTTCAAGTTGAATTTCAGGCTGATTCAGGGCGCCATCAGGGCCCTGGTCTACGGAGACCTTCTGATGCGGCTGCTGTATCGGATCAGACCCTATGAAAAATTCCGGAATTCCACTGAAAACCTGTACAGGAAATGGATCGACAGTCTGAAGGGGACCCTGATGGAAAGGGGCGGCAAGGGGTTCGAAAATAGAATTCGTCAGATCGTGGAGGAATTCGACCACCTGGCCATCGATGAAAACCGGGTGCTGCCGAGAATCGGCGTCGTGGGAGAGATTCTGGTGAAGTACCACCCCTTTGCCAACAACCACATCGTGAAGGTCATCGAGGAGGAGGGGGCCGAGGCGGTGGTGCCGGACCTTCTGGATTTCTTCATGTACAGCTTCTACAATGCCACCTTCAAGGCCGACCATCTCGGAAAGGGAAGGGTCGGCAGAACCATCGGGGCAATCATGATCCGGGTCATGGAATCCTACCGAAGGGAAATGCGGGCGGCTCTCGAAGACAGTCGGCGGTTCGACCCCCCTCCCCTCATCGAGGAACTGTCCGGGAAGGTGAAGGGGTTGATTTCCCTGGGCAACCAGTCCGGCGAGGGGTGGTTTCTGACCGCGGAGATGGTGGAACTCATCGAGTCGGGGGTTCCCAATATCTTCTGCATCCAGCCCTTCGGCTGCCTGCCCAACCATGTGGTGGGCAAGGGGATGATCAAAAAACTCCGGGAGACCTTTCCCCGCGCCAACATCGTGGCCATCGACTATGACAGCGGTGCCAGCGAAGTCAACCAGCTCAACCGCATCAAGCTGATGGTGAGTACGGCCCTCAAGAATCTTGAAGCCGGCAAGGTGAACAATGATCTGGGAGACCTGGTTTTCCCAAGACGAATCGACGGGCTCTAGAGCCCGTTTTGTTTTTTTGTCCCGGGGGGTTTATCCACTGCCACTAAAAGGTATCAATGAAGGGAGGAGGAGGACCATGGACCCCAATATGATCATTCTGCAGATCGCCTTCGTCATCATTCTGGTGATGATCGGTTTCAAGATACGCAACAACATCTACATCGAGGACATTTCCAGGAAGATCTTCACCCTCGAGGACCGGACCCTCTTTTATCCAGAGGAGGATCTCGGGGACACGCCGGTGGAGATCACGAGGTACCTGGAATTCTCCAGGTCCCTGCATCAAAAGGCCCACAAGCGCCTGAAGGTGTATTACCGGGGAATGATGAAGTTCGGACCGACCAGGGAGTGGCGGCGGTTCAGGCTGAAAAACGGTATCAATTTCGAGTCCCAGGCCTATTATCTCCTGGGCTGCATCAGCTATTTTCCTGGCTTCCATATCCGGTTTTTTGAGAATTTCAGGCAAGGCCTGGCCAAGTTCGAGGTTTTTCTGGGTTCCATGTTCCGCTACCTGGAGGGGGAGGGGCACGAGCTGGACCATACCGGCCTGATGAATTACTTTTTGATGGCTTTTCTTTCCCCCGCCTACCTGACCAGGGAGAGTTTTTCTTTTCGGTCCATTGAAAAGGGCATCGTGGAAGGGGAGGTCACCCTGGGCAGGGAGAGGCTGGTGGCCTCCCTGTATTTCGACGATTCGGGGGGCCTGAGCCGGATCAGGTCCCGGCGGTACTACTATACAAAGGGAAGCTTCACCGAGATGCCCTGGGAGGTCAAGGTGGTCCGGTATGGTGAATTTCTGGGTCATCGGGTTCCCGCTATCCTGGATTTCTACTACGGCACGGAGGATGACCAGATTCTGTACAGCCGGCTGACGGTGCAGAAAATGTATCAGGATTAGACTTTTGAGAGGAGGTGGGGAATCCATTGTGGTATAGGAATAGAAGGACCTTCGTGCTGGCAGGAATCATGTTGCTCATCGTCCTGTCCAGCTATACGATGCATCGGATTTCCGAGAGCTCTGTGGAGAAACGGATGCTCGACATCGTCAGTGAAGCCGATTCTCTGCCGGACCAGGAAATACTTGGCTGGTTCGAGGACTACAAGGAGACCATCCGGATCAGTGGGGAGTTCTTTTTGTACAATGACTGGAAGGCCGAGGAGATCCAGCGGTACTTTTCAGATAAAATCGCCGTGGAGGGGGATTTTCTCCGCCTTTATTTTTCAGATGGCGATGGCAGCAATATCGTGTATCCGGATGTCGTCCTCCCGGAGGATTATGAACCCAGGGTGAGAAGCTGGTACCAGCAGGCGATCCAGAGTGACGAGGTCATCATCACGGAGATCTACACCGGGGCGACGAATGGTGTGAAAATGATCACGGTGGCCATGGCGATTTCGGATTTCAGCGGCAATTTCCTGGGGGTGATTGCAGGGGACATTCCTGTGGCAAGGATCCAGGAAAGGGTCTCGAGGCGGTCGGAGGATTTCGAAGGGGGCATCGCGATTCTGGGGAATGAGGAGGATCGGATCGAAGCCTTCGGGTCTTCGGAAATGGCGGACTTTCATGAGGAAATCATCTACAAGGCTCACAGTGAACTGATCGAAGGAAAGTCTTTTGAATTCGTCACCATTGAAGCCTTGAAGACAAGCCGGGGCTATTACCTGCTTTCCTGGCTGCCCGTGGAGGATTCCCCCTGGCGGGTCATCACCTACACGCCTCTGGGCGAGAGCCTGGCTCAGTCCCAGGCGGCTCTTCGGCTCATGGTGGAGATATTTCTGGTGATTCTGGGAATCGGCGTCTTCATCTGGGTCCTGATGTACCGGCCCTACCAGCGACTGATTCACGGGATCAGGAAGGTGAATGTCCAGCAGGCCCCGGAGTACAGAATCATCTGGAAGGAGTCCTGGGGATTCGCTGAACTGGTGGACCACCTCAATGATTTTCTGTCTCAATGTGAAAAGAAGCACCTCTACATCATGAATTCCCTGAACCGACAGGAGACTCTCTATGAGGAAAACCGCGTCATGGAGGCTCTTTTCAAGGGAGTGCCCCATGGCCTGGTGAGACTGGACAAGGAGGGCTGCATCGTCGATTTCAATGAGTACTTTTCGGATCTCTTCGGCGTCACCCTCAAGGAGGTCAAGGAACTTGCCCTGACCAGGGTCATCGGCTTCGGAGAAAGACTCCCTGAGGAGACATCCCTTGAGGAAAAGGTCTTCGAGGGCGTCCGGCACGATGCCGCAGGAAACCCTGTTCCCCTGAGAATCCATGTCCTGCCGGTGGTGGCGGGGGAGGAACTGGTCAAGACCTATGTGATCTACCACGCAAAGAAGGAGTGAAGGCCCGATGAGGCTTCACTCCTTCTTTGATGGATCAGGGTCTCAAATCATTGGCAATGGGTTGACCGAATTTCCGGTCCGTGTGAATGGTCTCAAGATCCTTGACGATCTGTCCGGAGACCAGGACGTAGGCCACCCCTTCGGAGAGGGAGGCGGGAACCGCCGCGGATGAGGTGTCGATGATGCTTGAATAATCGAAAATGGTGATGTCGGCGACGGTTTCTTCCCTGAGTCGGCCCCTGAGGGCCATATCCTCTGAGATGCCTTCAAGCTGGCGGGCGGTGTAGTAGGAGGTCTTGCGGATCCCCTCCATGAGGGGCATGATGTCGAGGTCCCGGATGTATCGGCCGATGAATCTCGAGAAGGCCCCGGAGGCCCTGAAATGATTGAAGGAGGGATCGGTCTCCACGATGCTGTCAGAGCCGATCATGCTGCCCTCGTCCCTGAGGGCCATGATGACCTCCTTGTCATCCATGGCGTAGGCGACCACGATGCGCTGGGCGTCTCTGAGACTCTGGAAATTCTCCTCGGTGACGAAGTCTTCGCTACCGGCGATCTGCAGGTCGTCATAGGTGATGCCGAACTTGCCCTGCCAGTCTCCGTTGAATCTGGCGGAGCCGATGTTGGTGGCCCAGGAATCATAGGGATAGATGTCGAAGGTGACGGCATGACCCTCCTCCCTGGCCGTGTGGATCATCTCGAGGGCCTCCGCCATGACATGGGTGCCGCCGGTGGAGTGGAGGTGCATGAAATGCACGTGGGCGTCCAGGGCTCTGGCGTATTCGAGAATCTCGACGACCCCGTCAATGCTGGTGTGCTCGCCGGTCATGGCGGAGTAACGGGCGTGGAAGTGGGTGGCGAGATCGTATTTTTTGGCCATGGCCATGGCTCCGAGAATCTCCTCCGGAGTGGTGCCCGGATAGTATTCAGGGCTGAAGGCCAGGCCCAGGCCACCGGCGAGGATCTCCTCCTCGGTGCGCCGGGCGATGTAGTCCACCTGGTTTTCATTGGGTTCGTAATAGTGGCCGAGGCCCGCCTCGTAGCGGATCTGGACCATGAAAACGGCGCCTCCGTAGTTGACCATGATGGGATTGCGCTCATAATAACTGAAAAAGTTGTCAAAATCATTGGTGCAGCCGTGCATGCTGAGATTGGTGGTGACCCCGTCACCGATCTTGTAATAGGCGCCGGTGGCGTTGGGATTGAAGGAAAGCATGTCGATGAATCCGGGAGCGACGATGAGACCCCGGGCCTCCACGAGTTCATCCCCTGTCAGGGGCTCTGGTGAAATGGCGGCAATGGTGTCTCCGAAGATGCCGATGTCGTAGCCGAAGCGGATGGTTTCGCCCTCGGGATCGAAGAGGATTCCTCCCTTGATGACCCGGTCGAAGGGCCCCTTGGGTCCCTCATAGACCGGAATTTCATTGAAGTCGAGGGGGGTCTTGAGGTCGAAGGCAAGAACGGTCTCTTCTGAAAGGTAGGCTTCAAGGACTTTCCGGGGTTCATAGGGTGAAAGGGTGTTTTCGGCGAGGTTGCGGATGAAGAGTCCTTCCGCCGTCTCGAAGAGGATCCGGGTCATGGGGTCGTTGACGGCCATCAAACGGGGGCGGAGGGTGGTCTGAAACAGGTCAAGTTCATTTTCGAAGGAAGCATCACCCAGGAGGATGTCGTAGCTTTCATCCCGGGCATTGAATTTCGTGTAGAGGTAGCCCTCGGACTGGTAGTGGTTGAGGAGGACCTTTCCCTCGATTTCTGTTGGCAGTGGGACGGGTTCACTGAGGTAGAGGGTGTCAAGGTCAAGGGTGCGGACTTCGGTGTCATTTTGAAAAAGGAAGGTCTGGTCCTCCTCCCGGTAGTCGAGGTAGAGGGGATCGAAGGCCGGATCAAAGGAATAAAGAGGCTCTCCTTCAAGTTCAAGCTCGAAATTCGATTCAGGGGAAAGGCTTCCCCTGTAGAGCCGGGTGGCGGTCTCGTCCTTGATCAGGAGATAGAGGGTGGAATCAGGGGTCTCCCCGGACTGACAGACATAATCCACAGGCGTGAGGGTTTCCTGGACAGGGGGGGTCTCGGGTTTTTCAAGGGGGACTTGGTCGGTCTCCTGGCATCCTGAAAGCATCAGGACCAGGCTGAAGAGCAGGGGAAGGATTTTTTTCATCATCTTTGGCGTGGACTCCTTTCTTTTTACCTTTTCATTTTAACAAAAAATCGGCGGGGAGGGTGGGATTTGTTTTCCCCCGGAGGAAGAGACTCTGTGGGTCATTCCTTCGCCGGGCAGGGCGGGGATGCCGCCCGTCAAAGTATAGAATCGTGAGATGGATTTTTGAAACATCGTCGCTGATTTTCAACACATTAGAAATGACAAATAATGGGATTAATAGAAAATAAGGGAGAATCCGTTCGGCACATTGAAACATATGGTGAATTTCAGCGGTTTTCAGGGGATGGTCGGGAAAAAAAGTATTTCAAACTGTCATTATGTCAATAAAATCACAAAATTGACAGAAATACCCACCGGGCTTATTATATTATTGTTGTGAGATTTCAGAATATACTGAGAATTGCCAGATGTGAAATCTCATGGTAAGGAGGGAATCTCCTGTTAAGAGGGCCATGCCGGATTCGTTCAGGATCAATCGCTTCTGGCAGGGGTTGCCCCGAAAAAACGTCGGATTTATTACTGGATGTGGAAAAGAATAGGGGGAATTGCTTATGGGTATGTCAGGTTACTTTATTCCGTCGGTGAATTATCAGGGTTCAGGCAGTGTCAATGAGGCCGGCAATCTGGTGAAGAATTTCGGCGCCAAAAAGGTATTGATCGTCACGGATGGCGGACTCCTCAAGATGGGCATGGCGGACAAGGTCAAGGCCATCGTTGAAGAAGCCGGAATCGAAGCCGTCATCTATGGGGGTGCCGAGCCCAACCCGACGGACAAAAACGTGGAAGACGGTTTTGAAGTCTGGAAAAAGGAAAAGTGCGACGGACTGGTTTCACTAGGTGGAGGATCCTCCCATGACTGTGCCAAGGGAATCGGCCTGGTGGCGTCCAACGGTGGAAAAATCCAGGATTACGAGGGCATCGATCAATCAGCGAATCCCTTTGTTCCCTATGTCGCCATCAACACCACGGCAGGGACCGCTTCTGAAATGACCCGTTTCTGTATCATTACGGACTCCAGCCGAAAAATCAAAATGGCCATCGTGGACTGGCGAGTCACACCGGGCGCCTCCATCAATGACCCTGATCTCATGGCTGGCATGCCACCGGCGCTTACCGCAGCCACCGGCATGGATGCCTTGACCCATGCCATTGAAGCCTATGTTTCCACGGCGGCCACGCCCCTGACGGATTCCGCCGCTCTCATGGCCATTGAACTGATTTCGGAGTTCCTGCCCAAGGCCGTAGCCAATGGCGCCGACATGGTGGCAAGAGAAAAAATGTCCTTTGCCCAGTTTCTAGCAGGGATGGCCTTCAACAACGCCTCCCTGGGTTATGTCCATGCCATGGCCCATCAATTGGGAGGATTTTACAACCTGCCCCATGGCGTCTGCAATGCGATTCTCCTTCCGGTGGTTTCGAAGTTCAACATTATCGGCGCCACGGACCGCTTCGGCAAAATCGCCAAGGCCATGGGTGAGAATGTTGAAGGAATGTCACCGAGAGAAGCCGCCGATGCGGCGATTGAAGCCATCAAGGCCCTGTCGGTTTCCGTGGGTATTCCCAAGGGACTCACTGAACTCGGGGTCAAGGAAAAAGATCTTGAGACCATGGCCGTCAACGCCAAGGCGGATGCCTGCCAGCTCACCAACCCGAGAACGGCCACGCTGCAAGAAGTGGTACAACTCTTCATGGAAGCCATGTAGGGTCCACCCCTCAACGGTTCAAGCCCAGATCATCCGATCTGGGCTTTTTTAACGGCCTTCATGATTTGATCCTTGTGGAATCCCTGGACCATTTTTCCGCCGATGGCAAAGGCGGGGACCCCCAGGACGCCCCTGGCGACCAGCTCGTTGCGGGCCCCCGGAGTGGTGGTCACGTCGATTTCCTCATAGTCAAGGCCTTCCTCCTCCAGGTAAGCCTTTGCCGCACGGCAGTGGGGACAGCCTAGGGTGGTATACATTTTGATGGGTTTCATGGGGGCACCTCCGTCATTTTTTTTGGCAGGGAAGACAGGCCCTGAGACCGAATCCTGCAAGCATATTATAACATATCTGGCGGTTAATGACAGGCGTGACCCGTGGATTCTCCCTCGAAAAAAAAGGCTTCTACCGGGGAACACTGTCCTGGAAAAATATTTCGACCCCTCGGGCACTTGGGCCTAAGGGGTCGAAAGACTTTGTACGGCGGTTTCAATGTAGTCCTCGATCCAGGCCAGGACCTGGGGGGACTCGAAGGCGGAGGGTTCCTCGAGGACCTGCAGCAGGTCCTCCGTGGTGAGGCTGAAGTTTCGATGGTCTCTTTGGTAGGAGAGGCCCAGGTCAAGGCCTTGCCTGAAGCCCAGAACGGTGGTGAAGGTCAGTCCCAGATTGCCCAGGGGAGGCCGGTCGATATGACTGAGACCGAAGGTCACCCTGACGGTGGTACCCAGACCGGGGGTCGATGTGATGGTCAAATCACCGCCGGTCAGTCGCGCCTTGGCCTTGAAAAGGGAGAGGCCGAGGCCCACTTTTCTTTCAGTCCGGGTGGTGAAAAAGGGATCCTGCACCCGGCTGAGGGTTTCAGCCGACATGCCCCTGCCGTCATCGGCGATGGTGATGACCAGGGTGTCTTCGGAGGTCAGTTCCATGAGGGAGATTCTGATGCAAAGGGCCTGGGCCTTGAGGGAATTTTGTAGGATATCAAGGAGGTGCAGGCTGAGGTCTCTCATGAAGTCCCCTCCTTCAAGGCCTTGAAAATTCCCCTTAGACTTCTTTCTTCCACCTCGATGAAGTGGTCTCGTTCAGAGATATTTCCCAGGAAATGGGCGTCGGAGCTAGTGAGAATCGGGATTCCCTGAGGCGTGTCCCCGGCAGGATTCTCCAGGGCGTGGCAGGTCAGGTCTTCGGGCAGAAAGCCCAGCTGGGAGAGGATGCCGTAGCTTTGACGGTGAATGTGGGCCGGCACGAAGAGGCCGTCATGGGCGGCCACCAGTTTTCCAAGATGTTTCAAATCGATGGCCAGTGGCAAGAGCAGGGACAGGGGGAAGTCCCCCAGGTGGTCGTCCCTGCGGCCTAGAATGCGCTGGTGACCGAATTTCCCACCCTGGTGGGGCTGTTGGGGAATCAGGGGCTCGAGGGTCTTGAAAAAGTCTTCAATGGTTTCGAGTTCCTCGAAATAGCAGAGGACGTGGACATCCTCCAGGGTATGGATTTCAATCCCCGGGAGAAAGAAGAGGCCCTTTTCCCGGGCCAGGGCCTCCGTCGGTCTGAGATTGAGGATATGGTTGTGGTCCGTGAGACTGATCAGGTCGAGACCCTTCAGGAGGGCCATGTTGACGATATTGTTGGGGGTCATGTCCTCCCCGCCGCAGGGGGAGAGGGCGGAGTGGATATGCAGGTCATAGTAGATTTTCATCAGGTCATGTCTGGAAAAAAAGCTGCATGATGCCGTAGGTATCCAGGGAGGTGGACAGGAGGGGAACCTCACTTGAAAGGGCCTTTTGAAGGGTCTCTTCATCGGGTTGGAGGGATTCCGGCAGAATGATGCAGCCCAGTTCAAGCAGGGAGGCGACTGCGACGATATTGCTGTGGGTCTGGACCGTGACCCAGGCTTCTCCCTTCTGGCCCTTGGCCATGACCCAGCTGAGGAGATCACAGCTGCGGACGTGGGGGATGTCGCCTGTCACGGCCAGCTGGGGGGTGAGATAGTCAAAATCCGGGTGGTGGATCAAATCAGAGAGTTGCATTTTTAGGGCCTCCTTGGAGTTTTTGAAACACACAGTCACTGAGGCGGGCCTTTTTCTGGACGATATCCTCCGCCAGGGCGCGGCAGGAGGGACAGCCGCAGGCGCCGCAGTCAATGCCGGGGAGCTCTCCCAGGAGCTTGTCGATCCGGTCCATCTTCTCCAGGGCCACGGAAAGGTCCTTGTCCAGGCCGAGGATGTCGATGGGCTCAATCTCAAGATCCCAGAGGAGTTTGCCGAAGTCGAAATTGTTTTCGATTTCATCGATATCGATGGGGGAGAGAGACCGGGTGCGTGATTCCACCCGGTAACGGGCGATAAAGGGGTTTTCCACGTTGAGGGGACCGCCGACACAGCCGCCGACACAGGCATAGGTCTCGATGAATTTCAAGCCGGAAAGCTTGCCGAGCTCCGCCATGTCCAGAATCTTGGCGACTTCGTCGATGTCATCCACCTTGATGGCGGCCTCGATTTCCGAGGTCAGGGACTGGCCTCCCAGAATGGCCCAGTTTTCTCCGAGATAGGCGGCGGTCAGCTCTTGAGAGTAATCCTCGCGATGGGAGAGAATCTGCATCAGAAGGGGATAGAGATTCTTGGTGCTCAGAGCGCCATCCAGGGAGGATCGACCCAGTCCGATGGGTTTTTTGATGCTGGTGATCTTGGCCGGACACTGGGAGATATAGAAAATTCCGACGGAGGCCCCGGGATTCCTTTCGGCCATGGCCTCTTTGTAAAGCCGGGCAGCCACCTCCATGGGGGTTTCAATGGGAATGATGTTTTTGATGAGCTCCGGGTTTTTGATCTGGATGAGTCGGGTGATGGCGGGACAGTAGGTGGAAATCATGGGCTTCACCTGCTGGGGATCCTCACTGAGGTTCCCCAGATGATAGGCCAGGACCTCGGCATGGTAGGACTGGTCGATGACCTCGTCAAAGCCCAGGGTTTTCAGGGCGTTGTTGATTTTGGTTTTTGAATAGTGCTGGGAGAATTGTGAGTAGAAGGACATGGAGGGCATGGCGGCCTTGATGTCGTAGGCTTCGAGATCCCTCATGGTATCGGTGACGGCGGTTTTGGCCCCGTAGGGACAGACCCGGATACAGATGCCGCAGTCGATGCATTTTTCTGGGGTGATCTGGGCCTTGCCGTCGACGACCCGGATGGCCTGGGTGGGACAGTTCTGCATGCAGACGGTGCACCCGGTGCACTTTTCTTCTATTAATATAACGGAGTGGAAATAATCAGCCATGGTTGTTTTCCTTTCTAGAGATTCAGCGTCATCACCACCCGGGTTTTCCCCCCCGGAGTGGATGAAATGTCGAAGCTGTCGGCACAGCGTTTCATATTGGGGAGTCCCATCCCCGCCCCAAAGCCCATTTCCCTGATTTCATGGGAGGCGGTGGAGTAGCCCTCCTTCATGGCCAGATCGATGTCGGCGATGCCGGGACCCTGGTCCTCTGCGACAATCGTGATGCGATGAGCTTCGATCTCCAACTGGATCTTGCCCCCCCGGGAGTGGATGGCGATGTTCATCTCGGCTTCGTAGGCCATGATGGCGGCCCTGCGGATGATTTTCGAATCGATGCCCAGGAGTTTGAGGGTCTTTTTGGTGTTGGAGGAGGCTTCCCCTGCGGTGGTGAAGTTCTGCGTGGTGATGGTATATTCGAATTTCATGTCTGGTCGATTCCCCTCATGCCGTTTTCAAAGAGGATCCCCGCCGCCTCGAACATGGAGGCCTTGGTGCTGAGAAGGGTGATCCGGTTGGACTCGGCAAGCCCGATGATTTCCTCTGAGGGGATCTTGCCCCGCACGAAGAGGATCAGTTTCAAATCGATCATTTCAGCCGTTCGAATCACCTGCTGGTTGGTGAGCCCGGTCAAAAGGACCGTCTCATCGTCATGGATGAAGGCCAGCACGTCACTCATCAGATCACTGCCAAAGGCCTTTTCGAAGGACTTGCCGCCTTCAAGGGGCTGGGTCAGTGGTTGACAGTCCAGCACCTGGATGATTTTTTCTAGTTCCATGGGGCCTCCTGAATAGTTAAATATTTAACATGATTATAGCAAGGTTATCCGGTAGATTCAAGAAAAAATCGTTATTTTCCGGCCTTTCAGGAAAAGTTTGTGAAAAAATAAATTTATATATCGTTAAAGTATTCACAGATAAATGCAAATGATGTATAATATCCCTGATATGAATCAGAATGATTCGCTTTGAGGAGGGGAAAGATTTGAAGAATGCCAAAGGTCGTTTGGTGGAACTCAGCACGGATTTCCTGGACAAGGAAAAACTGTCGGTTCTGGACGATTATATTCAGGGGATAGAGGACAAGGAGGGCAGTCTGATCCATGTGCTTCACAAGGCCCAAAGTCTGTTCGGCTATCTGCCGGAAAACCTGCAGCTTCATGTGGCGCGAAAAATTGATCTGCCCGCGGCAAAGGTCAACGGGGTGGTCAGCTTTTATTCCTTTTTCACCCAGGAACCCCGGGGAAAGCATACCATCAGTCTGTGTATGGGAACCGCCTGCTTTGTCAAGGGGGCGGACAAAATATTCAAGACCCTGAAGGACCAGCTGGGAGTGGCAAACAACAAGATGACGGAGGACGGACTGTTCACCCTCAAGGACATCCGCTGTGTCGGCGCCTGCGGACTGGCACCGGTGCTCATGGTGGACGACAAGGTCTACGGTCACGTGAAAGCCGAGGATATTGAAACCATACTGAACAAATACCGTGATGAGGAGGATTCCAATGGCCATTAAGTCCCTTGATGAACTCAAAAAAATCAGAGAGGCATCCAAAAAGAAGGTTGATCTGCGCGAAAAGGGTGAAAGCACCGACGGAATCATTGAAATCCTCATCGGGATGGCCACCTGCGGCATTGCGGCTGGCGCCCGGGAAACCATGAAGGCCCTGGGTGAAGCCATTGAGGAAGCGGGCCTCGACCAGGTCAAGATCGTCCAGGTAGGCTGCATGGGCTACTGCCATTCCGAACCGACGATCCAGGTGAACCAGCCGGGCAAGGCGCCGGTGCTCTACGGCAAGGTGGATGAAACCGTCGCCAGGGAAATCATCACCAAGCATATTCTGAAGGATGAATTCATCGATGATCATCTGCTCAACAAGACTTTTACGAAAGCATAGGAGGTTGAAGCATGTCTAAATATACGCGACAGATCATGGTTTGCGGAGGGACAGGATGTATCGCCTCCGAAAGCGAAGTGATCATAGACCGGTTCAAAGAGGGACTCCAGGACATCGGGTATGAAGAGGAAATCCAGGTGCTTAAAACCGGCTGCTTCGGGTTTTGCGGCCAGGGACCCATTGTCAAGATCCACCCCGACAACGTGTTTTATGTCAAGGTCACCCCTGGGGATGTCGCCGAAATCATTTCAGAGCACCTCGTCAAGGGCCGGAGAGTCCAGAGACTGCTCTTCGTGGATCCCAACACCCGGGTGAAACTGGAAAAGCATGAAAACATGGGCTTCTATCAGAAGCAATACCGCATCGCCCTGAGAAACTGCGGCTTTATCAACCCTGAGGATATTGAAGAGTACATCGCCTTCAGTGGCTATGAAGCCCTGGGCCGGGTTCTGACCTCGATGACTCCCCAGGAAGTCATCAACGTCATCAAGGACAGCGGTCTCAGAGGCCGTGGTGGCGGCGGTTTTTCGACAGGTCTGAAATGGGAGCTGGCCGCCAAGTCACCGGGTACTGAGAAATACATCATCTGCAATGCCGACGAAGGGGACCCGGGGGCCTTCATGGACCGGTCCATTCTGGAGGGGGATCCCCACAGTGTCCTGGAAGCCATGGCCATCGGCGGTTATGCCATGGGAGCCTGCCACGGTCTGATCTACATTCGGGCCGAGTATCCCCTGGCCATTGAAAGGCTCAATATCGCCATGAAGCAGGCCAGGGAACTGGGACTGCTGGGCAGGGATATTTTCGGCAGCGGCTTCGACTTCGACATCGAGGTGAAACTGGGTGCCGGGGCCTTTGTCTGCGGTGAGGAAACCGCCCTGATCCATTCCATGGAGGGACTCCGGGGAGAGCCCACGAAAAAACCCCCCTTTCCGGCAGAAAGCGGCTACCGGGGCAAACCCACCTCGGTGAACAATGTGGAAACCCTGGCCAACATCTGTCCTATTATATTGAAGGGAGCCGACTGGTTCAGCAGTATCGGAACGGCGACTTCAAAGGGCACCAAGGTTTTCGCCCTGGCCGGCAAGGTCAATAATGTAGGTCTTGTGGAGGTGCCCATGGGCACCACCTTGAGAGAAATCATATTCGAAATCGGCGGAGGCATCGCCGACGGCAAGGCCTTCAAGGCGGTTCAGACGGGCGGTCCCTCGGGAGGGGTCATTACCCAGGCGGACCTGGATACCCCCATTGATTATGAGAGTCTCAAGGGAATCGGCTCCATGATGGGGTCCGGCGGCATGATTGTCATGGATGAAGACGATGACATGGTGGAGATCGCCAAGTTCTACCTCGACTTCACCCAGGATGAATCCTGCGGCAAGTGCACCCCCTGCCGAATCGGCACCAAGAGGATGTTTGAAATCCTGGAGCGGCTCACCAATCTGGAGGGAGACCTCGAGGATCTCGAGAAATTGCAGGATCTGGGAAAAATGATCAAGGATTCCGCCCTCTGCGGTCTGGGACAGACGGCACCCAACCCGGTGCTGAGTACCATGAAGTATTTCCCTGAGGAATACGAGGCCTATGCCAGGAGAGAGAAAAAGATCACCTATGCCATCGACGAGGAAAAATGCATCGGTTGTACCGCCTGTGTCAGAGTTTGTCCCGTCAAATGCATCACCGGCAGTGTCAAGCAACCCCATGTGATCGATGAAACGGCTTGTATCGCCTGCGGTGCCTGTTACGATGTCTGCAGATTCGATGCAGTTTTGAAACCATAGGAGGGCAAGAATATGGCAATTGTTAAAGCGAAAATCAACGGAATTGATGTCGAGGTCGCCAGCGGCGCCACGATTCTCGAAGCGGCCAGAACCATCGGTGTGCATATCCCCACCCTGTGTCATTTGAATCTGGAGGGATTCGGCATCGTCAACAAGGTGGCTTCCTGCCGGGCCTGCGTGGTGGAGGTGGAGGGCCGGATGGCCCTGGCCCCCTCCTGTGCGGAGAAGGTGACGGAGGGCATGGTGATCAAAACCGACTCCCTCAGAGCCATCACCGGGAGACGGATGGCCATCGAACTGCTGCTTTCCAACCACCCTCAGGACTGCCTGATCTGTCCCAAGAATCTTGAATGCGAGCTGCAGGCGCTGTCCCAGGAGATGGGAGTCCGTGAAATCAAGTGGACCGGGGAGAAAATGGATTATCCCATTGACAGAACCTCGGCTTCTCTGGTGAAGGATCCCAACAAGTGTATCATGTGTCGGCGCTGTGAGACCATGTGCAACGAGGTCCAGACCGTGGGTGTCTTGTCGGGAATCAACCGCGGCTTCGATGCGGTGGTGGGCCCGGCCTTCAACCTGGACATGGAACACACCGCCTGTACCTTCTGCGGTCAGTGTGTGGCGGTTTGTCCCACCGGCGCCTTGACGGAAATCAACGATGTGGGCAAGGTATGGCGTGCCCTGAATGATGAAAGCAAGCATGTGGTGGTTCAGGTGGCTCCGGCGATCCGGGTGGCCATCGGGGAGCTCTTCGGCATGGCCCCCGGCTCCGTGACCACGGGTCAACTGGCCTCTTCCCTGAGAAGGCTCGGCTTCGATGCGATTTTCGACACGGATTTCGCAGCGGACCTCACCATCATGGAGGAGGCGTCAGAACTGGTCCACCGCATCGAGCACGGCGGGAAACTGCCCATGCTCACCTCCTGCTGCCCGGCCTGGGTGAAATTCTTCGAGCACCAGTTCCCGGACATGCTGGATATCCCCTCCTCCTGCAAATCCCCTCAGATCATGATGGGAAGCATGGTCAAGACCTACTATGCGAAAAAAACGGGCATCGATCCAGAGAATGTCGTGGTGGTTTCCATCATGCCCTGTCTGGCCAAGAAGGCGGAGGCGGCGAGACCCGAGCTGGCCAAGGACGACCTGAACAATGTGGACCTGGTACTTTCCACTAGAGAATACGGGGCCATGCTCCATGAGGCGGGCATCCAGTTCGATGTACTGCCGGAGGGGGATTTTGACCAGCTCTTGGGAGAGTCGACGGGGGCGGCGGTCATCTTCGGCACCACGGGGGGCGTCATTGAAGCGGCGGTGCGAACCGCCTACGAGTGGCTCACCGGTGAAGAACTCGAAAGGGTGGAGTTCACCCAGCTCAGAGGTCTCGAAGGCATCAGAAGCGCCTCGGTCAAGATCAAGGATCTCGAGATCAATATCGGCATCGCCCACGGGCTGGGCAATGCCAGAAAGCTCCTCGAGGACATACGGGACGGCAGGAGCCACTATCATGCCATTGAAATCATGGCCTGTCCCGGCGGCTGCATCGGCGGCGGCGGCCAGCCCTATCACCACGGGGACATGGACATCATCAAGAAGCGTCAGGAGGCCATTTATGCCGAGGACCGGTCCAAGGTGAGACGAAAGTCCCATGAAAACGAAGCCTTGAAGGTCCTTTATGAAGATTTCCTCGGAGCACCCTATGGCCAGAAGGCCCATGACCTGCTCCATACCCATTATACGGCTAGAGAAAAAATCTAGCTTCCCCTCCTCTAGAAAAGAGGACCCTTTCAAAGGGGTTCTCTTTTCTGTATACTGGTAAGAAGAAATCCGTGAAGGAGAGTGACTGCTTGAAAATCCAAGCTGTAATATTCGATATGGACGGCACCCTGATCGACACCAACGACCTGGTGATCGGGACCCTGCAGAGGACCGTCGAGAAATTTCTGGGCTACTGGCCGGAGCTGGACACCTTCCACGAAGTGCTCGGCAAGCCTTTGGCGGTGCAGCTGGCCTTTTTCGACAAGGAAAAGGCGCCGTTGATGGTGGCGGACTACCGCCGGGAGTACCGCAGACACCAGGAGGAGAGGACCCGACTTTATCCCGGAGTCCTGGACACCCTGAAGGGTCTCAAGGAAAAGGGGATTCGAATGGCCGTTCAATCCAACAAGGGAAGAGGAGGGATTGAACACGCCGTGGCCGCCTTTGACCTGGAGGGTTATTTTGATCAGGTCATCGCCTATGAGGACGTGGTGGAGGCCAAGCCCTCACCCGAGGGAATCAAGAGGATTCTGAAGGCCTGGGATATTTCTAAAGACCGGGTTCTTTTTGTCGGGGACTCCCATAATGACATCCTTGCGGCCAACCTGGCCGGGGTCAAGTCGGCTTTGGTGGACTGGTCCCTGCTCCCCGAGGACCAGTTCAAGGGGCTGAAAATCGATCTGAAACTTAAAAATATGGCGGAATTATTGAAAATTTGCTGACTTTTTAGTCGGAATATGTAGTAAACCGTCGTCCTTGTAATACTCTGTTAACATCCGAGTCAGACCTGGGTTTTGGACCGGATGAGTCTCAAACGAATGTCGCTTTCGAATGCCGGGTCTTCGAAGGAACAAATTAAAAGGGGGAAACACAATGAAGAAATCTCTAAGCTTACTGTTGGTTTTGGTATTGGTGCTGGCAGCGCTTGCCGGATGTTCATCACCAGCTGCTGAAGAACCAGCTGCAGATGCACCGGCAGCAGAAGAGCCGGCAGCAGAAGAGCCGGCAGCAGAAGAACCAGCAGCCGTTGAAGAATTTTCCTACGCCACTGGTGGAACCAGCGGAACCTACTACCCACTCGGTGGTGCAATGGCAGCCGTATGGAATGACAATATCGAAGGCATCAATGTCACCATCCAGCCTGCAGGTGCTTCCGTCGAGAACATCAACCGACTGGCTTCCGGTGAAGTCGATCTGGGTCTTGCCATGAACAACGTGGCTTCCGACGCCTACAACGGCACCGGCGACAGCTTTGCCGCACCTCTGACCAACTTCTACGCCATCGGCGTGGTCTACCCTGAAGTCATGCATGTCGTGACGACCCAGGACAGCGGAATCGAAACCATCGCCGACCTTCAAGGCAAACGAATCAACCCAGGCCCTCCAGGATCCGGCACATATGTAACGGCCATGGAAATCCTCAAAGCCTTTGGTGTTGACGATTACAACTCCAATCCCGGCAGCTTCACTGACGCAGTTGCAGGACTCAAGGACGGCACTCTGGACGCCGCCTTCGCAGTCGTAGCCTTCCCGGCTTCAGCCGTTCAGGAAATCGCCGCTTCAAGAGATGTCAAAATCCTTGAAATCACAGGCGCTGAATTCGAAGCCATCAAGGAAAATGTTCCCTTCATTGCCAACTACCCCATCACCGGTGGCGTGTACAAGGGTCAGGATGAAGATGCCATCACCATCGCCCTTCAAGCAGCCCTTTATGTAAGAGAAGGCATCAGTGATGATGTGGCCTACAACCTGGCAAAAGTAATGTATGAGAACACGGCGAAAATTGCCGAGACTCATGCCACAGGAAATCAAATCACCATCGATCGTGCCCTGGATGGCATCACGACACCCATTCATCCCGGCGCACAAAAATACTACGACGAAGTTAAGTAAGAATAGAAGATCGATGATCGACTCCAGAATTCTGCTTGCTTGAAAAATAAGCCGAAGAAATTCGGCTTATTTTTATATGATTGTCCCCAACAGTGAGGTAAGTATGAGTAAAAAAGCACTGATCGCGTCAGCGATTCTGATTATAATTGTATTGATGAATGTAATTTTTGTCGAAGTGGTTGAAGTTGTCGTGGTTGACAAGAATGAACGGTTCGGCGAGGTGGTTTATCGCACCCGGAAAATCGAGGGACTCGATACCATCGACGTCCACTGGATTCACTCGGTCAGCCGAAGGCCGATTTTGGAACGCTATCGGATCAATGAGGATTACACCATCGATATCGAAGAAATGTATTTCGATGCTTTTTCTGCCAATTTACCCAACGATCCAGATGCAGACACTATCTGGGAAATTACAGATGATTATATTCGTGTTTACAATTATGATGTCACCTTTGACGCCATACCGGTGGTTATTGGTGCGGTACGGGCCAACCACTCGATGGCCTACAACGGGGTAGAGGTCTTTCTCAAGGACGTTTACAAACCCGGTGGATTTGTTAATATTAGAGTGAGAAGAATTTCGTTAACCGAATACATTTTTGAAGGGAGATGAAAGCGTTGGAAGAAAAACTCATCGAACAGACCATGGACGAAAAGCAGCAGCAGGAAATGATGGCCAAATACGATAGAGAATTCGCCTATCGTGACCATCAGGGCTTCTACAAGCTGCTGGTCAAACTGGTGGCCATTGTCTGGTCAATATTCCAACTTTACACGGCAATCATGGGTCAACTGCCACCGACCCAGCAACGTTCGGCACATATCGGCTTTGCCCTCGTTCTTATTTTTTTAATGTACCCCTTAAGGAAAAGCGATCGCTCAAACAAGGTGAAATGGTATGACTACCTTCTGATCGCCGGATCACTGACGGTTGTCGGTTATCTGTTCTTGAATTTCGACACCCTGCTCATGCGGGCGGGAGCTTACAATCAAACGGACTTCATCATATCAGTCGTTGCAGTGGCCATTGTCATCGAGGCGACCCGTAGGGTGGCCGGGCCGGTGCTGATCACCGTATCCGGTGTCTTTCTGGCCTACGCCCTCTTTGGCAATCTGGTCAGTGGCTTCTTTTCCCATAGCGGCTATTCCCTCATGCGGGTAGCCACCTATGCCTGGGTCAGCTCTGAATCCATTCTGGGCATTCCGATTTCAGTATCCGCCAGCTTCATTTTCCTTTTCCTCCTCTTCGCCTCCTATCTCAAGAAGACGGGAATCGGAGACTGGCTGACCAATCTCGCCCTGGCCCTTGCCGGGCATCAGACCGGTGGCCCCGCCAAGGCGGCGGTCATCGCCAGTGCGACTCAGGGAACCATTTCCGGCAGCTCCGTGGCCAACACGGTGGGAACCGGTTCAGTCACGATTCCCCTGATGAAGAGTATCGGTTACCGCAGTGAATTTGCAGCGGCCGTTGAAGCGGCAGCCTCCACCGGTGGCCAGTTGATGCCTCCTGTAATGGGTGCGGCGGCCTTCATCATGACCGAGTTCACCGGTCTGCCCTACAGCACCATCGCCCTGGGTGCCCTGGTGCCGGCAATCCTCTACTTCACAGGAATTTTCATCATGGTCCATCTCGAAGCCAAGAAGCAGGGACTCGAGGGCATTCCCAAGGAGCGTTTGCCCAAGGTGAAGGCCCTTGCCAAGCAGTGGTACCTCAGTGCCCCGATTTTTGTCATCGTGACCTTCCTGGCCATGGGCTACACCCCCATGAGAGCGGCTCTTTTCGGGATTCTTTCAAGCATCATCGTGGGAATCATCCACAGTTTCCTTCAAGATGAAGTGAAATTCGGCGTCAAGGAGATCATCGAGGGTCTGGAAGAGGGAGCGAAAAGCGCTCTGCCAGTGGCCATGGCCTGTGCCTCCGCCGGTATCATCGTCGGCGTGGTGACCTTGACGGGTCTCGGCATCAAGTTTTCTCTCGGCATCGTCAAACTTTCAGGCGGCAGCATCATTCTCACCATGTTCTTCACCATGATCGCCTCCATCATTCTCGGCATGGGAATGCCGACGACAGCCAACTACATCGTGCAGGCAACCATTGCGGCTCCGGCTCTTGTCGCGGTCGGGGTTCCGATTCTCGGTGCCCACCTCTTCGTATTCTACTTCGGCATCATCGCCGATATCACGCCACCGGTGGCCTTGGCGGCCTTTGCGGGTTCCGGCATCGCCCATTCAGACCCCTTCAAGACCGGGGTCCAGGCCTCCCTTCTGGCCTTTGCCGCCTATCTGGTCCCCTATATATTCGCGACCTCTCCGGTCTTGATTCTCAACTTTGATCCGGCCTACAGCAAAATTCTCTTCGGATCCAATATCCTCACCTTCTTGATCGTCTTCTCTACAGCCATCATGGGGATGTTCGCCCTGGGGGCTTCCATTTCCGGCTATCTCAACACCGCCATGAAACCGATCCTGCGGCCAGTGATTTTCCTGGTGGGTCTCGGTCTCATTCAAACCAATTTCCTCTACTCCATGATCAGCGTGGTCATCTTTGTCCTCTTCCTGGTCTACCATCGCAACAAGGCCAAAAAAGAGGCCATGGCTGAAAAAACAGCTTCATGACACTTGGCAGTGAAAAGGTCACCCCTTCATGGGGTGACCTTTTTGCATGATTGTCGGGGCTTTGGGTATAACCTATCTAAAGGAAGGAGTGGTACAAAGCCGATGAGAATCATTGTGACCGATGAACTGAGAGATTATTTGAAGCGCAAAAAAAAGTACATTGTCAGTGTCAAAATCCGCAAGGTGACCGGCGGATGCGGTGGCTTCGTCCAGGAGATCGAGGTCGAGACCAACAAGGTCCCCAAGGAAGTGGACCAGTACATTCATGAAACCGTCAATGAAATCGAGGTCTATGCCATCAAGAACCTCAAACCCGTGAATGATACCCTCACTCTTGATTTGAAAAAACCGGTGATTTTTGGTTCCGCCATCGACGTCAGGGGAATCGAATTGAAATTGTAAATGCACAGGCTGGCCTGTGCATTTTTTTTAATAACCGTAGGCTTCGTTGATGAGGATGACGTGCATCCGGTCAGGGTCTCTCTGGTACTTGGTGATATGGTAATCGTTGCAGATGCGGTCCCGGCTGGTGCAGTTGGAACAGACACCGGTGGTGGTACAGGGGGTTTTCAGATTGAGTCGCTTGGCATTGGCCGGGGAAACGATTTCCTTGACCCGGGTCATGGCTTCATCGAGGTTGTTGGCGATCTTGTTGCGTCCGGCGACCACGATGACTTTTCTGGGACCGTAGGCCATGGCGGCGACCCGGTTGCCGGTGCCGTCGATATTGAAGAGCATGCCGTCCCTGGTGACGGCATTGCTGGAGGTAATATAGACATCGGCATTGAAGCTTTTCACAAAGACCTCCCGGGTGGCTTCCGGGGTGAGCCCCGGCGCATAGCGGTCCAGGAAGTCATAGGACTCCTCTCTGACGAGATCGATGACCCCGGTTTCAAAAAGAGTCATGGAACCTCCCACCGCCACCTGGTCCCCGGGCTTGAGGATGGCTTTGATGGCGGCGTGAAGTTCATCAAGATCATTGACCACGGTGGCGCTGATTTTGTTTTTTTTCAGATTTTCGGCGGTTTCGGCGAGCAGCTTGTCGTAGACGAAACGTAAATTCTTATCCATTGGACACCTCCTGCTGTTATTATACAAAAAATCACGGGGGACTTAAATAAGTAATCAAGATGGGTTATAATAGGATTAGGAAATAATTTTACTACTACTTGTTTTTTTTGAATAGGAGGTATCCTGTTGTCCAAGTCCATTTTTAGAAAGGAACTTTCCACTCTCAAATCCTATGTTCCAGGAAAACCCATCGAGAAGGTGATGGAGGAGTACGGCTTGACCGAGGTGGTGAAGCTGGCTTCCAATGAAAACCCCCTCGGGCCCTCGAAGCTGGCCATCGAAGCCATCAAGAAGGAAGCGGCCAATGTCAACATCTACCCGGACCCCACGGGGGACGCCCTCAGGATCAAGCTCGCCAGCCGTCATGGCGTGGAGAAGGACCAGATCATCATCGGCAGCGGCGGGGAGGAGATTTTGAAGATGATCGCCATGACCTTCATCGATTCAGGGGATGAGGCCGTCATGGCAACGCCGACCTTCGATCTCTACGACATCACGGTAGACCATATGGGCGGCATTTCGAAAAAATTTCCTTTGATGGATTTCGAACATGATATCGAAGGGATGCTTTCCGACGTCAATGAAAAAACGAAGCTCTTTTATATCTGCAATCCCAACAATCCCATCGGCAATATCCTCACCAGAGATGTCCTTGAGGACCTGGTGGCCAGGCTGCCGGAGGATGTGGTCCTGGTCCTGGATGAGGCCTACTTCGAGTATGCCAGCAGGAATCCCGACTACCCTGACGGTCTTGAAATCCTCAAGGAACGACCCAACACCATCGTTCTCAGAACCTTTGCCAAGGTGGCCGGTCTTGCCGGTCTGAGGGTGGGCTATGCCTTCAGTTCCAAGGAAATCATCAGCCAGATGATGAAAACCAAGGGCGTCTTCAATGTGAACCGCCTGGGGCAGGCGGCGGCGGTGGCTTCCATGGAGGATGTGGCCCACATCGACAACACCGTGGATCTGAGTCATGAATCCCTGGGCTACATGATGAATTATTTTGATGAAAAGGGCCTCTCCTACATCAAGCCCAACGGAAATTTCATCTTCGTGGATCTCGGCATGGACTCAAAGGAAGCCTTTACGGAACTTCAGAAAAAGGGTATGATCATGAGACCGGGTTATATCTGGCAATATCAGACCTATGCCCGAATCAGTTCAGGAGACATGGACCAGACGAAAAAGTTCATCCATGCCCTTGATGAGGTGTTGAGCAAATAGAGAGAAAGAGCAGGGGAGAATATGGCGATAATAGAAGTTACGGTGGTACCCCTCGGTACGGGGGATACCAGTCTCAGTCGGTATGTGGCGGATTGTCACCGGGTCATCGAAAAATACAATGTGAAATGGGAACTGACGCCCATGGGGACTGTTTTCGAGGGCGAGCTGCCCATGATTCTGAAGATCATCCGGGAGATGCACGAGGTCCCCTTCGACAACGGGGCCCGAAGGGTTTCAACCACGATCCGCATCGATGACCGCAGAGATCAGGTGGCCACCATCGAGCAGAAGATGAAATCTGTCAAGGACAAACTGAAACAAGAGGATTAACAAAAAGAGCATTGTGAAATGCTCTTTTTGTGTGGTATGATGGGTCCACGTGTGAAAAGCAAGGAGGATGCAAAATGAAAAAAATAATCAAGGAATACCTTTGGATCACCTTCGGAGTCGCCATTCTGGCCAGTGGACTCTTCTGGTTTTTATTCCCCTCTGACCTGGCGGTGGGAGGGCTTTCGGGATTCGTGATGGTGGTCAACCGGTATTTTCCCATGATACCGAGGGGCGTCATGCTGCTGGGCTTCAATGTGGTGCTGTACATCCTGGGATTCATCCTCATCGGCAAGGAATTCGGAGGGAAGACCATCTATGCCAGTCTGACGGCCTCCGGCATGATCATCCTCCTGGAATCCTTGTTTCCCGTGGTGGAACCCCTGGTGGAGGACATCTTTCTCAATGTCTTCTTCGGTGTCCTGGTCTCCGGAGTGGGGATGGCCATCGTATTTTACCAGAACGCTTCCTCCGGTGGGACCGATATCATTGCAAAAATCATCAATAAATTCTACAATATAGATATCGGGAAGTCTCTATTGATGGCGGACTTTACCGTAGTGGTCCTGGCCATCTTCGCCTTCGGCATGGAAAAGGGCCTTTACGCCCTGCTGGGAATCATCATGAACTCCTTTTTCATCGATTACATGATCGAGGGTTTTGACCAGAAGTACAAGATCACCCTGATCAGCCGCAAGAACGAGGAATTCAGGGAATTCATCATCCGTCAGATCGGCCGGGGTGTGACGATTTATCCCGCCGTCGGCGGCTATACCCTGGAATCCGTCGATGTGATCCGGGCGGTGATGAGCAAAAGGGAATTCATCAAGCTCAAGAAAAAGATCAGCGTCACCGATCCCGAGGCCTTCTTCACGGTGACCCATGTGCGGGAAGTCTTCGGGAGTGGATTCAAATACTTTTAAAGGTGGGATTCAAGTGCCAGATATTTTCACGCCCTTCAACGTCAAGGATCTAGCAATCAAAAACCGGGTGGTGATGCCTGCCATGTGCATGTATTCATCGGATGAATCCGGTCAGGTCAGAGATTTTCATCTGCTGCATTACACGACCAGGGCCATGGGGGGGACGGGACTGATCATCCTTGAAGCGACAGCGGTGGAAAAAAGAGGCAGGATTTCACAGATGGACCTGGGCATCTGGGAGGATGCCCAGATCCAGGGACTCAAGGGACTTGTGGATGAAGTCCACCGGGACGGGGCCAAGATCGGCATCCAGCTGGCCCATGCCGGACGAAAGAGCGATACCGCCGGGGACGTGATCGCCCCCAGTCCCCTCCTGTATAATCTCAAGTATTCAACCCCGAGGGAAATGAACCGGGAGGATATCACCACCGTCATCGAGGCCTTCGGTGAGGGCGCCAGAAGAGCCTATGAGGCGGGATTCGATTATGTGGAGATCCACGCCGCCCACGGCTATCTGATCAACGAGTTCCTCTCCCCCCTCACCAACGAAAGAAAAGACGACTACGGCGGGGGTTCGGGCAACCGGGTGAGATTTCTCAAAGAGGTGGTCATCAAGGTCAGAGAACAATGGCCCATCGAAAAGCCCCTGGGAATCAGGATTTCCGCCTATGAATATGCGGCAGGAGGCAATACCCCCGAGGATATCAGCTTCATGATCAATCTCATCAAGGATGAAGAAGTCGATCTGCTCAATGTGAGTTCCGGCGGGGTGGTGGACGGCCCCATCGAGGTTTTTCCCGGATATCAGATCCGATACGGGTCGGAGGTCAAGAAAAAGACCAATCTGCCCGTGGTGGTGGGGGGACTCCTGGAGCACCATCACATGGCCAATGAGATCATCAGAAACAGCCGGGGGGACCTGATCTACCTGGGGAGAGAGCTGCTGAGAAATCCCTACTGGGTGCTCCAGGCCTCCAGGAAGCTGGGCATGGAAGACGTGGTCTGGCCGCGACAGTACGAGAGGGCCAAGGGGAACAAGCTTCTCAGATGAAAATATTTTTCAAATGACATTGATTTTTACCGAATAGCGCCGAAAAGCCCCTCGCTTTTGCCATGGGGATGAAAGGCGCTCTTTTGTTTGCGTTTTATAGCTAACAGTTGTATAATTTAGATATGAACAATACTACGTACAAATCAAACAAAAATGTTGTCTACTCGTGCAAGTATGATGTGGTATGGTGCCCTGAATATCGACGCAAGGTAATCGTAGGTCCAGTTGAAAAGCGTTTGAAGGAAATAGTAGAAGAAGTTGCCTCTTAAGCTAAACGTCGAAATCATTGAAATGCAAACCCTGCCAGATCACATCCACTTGCTATTGGAGGTTGCCCCCCAGTTTGGCATCCATAAGGCTGTCAAAAGAATCAAGGGACAATCATCAAGCGTACTAAGAAGTGAATTCAAGCACCTGACTACAAAACTACCTACACCATGGACAAATAGCTATTTTGTTTCAACGGTTGGTGGTGCTCCCCTATCGGTTATTAAAGCGTCTATTGAAAACCAACAAAGGATCAAAGGAAGTGATTCTATGCGTACCGTCAAAATCAAACTAGCCCCCACAATTGAACAAGAAAATCTTTGATTTCAATCAGCAAAACCTATATCAAAACAGTCAATGAAATTGTGTCTGATATGGTTGAGGCTGAAAAGGCGCTTCAGCTCTCTTCGAAAGATGTTGACGCACTGATGCCGAGTGCCGTCAAAAATCAAGCGATTCGTGATGCTAAAAGTGTCTACAAGAAATCAAAGAAACAGGGGACGGTTCCCATTCTCAGGAAACCGGTATGTCTTTGGAACAATCAAAACTATACAGTTAAGGAAAGCACACTTGAGTTTCCTGTTTTGATTAACGGCAAATCCCAGCGAATCGGAGTCAAAGCGATCTTTAATGATTATCAGAAGACTTTAATTGAAGAGGCTGCTAAACTTGGTATGCTTGGCATCACTCAGAAGTCAGGCAAATGGATAGCTCAGATTGCAGTTGAAGACCCGGAACTGATCACAGTCCACACAGATATCGTCATGGGCGTGGATCTTGGTCTTAAAGTTCCAGCCGTAGCTAAAATATCTGACGGCAAGGTCAAATTCTTCGGCAATGGCCGTATGAATAAGTTTTTCAAGCGTCGCTTTCGAGCAATTAGAAAGAAACTCGGCCAAATGAAAAACCTTGAAGCTATCAGGAAACTCTCTGATAAAGAGCAACGCTGGATGAAAAACCTTGAAGCTATCGGGAAACTCTCTGATAAAGAGCAACGCTGGATGAAAAACCAAGACCATAAGATTTCAAGAGAAATCGTCAATTTTGCAATCGAAAACCATGTAGCACCATCAGACTTGAAAAACTCTCGGGCATCAGACAAACGGCAAAGACAAGCCGTAAAAATGAAAAGAATTTGCACACCTGGTCATTCTATCGTTTGGCGGGCTACATTGAGTACAAGGCAATTCTAGCAGGTATCACGGTGGAATATGTCGATCCTGCCTACACCAGTCAGATTTGTCCGGTCTGTGGCAAGAAAAACAAGGCCAAAGGCAGAAACTACACTTGCAAGTGTGGATACCACTCCCATCGGGATCTGGTCGGTGCCATCAACATCATTGAAGGCACCTCTGATAGCTGGCGCTTGCGAAGCGATAGGCTTTCAGCCCATGCGACTATAGGTCCTGGCATGGGACGGGGTGATGGCACACCCCTTGACTCAGGGTCGTACTCCGATAGCAGAAATGCACTTCGGTTTAATCACCTGAGAATCCCCCGAATTGATTCGTGGGGAGTGTCAATTTACCCCCCCTCATTTTTGAAGTAATTAGTATGAAAGCCCCCGTCCTGAAGGACGAGGGCTTTTTTCTAGAGTCCGCAGGTGTTGGACAGCTTGATGTCCATCACATACTTCGAATGGGCGCCGGCATAAGCCACCAGGGCACCCAGAAGGGCCATGACGTTGGATTCAGGACCCTTGAATTCCGTGGTCATGTCTCCCACCCTGTAGGTGACCCCGGCTTTTTCGAAGAGGTCCAGGATGCCGAGGACGGCGAGATTGACCTGGCCCTCGCCCAGGGGGTAGAAGGCGACGGATCCGCTCAGGATTTGATCCATTTGAGACATATGAAGCCACCCCGCTTTCCATCGGCCTGATGTCGGGCGTCCTCCTCCAGGGAGATTTTCTCCTCCTCGATATCGGGGGGAAGGAAAAGACATTCCCGGCTTGCCTGGAGCCGGTCCGGGTAGAAGGCGGCCATCTCCTCCAGGGTCTTGAAGGGAATGCCGTCGAAGACGGAGCCTTCATAGGCCTCGGAGGTGTAGAGTCTGCCCCAGGCGCTGTCGAGATGGATGGTGCCCACCATCAGAAGACCGCCGGGCTTGAGGACTCTGAAGAGTTCCCCCAGGGCCCTGGGAGTGTCTGCGATGAATTCAAAGGCGGCCATGGAAAAGACCCCGTCAAAGGAGTCGTCCTCAAAGGGCAGCCGGTAGACGTCCCCCTGGACCAGGGTGGCCTCCACCTGCTTCCTGGCCAGCTTGCCCCTGGCGATTTTGAGCATTTCCTCGGAAAGGTCCACCCCGGTGACCCGGTATCCGGCTTCAAGGAGTTTCAGGGTGAAATTGCCGCTGCCACAACCGAGGTCCAGGACCTCGGCCCCCTTGGGGAGGTCGAAAAGATCGAAGGCGCAGCGGGTTTCTGCGGCGTCGACAAAGGCGCCGAGGGGGGTGTCGTACCAGCTGTCGTAGGTATTGGCATGAGCGTCGAAGAGCGTGGACATGGTTTATTCCTCCAATTGTTTCAAAATATGTTCCCGAAGGGCATGGAATTCAGGCAGGGAGAGGATTTCAGGGCTTCGGGGTTTCTTGAGGGTGACCCTGACCTCATCGACGATGTGGGCCGGTGCCCCCTTCATGACATAGATCCGGTCCGACAGGAAGATGGCTTCCTCGATATCGTGGGTGATGAAAATCACCGAGCCCTTGATTTTCTTCAGCACCGTGAGCAGGTACTGCTGCATGGCGAAGCGGGTCATGGCATCGAGGCCGCCGAAGGGTTCATCGAGCAGCATGATTTCTTTTGAGAACATGGTGGTTCGAAGCAGGGAGACCCGCTGCCGCATGCCGCCGGAGAGCTGTGACGGATACTTGTGACCGTGGCCCTCGAGACCGAAGATCTCAAGCGCCTCCTGGACCACTTTTCGGGCTTCCTCCCTGGAACTTCCCCTGATCTCCAGGGGCACGGCCCCGTTGCCGGTCACATCCCGCCAGGGCAGGAGGAGGTCCTTCTGGTGCATGTAGCTGACCCGGCCGGTTTGGCCGGTGATATCCTCCCCCTTGATGAGGATCCTGCCGGATCTGGGTGGTATGAGGCCGGCGATGAGGTTGAAAAGGGTGCTTTTGCCGCAGCCGCTGGGACCCAGGAGGGTGACGAATTCCTCCTTATGGAGTTCAAGGTGGATGTCTTCGAGGATGGGCTGTCCCTTGTAGTCCTTTGACAGGGCATCGACGGTGAGGAGGTTACTTGGCGGGCAGGAATTCATTGGTATAGGCCTCGCTGACCTCAAGGGGTCCCTCGATGAGTCCCCTGTCCTGCATCCACCGGCTGTAATTGATCCAAAGGGATTCATCCATGACCCCCCAGGCTTCTCCGGGATCCTGGTAATAATCCTTGAGATAATGAATGGAGGCCTTGGCGAGTTCTGAATCGATTTCAGGAATATCCTTGAGAAGCTCGCCGGCCGCGGCCTCGGGATTTTCCATGGCATATCGGTAGCCCTTTTCCGTGGCCCTCAGGAAGGCCCTGGCAATGTCGGGATTGGATTCAAGGTAGCTGTTTTCAGCGATGATGACCGGCGTGTAGAAATCCAGGTTTTCGTCCACATCCTGAAGAAGGATGAAGTTGAGGGGAAGGTTCCTGAGTTCGCTGGCGATGCCGTCCCATCCGTAATAGATCCAGGTGAAATCCACATGGGCGGCGGTGGCGGCAAAGAAGTCCATGGCCCCGATGTCCACCACCTCGACCTGGGAAAAGTCACCGCCGTCGATGGCCATCAGGCCTTCGATGGTGGACATTTCCATGGGGGATCCCCAGCCCCCGTAGCTCCTGCCTTCAAAATCCCTGGGGCTTTCAATCCCCTTTTCGGCAGGGGAGGCAAAGCCCGAGGTGTTGTGCTGCAGGATGGCGGCGATGGCTTTGACGGGCAGGGGGTTTTCAGCCGTCAGGGCATAGGTGACCTGTTCCTGGTAGCTGATGCCGAAGTGGCCCTGGCCGGCGGCGATGAGATCGGCACTGCCTCCCTCGGAAGGCTGGATGATTTCGACATCGAGGCCCTCGGCTTCGTAGTAACCGAGGTTCTTGGCCACATAGAGGCCGGTGTGGTTGGTGTTGGGGACCCAGTCCAGGACCAGGGTGATCCTGGTCAAGGGTTGATCTGCTTCAAGGGGTTCAGAGGCACAAGCCGCCAGGGTGAACATGAGGGTCAGAATCAGTAATGCGATGAATGTTTTTTTCATTGATGGTCATCCTCCTGTAGGTGAGCCCATGGCATGGTTCTTTTCTGGATCCATTTGATCAGTCCGAAAATTCCGATGGAGAGCAGGACGATGATGAGAATGGAGGCAAAAACCTTTTCCAAGGCGAAGGAATTCCGGGCTCTGAGCATGTAGACGCCAAGACCGGCCTTTCCTCCGAGCCATTCGCCGATGACGGCTCCCATGATACTGTAGGTAGCTGCGATTTTTAGACCTGAGTAGAAATTGGACAGGGTGTAGGGGAGTTTCACCTTGGTATAGATGGCGTAGGGTCTGGCTCCCATGGAGCGCAGCAGGTCGATGAGCTCGGGATCAACCTCCGAGAGCCCGTCGGTCAGGCTGATGGTGACGGGAAAAAAGCACACCAGAACCACCACGAAAATTTTTGGTGCAATACCGAAACCGAACCACATGGCGATGAGGGGGGCGATGATGATGATGGGTACGGTCTGGGAAATCACCAGAAGAGGATAGAGGGCTTTTTTGACCCCGGCATAGCGATCCATCAAGAGGGCGGTGATGAAGGCGATCAGGGTGGCCGCCAGCAGACCGACAATCCCCTCCGTGAAGGTGATGGCGGCATGGTAGACCAGGACTTTGAAGCTTGAAAACAGCTCGGTCACGATGGCCGCCGGGGAGGGGAGAATGTAGGGCTTGACCAGACCCAGGGAGACGGTTGCCTGCCAGAGGAGAATCAGCAGGAAGAGGAGCCATTTATCCGCGATATTTTGAAATTTTTTCATCGATGGTGACCCCTTCTTTCTTGTAATCGATCTTGATCACACTGACGATTCTTTCGGCACCCTCCTCGAGACAGATGGTCTGGGCATTTTTGACGATGGCGAGCAGATCCTCGAGTTCGCCCTCGATGGTGGTGTCCAGGGGGCCCACCACGTAGGACAGACCCGTGGCATGGATCATCTCGATGACCCGGTCCACCACGGGGTAGATTCTCTCCTCGGGGACCACGGGTAGCACCTGCAGGCTGAGATTGACAATTGGCATTTTTTCACCTCACAAAAAAATCTTTACCCAAAGGATAAAGATTTCAAAAATCATGATCTCCCTCCGTTGGCATTATCCAAATCAGGTCAGGGGTCGAAGTTTTACTAAACTTCCTCTCAGCCGGTAACACCAGCTCCCCGTTTGTATGGTCATTGTACTCCAATAAATTTGGCTTGTCAAACGAGATTTTGTGTCGTCTGAGATGAAAAATATTGTACAATAAGACTGACAGGAGGTAGTCGATGAATCTCCAGATCATCCTATGGGTCCAGTCCTTTGCGAGTCCTGTACTGGATCGGTTTTTTCAAGCCGTCACCCTTTTGGGGGAGGAAATGTTCATGCTGGTCTTTTTCACCCTCTTCTACTGGGTGGTGGACAAGGATTTCGCCCGGCGGATCGCCACGGTGTTTTTTCTTTCCCTGGTGGTCAACCACGCCTTGAAGTCCACCCTGATGGTGGCAAGACCCATCGGCCTGGAGGGGGTCAGAAGTCTCAGGACCCACACCGCCACGGGCTACGCCTTTCCCAGCGGTCATACCCAGGGGGTCGCCGCCCTCTTTTTCTCCCTGAGCTACGGAGGAAAAAAAGCCTGGCTGACGGGTCTGGCCCTGGTGGCGACGGGTCTCGTGGGACTTTCCAGAATCTATCTGGGCGTGCACTGGCCGACGGACGTTCTCGGCGGCATCCTGATCGGCTTCGGGCTGGTGGTCCTGGGGATGAAAGGCCACCACCGACACTTTGAAATCCTTGTCGGGGCTCTGGTCTTCAGCCTGGTCCTGGTTCTTCTGCAGGGGGATCCCCACATCCAGCAGATCGCCGGCATCCTGGGAGGCTATCTCCTGGGTGAGATTTTCGAAAGACGATGGGTGGGTTTTGACAACCACCGAAGACCGGGGGCCAACTTTTTGAGGATCGTCCTGGGTCTGGTCGGCCTATTCGCCCTCAAGGAGGGACTTAAATTTTTTTACACAGAAAGTTCGTTTCTTGACAGCCTGCGTTATGGGATGGTCACTTTTTTCGCCATCGGCCTGATGCCCTGGCTGATCAGAAGACTTAAAATCTAGGAGGCATGACATGCGATATCTATTCTATGGGGTGATCAGTCTGGCTTTTCTCTTCGCCCTGCTGCAGTATGTCCCCCCCAAGGGGATTCAAAGCAACCCCTCGGCCTTCATTGCGGGCAGGGACCGTTTTCCCCTGATTATCGCCCATCGGGGCGGCAGAGGGATTTTTCCCGAGAATACCCTGGCCGCCTTCATAGGAGCCAGAGCCATGGGGGTGGACGGGGTTGAATTCGACCTCCATCTGACCCGGGACAGCGAGGTGGTGGTCTGTCACGACCCCACCATCGACCGGACCTCCAACGGCTCCGGGACCATCGCCCAGATGACCTACGACGAGCTCAAGGATTTCAATTACGCCTACTACTTCAAGGACGCCGAGGGGAAGAATCCCTACCTTGCCGATCCCCAGTCCCTGCCCACCTTCGACCAGGTTCTCGAGGTGGTCAAGGGGATGTATCTCATCATTGAAATCAAGGAGAGCGGCATCAACGGGGCCATGGTGGCGGACCGGGTGGTGGAAAGACTGCGAGAGGAGGCCCTCCTCGACAAGGTGTTGATTTCCTCCTTCAACGATGAAATCGTGACCTATATCCAGGAGAACTATCCGCAGGTCAAAACCTCGAGCGGCGAGAAGGCCATCACCCGGTATGCGCGGTTGACCGCCATGCAGCTGGGCTATTTCTACAAGGCGACGGATGCCGCCATGTCCATGCCCACCACGGAGTACGGCGTGGACCTGAGGAAGTTCAACATTGTTCAAGGCCTGAAAAAAAGGAACATGGCGGTGATTTACTGGACGGTCAATGAACCGGAGGAGATGAAAATGCTCATCGACCTGAAGGTGGATGGCATCATCACGGATTATCCCGATGTGCTGAAGGCGATAAAAAATGACCTTGAATGATTCAAGGTCATTTTGCGGGTCAGGTTCTGATCTGGTTCAGCTTGGTCTGGGCCCACATGTCGATGAGATTGCCGATGTAGTAGCTTTCGTTTTCGGAATCCATCAGATGGGTGATCTGGTTCAGGAGGATGGTTTCCACGGCCTTTTGAGTGGATTTGAGAATCTGCTGGGAGGAACTGTAGTCGAGGGTTTCGTCCTCCTCGAAGAAGACCGTCATCAGGGGGCACTTGAGCTGATTCAACCGGTCAAGTATGGCCTCCTGGTCCAGGTCCCCCATGTAGTCCCGGTGGATCCTGACCAGATGCTCGTTGATTTTCATGGTGATGACGTGATGGTCATCCTCTTCAAGACCCCGTTTTTCAAAGTCGTAGTTGTTCATGTCGAAGGAGGTCCCCAGGGTGAAAAGTCCCTTGATCTGAAGTTGTTCTTCGGCGAAGAGGCTGATGAGGCCGCCAAGACAGTGGCCCACGATGATCAGGTCTTTTGAAATATTTTCCCGGGCATAGTCGGCCAGACTCACCACCTCCTCGAGGTGTCGCTTGAAACTTTCCCCGCTGATGTCCTCGGCGGCGGCCTCGCTGCCTGAGAGAGTGAGCCTCAGGGTGGCATATCCCCTCTGGGTCAGGGTATGGGCGATGCTCAAAAGGGCCCTCAAGGTGCTTTCGCAGGTGAAACAGGGCACCAGAAGAATGACTCCCTTCAGGGGACTGCCCTGTTCGGGCAGGTCCATGGTCGCGGCGATCTGATTCAGGGGCACGGGCTTCGAATGCATGAACTCATCTCCAAAAACTTCACGGATAGTAGAAATCTGTTATAATGATTATATCAAAAAAGGCGGGTGATCCCAAAATGTTTTTCATGGGTGTTTTCGGCATTGCCGTCAAGGAGGAGGCAAGACCCCTCGTAACCGTCTTTGAGGCGTGTCCTGAGCCCAGGCTGGTGAGACGGTGCAAGTTTTTTCATTTTTTCTTTGTCCCCCTCTACCGCTGGGACTTTGAATATTTCCTGCAGTGCCGGGGCGCCGCCCTCCTGAAACTGAAAAAAGCCGCCGGGGAGCGGGTCTGGAAGAGTCCCCGGGAGGGCATCGCCACCCGGGATGTTGAAGAAGAGCAAGGCATGACAACCTGCCCGGTCTGCGGGAGGGGCCTGGAGGCCGACTACAGTTACTGCCCCGGATGCGGCAAAAAAATCTAAACCAGAAGAAGATGAAAAACGATGCGAAATCATTGTGAGACTGCCTTGAAAAAAGTGAATCAGGGGCTGCCCCTCAAGACCTATTCCGGAGTCCTGGTCCTGCCCATTGATGACAAGGGCAACGTGGTGCTGGTTTCAAGTCCCGTCGGGGGGACCGGGGACTGGCTTCTTGCCATGCCCTACGGAGAACTCAAGGTGGGGGAAATCCCCGAGGAGGGGGCCCTCAGGGTGCTCATCAAGGAGGCGGGTTATTTCAGTGGTCAGCTCGAGCCCCTGGGGATCTACCGTCCCAAAGGGGGCATTCTAGAGATGATCTACCTCTTCGTGGCGACGGAACTTATGAGTGTCAAAAGACACCACGACCTTTCGGCAGGAAGCCAGGTGTTCAGTCTCACTCCCCACGGCGTGAGTGAACTGATTCGGGAGGGGTCCTTCAACCAGGAGGCCGGCATCAAGGCCTTCACCAATTTTTATCTGATCAATCACAAAGAATAGGAGTCGGTCCCTCAAAAGACAAGGGAAAAGGGTCTGGGGGACTTTTTTCATGGGGGGAGTCTTTAAGATAATTGTAAGATTCCTGTCAAGAGTTTGTTAAGATTCGAGGGGTAGACTAGCCCCAGGGACTTAGGAAAGGAAGAGGGCCATGGAGGGAATCAGGATACTGGTAGTGGACGATGACGTCCAGATTGCACGGGCCCTGGAGATGCTCCTCAGGGGAGAGGGTTATGAGGTGGTCAGGGCCGGGAACGGGCTTGAGGCCCTGGAAATCCTGAAAGCCGGAAAAATCCATCTGGTGCTGCTCGATGTGATGATGCCCGGTCTTGACGGACTCAGGGCAACCCTCAGAATCAGGGAGACCCTCAACCTGCCCATCATCATGCTGTCGGCCAAGACCGAGGATTCCGACAAGGTTCTGGGACTCTCCATGGGGGCCGATGATTACGTCGCCAAGCCCTACCATCCCCAGGAACTCCTGGCCCGGGTGAAGAGTCATCTGAGGCGGTATCTGGAATTGGGAACCCGCCAGGAGGGCGGTGGGGAAGGTTTGATCCGGGTGGGGGGACTCCTTCTCGACCAGAGGGCCATGACCCTCACGGTGGACACAGAGCCCGTCCGGTTGACGGCAAAGGAGTTTGGCATCGTGTCACTCCTCATGACCCATCCCGGCGTGGTTTTTCCGGCGGAGAAAATCTATGAAGCGGTCTGGCAGGAAGAAGCCTATGCCGTTGAAAACACGGTGATGGTCCACATTCGCCGCATCCGGGAGAAAATCGAGATCAATCCTAAGGAACCCAATTATTTGAAGGTGGTGTGGGGAATTGGATACAAGATCGAAAAACATCAGTTACCATAGCCTGGTGAAATTTCTGGCCTTTCTACTGGTCGCCCTGGCCTTGACAACAGCCTTTGTCCAGGTCGTGGCAATTCCAATGATGCAAATACCCTTTGAGACCCTTGTCGAGCCCTCCCTGGCCGACAGCCAGAGTTTCCTCAGGCAGGCCCGGGGCGGGCCGGTCTATGACCAGGTGGAATGGACCCGGATGCGGTCCGTGGCCCTGGAAAGGGTGTGGATTTTTGCGGCAAGTCTCGTGGCGGCCCTGGGTCTGCTGGTTTATCTGACCCTGGTGATCGGCAGGACTGAAAAATCAGGGCCCGTCAGACTCAACTGGCATGACAGAATCCCCGGCGATCTGCTGACGGCGGGTTACTTCGGATTTCTGGCCCTCTGGGTCCTGGTCCTGGACGGTATCCTGGACCCGGGACCGGGGGTCTTATTCAACAGCCCCTGGGTGATGGGGGTGGTGACGGTGATGGTTTTTCTTCTGATGGTGATTCTGGGCTTCTACTATCTCAGCCTGGTCAAGCAGATCAAAGCCGGGACCCTCATCAAAAAAAGTCTGGGCTATCGCCTGGCGGCAGGGATCTATGACTTCCTCAAAAGTCTGTTTGACGGTCGTGCCTTCAGCAGGAACGGCCTCACCAGGGCACTGTTTCAAAGGCAGCTCCTCTTCATCGGCATAAGTGCCGTCATGGTCTTCATGGCCTTTGTCTTTCTCATGGTTCCCCCCTTCAGCCTTTTGCCTGTTTTTCTCGAGGGGGTCGTCATCTACTGGTATGTGACGGGCAATCGAAAAACCTATGCCGCCATCGACCAGGGCTTCAATGCGAGTCTCGAGGAGCAGATGAAGGCTGAGAGGATGAAGATTCAGCTCATCACCAATGTGTCCCATGATCTGAAAACCCCTCTCACCGCCATCATCGGCTATGTGGATCTGCTTGCCAAGGAAGCCCTCGATGAACCGGCCCGGGAATATGTAACGGTATTGTCTGAAAAATCCGACCGTCTCAAGCACATCGTCTCCGACCTCTTCGATCTGGCCAGGAGCACCACCGGAAATCTTCAGGTGGATTTTGAAAGGATCGATTTCAAAAGGCTGATTGAACAGACCATGGGCGATTTGTCCGAGGAGATTGAGGCATCGGGACTTGCCTTCAAGGTTCAACTGCCGGAGGAGGGGATTTTTGTGAGGGCTGACGGCAAGAAACTCTACAGGGTGTGGATCAATCTGTTGCAGAACGCCCTGAACTACGCCATGAAGGGCACCCGGGTCTATGTCACCCTGGATCTTTTCCAGGGTGAGGCCAGAGCCTCCATCAAGAATATTGCAGGCTACGAGATGACCTTCACCGAGGAGGAAGTGCTTCAGCGCTTTGCCAGGGGCGAGGCCTCCCGGACCTCAGAGGGTACGGGTCTGGGGCTATCCATCGCCCAGAGTTTCACCCAGGTATGCGGAGGCGAATTCCAGCTGCGGCTGGACGGGGACCTGTTCAAGGTGACCCTCATCTTTCCCGCAATCCAGGAATAATTCATAAGAAAGCATCACGCCCGGGACCCGGGCGTGGTGCTTTCTTTTATAGGGCTTCATAAACGAGTCGGCCGTCGAGATAGGTCTGCAGGACCCGGATATCCTTGAGGGTTGTCGGATCGACCTGGAAGGGGTCCTGGTCCACCAGGATGAAATCCGCATAACAGCCGGGTCTGAGCATCCCCTTCTGGTCCTCCTCATAGCTGGCGTAGGCGCCGTCGACGGTGTAATGCTTGATGGCGTCATAGACGGTGATGGCTTCCTCCGGCATCCAGCCCTCGGGGGGGTCGCCCTCCCGGTCCCGGCGGGTCACGGCGTGGTAGATGCCGAAGAAGGGATTGGTGGGTTCCACCGGGGCGTCGGTGCCGAAGGCCATGGGGAGGCCCAGATCCTGAAGGGTCCGGTAGTTGTAGGCATGGGCGACCCGTCGGGACCCCAGACGCAGGGGGGCCATGTGCAGGTCGCCGTTCAGGAAGCCGGGCTGGATATGAACCACGGGCTTGATCCTTTTCAGGGCTTCAAGGGTTTTATCATCCGTGATCTGGCAGTGGATGACGGCGTGGCGGCTGGTCTTGTTTTCAAGGGGTTCCAGAGCGTCCAGGGCGATTTGAAGCATTTCGTCTCCGATGGCGTGAACCGCCACGTCGAGTTTATGACGGTCGCAGAGCTCGAAGATCCGTCGGATTTCTTCTCTGGAAAAATTGAGGAGTCCCTCGGCTGCGGGATCGTCGGCGTAGGGGGCCTTGAGCTTGGCGGTGCGCCCGCCCAGGGAGCCGTCTCCCAGGACCTTGACGGGACCTCTTCTGAATCGGCGGGAAGAAAGCCGGTCCTGGTGATAATGGGGAATGTGTTTCATGTAGCCCTGGAAATGGGTGAAGTTGGATTGCTCGTAGACCCTCAGGGGGAGGCGGTTCTCCCTCTCCAGGGTCTCGTAGACCTCAAACACCGTGGGGTGGAGGGATTCATCCACCATGAAGAGATCGTCGGACTGCACTGAGGTGACCCCCTGGCTCAGGAGGGTCCTGGCGGCAGTGAGGATGTAGCCTTCGATGGCCCTGCGGTCCGGTGGGGGGACCAGGTCCTTGAGGGGCTTCATCCGGGATTCCTTGAAGAGACCGGTGGCTTCGTAAACCCCGGCTTTTTCCATGGCGGTGCTGTTGGCGACGAGCATGTGGACGCAGGTCCTGTGGAGGATGATGGGCTTTCGGATTCCCGTGGCATCGAGGTCCGCCCGGGTGGGCATGCGGCCTTCCTTGAGATTCTCCTGATTCCAGCCATGGCCCACTATGATCTCGCCTTCGCCCTCATGGGCCAGGAGCTTCTCCTTGAGGGCCTCGATGGAGTCCACCCGGCTCAGATCGATCTGCTCGAGAAGCATGCCCACCCCCAGCAGATGGAGATGGGAATCGTTGAATCCCGGCAGCAGGGTTTTTCCCTTCAGGTCGAGAAGGCCTGCCCCGGGATATTTCTTTTCAATGCTTTCCAGGGTGCCGGAATCCATGATGCGGTCCCCCTGGACCAGCAGAGCCTGGGGATGGGGATTTTCAGGGTCCATGGTATGGATGGTGCCGTTGAATATTTTCAGCATGGTGTGGCCTCCTTTCCTTGCCCCTCAATTATACCGAATTATCGTCGCCGGGGCCAGGTCCAAAACCCTGAATCCATTGTTCCTCCCCGCCGACTGTGATAAAATCGACTTAGAAGCAGCAACCGGGGCAAAAGGGGGATTTCATTGGTTCAGGTCGGCATGAATACGGCGTATCTCGCCATAGAAAAAATCAAGGCCCTGGGTTTCCACCGGGTGGAATTCGTTCTGGGCCGGGGCAAGGCCTACGATGAGAGCTACCGCCAGGTGATGGGGGACATCGGCAAGGCCAGGGCCATGGACCTGGCCTTCAGCATCCATCTGCCCCTCCTGGTCTTCGACTGGTTCAAGGAGGACTATCTCAGCGCCTTCTACCTCGATGAGGATCCCGGGAAAAGAGCCCTCAGTTTCCGGCTGCTGGAGGAAAACCTCAAGGCCTTGAAGGCTGTGGGTGCGGACTACTTCGTCCTTCATTTCCAGGGGGTCTACCGCTATCGGCAGGATCCCGCAGTTTTTGAAAAGCGCCTCGACGAGGCCCTTGACCGCATCGAGGACCTGGGGAGGACCTACGGGGTCAAACTGGTCCTGGAGTACTTCGGTTCCAATTTCATGTTCTGTGAACCCGCCGACTGGGTGAAAAAGATCACCCCCTACGAGCACCTGGGAATTCTGGTGGATACGGGACACCTCTACTACGCCTCCCTGCTCCACGGATTCGACATGATGGAGGCCCTTGAAACCCTGGGCCGGGTCGCCACGGGTTTTCATCTGTGGACCACCAAGGGGGACAAGGCCTATTCAGAATCCTCCTACTACAGGGAGTATCATCACATCGTCGTCCATACGGACCAGACCCGGGCGGCGGGTTTTGCCTTCGATACCGAGGAAATCCTCAGAACCATCGCCCTTTTCCACAAACCCATGGTCATCGAAGCCTCCCAGATCTATGGCGGGAAGGATTACTTCATGGCCGGGATCAAGAGTGTCATCGACTTTCTTGAAAAGGAGGGCTAAGGGGCCTTCCACGACCTCCTATAACCGGCATCCTGAGATTATTACATAGAATTTTTCTATGGTGTTGTCACTCGAGTTGCAGGAGGTGTCAAAATGAACAGCAGCAGGTTTGTTGCGGCGGGCATGGCTCTGGTCTTGATCATCATGACGGGTTGGCCTGCCTATGCACTTTTCGAAGACGTTTCACAGAGCCCCTATCAGGAGGCCATCGAGGAGGTGGCTTCCCTGGGCATCTTGAAGGGCTACGGGGACGGTTCCTTCGGTCCCTCTGACAGCCTCAACCGGGCTCAGGCGGCCAAGGTCGCCGGTTATTTGATGGGCTTCACCGATGCGGACGCCCAGTCCGCCAGCGGTTGGGAGCCTCTGTTTCCAGACGTCCATCAGGGAATGGGAGCCAATGAATGGGCCGTGGGATGGATCAATCTTGTGGCTCAGGAGGATGTCATTCGAGGCTATGCCGAGGATGGCGGATACCACCCTGAGAGGACCCTGGAAATGGTCCAGTGGGGAGCGATTCTCATGAGAATCCTGGGTCATGAATCCGAGGGGATGGCCTGGCCGGCTGACTATGACCGCAGGTTCCAGGAACTGGGACTCGATGACGGGATCCCCTATCGGGGTCCCTCCCAGGTCACCCGGGAGCAGATGGCACAAACCGCCTGTACCGCCATTTACCGGGTGGCCGATGCCGGAGGTCAGTTCCTGACGGACCGGATTGAATTTCCCGGTCCGGTGCAGGGGGTCGAGGAAGATCCGGCTCCCGAGTCGGAAGGCCTCACCCTGAGTATTCAGGGATCCCCGGGTCTTTTGCCCACCGGGGGAGGTGAAGAAGCCGTCATCACGGCATGGGTGAAAAAGGATGGCGAACCTGTGGCGGGGGCCGAGGTCTATTTCATGGCCGAGGCAGAAGGACAATTGCGGATCGATCAGTTGTCGGTCGCCCAGGCCCGGACCGATGATTCAGGCAGGGCAAGCACCACCTATACCACCCTGCCTGGGGATGACGGCAAACGGGTTGAAATCGGCTGTACGGCCTTTGTCGCAGGGGATGAGATTTCTGATGCCACGGCGCTTTTTGTCTCTGACAATGCCGCAGAGGTCACCGGACTGGTGAAGAATCCCTTCAGCGGAGCGCCGGTCGCCGGCGCCGAGGTCAATCTCTTCGATCCCGTGACCCACAAAAGCAATGTCTTCATGACGAATGAAGGGGGAGAATATACCGCCTATGTCCCGGCCGGGGCCTACACGATTTTTTACCGTTTTTCCATGGGCGAAACCCCCGGCTACGACCACAGGGACTACGGCGGATCCAATTACGGCATTGAAGAGGGTCAGTTCCGGCTGCAGCACCCCCTTGACCTTGCCGAGGGACAGCGTGTCCGCAGTGACTGCAATCCGGGGATGCTGAAGGGAACTCTTGCAAGGGCTGAAGAGGGCATGAAAATGGCCCTGGTAAGAATCGGTGACAACGAAACGGTCCTGGCCGACCTCAACGCCGACGGCACCTTCGCGGCACCCCTGCTTGGGGGGGAGTATGATGTGTTCATCATGGGGGAATCCACCCCCCTGACCAGGGTCAGCATCACCCCGGGCTCCGTGGCGGATCTGGGTGACCTTGACTAGGGTGGCGACAGGAAGGCCTGTCGGAGGCGGGTCCGCCGCCTCCAATAAAAGACCCCGGGCTCACAGGCCTGGGGTTGTTTTTGTGCGGGGTTGCTTCAGTAGAAGCGCCGCCTGGGTTTTCTGATGAGGACGTAGGCGGTGGCCATGAAGATGAAAAGGCCGGCGACCACCACCGTGGTGATGATCTCGGGGTAGGCTCCGCCGAAGCCCTCCGGGGCGGTATGCTTGAGATAGATGCCCAGATAGGCCCAGAGGAGGACGCCGCCGTAGACGGGATCATTGAATCTCAACAGGGTCAGGATGCCGATGACCATGCCGACGCCGAGGAGGATCATGGTCCAGAGGGCTTCGGACAGCCCCAGACCCTCCCAGCCGTAGAAGACCAGGCCGGAGGTGACGTTGGCAATGGTGGCCACGGTGATCCACCCAAGGTAGAGACTGAAGGGAACCCGGAGCAGGAGGTAGTCCTTGCCCCTGAGAGTCTCCTTGTCCAGGATGAGGAGGATGGCGATGAGGGATGAAAGAATCACCCCCATGAGGAAAATGGAAAGGGGAAGCATGAGATAATGCCAGGCGGCGATCCAGGCGCCGTTGGCGACGGAGGACAGGGAGAAGAGGAGTCCTACCTTGAAAAGCGTGGATCTTCTTCGATAGGGGGTGCGGCTGTCGGTGATTCGGAGCTGGTAGAGGGCGTAGCCCCCGAGAAAAAGATAGATCAGGCCCCAGATGGCAAAGGTGAGTCCCGTGGGGGCGAAGAGATTCTCGAAGCTGTCGGAAACCTCTCCGGTGGTCATCCCGTTGATGGGCAGGGCGTTGGCCAGGAGATTCATGCCGATCATGAAGCCGTAGGTGAGGAGGGTCAGGATGCCTGCGCCGGTGTAGTTGGTTTGTTTTTTCATGTTTGATGCCTCCTTGTGAAGGGCCGGACCTGTCCGGGTCCTCTTTTTCATATATATCCGGATGCAGGGGGGGATATCGCCGGATTGAAAATAATTTTTCGGGATTTTTCCAAGTGGTCTATGGTCTGGAGGGATTGGAATGTGATAAGATGAAACAGTCAGAAGTCTTAAAAATTTCAATACGCAAAGGGGCTTATCATATCATGTCAAAACCTGCGCTCAAAGGCGTTTACCCGCCGGTGATCACTCCCTTCAAGGCCAATGGTGACGTGGACCTGGCGGCCTTCGAGGACAACCTCAAAAAATGGAATCACTATGACCTGGCCGGTTATCTGGTACTGGGTTCCAACGGTGAAACGGCCTATCTCTCAGAAGAAGAAAAGCTCCAGCTGGTTGAAGCGGCGGTTCGCCACAAAAAACCGGGACAGCATGTCATGGTGGGTTCAGGGATGGAGTCCCTGAGAGAAACCCTTTCCCTGACCAACAAGGCCGCGGGACTGGGGGCGGACTTCGCCCTGGTGCTGACGCCCAGCTACTACGGAGGGGCCATGACGGAGGAGGCCCTGATCCAGTACTTCACCGCCCTGGCGGACCAGAGCGAGATTCCCGTCCTCATCTACAACGTGCCCAAGTTCACCCATCTCAACGTCACCCCCGGTGTGGTGAGGACCCTCTCCCGCCATCCCAACATCATCGGCATGAAGGATTCCACCGGGGACATCCCCCAGATGGCCACCTGGCTGAGAATCGTGCCGGAGGACTTCAACCTCATCGTGGGCACCGCCTCCGCCTGGTATCCCGCCCTGGCTCTTGGGGTCAGGACAGGAATCCTGGCCCTGGCCAACTGCAACCCCGGGGAGTGCATCGCCGTCCAGGAAGCCTTTGACAGGGGGGATTTCAAGGCTTCCCTGGCGACCTACCAGAGGGTTTTTCCCGTCAACTCCGCTGTCACCGGAACCTACGGCATCGCCGGCCTCAAGTACGCCTGCGACCGGTTGGGCTTCACCGGAGGCCATGTGAGAAGCCCCTTGCTGCCCCTGAAGGAGGAGGCCGTGAAGGCCCTGGATGCCATTCTTGAAGAAGCCAAGGTGATCTGACCATCAAGCCCCCCTGGGAATTCCCAGGGGGGTTTTGCATTTTTTGTCAAAGATAGGTATAATTGAAGAAAAGTTCTTGGAGGAAACTGGATGGATTGCAGAAATCGATCAAAGGCAGAGTTGATTGCAGAAATCGAGAGGCTCAAGAGTCTCAACAAGTACCTGCTTGAGGAACAGCAGCGGGCGGACCGGCTGGAGTTCTCCTGGACGGGAAATCTGGGCCACTGGTATTTTCGTCTGGATACCAACCGGGTCACCTACAATCCTCTGAAGGTCATTGCCCTGGGATACGATGCCGAGGAGGTTCCCGGGGAGGTGCCCTACCAGTATTTCACCGACAAGCTCCACCCGGAGGATCATCCCCTTGCCATGGAGAACATGCGGCACCATCTCGCCGGCAGGACCGATGTCTATGAGGTGGAATACCGGATCATGGCCAGGGACGGCAGCTACAAGTGGTACCATGACCGGGGAAAAGTCACCCAGTATGATCAAGAGGGAAAACCCCTCCTGATTGCGGGAATCGTCTTTGATGTCACGGAGCGTCGCCTGATGCAGGAGGAACTTGAGACCAAGAACCGGATTCTTGAGGAAAAGGCCGTCACCGACAGCCTCACGGACCTGAAAAACCACAGGGCCCTCATGGAGGGTCTGACCAAGGCCCTCGAGGTGGCCCTGGTGACGGGAGGCTCCCTGAGCATCGCTTTTTTCGATCTGGATGATTTCAAGGGCATCAATGATCATTACGGACACCAGGCGGGGGACCGGGTCCTCAGGGACTTTGCCGGGATTCTCAAGGACAGTGTCAGGGAAAGCGACATCGTGGCCCGCTACGGAGGCGAAGAGTTCGTCATTGTGCTGCCCAGGGCCTCCCTCAAGGCGGCGAAAATGATTTCGGAGAGAATCAGACGCCGGGTGGAGGCTTACGAGTTCGGGGACGGTATCAGGGTCACCGTCAGTGGCGGCATCAAGGTCTTTGACGGTGAAAGTCTCGGAGACCTCATCGCCGCCGCCGACAAGAAACTGTATGAAGCCAAGGCCTTGGGCAAAAATATAATCGTGAGCTGATTCCATGGGGAAGGGCTCTTTTTTTTGCGCCTCACAATCTTAACTTAATGACCGAAATGAACAAAACCCTACAAAAGAGTGACAAACATTTATCAAAGTCATAGAATATCCATACAGGAAAGGAGAGATGATGATGATTAATAAAAGATTCCTATTGGTAATGTTGCTGGTCTTGTCCCTGGCTCTTGTCACGGCGTGCTCGAGTGAGCCGGCACAGGCGCCTGGGCCTGAGGTCCAGGACGGCTATACCGATGGCATGTACTACGCTCAAGACGATGAATATGCCTCCAGCGGTTGGAAAAGCGCGGTGATTCTGAAGGTGGAAAAGGGTGCCGTCGTCGAGGCAAACTGGACGGCGATTTCAAAAGACGGCGGCCTTGACAAGAAGACAGCCTCCATCAATGGCGACTACGGCATGGTGGCCAAGGGCGGCGCCCAGGCCGAGTGGCATGAACAGGCCGGCCTCGTCGAGGACTATCTGATCGAGACCCAGGACCTTGAGGCCCTGACCTATGACGCGGAGGGCTACACCGATGCCGTATCGGGGGTGTCCATCCATGTCAATGATTTCGTGCTTCTGGCGCAAAAAGCCCTCGAGGCCGGTCCCCAGGCGAGGGGTCCCTACATCGACGGCGGCTACTACACCGAGGGGGATGCCTTCAACAACGGATGGAAAGAAACCGTGAAACTCACAGTGCTCTATGGTAATATTGTATCAGCGAACTGGAACGCCCTTCCTGAAGAAGGGGATCTGGACAAGAAGACCGCCTCCATGGAGGGTGAGTACGGCATGGTGGCCAAGGGTGGCGCCCAGGCCGAGTGGCATGAGCAGGCCATGGCCGTAGAAGCCAGACTCATTGAAAGCCAGGATCCCAAGTCGGTTGAAACCGATTCTGATGGCTACACCGATGCCATCGCCGGGGTTTCAATCCATGTCAACGGGTTTTTTGAACTTGTCCAGAAGGCACTCCAGGACGCCAAATAAATCAATCAAGGGCTTTAGGTCATCTGAAGCCCTTTTGACACGATCAATGGAGGGCTTGCCATGATGAAAAGAATTTTGCTGCTGATGGCTTTGCTGGTGTTGCTGACGGGGTGTTCCCAGGCAAAAGAACCGGTGAGAGGGACGGAATTCGCCCTTGGGACGGTAATCACCCTCAGTCTGCTGGACCACGGGGACGAGGCCCTCCTGGAGGAGGCCTTCGACCTGATTGAGGCCATCGAAGACAAGATGTCCACCCGGATTGAAGGCAGTGATATCTGGCGGATCAATCATCAGGCGGGAGAAGGCCCTGTCCCGGTGACGGAGGAGACCCTCGGGGTCATCCTTCAGGGGATGGCCTACGGCGATTTTTCTAAGGGAAGCTTTGATATTTCGATGGGTCCGATCGTGGACCTCTGGCAGATCGGTTCTGCGGAGGCGAGACTTCCAGAGCCAGGAGAGATTGAAGCAGCCCTGGAAAAGGTGGATTATCGAAAAATCACGGTGGTGGAGGATGCCGTCGGCCTTGAGTCCGGCATGTCCCTGGATCTGGGAGCCATCGCCAAGGGATACGCCGCGGACCAGGTGGCGGAATTCCTCAGGAGCAGGGGTGTGACCTCCGCAGTGCTGGACCTCGGAGGCAATATCAAGACCATCGGGGCCCGCAAGGGGGGTGAGGCCTTCAGGATAGGGATACGCAGTCCCTTTGAAGGCAGAAACGATTATTTCGGCATCGTCTCTTTGGTGGATAAAAGCGTGGTTTCAAGCGGTGATTATGAAAGATACTTTGAAGAGGATGGCAAACGATACCATCATATATTCGATGCCGTGACCGGCTATCCCGTCGAGACCGAGGTCGCCCAGGTGACGGTGATCACGGAAAAGTCCATGGAGGCGGATGCCCTGTCCACCACCTTCTATACCCTGTCGGTGGAGGAGGGGATCGCCCTGGCGGATACCCTGGATCATGTGTGCGTGATTTATGTCACGAAGGATTTCCGCGTGTTTTTTTCTCAAGGGGCTGAAGCAATCTTCGAGCTCACGGATCCTGATTTCATCCTTTCCTCTCTTGACAATCAGTGACTCGGGCCTGGAAGGAAGCACAGAAGAAAGACCGTTGCTGCTGCAGGTCGGCGTAAAAGGTACTCAGGGGGAGTCATCTTCGCTTTGTCTTGTTTTTTCCATCGGTCTGCCGTCTCCTCGTGCATGCCTTTCTTACGGCTTAAGCAGGGGGGCTTAAAAAAGCTTGCCCGGGAACCGGCTCCATATGATATGATGGTCTTAATCAAAAAATTCAGGGAGGCGCTATGGATCGAAAGGAATATCTCAAAGGACTCGCCTTCGGCGTTTCAGGTTTCATTCTCTGGGGCTTGCTCCCCCTTTACTGGAAAACGGTGCAAGCCATCAGCCCCTACCAGGTCTTTTCCCACAGGGTGGTCTGGTCCTTTATTTTTGTCCTGGGGATTTTGAAATACAAGGGACAACTCAAGGCCTTTCTAGGGGTCATCACGGACCTGAAGCAGGTGAAGCATATCCTGCTTCCCGCCTTCTTCATCTCCGTCAACTGGCTGCTCTATATCTGGGCGGTCAACAACAATTACGTCATTGAAACCAGCCTGGGGTATTTCATCAATCCTCTGGTCCTGACGGTATTCGGGGCGATTTTCTACAAGGAACGCCTCAACCGCCTGCAGGCCATCGGTGTAGGCTTTGCCGTGGCGGGGGTCCTGGTCAAGACCCTTTACTACGGCCGGGTTCCACTCATCGCCCTGACCCTGGCCTTCGCCTTTGCCCTCTACGGTCTCTTCAAAAAGAAATCCTCCCTGACCTCCTTGCAGGGATTGGGACTTGAAACCCTTCTCATCAGTCTCCCCGCCGTGGGCTACCTCTTCTTCATGGAGGGCCAGGGGCAGGGCATCGTGGGGAATCTTCCCCTCTTATTCTGGCCCCTCATCATGTTGAGCGGCGTCATGACCGCCACCCCCCTGATTTTTTATTCCGAGGCGGTCAAGCGGCTGCCCCTCAGCATCATGGGATTCCTGCAGTACATCGCCCCCACCATCATGATGGTCCTGGCCATCTTCATCTTCAAGGAGCCCTTCAATGTCATCGAGCTCGGCGCCTTTTCCCTGATCTGGATCGGACTGGGCTTCTTCTCCTATTCCCAGTACCGGCTGCTCAAAGGTTAATTGCAGGTTAAGGATGACCTTTTCACCTTGAAAGGTCGTCTTTTTTTTGCTAGTATATGAATATATTCAAATATAATCATAAGAGGTGGCCATGGAAGGATTGTTCAAGGTATTAGGAGATACCAATCGACTCAGACTGATTCACATCCTGACCCGGGGGGAGTTCTGCGTCTGCGAGCTCGAGGTGCTTCTCGGCCTCACCCAGTCCAATGTCTCCCGGCATCTGACCCGGCTCAGGCAGGCGGGGATTCTAGAAGGCTACAAGGAGGGACAGTGGATCCACTACCGCCTCAGGGAGGGCTTCAAGAACCGTCATGCCCTGCTCTTTTCCTATCTCCTGGCGGAATTTGAAAAGCAGGGGATTTTCAAGGCGGACCAGGAGCGTCATGACCGATACGTGGAGAAGCATCTGAGCTGCACCTACATTACTCAGGATCGGCAAAATGTCATCAATCTGATTGAAAGATGAGGGAATCCAATGAAAAAAAACAATGAAATCAAGAAGGAAATGGGGCTCTTCGGCAGGTATCTGTCCCTGTGGGTCGCCCTGTGCATCGTCGTCGGGGTCATGATCGGCCAGTTGTTTCCGGCTTTTCCGGAGCTGTTGAGTCGCCTGGAGTACGCCAATGTCTCCATACCCGTCGCCCTGCTGATCTGGCTCATGATCTACCCCATGATGCTCAAGGTGGATTTCGGCAGCATCGTGGAGGCGACCAAAAAGCCCAAGGGGCTCACGGTGACGACGGTGACCAACTGGCTTATCAAGCCCTTCACCATGTACCTCATCGCCCTCTTCTTTTTTGAAGGGGTCTTTTCCCCCTTCATCGAACCGGGACTGGCCAAGGAGTACCTGGCGGGGGCCGTTCTCCTGGGAGCCGCCCCCTGCACCGCCATGGTCTTTGTCTGGAGCCATCTGACCAAGGGGGATCCCGCCTATACCGTGGTCCAGGTGGCGGTGAACGACCTGATTCTTCTGCTGGCCTTCACCCCCATCGTGGCCTTTCTCCTGGGGGTCAGCGATGTAGTGGTGCCCTATGACACCCTCCTGATCAGCGTGGTTCTTTTCGTGGTGGTGCCCCTTATTGGGGGGTATCTATCGAGAAGGGCCGTCATCGGCAAGCGGGGGCGGCAGTACTTTGAAGAGGTCTTCATCCACCGTTTCACCCACACCACGGAGATCGGTCTTCTGCTGACCCTCATCATCATCTTTTCCTTCCAGGGAGAAATCATCCTGGGCAATCCCCTCCACATTCTCCTCATTGCGGTGCCCCTCACCCTCCAGACCTTCTTCATTTTCTTCTTCGCCTATCTGTGGGGGAAGAAGTGGGGACTGAGTCATGAGATCGCCGCTCCGGCGGCCCTCATCGGCGCCAGCAATTTCTTCGAACTCGCCGTGGCGGTGGCCATTTCCCTCTTCGGCCTCAATTCCGGGGCCACCCTGGCCACGGTGGTGGGGGTCCTGGTGGAGGTGCCCCTGATGCTGACCCTGGTGAAAATCGCCAACCGTACCCGCCATCATTTCCAGGCGGCCTGAAAGGAGACCCGTCATGACCATGAAAATCGCCTTCGTCTGTACCCACAACTCCTGCCGTTCCCAGATGGCTGAGGGATGGGCCGAAAAACTGGGAGGCCATCTCTTCGAAGCCTACTCCGCCGGCACTGAAGCCTACCCAGAGGTCAAGCCCCTGGCCGTGGCGGTCATGAGAGAGGTGGGGGTGGACCTCTCCGGCCATCATCCCAAACTGATCACCGACATCCCCGAGTCCCTGGATGTCCTCGTCACCATGGGCTGCAACGTGGTGTGTCCCTACGTGCCCAACCGGCACCAGGAGGACTGGGGGCTGGAGGATCCCTCCGGGGGACCCATCGAGGGTTTCCGGGAGACCAGGGACCTGATCCGGGAAAAAATGCTGGACCTCATCCAAAGGATTGAAAAGGGAGACCTCAAGCCAGATAATGCCCTGAATCTCAACGGAAAGTGATTGAAATCATTTCAACGGGATATTATATCCCTAGATTCAATTATAGGAGGCTACAAGATGAATATCACTTTCAAAAACCAACCCGTCACCATTCTCGGCCGCCCCATTGCCGTCGGAGACACCGCACCTGACTTCAAGGCCGTTCACATGGACCTGAGTCCCTTTGAACTGGCTTCTCTCGATGAGGGGAAAATCAAGGTCATCAGCGCCGCCCCCTCCATCGATACCAACACCTGCTCCCTCCAGGCCATTCGATTCAACCAGGAAGCGGTGAAATACAAGGATCAAGTGGCCCTCATCACCATCACTCTGGATCTGCCCTTCGCCCAGAAGCGCTACTGCGCGGCGGAGGGAATCGACAACATGACGGTGGTCAGTGACTATCAGGACAGGGATTTCGGCCTCAAGTACGGTTTTCTCATGGAGGAACTCAAGCTCCTGACCCGGGGCGTGGTGATCATCGGCAGGGACCGGCTGGTGAAATACGTGCAGTATGTGCCCGAGGTGGGGAATGAACCGGACTATGAGGCGGTCCTCGAGGCCATCGAGGCCTTGATCTGATGGAATTTGACAAAGCCTCGAAATCGTGGTAAGATACTTTGGTCGGGTAAAATCCCGGTAAAACAATCAGCTATCCTGTTAAATACCGTTTCAATCGAGGTAATCAACGGACCTGAGTCACTTCAGGTCTGTTTTTATGTTAGAAAAGGAAAAATGTGATAGCAACAGGAGGGTCAAGATGAATCAAGAAATGATAATTTCCTTGAGCAGTCTTTTCATCATCACCTCTTTTACTAACGTTTTAGCGACTCTCAAAACCATCATGATTGCCAAGAAAATCATGAATCCCGTTTACCTGATCGTCTTTGTCGACGCGGCTATTTTTGCCAGTGTCCTGACAAAGGTGGTGGGTGCCACCGGTATCTATTTCACCCTGGCCTATGCCCTGGGAAGGACCTTCGGGGTTTTCCTGGGCGGCAGGCTGGAGGATCGGCTTGGACTCGGAATCATCGAGGTGGATCTCTTCCTCAATGAAGGTAGAAAATCCACTGATATCGCACAGCGGCTCAGAGAAGAAGGCTACACCGTCAATCATTTCCTCACCAGAGGAAATATGGGAGAAAAAAGACAGCAAGTAGAAGTGATCATGAAAAGAAAAGAGTACAAAATTTTCCGGAAGATTCTGAGTGAGAAGGGTGTGGAAAATCCCACCCTGAAAATCAAAAGCATCAGCAAGATCGAAGGAAAAATCACCGTAAGCAGTCTGTAAAAAAAATCCCCTCCCGCTGAAATGGATTCGGCTGGAGGGGACTTTTATTTTTTGAAGAACTGGTCCGCGATGGTGACGGCGCTTCTGGCATCCCTGCCGTAGTGGTCGGCGCCGATTTCCCTGGCGTACTCCGGCGTGAGGACGGCGCCGCCGACAAAGACTTCCACGTCGGGGTACTTTTTTTTGATCGCCTTGATGGTGCCTTCCATATGGAGGACGGTGGTGGTCATCAGGGCGGAGAGGCCGACGAGTTTCACATCGTGCTGTCCCACCGCTTCTAGAATCCGGTCGGCAAGGACGTCCCTGCCCAGATCGATGATGTGGTAGCCGTAGTTCTCCAGGAGGACCTTGACCAGATTTTTTCCCAGGTCGTGGACATCCCCCTGGACCGTGGCCAGGATGATGGTTCCCTTTGAAGCGAGGTTCTCGCCGCTTGAGAGAAGTTTTTTTCTGACGAGATCAAAGGCGACGCCGGCGGTTTCCGCCGCGCGGATCAGCTGGGGAAGATAAATCCGCTTGTCCTCGTACTGGCGGCCCACCTCGTCCAGGGCCGGGACCAGATGGTTTTCAACGATCCACAGGGGTTCATGGTTTTCCAGCAGGGCTTGGGTGAGGGCCTTCGTACCGGCCTGGTCGCCCTTGAGGAGCAGGTCGGGGCAGGCCGCCACTTCCGGGGATTCCGCGGTCGGAGAGGGGGGGGCTTCAAGACCGTAGTCCCGGATGAAGGCTTTGGCGTCGGCATCGTGGTTGGCCAGGAGGTTGAAGGCCATGAGGGTGTCCCTGACGCCGGGGGCCCCGGGATCGATGATGACGGTGTCGAGACCCGCGGTGAGGGCCATGGCCAGATAAGTCCGGTTGATCAGGGGCCGGTTGGGAAGACCGTAGGAAACGTTGCTCAGGCCCAGGGTGGTGAGGACCCGGTGCCTGGCCTTGAGGGAGGTGATGGCCTTCAGGGTCTCCATGACCTCGGCCTGCTGGGCGCTGGCGGTGAGGACCAGGGTGTCGATGAGCAGGTGGCTCTTGTCGATGCCGTGGGCTTCAGCTGTGGTGATGAGCTTGACAGCCACCGCCAGGCGGTCCTCGGATTTTTTGGGAATCCCCTCTTCGTCAAAGGTGAGGGCGATCACATAGGCCCCGTATTTTTTCACCAGGGGAAAAATTTCGGCCATGGCTTCAGCCTTGCCGTTGACGGAATTGATGACGGGGACCCCGTTGTAGTGACGCAGGGCGGCCTCGATGACCTCCGGGCTGGTGGTGTCGAACTGGAGGGGGACGTCGATGAGGCCGTTGAAAAGCTCGATGATTTCAAGCATAGCCTTTTTCTCATCCACTCCGGGGAGGGAGGTGTTGATGTCGAGGACCGCCGCCCCCTGTGCCACCTGCTCGAAGGCGATCTTCAGGGCCGGGGTGAAATCCCCCGCCTTGAAGGGTTCCTTGAGTTGCCGGTTTCCTGAGGGATTGATCCGCTCGCCGATGAGGGTGATGCCTTCATCGAGGTTGACCCGCCTTTGGGAGGAGGAAAGGTAGCGGGGCCTTGTGGTGATTTTTCGGGGCCGGTAGTTTCCTTTGAGCTCAGCGAGTTTTTCAATGGTTTTCGGGCCGGTGCCGCAGCATCCCCCGATGATCTGGACCCCCTTTTCGACGAAGCCGGCATAGATGTCCTTGAAGGCCTCCGGGGTGACGGAGTAGTGGGTTTTGCCGAAGCTGACGCTGGGCAGACCGGCATTGGCCTGGACCATCACCGGCAGCCTGGAAAAGTCGAGAATCCGCTCCACGATGGGAATCATTTCCTGTGGTCCCAGGGAGCAGTTGACGCCCAGGGCGTCCACTCCCAGGGCTTCCAGGGCCAGGACCATGTTTTCAGGATCGGTGCCGGTGAGACTGAAACCGTCGGCCTCGAAGGTCATGGTGGCGAAGACGGGACAGTCGGCGTTCTCCTTGGCGGCGAGGACCGCCGCCCGCATTTCCCCCAGATCCGACATGGTCTCGATGAGAATCAGATCGACCCCCTGCCTGGCACCGATGAGGACCTGCTCCTTGAAGTAGCCGTAGGCCTCCTCGAAATCCATTTCGCCGATGGGCCGCATGACCCGTCCGATGGGACCCAGGTCCAGGGCGATCTTCGTCCCGGTGTCCCCGGCGGCCCTTCGGGCATTGTCGATGGCGGCCAGGACGATGGTTTCAAGAGAGTATCGTGATTTCGAGAGTTTGTAGGCATTGGCGCCGAAGGTGTGGGTGGTGATGACCCCGGCCCCGTGGCGGATATAGGTCCTGTGGATATCGATGATCACCTGGGGATGGTCGATATTGAGCTCCTCCGGGATGGTGGTGTCGATATAGCCCTTTTCCTGGAGCATGGTGCCCATGGCACCGTCAAAAATCAATAGTCCTGTTTCGAGCAAGGGGGTTCATCTCCTTTGATTATTTTCTGAAGTGGCAGCTCTCATAGTAGGGACACGCCTGGCAGGAGTCCTCCCCGCAGCGGGTGGGGGCCCTGGCTTCTAAAGGACGGCTGGCTATGCCGAGTACTGCGACGATGGATTTCAGCGGGACCAGAAGAGAGCTTTCATTGAGGCTCAGTCCGATTTTCTTGTAGGCGTCGAGGACCTGGAGAATATTGATCTGGTCCGACAGGGGCATGTCTCCGTAGCCCGGACTGAAGCGGAAGGGAAAATGGGCGGTGGCGGGATAGGCCTGCTTGATGATCGCTTCGCAATCATCGCAGACCTCTTCAATCATCACCGAGGCCGCGGCGTCGTGGATCAGCCCCTCGTAGGGGGACAGACGGCTCCTGAGCTGGATCAGCCGGTCCGCCGCCTGCCCCAGGGTACAGGCCATGAGAACCACCTCCTCGCAGCCGGCAAGATGGGCCGTGATGCTCCCGCCTTTGAGGGAGAGAAGGGGATGGGAAAGGTCCACGATTTTTTCCCGGACGGCGGCCACCTTGAAGGTTTCATGGACGCACCGGCCCTTGAGCAGGGTCTTCATTTCCTGGTAGGTTTTTTCAATGGTGTGGCGGGTGGCCGGATCGGCACCCTCCGGGAAACCCAGGTAGGCTTCGATGGTGCTGATGGGATCCATATAACCCTCCTTTAGCCTTGGGTCAAGGTCTTTCTGATGGTGGAGATCGGGTCCATGATGGCCAGGGTGTTCCTGGGCTGGTTCATGGTATAGAGGTGGATGCCGTCGATGCCGGAGGAGAGCAGATCGATGATCTGGTTGACGGCGTAGGCGATGCCGGCTTCTCTCAGGGCCTCGGGCTTGTCCTGGTAGCGGTCGAGGATTCTCTGGAATTTGGCGGGCAGGCGGGTGCCTGTCAGGGCCTGGACATGGTGGACCTGGCGCAGGTTGACCACGGGGAAGATTCCGGCGATCACCGGCACGTCGATATCCAGAAGTTCGAGGTTTTCCTTGAAGGCATAGAATTTCTGATTGTCGAAGAAGAGCTGGGTGATGAGAAAGTCGAGGCCGTGGTCCACCTTGGTCTTCAAGTACTTGATGTCCGAGACCCGGCTTTGGGATTCCACATGACCCTCGGGATAGGCCGCGCCGCCGATACTGAAGTGGTCGGTCTTCCTCAGTTCCTGGATCAGGTCGGCGGTATGGGGAAAGGCGGGCTTGAAGTGTTGGTTTTTGAGGGACTCGGGGATGTCCCCCCTGAGGGCCAGGATATTCTCGACGCCCTCATCCTTCAGGGCTTGAATGGTCTTTGTAAGAGTTTCCCGGGAGGCGGCGATACAGGTCAGATGGGCGATGGATTCAATCTTGTAGTGGTTCTTGATCCGGGAGGCGATTTCAATGGTGTGGTTCTGGGTCGATCCCCCCGCTCCGTAGGTGACGCTGATGAAATCCGGTGCCAGGTCCTTCAGTGCTTCAATGGTATCATAGATGGTTTCGATGGGGTATTCCTTTTTTGGGGGGAAGACCTCGAAGGAAATGGTGGGTTTTTTTGCTTCAAACAGGGTTTTGAGTTTCATGGGATTCTTCCTTTCGATGATAAAGATGGATTTCCCCCCAGAGGCCGATCCGGTCCTCGATGAGGATCAGGGTCCCCAGGATTTCGGGAATTTTTTTTGCGGCGGCCATGGCGGCGGGAATGTCCCGGGGGGACTTGACCATGTTGCCCAGGGCGGTGGCGGCGGCATCGGCCAGGAGGGGATCCCGGCTCAGCACCACCACGGCATCGGCTTTCCCGAAGCTCAGGGAATGACCCAGGGTTCCGGAGGAGGTGCAGATGCCCAGGGGGGTGATCTGGGGGGGGATGGTGATGACGAGGTCTCTGGGAAAGGCGCTGGAGGCGGTATGGACCCTGATGTTTCGGGGTACCGAAGACTTGAGATAGAGGTCTCCTCCGTTTTCAATGATGAGTTCGTCATTGAGGGGGCTCAGGGCTTCCCCCAGATAGTGGGCCACGGCGCCGGCGACACTGGCCATGGGGCCCACTCCGAGGGCCCCGCCGGCCTGCTTCATGTGACTGATCAGTGGATCTTCGGCTTCAAGGGGTTCCAGGGGTGTCAGACTGTGAAGAAAAGAAGGTTCATTTTCGATGTGGTCCGTCATCACCCGGCGAAGCTGCTTCAATCGGGCGGCGGCATCCCCCAGGGACCCGCTGTAGTAGATCATCAGATCGGATTCTTCGATTTTGAGAGGCTGACTTTTCAGGTCGCCGGTAACCTCCCTGCGGTAGCTTCTTTCCTGATACACGGGATCACCGCCTTTAAAGGAGGGAGGCCTTTGAAATGGCCTTTGAGGGACAGACCGGCAGGCAGAGGTCGCATCCGGTACACTTGTCCGAATTGTAGGTCAGTTCCCAGTCCGGACCGGTGACGGCCAGGGCATCCGGGAAGCAGACGGCGGTGCACAGGCCGCAGTCGGTGCAGCGGCTCCGGTCGACGGCGATGATGGCCTCCACCATTTCCAGGTGGATGCCGGGCTCATTGAGGTCGGTGAGGGTTTTTTTGATCATGGCCTCATCCCCCTCGATTTCGTAGAGGATATGGCCGATATTGTTGTAACCGATATCCGCCTTGAGAATGTTGATGACGAGATTGTACTCCTTGATGAGGCGGTAGGTGAGGGGCTTGGCGGTGTATTCCGAATCGAAGGTGAGCATGATTTTGGTCTTCACGCTTCATCATCTCCTTTCACCATGGTTTTGACCCTGCTGTCGAGGGAAAAATGAGCGACGGGCTCGGTGAGGAAGAATTCTCCATTCCGGATCTGGTCCTTGAGGACCTGGGCGATTTTTCTCGCCTTCCGGAGGCTGCTGAGGGGGGCGGTCTTCACTTTTTTCCCATCGATGGTCACCCCGCCGCTTCTGAGCTCGGCGTAGGATACCGTGGCCACCACCGGCTTGGACCGTTTCGGGACGGAATAGTCGATGATGTTGGTTTTGATTTCATCGTCACTGATGCCGCAAAAGGCCAGCACCTCGGGACTGAGGACGGGGATGGGGATGCCGATGCCGACGTTCATGCTGACCCCGTAGCCCTTGAAGACCACCGGTGAAATGTATTCGGTATCCATTTCCCTGAGCTGGCCGATCACCGAGAGGGTGGCGGCGGGAGTCTTTGGAATGCCGTTTTCATAGCGGGGCACATCGGTCTTGAACTGGGTCCCTTGAAAGGCGATATAGCCCTGGGCCCCGCCCAGGAAAATCCGGGTGCCGATGCCGATGGTTTTCAGGTAGGGATCGTTGAAGAGGGGGCTGAGCTGTCCCGTAGTGGCGTAGTTGACATGGGTCCCCTTGGGCAGGAGGGTCCCCATGTAGGTGTGGATGGGTCTGTCAGAAAGATTGATGGCGGCGGCGTAGTTCTGGTAGGAATTTCTGGGATTGAACATGAAGGCTTCGTTGAGATCCTCTAGAGCCACTTCCCGGGTCACCTGGGTCCTGGGGTAGCAGTCGGTGCCCTTGCCGGAACCCTTGAGGGTGACCTTTTTGCCTTCGATGAGGTCGCAGATGACGTGGGCGCCGCCATAGTCCTCGGGACGGGTTCTGGAGACGTCCGTGGCGCCGATATAGGTATCCACGGCGGCCAGTCCCCCCGAGGCGGGCACGTCGTTGAGGGTGATCTCCTCCAGGCGGATGGGGGGGTCGGAGTGGCCGAAATTCAGGAAGGCTCCCGTGGAGCACATGGGGCCGAAGGTGGCGGTGGTCACCACGTCCACCTTTTCGAAGGCGGCTTCGGGACCCTCCTCCCGCAGGAGCTGGATGACTTCTTCCGCGGTCATCACCACGACATTCCCCTGTTTGATTTTTTCGTTGATGGCTTCGACGGTTCTTGATCTTGTCATGATTTGACCTCCTTGAAAAAATAAAAAACCCTACCCGAAGGTAGAGTTAATTTTAAAATTTGCTCATCTTTCGGTTTACACCGCTGGATTTAGCACCACGCCGGCAGGCAGGTTGCTGGATGTCATCGGGCCAGTCCCTCAATCGCTCTTGATAAGTCGTGCTATTCAATTGGTATTTGAAAATTATTATAACAGGCTCAAAGGGAATGTCAACATAAACAATCCGAAAACATCATTTGACCAGGTACTCTGCGATGGATTTTCCCGGAGGAACGAAGGGGTAGACGTCCTCGTCGGGATCGATGCGGACCTCGATGAAGTGGGCGCCCCGGTCCCTTCGGCTGGCTTCGAGGGCCGCCTTCAGGTCCGGCAGGCTGTCCACCCTGACCCCCTTGACGCCGTAGGCCTCGGCGAGCTTGAGGTAGTCCAGACCGCTCTGGTTGTTGGTTTCGGAATACCGCCGGTTGTTGAAGAGTTTCTGCCATTGACGGACCATGCCCAGGGATTCGTTGTTCATCATCAGGATGGTGAGGTTGAGGTCGTAGCCTGCCACCGTCAGCAGCTCGTTGGCGTTCATTCTGAAGGAACCGTCCCCTGAAATCAGGACCACCGGTGTGTCGGGGTTGCCGATACAGGCTCCGATGGCGGCTCCGAGTCCGTAGCCCATGGTGCCGAGGCCGCCGGAGGTCAGCATCCCCCTGGGGTGGCTCACCCACCAGTGCTGGGCGGCCCACATCTGGTGCTGGCCTGTATCCGTCACGAGAATCGTCTCGTCGGGATAGGCTCTGCGGGCGGTCTTGATGATATTCTCCGGGCAGTAGAGGGCCTGGTCCGCCGGGGCGTATTTTTTGCTCTGGATCCAGTCGAGCCACTGGGTGTGCTTCTTCACTTCAAGGCGGTCCACCAGGTAGGCAAGGTTGCTGCTCAGGTCTCCGTCCAGGTAGAGATCGCAGTGGATGTTTTTGGAGAATTCCGTTTCATCGATGTCGAGCTGGACGATATAGGCATCCCGGGCAAAGGTTTCCGAAAGGCCGATGGCCCGGTCGCTGAAGCGGGCGCCGATGACCAGAAGCAGGTCGGTGTGGCTGACGGCTTCATTCACTTCGGGATGGCCGTGCATGCCGGAAAGGCCCAGGGACAGGGCATGGTTCATGGGGAAGGTGCCGAGGCCCATGAGGGTGTTCACCACGGGAATATTCCCCTTGATGGCCAGGGCCTTGAGGAGGGTTGAGGTGTTGGAGCGTTTGACGCCGCCACCGGCATAAATCAGAGGCCTTTCGGCCTGGGACAGGCGAAGGAGAATCTCCCCGAGTTTTTCGGTGTCCAGGGCTCTGGCGGGGTCGCCCGGGGAAGAGGCTGCCGGGTCGGCGTCCTCCTGGTCCGTGGTGGCCAGAAGGATGTCCTTGGGCAGGTCCACCAGAACCGGCCCGGGTCTTCCACTTCTGGCCACGTCGATGGCCTCCTGGACCACCGCCGCCATCTTGTCCACATCATCCACCAGATAGGTTTTTTTGGTAATGGGCTCCGAAATCGAAGTGATATCGATTTCCTGGAAGGAGTCCTTGCCCAGCATGGCCATGGGAACCTGACCGCTGAAAACCACGATGGGAACGGAGTCCATGTAGGCGGTGGCCAGTCCCGTGATGGTGTTGGTGGCTCCGGGGCCGCTGGTGACGAAACAGACCCCCACCTGGCCCGTGGCACGGGCGAAGCCGTCGGTGGCGTGGACGGCTCCCTGCTCATGGGCGAAGCGGTAGTGGGTGATGCGGCCGGTGTAATCCAGGAGGGCATCATAAACCGGCATGATGGCGCCTCCAGGGTAACCGAAGATTTTGGTGACCTGGTTTTTCAAAAGGGTATCTAAAATGATTTCTGATCCGGTACGCACGTCATAACCTCCTAGACTGTCGAGGGATTAATCAATCCAAGACATCATGCTTCTGAGATTCTTGCCCACTTCAACCAGGTCGTGATTGAGTTCGGCTTCCTTGATTTTTTTGAAGTTGGGCAGGCCCTGCTTGTTTTCATCGATCCAGTCCTGGGCGAATTTGCCGTTTTGGATTTCGGTGAGGACCTGCTTCATCTCCTTGCGGGTGTTTTCGTTGATGATCCGTTTGCCCACCATGTAGTCGCCGTATTCGGCGGTATCGCTGATGGAATAGCGCATGTTTTCAAAGCCGCCCTCGTAGAGGAGATCGACGATGAGTTTCATCTCGTGGAGACATTCGAAGTAGGCGACTTCCTTCTGATAGCCGGCATCCACCAGGGTTTCCCAGCCGGCCTTGATGAGCTCGGTGACGCCGCCGCAGAGAACGGCCTGCTCGCCGAACAAGTCGGTTTCGGTTTCCTCTGTGAAGGTGGTTTCAATGACTCCGGCCTTGGTGGCGCCGATGCCCTTGGCGTAGGCCAGGGCCAGTTCCTGGGCATGGCCGGTATAATCCTGATGGACCGCGAATAGGGCCGGAACCCCCTTGCCGTCCTGGTAGACTCTTCTGACCAGATGACCGGGGCCCTTGGGGGCCACCATGAAGACGTCCACGTTGTCCGGAGGTGTGATCTGCTCGAAGCGGATGTTGAAGCCGTGGGCGAAGGCGATGGCATTGCCGGCCTCGAGATTGGCTTCAATGGCACCTTCGTAAACCTCTTTCTGCTTGGTGTCGGGGACCAGGATCATGACCACGTCGCTTTCCCTGGCGGCCTCGGCGACGGTTTTCACCTCAAAGCCGTTTTTCTGGGCGACCTCCCAGGATCGGGAACCCTCGTAAAGCCCTACCACGACATCGACGCCGCTTTCCTTCAGGTTGGATGCGTGGGCGTGTCCCTGTGAGCCGTAGCCCACCACGGCGACCTTCTTGCCTCTGAATACTTCCAAATCCGCGTCCTTCTCATAGTACATTCTAGCCATTTTTTATTCCTCCATTTTTTCTTTGATTTCGTAGACATCTTCCAGCTTGTTCATGAATCCCATGATCTGTTTCACATTCTTTGCCGAGTCACCCAGGGTGACCTCCACCAGGAAATTTTCCTGGGGCAGATGCTCCATAAAGATCTTTTCGACCTCGATGCGCCGTCTTTTCAGAGTGGCACTGATTTTGATGAAATGATCAAATCCGCCTCTTGATTTGATGCTCAGTACTCTGCCCATAATGACCTCCCTTCAATTCTGGTAAAAAAAAATACCCTCAACCCAATACCCCTGCGGGTATAGGAATGAAAGCATCGCTTCATGGTACCATCCTACTTCGTGATAAATCACCTTGTTTCGAATCAGACAATTCTAGCCCTTTAACGGCAGGCACCCGGCTCAGACTTACTCGAATAAGTTCAGTCCGCTGTTCAGGAGGGATAAGGGGAGGTTGTTCTTCTGCCGGTTTTCACCAACCACCGGCTCTCTGGAAAAAGGGACAAGCTCCTGGGCTCCGTCATCACATTTGTGAATGAAGTTGTCAAGAAAAGTTATATTGTTGCAATTATATCCACGGACCTGACTCCTGTCAAGAGATAACTAAAAAAAAATAATTTTAATACTTAAAATTTTCTGACTATTCTCAGGATAACTGTTGACTTTTTAACAAGACTTGATTATGCTAGTTGCAATATATATGGGAGAGAGACCGTATCACAGATCCGGCCCTGATTCCATGTGGCCTTCTACGCCCAAGGAAGGTCCGCTGGTCCCGTTAAAGACCGAATGATTTCCCCGATCTTTAAATGGCCAGCATTTAAAGGTTTTTTACTAAGGAGGATTTGCCGTGGACAACCATATTTACTTTTTTGACACGACCTTGAGAGACGGAGAACAATCTCCGGGCAACACCATGAATTTGAAGGAAAAGTTATTGTTGGCAAAACAACTCGAGAAGCTCGGTGTGGACATCATCGAAGCCGGCTTTCCGGCGGCTTCGAAGGGCGACTTTGAAGCCGTGCAGGCCATTGCCGGCGTGGTTCAGAACGCCGTGGTGGCAGGGCTTTCAAGAGCCTTGGAATCCGATATCCAGAGGACCTACGATGCCGTCAAGGGGGCCAGACATCCCAGAATCCATACCTTCATCGCCACCTCCCCCCTCCATATGGCGTACAAATTGAAAATGACTCCTGAGGAGGTTTACCAGAAGGCGGTGGCTACGGTCGGATTCGCCAAATCCCTCACGGAGGATGTGGAATTTTCCGCCGAGGACGCCTCCAGAACCGACCTGCCCTTCCTGGCCAGGGTCATTGAAGGCGTCATCGAAGCCGGGGCCACGGTGGTCAACATTCCCGATACGGTGGGCTACACCACCCCGGAGGAATATGCCCGGATCATCAACTATCTGAAAGAAAACGTCAGCAATATCGACCAGGCCGTCATCAGCGTCCATTGCCACAATGATCTGGGGCTTGCGGTTTCCAACAGCCTCTCCGCCTTCAAGGCCGGCGCCCGCCAGGTGGAATGCACGGTCAATGGCATCGGCGAACGAGCCGGCAATGCGGCCCTGGAGGAAATCGTGATGGCCCTTGAAACCCGAAGGGACTTCTACGGTTTCGAGACCGGCATCAACACCCGGGAGATCGCCAAGACCTCCCAGCTGCTGACCTCCATCACCGGTGTGCCGGTCCAGCCCAACAAGGCCATCGTCGGAGCCAACGCCTTCGCCCACGAATCAGGGATCCATCAACACGGGGTCCTCGCCCATAAATCCACCTACGAGATCATGTCGCCGGAGGCCATCGGGATCAAGTCCAACAAGCTGGTCCTCGGCAAGCATTCCGGACGTCACAGCTTTGTGAACCGCCTCGAAGAGCTGGGCTACAGCCTGGAACCCGACAAACTCAAGGATGCCTTCGAGAAATTCAAGGAGCTGGCGGACAAGAAAAAGAACATCTACGACCGCGATCTCATCGCCATCGCCATGGAGGAATCGGTGAAGATTCCACAGATTTACGCCCTGAAATCCTTTACCATCAACACGGGAACAGGGATGACCTCCACCGCCACCATTTCCCTGGAATCCAAGGGAGACACCATCGAAGAAGTGGCCATCGGAGACGGTCCGGTGGATGCCGCCTACAACGCCATCAAGAAAATCGTGGGCGTCAACGGAGTCCTGAGAGAATACAAGCTTGACGCCGTCACCGAGGGCATGGATGCCCAGGGCGAGGCCATGGTCACCGTGGTCTTTGAAGACAAGAAATACAAGGGACACGGTCTGAGTACCGATGTCCTGGAATCCAGTATCCTGGCCTATATTGACGCCATGAACCGGATTCTGGACCGAACCAGAGAGAATTGATGCCAGAATCGATTCAGGATGGGCGCCGAAAAAAAGAGAGTAGGAGCTTGTTCTTATGAAAATAAAGATATTCGACTCCACCCTGAGGGATGGAGCCCAGGGAGAGGGGATTTCCTTCTCCGTCACCGATAAACTCAAGATTGTCGAAGTGCTCGACAATCTCGGCATCCACTACATCGAATCCGGCAATCCGGGTTCCAACGAAAAGGACCGGCTTTTTTTCGAGGAAGTCCGAAAGAAGCCTCTCAAGAATGCCAGGCTCGTGGCCTTCGGGAGCACGAGACGCAAGGGAATCGAGGTATCCCGGGATGACAACGTCCTGGCCCTCCTCGAGGCCGGAACCGGGGTGGTCTGCATCTTCGGGAAATCCTGGGACCTTCATGTGGAGAAGATTCTCAGGACGACCCTTGAGGAAAACCTCGAAATGATCGGGGATACCGTGGCTTTTTTCAAGGACAAGGGCAAGGAAGTGGTCTTCGATGCGGAGCACTTTTTCGACGGCTACCAGGCCAATCCGGCCTATGCCCTGAGGACCCTGGCGGCGGCTTCCGGGGCCGGGGCCGACGTCCTGGTCCTCTGTGACACCAACGGCGGCACCTATCCCACGGACCTTCAGAGAATCGTCGCTGAGGTAAAAAAAACCACCGCCACGGAACTGGGAATCCACGTCCATGACGACATGGGCCTTGCCGTGGCCAATTCCCTCCTTGCCGTCGACGAGGGAGTGACCCACGTCCAGGGGACCTTCACCGGCTTCGGGGAACGCTGCGGCAATGCCAACCTCTCCGCCGTCATCCCCGGTCTCCAGTTGAAACGGGGGCATGAAGTCCTTGAGGAAGACCAGCTGAAAAACCTGACCCACGGGGCCAGGGAAATCAACAACATCGCCAACATCCCCTTGGCCAACCAGCTGCCCTATGTGGGAAGGTCCGCCTTCTCCCACAAGGGGGGGATGCACATCGACGGGGTGGCCAAGGTGGCCCGCAGCTTTGAGCACATCCCCCCGGAGGAGGTGGGGAACAGGCGCCGCTACCTGATGAGTGAAATGTCAGGAAAAACCTCCATTTTTTCCATCATCCAGCGGGTGGATCCCTCCCTTGAGAGAAATTCGGAAACCTCCGGGAAGATCCTGGAAAAATTGAAGGCCCTTGAGAAGGAGGGCTATCAGTTTGAAGGGGCGGAAAGCTCCTTTGAGCTGGTGATCAGAAAGTTCCTCGGACTTCACGATCCCGCCTTTGAGATCGAATACTTCAAGACCATCGATGAAAGCACCACCGCGGCCCTCAGTGCCTCCAGCATCATCAAGATCAGGGTCAAGGGCCAGGAGGAAATCACCGCCGCCCAGGGCAACGGTCCCGTCAACGCCATGGACCTGGCCCTGAGAAAGGCCCTGCTCAAATTCTACCCCTGTCTGGACCGGATGAAGCTCAAGGACTACAAGGTGAGAGTCCTTGACGGCGACAACACCACGGCCGCAAAGGTGCGGGTGCTGATCGAGTCCACCAACGGGGAGGAGACCTGGGGCACCGTCGGGGTTTCCACCAATATCATGGAGGCCAGCCTCAAGGCCCTGGTGGATTCCATAGAATACAATTTGCTGAAGGAGATAGGATAATGGGAATGACGATGACGCAGAAAATCCTGGCCGCCCACGCCGGCCTGGAAGCAGTGACGGCGGGGCAGTTGATCTGGGCGGACCTCGACATGGTCCTGGGCAATGACATCACGGCGCCGGTGGCCATCGAGGCCTTTGAAAAGACCCGCCACAAGGAAGTTTTCGACCGGGATAAAATCGCCCTGGTCCCGGACCATTTCACCCCCAACAAGGATATCAAAGCGGCTGAAAACAGCCTGAAACTGAGAAATTTTGCCAGGCAACAAGCCATCACCAACTACTTCGAACTGGGAGAAATGGGCATCGAGCATGCCCTGCTGCCGGAAAAGGGACTGGTGGTGGCGGGAGACGTGGTGATCGGCGCGGATTCCCATACCTGCACCTACGGCGCCCTGGGGGCCTTTTCCACGGGCATCGGCTCCACGGACATGGCGGCGGGGATGGTTACGGGAAAATGCTGGTTCAGGGTTCCCTCGGCGCTTCGCTTCAATCTGACGGGGCGCTTGAAGGATTTCGTCAGCGGCAAGGATGTCATCCTCCATATCATCAAGCTGATCGGCGTGGAGGGGGCCAGGTACCAGTCCATGGAATTCACCGGGGAAGGCATCGGCAACCTGTCCATGGACGACCGCTTCACCATCGCCAACATGGCCATTGAAGCCGGAGCGAAAAACGGCATCTTTCCCGTGGACGGACTCACCAGGGCGTATATCCGGGATCACGGCAGCAGGGCCGGAAAGGTCTACGAAGCGGACGGGGACGCCCTCTATGAGGCGGTCCATGAAATCGTTCTGGATGACATTGAACCCACCATCGCCTTTCCCCACCTGCCTGACAAGGGCAGGGTCTTCGGTGAATTCGGGGAAATCGCCATCGACCAGGTGGTCATCGGCAGCTGCACCAACGGCAGACTCGGTGATCTGAGGGCCGCCGCCCGGATCCTCAAGGGCAGGAAGATCGCCAGGGGTCTTCGACTCATCGTCTTCCCGGCGACCCAGAAAATCTACCTCGATGCCATGAAGGAAGGCCTGCTTGAAATCTTCATTGAAGCCGGCGCCGTGGTGTCCACCCCCACCTGCGGTCCTTGCCTCGGGGGTCACATGGGTGTCCTGGCCAAGGGTGAAAGAGCCCTGGCCACCACCAACCGGAACTTCGTGGGACGCATGGGTCATCCTGAGTCGGAGGTTTATCTGGCGAGTCCCGAAGTGGCTGCGGCCACGGCCCTGGCCGGGGTGATCGCAGATCCTAGAAAAATCATGGGAGGAAGTCATGAATAAAGCAGGAAGAGTGTTCAAATACGGGGATAACGTGGATACGGACGTCATCATCCCGGCCCGGTACCTCAATACCACGGACCACAAGGAACTGGCCTCCCATTGCATGGAAGACCTCGACGAGAGCTTTGCCCGGGAAGTCGCTCCCGGAGACTATATCCTCGCCGGCAGCAATTTCGGCTCCGGCTCCTCCAGGGAGCACGCCCCCATCGCCATCAAGGAATCAGGCGTCGCCGTGGTGATTGCCAGAAGTTTTGCCAGAATCTTCTATCGCAACGCCATCAACATCGGCCTGCCCATCATGGAATGTCCCGAGGCCTATGAAGGCATCGAGGCCGAGGACCGGATCAGGGTGGATCTCACCCAGGGCACCATCACCAACCTCACCAAGGGAGAGGTCTACCAGACCCATCCCTTCCCGGAGTTCATGCAGGCCCTTATCGAGGCCGGCGGACTGATGGCCTATATCAAGACATGGGAGGGGAAATGATTATGAAATTCAATATTGCAGTCATTGAAGGTGACGGTATCGGCCCGGAGGTGACCCGGGCGGCGGTGGCGGTCCTTGAAAGGGTCGGGGAGCGCTACGGCCATCACTTTGAATTCAACTATGTCCTGGCCGGAGGCAGGGCCATCGATGAAACCGGAGTGCCCCTGCCGGCTTCGACTCTGGAGGTCTGTCAGAATTCCGACGCGGTCCTTCTGGGGGCTGTCGGAGGTCCGAAATGGGACCAGCTGCCGGGCCATCTGCGGCCTGAGAAGGGTCTGCTCCAGATCAGGCAGGGTCTTGGACTCTTCGGCAATATCCGACCGGCCAAGGTCTTCAAGGCCTTGAAGGAGGCCAGCCCCCTGAAGCCGGAGATCATGGGGGATTCCCTGGACATCGTGGTGATCCGGGAACTCACCGGGGGGCTCTATTTCGGCAAAAGGGGCCGGGATGAAGCAGGTGCCTATGATACCATGCGGTATTCAGAAGCCGAGGTCCGCCGGATCGCCAGACTGGCCTTTGAAGTGGCCAAAAAAAGAGGCGGACATCTCACCAATGTGGACAAGATGAATGTGCTTGAAAGTTCGAGACTGTGGCGGGAGGTGGTTCTCGAGGTGGCCGGGGAGTATCCTGAAGTCACCCTCAACCACCAGCTGGTGGACAATGCCGCCATGCAGCTGGTGAGAGACCCCCATCAGTTCGACACCATCGTCACCGCCAATCTCTTCGGGGACATCCTCTCCGACGAAGCCAGCATGTTGACGGGTAGCATCGGCATGCTGCCCTCGGCCAGCCTTGGAGAAGGCCGTCTGGGTCTTTATGAACCCATCCACGGGTCGGCACCGGACATTGCGGGAGAGCACAAGGCCAATCCCCTGGGCACCATCCTTTCCACGGCCCTCATGCTCAGATATTCCTTTGATCTGGAAGAGGAAGCCCTGGCGGTGGAAGGGGCCGTGGAAAAGGCCCTGGACGACGGCTACCGGACCCCGGATCTCAAGGGTCTGGGAAGGACCGTCACCACCGAGGAAATGACTGATGCCGTTTTGGAGAGGCTGGTATGAAGGAGGAGGGCGCTATGAGAAAACTGAGGAGTCATGAAGTGACCAAGGGGGTGGCGAGAGCGGGACACCGGTCCCTCTTGTATGCCATGGGCTATCTGCCCGAGGATTTTGACAAACCCCTGATCGCCGTGGTCAATGCCCAGAATGAAATCATTCCGGGGCACTTCCACCTGGATGATATCGCCAGACAGGTCAAACTGGGAGTCAGTGCCGCAGGGGGCGTTCCCCTGGAATTTCCCGCCATCGGCATTTGCGACGGCATCGCCATGAACCACAGCGGTATGAAATATCCCCTGGCTTCGAGGGAACTCATCGCCGACTCCATCGAGGCGGTGATGATGGGCCACAAGTTCGACGGCATGGTCCTCATCGGCAACTGTGACAAGATCGTTCCAGGGATGCTTATGGGGGCGGCCAGGCTCAATCTCCCCGCCGTCTACATCGGCGGCGGTCCCATGCTGCCGGGAGAGAACCAGGGGGAGACCATCGACCTGATCAGCGGGGCCTATGAAGGCGTCGGAAAGCTTCAGGCCGGGAAAATCACCGAGGAAGAGCTTTTTGAAATCGAGCAGAACAGCTGCCCCACCTGCGGGAGCTGTTCCGGACTTTTCACCGCCAACACCATGAATTCCCTGGCCGAGGCCCTGGGCCTCACCCTTCCGGGCAACGGCACCGTTCCGGCGCCCTATGGCAGGCGAAAGCAACTGGCCAAGCGGGCCGGCATGGCCATCGTCGCGCTGGTGGAAAAGAACATCACCGCCAGGGACATCATGACCAGGGAGGCTTTTTTGAATGCGGTGACCCTGGACATGGCCATCGGCGGCTCCACCAATACCGCCCTGCATCTGCTGGCCATCGCCGACGAAGCCCGGGTCCCCCTGAGTCTGGATGACTTCGACGTCATCAGCAAGCAGGTACCCAATCTGACCAAAATCAGTCCCTCCGGTTTTCACAGCATGCAGGACCTCGACCAGGCGGGGGGGATTTCAGCCGTCCTCAAGGAACTGATGGACAAGGGTTTTTTATACCCTGAAACCCTAACCATCACCGGGAAGACCCTCAAGGAAACGGTGGAAAATGCCCGAATCAGAAATCCCAAGGTGATCCGCACCGTCAAGGACCCCTACTCCACCGAGGGGGGCATCGCCGTCCTCAAGGGCAATCTGGCCCCCCTGGGCTCCGTGGTCAAGCAGGCGGCGGTTTCGAGTGAAATGATGGTCCACGAAGGACCGGCCCGGGTTTTTGATTCCGAGGAAGAGGCCTATGAAGCCATCATCAAGAACAGGATCAAGGCCGGGGATGTGGTGGTGATCCGCTATGAGGGGCCCAAGGGCGGTCCCGGAATGCGGGAGATGCTCAATCCCACGGCGGCCATCAGCGGCATGGGACTGGAAAAATCCGTCGCCCTCATCACCGATGGGCGTTTCAGCGGCGGCACGAGGGGTCCCTGTATCGGCCACATTTCCCCTGAAGCCATGATGGGAGGCCCCATCGCCCTCATCGAGGAGGGGGACCTCATCGCCATTGATATTCCCGCCAGGGGACTCAGTCTCAAGGTTTCCGAGGAGGTCCTCAGGCAAAGAGAAAAGAACTGGGTCCAGCCGCCTTCAAAGGCCGAGCCGGGCACCTATCTCGCCCGTTATGCCAAGCTGGTGACCAGCGCCAACACCGGCGGCGTTTTCGAAAAGTAGGTGCTCTTGAGCCCAAGCAAAATGATCCCCTCTTTCGACGGAAAGGGGGGATTTTTGTGAACCTCCCCCACTTGTAGAAGGGGGGCTTCCTGGGGGATATCCCTGACGGGACGAGTTTCCCCAGGCCTGAAGGGTCGCACCGTCCTCAAAGTACAGGGCCGGGGGGCGCATTCAAGAGCTCCCTGTCCTGCCACTGGGACCGGTGCTTCAGCAGTCCGCTTGGGGGTGGGAAATTTCGCTTGTTTGTCAAATGGATTCCTCAGCGGCTCAAAAACAGGTATAATGAGAAAAAACGAAGCCATTGACGGGAGGTGCCAGCGTGGAAAACATCAGAAGAAGTGTCAGGGAACTGGAAAAAATCCTGGAATTGACCAAGCTCATCAATTCCACCAACGACATCCAGACCATCCTGAATTCCATCATGGAGGTCACCCTGAGTCTGATGCCCAGGGCGGATATCGGCGTCATCTTTCTCCACAATGAAGCCACCGGCATGCTCGACCTCACCACCTCCATCGGATTCGGCGGAATCGCCATGAGTCTGAGGCCGGGGGAATCCATCACGGGCATCGCCTTCCAGAAGAAAGAGACCCTCCATCTCACCAACAAGGAAGAGATGATGGCGGCCATGGGCACCATGGACTCGGACAAGTACGGCGAGCTTGAAACCACCATCCCCCGGGGGATGGAGACCATACAGAGCAGTATCAGCGTGCCCTTGATGTTCCAGGAGGAAGCCATCGGGGTCTTCGTCATCGACAACTACCAGGGGAAGGCCCCCCTGAACAAGGACGACATCTACCTGGCCGAGTGGATATCCCAGCATGCCACCACCGCCATCGTCAATGCCAGGAATTATGAAAAGATTCTGGAGAACCAGAAGAATCTCACCATCTATTCCGAAATGATCGAGGAGGAAAAGAACCGCTACGAATACTCCACCTTCCTGCATAACAAGTTCACAGAAATGGTCCTCAACGGCTCCACCATCCAGGACGTGGTGGAGGAAGTCTCCCAGATTCTAGGCTCCGGGGTCTTCATCATGGATCCGCTCCTGAGCATTTCCAACCATGCCCTCAGGGCCTTCACCATCGAAGAACTCAACAAGGAAAAGGCCCATTTCACCCCCAGGCTGGACCGGAACACGGAGGTGATCTATTATTCCACCAAGCCCTCCCTGTGGATTTTCCTCAACCCGATCCGGGTCAACAAGGAGGTTCTCGGCTGGGTGGGCATCATCTCCAACACCCCGAGATACAACGAACTCGAGAAGGTGACCATCAACAACTGCTCCACCATCGTTGCCCTTGAAATGCTCAAGAACAATGAAATCGCCATCATGGAGCAGTCTCTGAAGGGGGATTTCCTCGACAACCTCCTGCTGGAGAAATCAGAGGATTTTCTCAAGAAATTCGCCCATAAATTCAACTACGACTTCAACCGGTCCCATCAGATGATAGTGACCCAGTATTCAGAGGACACCCTGGAATCCACCAGGGGGAAGTATCTCAAATTTCTTTACCAGGAAGTCAACCGGCTGATGACGGAGAGACTCCCGGGGAGTTTCACCATCCTCAAGAACAACGACCTGATCACCATCTACGAGATGAAGGCGGAACACGACCGCGCCTATCTGGTGGATCTGATTCACCGGATTTTCGAGAAGAGCCGGTATATCCTGTCCCAGTTGAAGATCGACTATGCCTGCCGGGTGGTGGTCAGCGAGGTCATCAAGACCCAGGCTGAATTCAAAAATATCTACGAGAACACCCTGCAGGTCTTCAACATGGACCTCTGGAACAAGGGCAGACTCAGCTACAATTTCTACGAGGATCTCGAAATCAAGAAATTCTTGATGAAAAACAGCCTCGAGGATCTCGAAGGCTTCGTCCTCAAAACCCTCGGTCCCTTGATCGACTACCACAACGCCTCGAGAAAGGACCTCTTCGACACCTTGAAGATGTATCTCAAGACCGGCAAGGATTTCGCTCTTTGCAGAGACCGGCTTCATATCCATCCCAATACCCTGACCTACCGGATCAACCGCCTCAAGGAGATTCTCGACGTCGATTTTCGGGAATACCACGATGTGCTCAAGCTCCAGATCGCCCTGGAAATCCTGGAAATCTCTTCGGAATTCAAGGGCTTCGACCTCAACAAAATCGAGCAGGTTGACAAAAGTTAACTTTTTTTCGAAGATTCGGATAATTTCAAATCAAATAAATTGACAATTCAAAGGCCTGAGGATATAATCAGAACAATCATTGTCACATCACCACAATTGGAGGAATCATCCATGATCGACGCCAACGTCATCCAGAGCAGAAACCTGCAATCCACTTATTTTTATTATTTTTTCAGCTTGGGCTTTTACTTTAGCGCAGGCGATTTGGCGTTGAAAAATTTCATGGCAGGACCTTCTTCAAGAGGTGAATTCTGAATCCAGGATGCAATAAAATCGATATTGTAGGTCAGTTGGAGAGTTTCTTCTTAAAGAAGAAACTCTTTTTTATTGACAGGGTAAAATAAGGGGGCATGGCCAGTGGACTATGAAGACTATCAGAATCGCGTAGAAGGATGCCGCATCAAATAATCAAAAAATTGGAGGGAAACAAAATGATTATTGTTTTGAGAAGAAATGCTACAGAGGAAGAAAAACGAGCCATGATTCAATGGGTCGAGGACCATGGCCTCGCCGTCATGGATGCCAGCAGCAGCGAGCACACCGTCCTCGGCCTCATCGGAGATACCCGGAAAATCGACATCACCCAGGTGGAGGCCCATCGGGTGGTGGAAAAGGTCCTCAAGGTGGAGGAGCCCTTCAAACTGGCCTCGCGAACCTTCCACCCCGCCGACACCGTCATTGATGTCAGGGGACATAAAATCGGCGGTGGCAATTTCACCATCATCGCCGGACCCTGCTCCGTGGAAAGCGACTACCAGCTGATGACGGTGGCGAAGTCCGTGAAGGAATCCGGGGCCCACATCCTCAGGGGCGGCGCCTTCAAACCCAGGACTTCTCCCTACAGCTTCCAGGGTCTGGGTGAAGAGGGGCTCAAGCTTCTCGCCAAGGCCAGGGATCTGACGGGTCTTCCCATCATCACGGAAGTCATGAATACCGAGGACTACGATCTGGTGGAGCACTACACCGATATCGTCCAGATCGGCGCCAGGAACATGCAGAATTTCGCCCTCCTCAAAAGGGCCGGTCGCGGTCAAAAGCCCATCTGCCTCAAGCGGGGACTGTCGGCCACCATTGAAGAACTGCTGATGTCGGCGGAGTACATCATGAACGAGGGCAATCACAATATCATTCTCTGCGAGCGGGGAATCAGGACCTTCGAGACCTATACCCGGAACACCCTGGACCTTTCCGTGGTGACCGCCATCAAGGAATTGAGCCATCTCCCCATTTTTGTGGATCCCTCCCACGGGACCGGACGATGGTCCATGGTGGAACCCATGTCCCGGGCGGCGGCGGCCATCGGTTCAGACGGCATCATGGTGGAGGTCCACCATGAACCGGAAACGGCCCTTTCCGACGGCCAGCAGTCCCTCAAGCCTGAACGCTTCAGAGACCTTGTACAGTCCGTCACCCGCATGCATCAGTCCATTTAAGGGCGGTGTTGAAGAGTGTTCAGTGACTTCAAGCGCATCACCATCGTAGGATTGGGTCTCATCGGAGGATCCATGGCCAGGGCCCTCAGGGCCAAGGGCTTCAAGGGAAGCCTTTACGGGGTGGACCATCATAAGGACCATCTGCAGCAGGCCCTTGAGGACGGCATCATCGACGGGACCGGCTACCACCCCTGTGACCTGATTATTCTGGCGGTGCCTGTGGGCCGTTACGAAGCCGTCATGGCCCAGGCGGCGGCCTACCTGGCACCCGAAGGCATCGTGACGGATGTGGGGAGCGTCAAGGGCAAGGCCCATCGCCTGGTGGAACCCTTCCTGAATGAAGGCCAGACCTTTGTGGGAGGGCATCCCATGATCGGGTCGGAGAAGTCGGGTTTCAGCGCCGCCAAAACCCATCTTTTTGAAAACGCCTATTACTTCATCACTCCCGATACCAGGGAGGAAGGGGTCGGTAAAATCAAGCATCTCGTGGAGGTCCTGGGGGCCAAGCCCCTGCTGATGGCTCCCGATGAGCACGACCGGATCGTCTCGAGAACCTCCCATATCCCCCAGATCAATGCCGTGGCCATGGTCAACATGACCCTGCTCGGAGAAAACTCCCTCATCGACTATGTGGGGGGAGGATTCAGAGACACCACCCGGATCGCCTCGAGCAATCCCCGGCTTTGGCAGGACATCCTTATGAACAACCGTGATGAAATCCTCCTGGGCATAACGGACTACATCCGCCTGCTCAATGCCATGAAGGATGCCATCGATGTCGGTGACGAGGCCTATATCCTCAGGGAGTTCGACAAGGCCCGGCATCAACGGGAGAAGATTCCCAAGCATCTCATGGGCTGGATCGAGCAGGCCTTTGAAATCTTCCTCGATGTCCAGGACAAGCCCGGGATGATCGCCAAGGCGACCACGGTCCTCGCCGACAACGGGATCAATATCAAGGACATCGAGATCGTCCACGCCAGGGAGAATATCCCCGGGGTCTTGAAACTGGGTTTTTACAACCAGGAGGATCAAGTCAGAGCCCAGGAACTGATGAAAACCGAGGATTTCACCTGGAAATCCTCACATCACCAAAGCCAATGAGGAGGTAATGATATGAATGTAAAAATCCACCCCCAGCATCTGAAGGGAAGTCTCAGGGTACCGCCGTCAAAGAGCGTCAGCCATCGGGCCATCATTGCGGCCGCCCTTTCCAAGGGCCGATCCAGGGTCTCCAACCTGCTCTACGCCAATGACATCATGGCGACCTGCGATGCCATGGAAGGCTTCGGCGCCGTGATCAACAAGCGGGACACCTGGGCGGAGGTCATCGCTTCAGGCCGGCTTCGCAATCCCGGCCGGCCGATCGACTGCAAGGAATCCGGTTCCACCTTGAGGTTTCTGGTCCCCCTCGGGGGCGTCGTCGAGGAGCCGGTGGTCTTCACCGGAGAAGGGCGACTGAAGACCCGGCCCATGACCCCCTATTTCGATATTTTCGACGAGAAGCACATCCGCTACGTCTACAATGACCAGCTGCCCCTTTCCGTAGAGGGGGAACTGACACCCGGCACCTACAGGGTCGCGGGGGACGTGAGCTCCCAGTTCATCAGCGGTCTCCTTTTTGTTCTTCCCCTGCTGGCAGGGGATTCCGAAATCCTGGTCACCACCCCCCTGGAGTCCAAGCCCTACGTGGATATCACCCTGGAGATTCTGGAGACCTTCGGCATCACCGTGGAAAATGACAACCACGAGAGATACCGGATTCCCGGGGGCCAGGCCTACAAAAGCGCCGACTTCGAGGTGGAGGGCGACTATTCCCAGGCCGCCTTCTGGATCGTGGCCGGTCTGATCGGCGGAGACATCACGGTGGAGGGTCTCAGGGAAGACACCCGCCAGGGAGACCGGGCCGTCATCGATATCGCCAAGGCCATGGGGGGAAGGGTGACGGTGGAAAAGGACCGGGTGCTGGTGAAAAAATCCCTGACCCAGGGGACCGTCATCGACGCCTCCCAGTGTCCGGATCTGGTGCCGGTCCTTGCGGTCCTGGCAGCCGTCAGTGAAGGAAAAACAAGCATTGTCAACGCTTCTAGGCTGAGACTCAAGGAATCGGACCGGCTGACGGCCATTGCCGAGGAACTCAACAAGCTGGGGGCCCAGGTCATCGAAAACCCCGATGGTCTGGACATTTACGGCAAGGAACATCTCAAGGGCGGGGAGGTGGATTCCTGGAAGGACCACCGCATCGCCATGAGCATGGCCGTCGCCTCCATCCGATGCACCGAGGCGGTGACCATCCACGGGGCCGAGGCCATCGAGAAATCCTACCCCCACTTTTTTGACCATTTCAAAGCCTTAGGAGGTCTCATCATTGAATAGTACATGGGGAAAACATCTGGTTTATTCGCTTTTCGGAGAGTCCCACGGGCCCATGATCGGCATCACCATCCACCATCTTCCGGCGGGAATCGGATTGGATCTCGAGGCCCTCAAAAAGGAAATGGACCGCCGGCGTCCCGGCAGCTCACCCCACACCACTCCTAGAAAGGAAGGGGATGAATTCAAGATCATTTCCGGTTATTTCCAGGGGAAAACCACGGGAGCGCCACTGACGGCCCTCATTGAAAACACCTCCCAGCATTCCGGCGATTATGACCGGCTCAGGGATACCATGCGGCCCTCCCATGCGGATTACGGGGCTCATGTGAAATACCTGGGCTACAACGACTACCGGGGGGGCGGTCATTTTTCAGGTCGGTTGACGGCGCCGGTGGTCTTTGCCGGGGCCATCGCCCGGCAGCTCCTCGCCATGAAGGGGATCACCATCGAAGGGGAGGTCACCCGGATCGGAGAGAAGGTCCGGGAGGGTTTCACACCGGAGGAGGACATGAAACGGGTCATCAAGGAGGCCATGGCCCAGAACGATTCCGTGGGGGGAGGACTTCAAGTCCGGGCCCTGGGAGTGCCGGCCGGGCTCGGGGAACCCTTCTTCAATTCAAGTGAAAGTCAGCTGGCCCATCTCATGTATGCGATTCCCGCGGTCAAAAGCGTCAGTTTCGGTCTCGGAGAGGGTTTCGCCTCCCGAAGAGGCAGTGAGGTCAAGGACGAGATGTTTTACGAGGAGGGGGAGGTGAGGATTCCCACCAACTACAACGGCGGCATCATCGGGGGCATCACCAATGGCATGCCGGTGGTGGTCAACCTCGCCATCAAGGCCACCTCCTCCATCAAACAGCCCCAGAAGACCATCAACGTGGCTACCGGGGAGAACACCACCCTTACCGTGGAAGGCCGCCACGACCCCTGTATCGCCCTCAGAGCCCTGCCTGTGGCTGAAGCCATGCTGGCCATCGGCCTACTCGAACTCTATCTCGACCACGACTACGCCAGGAGGTGGCAATTGTGATTCATGAAATCAGAAAGAAAATCGACAGCATTGATGATGAGCTTGTCAAACTTCTAAGCCGGCGGATCGATCTGGTGGACGAGGTGGCGCGGTACAAGAAGGACCATCGTCTGGGGGTCAAGGATACCGACCGTGAGCTGGACATCAAGCGGCGTCTTCTGGGAATCATTGAAAGAGAAGACCAGCAGGAGGATATCCTGGCCTTGATGGAGGCGGTTTTCGACCTCAGTCGCAAACGCCAGCGGGGCAGCCTCAATGAAGAGGCCGTCATCGGTTTTCAGGGGACCCGGGGGTCCTTCAGTGAGGAGATGGCCATCCATTACTTCGGGGAGACCATGGAGAAAAAATCCTACGAGACCTTTGAAGAAGTTTTCCACGCCCTGGCCAACAAGGAGATCACCTACGGGGTCCTCCCCATAGAAAACTCCTCCACCGGGGCGGTGAAGGAGATCTATGATCTTTTGAACCGCTACAGCTTCTACATTGTCGGCGAGCATTACCTCAAGGTCAACCAGCACCTCATCGGCCTCGAATCCGCCAAGGTGGACACCATCAAAGAGGTCTACTCCCACCCCCAGGGCATCGAGCAGTGCGAGCATTTCCTCAGCTACTACCCGGGTTGGAAAAAGGTGAGTTATCTCAATACCGCCACCAGCGTGGCCCTGGTAAGGGATACGGGAGACCCCGCCATCGCCGCCATCGGCAGTGAAAGGGCGGCGAACATCTTCGGTCTCCAGATCATCAAGGACAACATCAACGACAACAAGCTCAACACCACCCGCTTCATCGTCATCAAGGGGGAGATGGAGGAGGACGCCTCCTTCGACAAGATCAGCCTGATGTTCACCACCGCCCATACGGCGGGCTCCCTCTACAATATTCTGGCCATCCTGGCCAAGAACGAGATCAACATGATGAAAATCGAATCCAGGCCCCTCAAACACCAGCCTGGCCAGTACTTCTTCTTTGTGGATATCGAAGGCAAGCTGGGCTCGGAGAATGTGACCAGGGCCCTGAGGGATATCAACGATCACAAACGGTACTTCCGGGTCCTCGGCCATTACAAGAAAAAAGAAGGCTTCAGCAGCTGAAAAAACCCCCGCTTTTTTGAAAAGCAGGGGTTTTCTTTTACTTGAGAAAATTGACGGCGAATCGGGCGTAAAGCTCTGCGCCGAGTTCGAGGGCATCCTCATCGATATCGAATTGGGGATGGTGATGGGGATGGATGATTCCCTTGTCTTCGTTCTGACAGCCGACAAAGGCGATGGCTCCCGGAATGCGCTCCAGATAATAGGCCAGGTCTTCGCTGCCGGTGGTTTTTTCAAAAAGGACACCGCCCTCGGGTCCTAAAAATTCCGCCACGGATTTCAGGGCGATTTCACTGATGTGGGGATCGTTGATGGTGGGAGGGGTTCCGTGATGGTAGTCGAGGGTGAAGTCTCCCCGATAGGAGGCCGCGATGGAACTGCCGTAGCGGTTGATGATTTCAGGAAGCCGGGCTCTGATTTCAGGACTGAAGGTCCTGGCCGTACCGGCGATCCTGGCCTTGGCGGCCAGGACGTTGAACCGGGTTCCTGAGGCGACCTCTCCGAAGGTGAGGACAGTAGGCTCCAGGGGGCTGATCTCCCGACTCATCAGGGCGTTGACATTCATGATGAAGGCCGCCGCGATGAGGGCCGCGTCCACCCCCTGGTTGGGCATGGAGCCGTGGCCCCCCCGGCCTTCGATGAGACATTCCACGAAGTCGCCCGAGGCCATCCTGGGGCCTGCTTCGGCGGAAATCTTGCCGGTGGGTAGTCCCATCCACAGGTGGATGCCCAGCAGACCGTCAATGCCTTCGAGGGCGCCGTCCTCGATCATTTTTTTGGCTCCGGCCACCAGTTCCTCCGCCGGTTGGAAAATCAGTTTCACCCTGCCTTCCAGGGTGTCCTCCATGGCTTTGAGGACCTTGGCGGCCCCCAGGAGCATGGCGGTGTGGCCGTCGTGGCCGCAGGCGTGCATGACGCCGTCTCTCAGGGACTTGTAGGGGACCTCGTTGACTTCCGTGACCATCAGGGCGTCCATATCGGCCCTGAGCCCTACGGTTTTCCCGGGTTTCGATCCCTGGATGGTGCCCACGACACCGGTGCCCGCCATGACCTCGAAGGGGATCCCCATGGCGCTGAGCTCTTCCTGGACCCGTCTGGAGGTTTCAAACTCTTCAAAGCTGGGCTCCGGATTGGCGTGAAAATGTCTTCTCAGATCAATGATGTACTGTCTTTGGGCCTTGATGGCTTCAGTAATCATGGGGCTCACCGGTTCAAATAGTCGAGGGCGAACTGGGCGTATATCCCGGCGGCATTTTCAAGCGCATCCTCGTCGATATCGAATTTGGGATGATGGTGGGGGTAGTAGTCGAGTTTGGCCGTGTTTTTCGATCCGACAAAGGCGAACATGGTGGGGGCCTTTGTGGAGAATATGCTGAAATCCTCGCCGCCGGTGGTTTTGGGCACGAGGGCGATGCCCTCTTGTCCCAGAATGGCGACCACCGAATCCTGGGCGATTTTCGCCAGTTCGGGATCGTTGATGGTGGGGAGGACCAGTTGGGAGTAGTCGAGGACGGCCTCGGCCCGGTAGGCCTTGGCGGTGTTCTGGACCACCCGGTCGATCTGCTCTTCGAAGGCGTCATTGACCTCCATGCTGAAGCAGCGGGTGGTGCCTTCGAGGTAGGCTTCTCCCGGAAGGACGTTGAAGCGGGTGCCAGAATTGAAGATGCCGATGGAGACGACGGCGGGATCCAGGGGACTGATCTCGCGACTGACGATGGATTGCAGGTTCATGAGGGTGGCGGCGCCGACGAGGGCGGCATCCACTCCCTGGTTGGGCATGGAGCCGTGTCCGCCCTTGCCCTTGATCTTGACATTGAAGATACCCGCCGAAGCCATCCGACCGCCGGCTTCCACTGAAATTTTCCCGACTTCGAGGTCGTTCCACAGGTGGAGGCCGAAGATGGCGTCGCAGTCATCCGCCACGCCGTCGTCCACCAGGGCCTGAGCCCCCTTGGCGGTCTCTTCTCCCGGTTGGAAAAGCAACTTGACGGTGCCCTTGATTTCACCCTCCATGGTTTTAAGAATCTTTGCGGCGGAAAGAAGGCCGGCGGTGTGGCCGTCGTGACCGCAGCCGTGCATGATGCCCTCGTTTTTCGATTTGTAGGGGACGTCGCTTTCTTCCTGGAGCTCCAGGGCGTCCATGTCGGCTCTGAGACCGATGGTTTTACCCGGAGTCGACCCCTTGATCAGGCCCACGACTCCCGTGCCGCCGGCCTTGAAGCATTCAATGCCCATTTTTTCAAGTTCTTCCATGACCCGTTTCTGGGTTTCATATTCCTTCATGCTGGACTCGGGATGCATGTGGAAGTGTCTTCTCATTTCCACCGCATAGCCAGCCACTTCTTTCATCAGTGTTTTAACACTCATTGTACTGCCTCCCCTAGTTGAAGTATGGTTTCGTAAATGACTTCGATGCCCTTCTGCAGCTGGTCGTAATCCGTCCATTCTTCGGGACAATGACTTCGACCGTCGAGACTCGGCACGAAAATCAGGCCGACATCGGTGAAAAGCCCCATGATCATGGCGTCGTGTCCCGCGCCGCTGAGCATCATCTCATAGGAGAAACCCAGGGCCTGGGCCTTGTCCTTGAGAATGTCGACGATGGCCGGCGCCATGGGAACCGGCTTGACGCCCAGTAGAATTTCGGTTTCATAGCTGACCTTGCTGTCCTTGGAGGCCTCGTCAAGGGCTATGGTGATTTTTTCAATGATCCTGTCGATGCTCTCCTGGTTCTTGGACCGGATGTCCACGGTCAGGGTGACGGACTCAGGAACGATGTTGGAAGCGCCGGGTTTCACCTCGAGGACGCCCACGGTGGCCACGCTGCCGTTGTTTTCCGCTGCGGGAAATTCGGGAATCCGGGCAATCACCTTGGAGGCGACCACCAGAGGATCCGCCCGCATGGCCATGGGGGTGGTGCCCGCATGATCCGGACGACCCCTGACCACCACCTTGAGCTGGGTGATGCCTACGATGAATTCCACGATGCCGACATCCTTGTGCCCGCTTTCAAGAATCGGACCCTGCTCGATGTGGAGCTCGATGAAGGCCTTGACCTGGTCCTTGGTGCGTCTGGCCTTGGCAATTTCTTTGGGGTTGAAGCCGAAGGCTTCAAAGGCTTCAGCCATGGAAACTCCGTCGGCGTCCTTGCGTTGCAGGAGCTGGTCGTAGTCCACAAGGCCCGCCATGGCCCGGGAACCGAAGACACCGGAGCCGAACCGACCGCCTTCCTCTTCAATCATGGCGATGAATTCAATGGGGTAACGGGTTTTGACCCCCTGGTCCTTGAGGGTCCTCATGATTTCGAGAGCCATGATCACCCCGGCGGGACCGTCAAAATGGCCGCCGTTTTTCACCGAGTCGAAATGGGATCCGATGACGATGGCCGGGAGATCCTCTGTCCCCTCCCGTCTTCCAAAAAGGGAACCGGCAGGATCCTCGTAGACCTCGAGACCGAGTTTTTTCAATTCACCTCTAAGATATTCCCTTGCGCCCCGGTCTTCCTCAGTCAGGGAGAACCGGGTCAGCCCCTTTTCAGGGGTGGCGTTGAACTGCTGCAGGTTTTCAAGATCCTGCTGGATGCGTTCTAGTCTGGTTTTCATTAAATTCACTCCTAAAGACCCCTAATACTGCAAAGGGGTCTTTTGATATGGTGGGGCAGGTTAGAGCAGATTGACAAATACGCCGGCGATGATGACGGAAACGATGGTGACGGTGGTGAAACCACCCACCAGCATTTTTGGAAGCATTTCACTCATCAGGAAGTCCTTCTCCTCTTCATTCTCGGCCAGGGCCTTGGAGGCCTCTTCAGTCAGAATGTAGTTGGGGGGGAAGCCGTAGAGAGCGGTAAGGGCGACGGCGAAGGACATTTCCTTGGTATAGCCCAGGAATTTTCCCAACAGCATGGAGAGGATTCCCATGCCCGTCACACCAAGGAGAATGATCACGACCAGGGGCAGGGCGATCTGGGCGAGCATTGCGGGAGTGGCTTTGTTGAGGCCTGCAAATACAAAGGCCATGAGGATGGTGATCAAGAAGCCGAAGGATCCGGAAAGGTTGAGGGGTCTTTGCTCTACAAAGCCCAGCTCTTGAGCGATGACTCCGAAAACCAGACACCAGACAAAGGCTGAAATATTGACCACGGGAGCGATGAGACCACCAAAGACCACGGCGGCCCAGGCGGTGAGGCCCAGTTTCATCAGAAGCACGTAGGTCGTCTGGTATTTGGGGGGAGTGGCGGGAAAGAGTTTCTTGCTTTGAGTGACTGCTTTTTCAGTTTCGTCGGTTTTCACATACTTGATTTCACCGCTGCGGAAACCCTTGATAAGCCGGGTCCCTTCTTTTTTAAGCATGACGGCGGTGAGGGGGTAGCCGGCAAAGCCTTGCATGACATAGGTGATGATGGCCAGGACCGCCAGGTCGGGCAGACCGGCGTTGGTGGCGGCTTCACTCATGACCAGGGCTGCGACGACGCCGCCGGTAAGGGGAGGAGTCGCTGCCAGGGCGGTCTCGAATCCGAAAAGGGCGGCACCCACGGTCATGACCAGGCCGACGATACCGACGATTCCGATGAGGGCGATGGCGATGGTCCGCCATTGGCTGGCCAGTTCCCTGACGGAAAGCAGGGTGCCCATGTGGGTGATCAAAAGATACATGGACAGGTAGACGATGGGGGTCTGGAAGCCGGCGATATCGACGATATCAGCGGGGAAAAAGGTCCAGTAGCCAAACAGGAATAATAAGGCCGTAACAAATACAGAGGGTATGAATGCTTTGGTCTTGGTGGAGATGATATCACCCAGGGCCAGGGCGATCAGTACGATTGAAAATGCCATCAGTAAACTCATTGATAAATCCCCTTTCGTTTCAATATTCTATTGGATCAGTGCAGTATTTAGAGCATTATATCAGGCACGACCATGATAAAAAAGGGCATGTATACCAAAGAAATCGAGATTTCTTTGTGATTCATGGGCCTCTGGCTGAGGGTTTCCTTCCCAAAAGCGTTCAGTATGAAGATAAAATCATTCAATTCGTTAATAAAAAATAAATAAAGGGGCGCCAATGAAAAAGCGCCGGAATAGTCCCTGAAATAAATTTAGTGTTCATAACGAATAAGATTTAAAAAATTTGTGAAATCCCAGATATTGACTGTTAAATTTAGGTAAAGTCAGTTAACAAGGGGGTATCAGTCCTATAAGATAGGAAAGAGGTGAAGCCCATGAATTCGATCTACAGTGCCATTGATCTGGGGTCCAACAGCATCAAAATGAAAATCGTCCAGTACGGTGATTCGAAAATCAGATGCCTTGAGAATATCAGCAAGGAAGTGGACATCGGAGAGGCGGTCTTTACCAAGGGTTATCTGGAGCATCACAAGGTTCAGGAAATCATCGGGATTCTTCAGTATTTCAAGCAGGTGATGGCCACCTACGAGGTGGACCGCTACCGGGCCGTGGCCACCTCGGCCATGCGTTTCACCGAGAACAGCCAGAGCATCCTGGAACTGATTCACATGAAGACCGGCTTCAAGGTGGAAATACTCGAGGACACCGTGGAAAAGTTCATCACCTATAAATCCATCCGGGACAAGGTGCCGGATTATCAGGAAATCCGCCAGGGCTCCCTCCTGGTGGAGCTCAATACCGGCAGCTGCGATATCAGCATGTACCTGAAGAACAAGCTGGTGATGAATGAAGAATTCATTCTGGGCACCAAGATTCTCAAGAATCTCATGAAGCAGATTGAAGCCGTCCAGGTGAACTATCTGCCGGTGGTGGAGGAATTCATCGAAGCCAGGACCAGTCATATCTTCCGCTTGATCCGAAACAAGAAAATCCGCCATTACCTCGTGGTGGGGGGGGAGGTCGCTCAGATGAAAAGCATGCTTTTCGGTGGGCGGGCCCAGATCTCCCGGGAGGACTTTGAAGCCCTCTACCAGGACATCATCACGGACCACCGGGAGCTCAGAAGCCGGGTGGAGGACCTGGGCGTCGACTGGTACGAGCTGATGGCGACGGTGCTGGTGAATCACACCTTTCTGAGTCTTGTCAAGACACAAGCCCTGGCGCTTTCCGACATCAATCTCAGGGACGGCATCATCGCCGAACTGATTGAGAAGGACTACAGCCTCAACCGCTACCGGATTTTCAACGAGGATATGATATTTCTGGCCACCAGCATCGCCAAGCGGTACAAGACCAACCTCCCCCATGCCAAGTGGATCCGGAAAAATTCCCTGGTCATCTACCGGGAAATGAAGCGGCACTACCCTTTTGAAGAAAGGGACGAGGTGATTCTGCAGCTCAGCGCCCTTCTCCATGAAATCGGCAAGTTCACCCGGATGAAGGACTACATGAACACCTCCTTTTCCAAGGTCAAGAATCTGAGCATCCTGGGGATGACCGAGGAGGAAATGCGTCTGGTGGCCTCGGTCTGTCTCGTGATGATCAGTCCGAGGGATTTCAAGAAGAACGAGAATCTGCTCCTGGTGAGGGAGGACCAGATGAACCGGATCTTCAAGCTGGGGGCCATCCTGACCCTGGCGGATTCTCTGGACAAAAGCAAGCGCCAGAAGATCACCCTCCTGAAGGTGGCCCTTGTCGAAGGGGATCTCAAGCTGGAAGCCAGGGCCCGGGAGGACGCCACCCTGGAGAACTGGGATTATGAACAGAAAAGGCGGTTTTTCATCAATACCTATGGAATCCATCCCCGATTGGAGTATCGATAGATGACAGAGCAATTTTTCAACCGGGAACTGAGCTGGCTCAGTTTCAACGAGAGAGTCTTGATGGAGGGAAGGGACCGGTCCCTTCCCCTTCTGGAGCGTCTGAAATTCAGCGGCATCTTTTCCAACAACCTGGATGAATTCTTCATGGTGAGGGTGGGATCCATCAAGGAGCAGATCCGGGCAGGCTACAGCGAGAAGGATTCCTCGGGGGACCATCCTGAAACCGTCTATCAGAAAATCGTGGACAAGGTGAAGGCACTCATCCTCCTCCAGGAAGCCATCACAGGGGAGTGTCTTATGGACCTGGCCGACCAGGGGGTTGAAATATGCGGATGCAGTGAAAAATCAATGGATTTTCAGGCTCAATTCCATCAGTTCTTCAATGCCCAGATCTATCCGGTGCTCACCCCCATGGCGGTGGACTTTTCAAGGCCCTTCCCCCATATTTCAGGCAAGGCCCTCTATATCGCCGCAAAAATCAGGGTGGGGGACAAGCCCCAGCTGGCCATCCTCCAGGTGCCCCAGATCCTGTCCCGGATGGTGCCCTTCAAACGGGAGAACAAGACCTGTTACGTCTTGCTCGAGAACATCATTCTCAGCCACCTCGACCAGCTTTTTCCGGGCTATGGGGTGGAGAGTGCCGGGATTTTCAGAATCACCCGCAACGCCGACATGGAGTTGATCCAGGACGTGGCGGAGGACCTGCTCATGGTCATCGAGGAGGCGGTCAAAAAAAGAAAATGGGGGGAGGTCATCCGTCTGGAGGTGAAGGCGGGGATGGACCCCTGGATCCTCGAGGTCCTGCAGTCCGCCCTTTCGGTGAAGGACAATGAAATCTACCGGATATCCGGGATGATGGCCCTGACCCATTGGCTTTCCTTCGATCCGCCCATCGGCAAGACCGCCCTGGCCCGGCCCCGCTATAAACCCAGAAAACTCCCCTACATGGTGAAGGGGAATATTTTCAAGTTGATCAAGGAGGGGGATATCTTTGTCCATCACCCCTATGAATCCTTTGATCTGGTGGTGGACCTGGTCAAAAAGGCCAGTGAAGATCCCAAGGTCCTGGCCATCAAGCAGACCCTCTACCGGGTGAGCGGGGATTCCCCCATCATCAAGGCCCTGGAGGGGGCGGTGGAGCGGGGCAAGCAGGTGACGGTCCTGGTAGAGCTCATGGCCCGCTTCGATGAGGAGAACAACATCTCCTGGGCCAAGCGCCTGGAGAAAAAGGGCGTGAACGTGATCTACGGCCTCGTGGGCTACAAGACCCATTCCAAAATCACCCTCATCGTCCGCAAGGAGATGAAGGACATCCGCAGATACGTCCACCTGGCTACGGGAAACTACAACAACAGCACCGCCAAGCTCTATACCGACATGGGGTATTTCACCTGCAAGGAACACTACGGATCTGATGCTTCCCAGTTCTTCAACATGATTTCAGGGTTTTCCAATGAGGTGAAGACCCACCTTTTGACCGTGGCTCCCTATCATTTGAGAGAAAAGTTCTATGGGCTGATCCAGCGGGAAATCGACCTGGCCAAGGCCGGCAAAAAGGCCCGGATCGTGGCCAAGATGAATGCCCTGGTGGATGACGGCATGGTGGAAAAACTCTATGAAGCCTCCCGGGCCGGGGTCGGGATCCAGCTCATCATCCGGGGAATCTGCACCCTGGTTCCCGGGGTGAAGGGGCAGAGCGAGCATATTGAGGTCAAGAGCATCATCGGTGAATTTCTGGAGCATTCCCGGATCTATTACTTCGAAAACGGCGGCAGGGGTGAGATTTATCTGTCAAGCGCCGACTGGATGACCCGCAATCTCAACCGCCGGATCGAGCTCCTCTTTCCGGTGGAGGACCGGATGGTCCTCAAAAGAATCCGGCTCATCCTGGACCTGTATCTCAAGGACAATGTGAAGTCATGGACCCTGGGATCCGACGGAACCTATCGCAAGCTTCCCCTCAAGGATGACAAACAGGTCTGGGCCCATGAAATTCTCAAGAATCTCGACTACAGGGACAATGAAAGCTTCATTGCCAATCTCAAGGAAAGAATGTGATGCTTTGAATCAAAAAATCGCCATCATCGACCTGGGTTCCAACTCCGTCAGGATGAATCTGATGGCCGTCAATGAAGCCGGAGGATACGGGATTCACGACTCCGCCAAGGAGATGGTCCGCCTGAGCGAGGGGCTGGAGAAGGACCATCTTCTCAAGCCCGAGCCCATGGCGCGGACCATCAAGGCCTTGAAATATTTCAAGAAGCTGATCGAGATCAACGGCATCGAGGAGGTCCACGGACTTTCCACCGCCGCCGTCCGCCAGGCGGAAAATCGCAATGAATTCATCCGGAAGGTCAAGGAGGAGGTAGGCTTTGATCTGAGGATTCTCAGTGGTGAGGAGGAGGCTTATTTCGACTACCTGGGGGTCATCAACGCCATGGATATCGAGGACGCCCTCCTCATCGACATCGGCGGGGCTTCCACGGAAATCATCTGGGTCAAGAACCGGGAACTCATGGAATCAGTGAGTCTGCCCTATGGCTCCGTGACCCTGACGGACCGATTCAGAGACGTCAAGGGCACCCGCCGGCGGCAAAGGCGGGCGGAGGCCTTCATGAAGAAGGAAATCAAAGCCCTTGGCTGGATCAAGAAAACCCGCAAGCTGCCCATCGTCGGCCTGGGGGGCACCATCAGGGCCCTGGGCAAGGTGGACCGCAACCGCAATGACTTTCCCATCAGAAACCTGCACGACTACCGCATGAGGGCCTGGGAGGTTGAGGAGATTTTTGACTTGATTCTGACCACGGAGGAAAAGAATCTCTCGGATATCGAGGGGATCAACTCGAAAAGGGCCGATGTCATCGCCCTGGGACTGATGCCCCTCAAGGCCCTCTTCGACGTGGTGAAATCAGAGGAAATGAGAATCAGCGGCCACGGCCTCAGAGACGGTTTTTTTTTCAAAACCTACTTTGAAAGCAGGCAGTGGCCCCTGATGGTCCAGGATGTTCTGGAACACAGCTGCAACAACCTGATCAGACGTTACGGCGTCCAGCAGGAACACGCCCATCAGGTGAAAAACATCGCTCTCTCCCTCTTTGACCAGACCGGGCCCCTGCACGATTTCGACCGTCACCACCGCCGGATTCTGGAGGTGGCCTCCCTCCTCCATGATATCGGCATGCACATCGATTACTACGACCACCACATCCACGGCATGTATCTGCTCCTTTACGGCAAGATCCACGGCCTGAGCAACTTCGAGCAGATCGCCGTGGCCTATCTCGTGGGGAATCACCGCCGGGAGGGAATCAAAAATCCCCTGGAGGAATACCGGGGCATTTTTGGGGACAAGGACCGGTCGGCAATGGACAGACTGGTGATTTTTTTGAAAATGGCGGAGCAACTGGACCGGTCGGTGAGCAGCAGTGTGAAGAACATCAAGGTCACGATTGACAAGGAGACTGTGACCCTGGCTCTTTTCGGGGCGGAATATCCCGAACTGGATATTCTCTCAGCCCTCTACTACGGGCCTCTTTTCAAAAAGCAGTTCAACCGGGGACTCATAATCACCTACGCCGGCCTGGTGTAGGCTCAAAAAAAGAAAAGGTTTCCATTTGAACCATGGAAACCTTTTTGATTGGTGCCGAAGGCAGGACTCGAACCTGTACGAACATAATGTTCACTAGAACCTGAATCTAGCGCGTCTGCCAATTCCGCCACTCCGGCTTGTCTAGTTATCATTCTAATGAATTCTTCGGGATATTTCAAGATATTTCGTCAATAATTCTTCAAGTTTCTCAAAAAAACACCAGATTTTTTTATCTGGGCGAAAAAGAATGATAAAATAATTAGGAAGAGTGGCATAAGCAATGAGCCGTCTCAGTCAAAGATTATCAACTCAAGGAGGAATGTAACCCGTGGAAGGCAATATGACCAAAATCATCGTGTTGTCGATCTACCTGATCGGCATGATTTATGTAGGCTTCATTTATTATCGGCGAACCTCGGATTTTTCAGATTATGTCCTGGGGGGGAGAAAACTCGGAAGCTGGACGGCGGCCCTGTCCGCCCAGGCCTCGGACATGAGCGGCTGGCTGCTCATCGGACTGCCGGGGGCCGCCTATCTGGCGGGACTCGAGGCCGCCTGGATCGCCATCGGTCTCGGCATCGGGACCTATATCAACTGGAAGGTGGTGGCCAGAAGGCTCCGCAGCTATACGGAAATCGCCGGGGACGCCCTTACCCTCTCGGATTATTTTGAGAACCGGTTCAGAGACCACACCCATATCCTCAGACTGGTATCCTCCCTGGTGATCATCGTCTTTTTTGCCGTCTATACCTCGGCGCAGTTTTCGGCGGGAGCCAAGCTTTTCGAAACCCTGATGGGGATTGATTACACCGTGGCTTTGATCCTGGGCAGTCTGGTGATCATCGCCTATACCTTTTTAGGCGGATTCATGGCGGTTTCCTTCACCGACTTCATTCAGGGCATGCTGATGTTCTTCGCCCTGATCGTCGTGCCCTTTGTGATTCTGGGGGAACTCGGCGGCTGGACCAGCGCCATGACCGCCCTCGATGGCGTGGCTCCCAACTACATGAACCTCATCCGGGCGACGGAGGGTGGCGGTGTGCTCCCGGTCATCGCCATTGTTTCCAATCTGGCCTGGGGCCTGGGCTATTTCGGCCAGCCCCATATCCTGGCCCGGTTCATGGCCGTCAAGCGTACGGAGGACATCAAAAAAGCCCGATGGATCGCCATGGTCTGGGTCTCCGTCACCCTGGCGGCGGCGGTGGTCATCGGTATCCTGGGCAGGGTGTATCTGCCGGGCATCCCGGATCCGGAGAAGATTTTCATGCTCAGTGTGGACGTACTCTTTGTTCCGGTCATCGCCGGTGTGCTCCTGGCGGCCATTCTTGCGGCCAGCATGAGTACGGCGGATTCCCAGCTGCTGGTGACGGCTTCCTCGATTTCAGAGGACATTTACAAAAAGTACATTAATAAGGACGCCACGGATCAGGAGATGATCAAGGTGGGCCGACTGGCCGTGGTGGGTATCGCCCTGGTGGCCATGGGCATCGCTCTGGATCCCGACAGCTCGGTCTTCAGCCTGGTTTCCTATGCCTGGGCCGGTCTTGGGGCCTCCTTCGGGCCTGTCATCCTGGCTTCTCTCTTCTGGCGAAGGACCAACAAGTGGGGGGCCATCGCCGGCATGATCACCGGCGCCGTCGGGGTGGTGGGCTGGACCCGGCTGGCCGGGATATCCGATGCCGCCATCTTCGGCCTTTATGAAATCGTTCCCGCCTTTTTGCTGTCCGGGCTGGCGATTTACGCCGTATCCCTCTTGACCGAGGCACCCGAAGCGGAGATTCTTGCCGAATACGACCGCATGGCGGGATGAAGCGAAAAGAAAGGAACTCCTTAAAGGGGGTTCCTTTCTTGTGACGCCAGGAGATCGAGTTGTTTTTTCAGGATCTTGAAATCCTCCCAGGCGGCCTTCTTGTAGGCGGGGTTTCTCAGGAGGGCGGCGGGGTGGAAGGTTCCCATGAAAAGGGTGTCGCCCTTTGTGACCCACTGCCCGTGATTTTTTGTGATCTTGAAATCAGGGTGAATCAGGGTGGTGGCGGCGATTCTTCCCAGGGCCACCACGATTCTGGGGTTCAGGGCCTTGAACTGGGACCGGAGGTAGGGCAGACAGGCCTCTCTTTCCTCGGGGCTGGGATCCCGGTTGTCCGGGGGTCGGCATTTCACGATATTGGTGATATAGACGGTCTCCCGGGGAATTTCGGCGGCCTCCAGGATACGGCTCAGCAGGGCGCCCGACTTGCCTACAAAGGGGACCCCCTTGAGGTCCTCCTCCTCTCCGGGGGCTTCCCCCACAAAAAGCACGGTGGGATTGGCGGGGCCCTCTCCAAAGACACTGTGGGTACGGGTGTCGCTCAAGGGGCATTTTTTGCAGATTCTCACAAGCTGTTCCAGGGTATCGAGGGTTTGCATCAGTGGGCCTCCTAAAGATTTTTTTGAATGGATGCCAGGTGGTCCCGGGTGAGGGTGTACTTTTTAAAGGATTCTTTGGCCAGGGCCATGGCGCCGATGGTGCCCAGGGGAAGCATGAAACCCAGGGCATAAAGGGTGAAGGGAGTCTGGGAGGGCAGGCTTGAATCAAAACCGATGAGATCGAGGAGGAGGCCGAAGAGGAAGATGCCCAGGGCCTGGGAAATCTTATAGCCGAAATTGAGCAGGCCGTAGTAGACGCCCTCGTTTCTCACCCCGTGGAGGTGTTCTTCGATGTCCACGGTGTCCGCCACCATGGAAAAGGGGATGGAGAAAAGACCGCTGCTTCCGAAGCCGACGATGATGGCGTAGACCAGCATGATGGTGTAGTGACCGGAGACGAAATCCTTGAAGACCACCATGAAAAAGAGCAGGCTGCTGCCGAAGATGGCGATTTTCAAGCCGGAAATCACCACGTTCTTCTTGTCGAAGGTCTTGGCGATATGGACCCAGAAGGGTTGGAAGAGGATGCTCATCAGGAACTGCAGGCCGAAGATTACGGCGATTTCAACGTTGTTGAAGGCGAAGGTATAGGTGAAGACGTGAAGACCGATGGTGCCGATGAGGGCTGCGGCAAGGTTGGTGAAGAGGTAGCCCAGCAGGACGGATCTGAACTGGTCCTCGCCGAAGGCGAATCGGATCCGGGTCATGAAGCGCTTGAAGTTGGGTTTTTCCTCCTTCTGGTCTCTGGTCAGGTATTTTCGAGTTGAAAAATAGGTGACCAGGCCGGTGAGGAGGGTCAGGGCAGAAATGGTCACGGCCATGTTCCGGTAGGCCTTGGGATTGAGCTGTCCCAGGGGATAGGCCAGGGTGGGTCTGAAGAAGACCAGCATCCCGATTGCCGTGACGGAGAGGATGGACAGAATGAAGAAGACGGTCTTGACTCCCTGGATGGCACTGCGATGGTCGTAGTCCATGGTCATTTCCGCACCCAGGGCGTTGTAGGGGGTGGCATAGATGGTGATGAAGGTCTTGAGGGCCATGAGGATGATGAAAAGCCACAGGAATTTCGCCGCGGGACCCAGGGAGGGGTCCACGGTCCACATGGCGTAATTGCCCACCGTCATGAGTATCGTCCCCAGGAGGAGATACAGGTGGCGTTTTCCCAGGGGAGACCGGGTGTTGTCGGAGATGTAGCCCATCATGGGATCGCTCACCCCGTCCCAGAGCACGCTGAGGGACACCATGAGTCCGATCCATCCCCCGGGGAGTCTCAGGACCGCCGTGCCGTAGAAGATGAAATAGGAGGAAATCATCTGGGTGGTGAGACCGTATCCGTAAACCCCGATACCGTAGCCCAGCTGATGGGTGAAGGGAACCTTGATCTTTTGCATGCAATCACCATTTTCCTGAGATTTTAAAAGGGGGAATCTGTCAAGTGACTGGATTAATCCAGATAAATCCTTTATACTTGAGTTGAAGAGCCTAAGTCAAAGATTATTGAATGAAGGGGTAAATTATGAATGAAGAAAAACGGATCGCCGTTTTAATCGATGCCGACAATGTTTCAGACAAGTACATTCGCTTTATTATTGATGAAATTTCCAACCACGGGACACCCACCTACAAGAGGATCTACGGTGATTTCACCAGGACACAGATGACCTCCTGGAAACAGGTGCTCCTTAATCATTCTATCATACCGGTACAACAATATGCCTACACCACGGGAAAAAATGCTTCCGACGCCGCCCTGATCATCGATGCCATGGACATTCTCTATTCCCAGAATGTCGACGGCTTCTGCATCGTTTCCAGCGACAGTGATTTCACCAAGCTGGCGGCCCGCCTCAGGGAATCCGGGATGCTGGTGATCGGCATGGGAGAAAAAAAGACGCCCAAGCCCTTCATTGCCGCCTGTGAGCGGTTCAAATACCTTGAGGTGCTGGCTTCCATGGCGGACAAGTCCATGGCGGAAAAAACCGAGGAAACCAAGACCACCAAGGCCCAGCCGGTGGTGGAGGACAGCAAGAACGGCATGACGACCAAATCACAGCTGGTTGAAACCATCCGGACCATCATCAATGAAGTCTCTGACGAGGATGGATGGGCCTATCTCGGTGAAATCGGCAGCATTCTCAACAAGCGCTATCCTGATTTTGACACCAGGAACTACGGTTTCACCAAGCTGACCCCCTTCATGTCCTCCATGAAGAACTTTGAGGTCAGGTCGGTGAAAACCTCCAATCCCAATATCACCCTGAAGTATGTGAGGAACAAAAAATAAGTCTTGTGAAGCCCTCGGCACCGTGATACAATATGAAAAAATCATATGGACCAGATGAAGGCAGTGGAAAAGCAGATTTTGACCGTTGTCGGATGGGACTCTGGAGAGACTCTTTAAGTAGAGCACCGAAGGGGAAAGCGTTCAAGTTTTCATGAACGTCAAACTCTCAGGTAAAAGGACAGAGAAAAGGGTTGGGTTCTGACAACCTTTTTTGCCTGTTTGCCTGAGACTAGAATCTAGTCTCATTTTATTTTTTTGACAAAAAAGGGAGGTCATAGTATGAAAGCGATCGTCAATGTAGTGGGCAGGGACCGGCTGGGTATCATCGCGGAGGTGGCGGCGGTGCTCTACCGCCGAAGGGTCAATATCCTGGACTTGTCCCAGACCATCATGGAGGACTATTTCACCATGGTGATGCTGGTGGACCTGGGTCAGATGGAGGATTCCTTCAAGAGCCTGAAGGGGGATCTCAAGGCCTGCGGTGAGACCATCGGCATGTCCATCAGGATTCAGGAGGAGTCGATTTTCAAGGCCATGCACCAGGTGGATTTCGGTGGTGTGATCCATGACTGAGATGAAATCCATTCTTGAAACCATACGGATGATCGAGAAGGAAAAGCTGGACATCCGGACCGTGACCATGGGAATCTCCCTCCTGGACTGCGCCCATGAGGACGGGGAGAGGGCCCGGGAGAGGATTTATCACAAGATCACCAGCCTGGCCGGGGACCTGGTGGCGGTGGCTGAGAAAATCGAGGAGGAGCTCGGTATTCCCATCATCAACAAAAGGATTGCCGTCACCCCCATCAGCCTGGTGGCGGGGGCGTCGAAGGACGAGGATTACACGGCCTTCGCCAGAACTCTGGATGAGGCGGCCAAAGCCGTAGGAGTCAATTTCATCGGGGGATTCAGCGCCCTGGTGGAGAAGGGGATTTCGAGGAGCGACCGCATCCTCATGGACAGCCTCCCCAGGGCTCTGGCCGAAACGGAAAGGGTCTGCGCCTCCATCAACGTGGGCACGACAAAGTCGGGCATCAATATGGATGCGGTGAAAATCATGGGACAAAGAATCCTGGACGTGGCTGAAATGACCAGGGAGGAGGAGAGTATCGGTTGTGCGAAACTGGTGGTCTTCGCCAATTCAGTGGGGGACAATCCCTTCATGGCTGGGGCCTACCACGGCATTGCTGAAGGCGATGCCGTCATCAATGTGGGGGTCAGCGGGCCCGGGGTCATCAAGGCCGCCCTTGAGAGGGTCAGGGGTGAGCCCATGGACGTGGTGGCCAGGGTCATCAAGGAAACGGCTTTCAAAATCACCCGGGCGGGCCAGCTGGTAGGAGAAGAGGTGAGTCGGCGGCTGGGGATTCCCTTCGGCATCATGGACCTGTCTCTGGCCCCCACGCCGGAGGTGGGGGACAGTGTGGCCAGGATTCTGGAGGAGATCGGTCTGGAGGTCTGCGGGACCCATGGCACCACCGCGGCCCTGGCCCTCCTGAATGATGCGGTGAAAAAAGGAGGCATCATGGCCTCCAACCACGTGGGGGGTCTGAGCGGGGCCTTTATCCCCGTCAGTGAGGACGAGGGGATGATCGCGGCGGTGCAAAAGGGAGCCTTGACCTTTGACAAGCTTGAAGCCATGACCTGCGTCTGCTCCGTGGGGCTTGACATGATCGCCATACCGGGGGATACCCGGGCCGCCACCATTGCCGCCATGATCGCCGACGAGGCGGCTATCGGCGTCATCAACAACAAGACCACGGCGGTCCGCATCATCCCGGCCCAGGGGAAAAGCACCGGGGACATGGTGCATTTCGGCGGTCTTCTCGGCTACGCCCCCGTCATGAAGGTCAATGATTTTTCCTCGGAGGACTTCATCAATCGCGGCGGCCGGATACCGGCCCCGGTCCACAGCTTCAAGAACTGATGAATCACCACAACAGCGGCCCCTTCCTTTTGGAGTTAATCACCAAAAATTCACAATAGGTTCTTTTATTAAAGGGTAAAGGTGAAGGGAAAGAGAATTGTTCCTGTAGAGACCCATGAACCTGGCGGTAATCCGCGACAAGGAAGGATGAGCTGATGAAAAAAATCCTGCTAAAAAACGTGAAAACCATCGTGACCTGCGACAATGAGGACCGGCAGCTTTTCGGCTACGATCTTCTCATCGAGGACGGGGTGATCAAGGCCATTGAAAAAGACCTCCAGGATGAGGCGGCCGAGGTGATGGACGCCGGGAATCTGCTGGTCTACCCGGGCCTGGTCAACACCCACCATCATTTCTATCAGGTCCTGACGAGAAACATTCCTGAAATCCAGAAACTGGAGCTCTTTGACTGGCTGCTCTGGCTCTACGAGAGATGGCGCCACCTGACTTCGGACATGGTCCATGCCGCAAGCATGGTGGCCATGGCGGAACTGGTCAAGTACGGCGCCACCACCATTTTCGACCACCACTACGTCTTTCCCCAGGGGGAGAAGGACCTCATCGACAGGGAGTTTGAAGCGGCAAAGACCCTGGGGGTGAGGTTGCATGCCAGTCGGGGCTCCATGTCCCTGGGCAGGTCCGAAGGGGGACTTCCCCCGGACGATCTCGTCCAAAGTGCGTCGGAGATTCTCGCCGACAGCGAAAGACTCATCAAAAGATACCACGACACCTCCCACGGGGCCATGACCCAGGTGGTCCTCGCCCCCTGCTCCCCCTTCTCCGTGGACCGGGAGATCATGATCAAAAGTGCCGAGCTTGCCAGACGCTACGGGGTCAAGCTCCACACCCATCTCGCGGAAACCGCCGACGAGGAGGACTTCTGCATCAAAACCCTGGGGGACAGGCCCCTCGCCTATATGGAGAGCGTCAACTGGGTGGGAGAGGATGTTTTCTACGCCCATGGGATTTTCTTCAACGACGAGGAACTCCAGCGCCTCAGGGAGACCGGCACCGGTGTCGCCCATTGTCCCGTTTCCAACATGAAGCTGGCCTCAGGGGTGGCGAGAATCAGTGAAATGCTGCCCCTGGGGATTCCCGTCGGCCTCGCCGTGGACGGCAGTGCTTCGAATGACTCTTCCAACCTGCTTCTGGAGATCCGGACGGGTTACCTGCTGCAGCGCCTGACCTACAAGGAAAAGGCGCCGGAGGCCTACGAGTTCTTGAAAATCGCCACCAGGGGGGGCGCCGGGATCCTGGGCAGAAAGGATATCGGTTCCCTGGAGGTGGGCAAATGCGCCGACATGTTTTTTGTCAAGAGCGACGGGGTCAACTACGCCGGTTGCCTGGAGGATCCCAAGGCCATACCGGGAGTCATCGGCATCAACGAGCCCGTCCACATGACCATGGTGGGAGGAGAGATCATCTACAAGGAGGGGAAATTCAGCCATATCGACGAGGCGGCCTATGCGGCCAAGGTCAATGAATTTTCAAAAAAACTCAGATGAATCACGGGACCCCCTAGAAGGGTCCCGTCTTTTGTGGAGGAAGCTGTGGTATACTGGAGGAGTCAAAGGGGTGAAAACGCCATGATTCAAAGAGGGCATCAACTGAAAATGAACCAACCGCCCGGGACCCTGACCTACACCGGCCTGCACGGGGAGGAATCCTTCGAAATGGAGCTCTTTGTCATTTCAGCCGGGGGGGTTCAAAGGGTGAAACTTGAGAAGGTGGAGGAGATACAGCGGTATCAAGGACTCAAATGGCTCAACGTGGTGGGCATCAATCATGTGGCGGAGGTGGCGGCGGTGGGGAGCTTTTTCGGTCTTTCCAACCTGGTCATGGAGGATATTCTTCATGTGTGGCAGCGCAGCCGGATGCGTCTTGAGGCAGGGCGCCTCTTTTCCATCCACAAGATGCTCTATCTTCACCGTCAGAGCCTGGTCATGGAGCACCTTTCCATCGTCATGGCGGGGGATACCCTCATCACCTTCCAGGAACTCAAGGCCGATATCTTCGAGTCCCTTCGGGACCGGATCATCACCCGGCAGGGGATTCTCCATAAGCGGGGACCCGACTACCTGTATTTCGTCCTCCTGGATATCCTGGTGGACAGCTACTACGGGATTCTCGACGACCTTTCAGAGGAAATCGAATACCTTGAAACCACCATCCTGGAGGTCAAGGACCATCAAGGGGAGCGCATCCACAGGATGATCAAATCCCTCATCTGGATCAAAAACGGGGTCCTGCCCGTCAGGGACATGGTCAAGCGGTTGCTTGATGAAAAACCGGCCTTTCTCAAGGAGGATACCCGGGAGTATTTTGAGAATCTCATGGGCCATGTCAACCAGATCGTCGATATCGTCAGCGTCTACAGGGAAATATCCCAGAGTCTGAGCGACACCTTCGACGGACAGGTCAATCAGCAGATGAACCGGATCATGACCATCCTCACGATTTTTTCAGCGGTATTCATTCCCCTTTCCTTTCTGGCAGGGGTCTTCGGCATGAATTTCGTCCATATGCCGGTTTTCGAGTGGGTCAACGGTTTCTCCTTTTTCCTGGCCCTGTGCCTTCTGCTTGCCGCGGGAATGGTCGGGTTTTTCAAATACCAGAAATGGCTTTAGATGAAAATCAAGCCCCTTGATGACCAGACTGGTCAAAGGGGCTTTTTGAACAAACAAGCGAAATCTCCCATCTGAAGCGATTGCTGTCGGTTTGGCAGGATCGAGGTCGGTGCGACCTTTCGAGCCTGGGGAAACTTCTTCCTTCAGGGATATTGACCAGGAAGCTCCCACTGCGATAAGTGGGGCTGCTTCACTTATAGCCGGTCAATCATATTGTCCAGAGTGTCGATGACATAGAGGGGATTTTTCTGGACGAGGGGAACCTGCTGCCACAGGTGTTCGAAGTAGTATTCAAAGGCCACGGTGGTGGATATTTCGGTGCTGAGGAAGTATTCTTTGGTGTCCACGGGATTGTAGGTGACCATGAACTTTCTCGAGGCCACGATGGCGTTGACGGGAAAGAGCAGGGTCTGGTCGGTTTCCTGGATGAAGGCGAAATTGAAATGCTCATCGGATTTCATCAGGCTTTTGATGGATTCCAGGATTTCTTTCAATTCCTCCCGGGTGATGAGAATGGGCCGGCCGGCAAGATAACTCAGGGTTTCTATCCTGATTTCTTCGAGGTCGCCGATTTGCCGGTAGAGATCGATGTTGTACAGGATTTTCAACGAAGTCCTGGGAAAACTGTTGAGATCCTCCTGGAAAGTGAGAATTCCCGCAATGGTCTGGTCCGGGACGCCGTGTCTTCTTAAAACCCTTTGAATCAGTTCCTGGGGAAAATGAATCAGATTGGGCATATAGGAATAGATGAAATACCGGGTGGCCTCCCGGGTGAGGGGATAGACCCGTTCCTTGAGTCCGGACAGGGCCGACAGGGGGAAGGGGAGGAAGTGGGGCTTTGATCTTTTCAGGAAACCGTCGAAAATCACGGTATAGGTGGCGATGGAGAAGGGGTCGGTGTAAATGGCGGTATAGCGGTCCTTGGGATCCTGGGAGTAGTTGATGCTGTAAAGGACCATTTTTTCCCTCAGGATCATCAAGGTGACCTTGAGGTTGTCTTCAGTCGGCTGATGATCGTAGTAACTTTTGATCTGTTGGTGGGTGTAGTAGGAAATCCAGTGCTTGATGGCCTCCGGCTCGAGGAAGATGCGGTCGTCCACACCGTTGATCAGGGTGATTTTGTGGGATTGCTGGAGGATGGAAAGCATTTTGTTGTTCCACGAGGCCAGGAAATCAGAATCCTTCATGATCCATTTGAGGTCTTCCTGGGAGTAAAACAGCAGTTCTGTGGATTCTTCGGCTTGAAGCACAGCGTCAAGAATCTGTTCGACCCCCTCCTGGGTCCCCTCGATGCCCTTGAAAAACCGCACCCGGTAGTCAAATACCTTGCGGGAGGGATCCTCCGGCAGGGCGGTTTCCCGGGAAATAGACGGCAGATTTGAGACATCATCCATTAAAAAGCGCTCGACAGACTGCTTGAGCTGGGGAAGAGTAACGATGGGCTCTTCATCGGAGGAAAAAAGTCTTTTCAGGACATGGTAATGGTTGACCTTGTCCACCTTGAGAAAGTATTCCACCAGTTCGCTGAAGTAGGGAGAACGGTAGTTGAGAACCCTTTTTTTATTGCGCCATTTGCTGATCAGGGAAACGTCCATGTGGATGGCTCCGGCCAGTTCCTTGCCGCTGACGTTCAGGGCGTCCATGAGGTAGGCCAGATTGCTCGTGTAGGGGTTTGCCAAAGAGTCACCTGCTTTCTTCAATGAACACATTATCCCATGGTGTCAATTATTTGTCAATCAAAAAACCTTGACAAAGGGCCGTGAGAACTTTCTATTTTACAAATGGAATCTTATAATCTACATATAGTCACTAATATTCGCCATATTAAGATCTATAAAGAGAAAGCCGGTTTCCGCCGGCTTTTTTTTGATGCAAAAAAGGACCCCGTCCTTTGACGGAATCCTTGAAGTGGATTCAGGCGACTTTGGGAATCCTGGCCTTTGCGGAATCTGCTGCGCCGGCTCCGGAAAAAAGATTCAGGGGTTTTCCCACAGGCAGAAGGACTCTTTTGAAGTGGCCGTTGAGAATACTGGCACTGAAGGCGTAAAAGGAGATCAGGGAAACCAGGAGTTCGGAATAGGCCGCCAGAAGATGACCGAAATGGCTGCCGGCCAGGGTGCTGAGGACCAGGCCCGCAAAGAGCAGGTCGATGACTATGAAATCCAGCAGCAGGACCTTGTTGGTCTGGGTGGCGGCGACGGTCAGGACCAGGGAGAAAGCCAGGTAGGCTACAAAGGCGACGCCCAGTTGTCTGGGATCTGCAGCCTCGGCCATGGCATCGCCGAAAACCCCCAGGGAAGTCATCCAGCTGGCGGCAACCCCCAGCCAGAAAAGACCGAAGGCGGCAAAAACCGTGGTGCCGAAGAGGTTTTCACGTTTTGAATCGATATGGGCGGCATAGAGCTGGGCCATGGCGCCTAAAAAGATTGCCCAGGGGATGATGAAAGAGGTGCCCTGGGTAAAACCCAGTTTTTGTGATGAGGCGACCAGGGTGACCACGGTGAGACCGAAGAGACCAAGGGCGGATGGATCCACGAGGGGACTTTTTTTCAGATTTGTTTCCATAATTCCTCCAGTTGATAAGATTTTGTCAAAACCATCACTCATCATAACAGAGGAAAAGAGCAGGGTCAAGGAAAGATTCAGAAAATTGCATCACCTGGCCCAGTTTTTTGACCGTTCCACGGCCTTGTGCCACCCCGTCATCAGTTCCCGGCGACGGGATTCGGTCATGGCGGGGGAAAAGGAGCCGGTTTCCCCGGAAGAGGTCTCAAGCGCCTCCATGGATTCGTAGAATCCCACGGCAAGTCCCGCCAGGGTCGCCGCACCAAGGGCGGTGGATTCAGTGACTTCCGGTCTTTTCACCTCGGTTCCCAGAATATCCGACTGGAACTGCAGCAGCCAGTCGTTGCCGGTGGCACCGCCGTCGACCCTCAGGATGGACAGGGGGAGACCGCTGTCCTCCGCCATGGCGTGGATCACGTCGGCGGACTGGTAGGCGATGGATTCCAGGGCCGCCCGGACGATATGGTTCTTGTTGGTCCCCCGGGTGAGGCCGACAATGATTCCTCTGGCGTACATGTCCCAGTGGGGGGCCCCCAGACCGGTAAAGGCGGGAACCAGATAGACCCCCTCGGTGTCTGGGACGCGGGAGGCGTAATAGGCGCTGTCCTTGGCCTCCCGGATCAGGCCCAGTTCATCCCTGAGCCATTGGATGGTGGCGCCCCCCATGAAGACGCTCCCCTCAAGGGCGTAGTTGATTTTTCCCTCCACCCCCCAGGCGATGGTGGTCAATAGGCCGTGGTTTGAAGGGACGGGGGCTTCGCCGGTGTTCATCAGGATGAAGCATCCGGTGCCGTAGGTGTTTTTGACCATTCCCGGTTTGAAACAGGTCTGGCCGAAAAGGGCTGCCTGCTGGTCCCCGGCAATGCCGGCGACAGGAATTTCAACCCCTAGAAATCCTTTATCGACAAGCCCGTAGATTTCTGAGGAACTCTTGACCCGGGGCAGTATCTCCCGGGGAATGTCAAGGAGTTCAAGAATCTCCTGGTCCCATTGCAGCTGGTGGATATTGTAAAGCATGGTTCTTGAAGCGTTGGAATAATCCGTCACATGGACCCTGCCGCCGGTGAGATGCCACAGGAGCCAGGTGTCCACCGTCCCGAAAAGGAGGTCGCCCCTTTTGGCAAGGGTTCTTGCCCCGTCGACGTGATCGAGTATCCACTGGATCTTGGTGGCGGAAAAATAGGCGTCGATGATGAGGCCGGTGGAGGCCTTGAAGAGGGTCTCATAGCCCTGGGCCTTGAGCGCGTCACAGGTATCCGCGGTGCGTCGGCACTGCCAGACAATGGCGTTGTAGACGGGTTTTCCGGTTCTTTTGTCCCACAGGATGGTGGTCTCCCTCTGGTTGGTGATGCCGATGGCGGCAATCTCCTCAGGCAGGACACCGCCGCGACCCAGGACCTCCTCCATGACCTGCAATTGAGAGGAGAGAATCTCCATGGGGTCGTGCTCCACCCAGGAAGCCCTGGGGTAAATCTGTTTGAACTCCTTCTGGGCCATGGCCTTGATGTTCCGCCGGTGGTCGAAAAGAATGGCTCTTGAGCTGGTGGTTCCCTGGTCGAGGGCCAGGATGTACTTTTTCACAGGCTTGTCCTCCTTCCCCTGGTCTGTAAGATTATTTTAGCACAAGCAAAGGAAAAAGGCCGGATGAGAGAAGCCGTCCAACCTTCAAGTGGATCATTTGAATTTATTGGAAATTTCATGGGATTTGTCGGCACACTGCTTGACGGCTTCCATGACCGCCCCCCTGAAGCCTCGGTCTTCAAGCACCTTGATGGCTTCGATGGTGGTCCCGCCGGGGGAGGTCACCGCATCCTTCAGGGCTCCCGGATGCAGGCCGGAATCCCTGGCCATTTTGGCGGCGCCAAGCACGGCCTGCGAGGCCAGGGCATAGGCGGTTTCTCTAGGAAGACCCTTCAAAACCGCTCCGTCGGCAAGGGCTTCGATGAAGACGTAGACCATGGCGGGGGAGGAACCGGAGGCGGCAGTGACGGCATCGAAGAGGGCTTCGGGAACCACCAGGCTTTTGCCGACGGCGTCGAAAATCCGCTTCACCATGGCGAGGCCCTCGGCGTCGACCCCATGGTTCGCGGCAATCACCGTCATGCCTTCTCCCACCATGGCCGGGGTGTTGGGCATGGTTCTGACGAAGGGCTGGTCCTCACCGAGAATCCCCTCGTAATAGGCGATGGGAATTCCGGCGGCGATGCTGATGAGCAGCTTCTCTTTGAGGGAGGTCTCCCCCTTGAGCTGGTGGAGGACCTCGGGTATGATGCCGGGCTTGACGCCGAGAAGGATGTAGTCGGCTTCTGCAGCCAGGGCCCTGTTGTCGGTGGTGGTCTTCACCCCACAGTTCTTCTGAAGGAGGTCGAGCTTGTCCCGGGTCGGATTGCTTACGATGATGTCCCCGGCATCGAAGAGCCCGGAGGCCATCAGACCCTTGAGGATGGCCGTTGTCATATTGCCGGCACCGATGAAACCTATTGTGACGCCCATTTTTTCACTTCCTTAGTCGCTGGTTTATTAGATGTATTATAATACACCCGGGATCAAAAGTAAAATGAGGGGGCGCTGTTTCACGCCCTCTCATTGCCAAAAAAGCTGATGACCAGAAGCCCCGGGCCTACATGGGACCCGATGGTGGGGGACTCCGGATTGATGATGATGTGATCATGGCCCAGTTCTTTTTTGATCAGATCAGCCAGGGCCTCTGCATCCTCTTCACAATCCCCGTGTCCGATGTGAATGGCGGAGGATTCCTGCAGATAGTGTCTTCTGATGGTTTCAACAAACTGCTGGTAGACCTTGACTTTGCCCCGGACCTTGTTCCTTTGCCTGAGCTTGCCCTCGTGGTCGATGTCCATGATGGGCTTCAGATTGAGCATGGTGCCTACAGTGGCCAGGGCAGGAGGAATCCTGCCGCCGTTCTTGAGGAAGTTCAAGTCGGCGACGGAGAAGGTGTGGTGGACCTTCAAGCGGTCTCTTTCAACCCTCCGGGCGAGGTCTTCAAGTTCTGCCTCTTCCAGGGACTTGAGGACTTTCAGGACCAGGGCGCCGTAGCCCACCGAGGCGGCCAGAGAGTCCACCACGTGAATTTTCGCCTCGGGGTAGTCCTCCAGGAACATTTTCCTGGCAATCACGGCGTTGCCATAGGTACCGCTCATCCCTGAGGAGAAGGCGATGTAGAGAATCTGCCGACCCTCGAGGTGAAGCTTTTCAAAGCAGTCATAAAAATGGGTCGGCGTGATCTGGGAGGTTTTGGGGACGGTTCCCTGTCTGAGGGCGTTGTAAAAAGCTTTATGGGAAAGGGTTTTTCCGTGGTCATCCATAAAATCCATGTCGCCCAGATGGACAGGCATGCTGATCATACTGAGGGAACCCTGGTACTGATCAAAAACCGATGGCTGAAGATTGCAGCAGGAATCCACTAATACTGCTTTTTTCACAGGCAACACTCCTCATATCAAATAGTCAATCAATGGATTGATTGGTTGTTTCATTATAGCGCAAGTTTAAAGAGATTGTAATCATTTGACAAGCAAAATTTGGGTATAAGGGTTTTAGGTGATTTAATTGAAAAATAAAATTATGATAGTGACACTTATGTTTCTTGTACTGGGTTATAATGGTGCCGAAGCCTTGACCTTCACGGATATCGAGGCCGGCGACTGGTTTTACGAGGACGTGATGACTCTTTCGGATGCGGGAATCATCAACGGTTTCCCCGATGGCAGTTTTCTGCCCGCGGCCAAGGTCAATGTCGACCAGTTCATCAAGCTGCTGGTGGTGGCCCTGGGCTACGACCTGGAAAACGGGACTTCCTACTGGGCCCTTCCCTTCATCCAGAAGGGTCATGAAATCGGACTTTTCGCAAGCGGGGAATTCGATGATTATTCCCGCCCCATCACCCGGGGGGAAATGGCCACCCTGATCAGCCGGGGGGTGGCAGAGGATTTTGACAAGGCCATGTACGAATACACCTTTTTCATGAAGGATTATCATGACCAGGGAACCGAGGAAATTCTCAAAGCCTTTTCTCTGGGAATCATCACCGGCTATCCTGACGGTTATTTTTATCCTCAGAAATTGGCGACGAGGGCTGAGGCCGGCACCATGCTCATGCGGTTGATCGCCAAGAACCGCCGGGTGGAGACCCATCAACTGAAAAATCTCATGGCGGATTTCACCAGGCTCGACGAGGACATGAATGCGGCCCTTTCGGACTATCAGGAAGCCATGGGGGTGCTGTTGGAAGAAGACCCCATCCGCCTTGACAACGGCGATGCCATCTATCGCCTTGAAGACACGGCTATCGAGGGATACCGGTGGGCCAACGGCGACCTGTACGTTGGCGGCCTGGACGATGGTGTCTTTTCCGATTTCGGCTATTTTTCCTGGATCAACGGTTCCTTCTATATCGGGGAGATCGAGGAGGGTCTCATCCATGGCCGCGGCCTCATGGGCTTTGACGACGCCGTCTACACCGGAGAATTCACCCGGGGAGAGATGACGGGCAAGGCCATGGTGGTCTGGGAGGACGAGGACACCTTCATCGGCAGCTACGATGAGGGAACCTTGACGGGTCTGGGGATGCACTTCAGTCCCGGGGGAGAAAGCTATATCGGTGAATACCAAAGCGGTGCCAAGGACGGCAGGGGGATTTTCACCTTTTCAAACGGGCTGAGCTATTTCGGCACCTTCAATCAGGAATACCGGGACGGGGACGAATTCACCATGTATTACCGGGATTCCGATGACACCGCCTTTGAGGACACCGTCTGGAGAATTCTCGACGAGGCTCTGGCCCCCGGTATGGGAATCAATGAGAAGATCCGCGCTATCCATGACGCCCTGGCCGGGCATGTCACCTATGATCTGGAGGGCTATGACCTGGGAGAAGTCGATGACCAGTCCCATACCGCCTATGGTGCCCTGGTGGAGGGTCGTGCGGTCTGCGACGGCTATGCCGAGGCCTTCAACCTGCTGCTCAATCGCGCAGGAATCACTTCGGACCTGGTCATCGGCGAAGCCCTGGATGAGGGTCATGCCTGGAATCTGGTCGCCTTCGAGGAGGGTTTTTACCACGTGGACCTGACCTGGAACGACCTTGACAACGGCGGCATCAGTGAGGCTTATTACAAAATCAATCAGGATGAGATTCAAAGGGACCATGTCATCGAATGGATCATCCACTGAATGAGGGGTAGATATGATAAAACACTTGAAAACCTTGATCAAGGGCCTGATCAGAAGTTTGAATAGGAGCACCCGGCGTTTCCCGGAGACCCTGGTCATGGCGGCGGGCTTTGTCATCGTTGGCATCATGCTCAACCGCATGGAATACGACGTCAGTCCCGAATATCTTCTGAACCAGGCCCGCCTGAACCGCTGGCTCATCACCTTCATCCTGGGGGCGCCGCTCTTTGCCCTGGGGAAGCTGATTCTGGAAAGACTCGGCGTATCACTCAAAAAACGCCTCCTGGTGGATGGCGCCATAGTGGCCTTTCTGCTGGTTTTTTATCAGACCGTTCCCGAGGAGCTTTATCAGGAATTCATGTTGAAATATTTCCTGCTCAATCTGGCGGTTTATCTGGGCTTTCTGGCAGCGCCCTATTTTTATCAGCGGGAGAATTTTTCCAGGTACAGCCTTCAGGTCCTGACCCAGTTCTTCATCACGGTCTTTTTCTCGGCCGTCCTTTACGGCGGTCTCAACGGCATCATTTTCACCCTGGACCAGCTCTTTGAACTCAACTTGAACCACAGGATCTACCTGGACGTCTATCTGATCACCGTGGGTTTCTTTGCCGTCCCCCATTTTCTGGGCAACCTCAAGGGAATCGATGAGGAGATGGACCCCGGGTATTATCCCCAGGTCTGGGCCGTTCTTTTCAGTTATATCGTGGTGCCCTTGTTGTCCATCTACACGGCCATTCTCTATGCCTACTTCATCCGCCTGGTGATCCTCAGGGAATTCCCCATCAATATCCTGACCCACCTGGTGGTCTGGTACGGGATCATCGGCGTGGTGGTCCTCTTCTTCGTAGAGAAGCTTCGCGAACGCAATGACTACCTCAAGCGGTTCTACCAGATTTTTCCCAAGGCCATCCTGCTTCCCCTGGGAATGCTGTTCACCGCCATTTTTTCTAGAATCGCCGATTACGGTTTCACCCCGGCCCGGTATTTTGTCGTGATCACGGGAAGCTGGATACTGTTGAGCATGCTCTATATGGGCTTTACAAAAAAAACCCGCTACACCTTCGTGGTGCTGGGGGCGATGGTGGTCATCCTGGTTTCCGCCTACGGCCCCGTCAGCGCCTTCAACCTCTCCTTCAACAACCAGCTCCACCGGTTCGAGACCCTTCTGGCAAAGACCGGCATGCTGGCAGAGGGGGAGATTCAAAGGAATCCTGAGCTTCCAGTAGAGGACCAGCGAGAAATCAATGAATTCCTCCGATACTTCGACAACAACCATGACCAGCGCACCCTCTACTTCCTGCCTGAAGAATTCAATTATTACGAAGATTCCGAGGAGGTTTTCGGATTCCGGTACGAGTATTACTATCCTGACAAATTCGAGGACACCGGGATGATCGAGTACTACAGCTTCGACCGGTTCGATCTGGTGATGCCCGTCACGGGCAGGGATGTCTTCGCGGAACTCAATCTCGAGTTCTCCCAGGATATGACGGTTTCAGGAGAGGGCATGCGATTTGAATACGACAGCGAGACCCGGGACCTGGCCCTCCTCTACAAAGACGACCTCCTGGGGGTCGTCAATATGGTGGATTTCATCACCGACTACGACGAGGATCGGGGAGGGACACCCCCCGCCACGACGGCGGAGGCCACCGTCACCTTTGATTTTCCTGAGGCCAGGGTGGAGTTCTTCATCAAGAATATCTTCTACAACCCCGCCGATGAGGAAGGGATGAAGTACGGCGGTCATTTCAACGGGTTGATTTTCATCGAATTCAAATAATGGATAGGCCTTTTCACAGGCCTATCTTTTTTTCATATTGCAGAAATTTGGGTTATAATAGGAATCATAGAAAAGGGGGCCTGTTTCATGATCAAGCTCATCACCGATTCCACCTGCGATCTTAGTGACGAAGTGTTGAAAGCGCATCATATCGCCATGGTACCGCTGTATGTGACCCTGGGTGAGAAAACCTTCAAGGACCGGGTGGACATCCAGCCCGACGATTTTTACAAGGTCATTGAAAAGGAAGCCAATATCAAAACCGCCAACCCCAGTCCCGAGGATTTTCTCAAGGCCTTTGAAGAGGGAGAGGGCCAGGGGGCCGGGGCCATGATCTGCATCAACATGTCCAGCGGGACCAGCGGTGCCTACCAGGCGGCGGTTCTGGGCCGAGAACTGTTTTTTGAAAAACACCCCGGATCCGGGGTGAGAATCCGGGTCATCGATTCAATTTCCATGAGCCACGGGACGGGATGGCTGGTCCTGAAGGCGGCAAGGCTGCTGGAAGAAGGGGCGGGCTACGAGGACGTCATCGACTTCATTGAAATGTACAAGGGCCATATGAAGCATTATCTTTCAGTGGATGATCTGGACCATCTGATTCGAAGCGGCCGTCTGACCAATGCCAGCGCCTTTATCGGAAAGATGCTCAAGCTCAAACCCATCATGACCATGAAAAACACAAAGGGGGCCATCGTGGCCAAGGAGCGGGGCCGCAAAAAAGTCCTGGGTCACTATGTCAGGGAGTTTCTCGCCCGGGTGGACCGGGATATCACGGATTTTGTCATCATCGGCTACACCTCGGACCGCATGGTGGCGGAGAACCTGAAGGAGAAACTGCTCTCGGAAACGGATTTCAGCGGTGAAATTCTCATCATGCAGATGGGGGTTTCCGTAGGAGCCCATGTCGGTCTGGGGGGCATCGCCTTCTATTTCGTGGAGAAGGGACACCAGCCGGACGGCATCATGATCAATGAGTACAAACAGTTTCTCGAAGCCAAGGAAGTCATGAAGGAAAAATTGAAAATATTCAAGCAATCTTAACGAGGAATTCACATTGTCTCAGTAGACTGTAAATGGAGGGATGTCAGATGACGAAAAGGTATCCGAGATTGACCATCAAGTATCAGCAGATCCTGGAAAACACCCGGGTGGTGAATGAACTTTGCAAGGCCCGGGGGATTGCCGTCACCGGGGTGGTGAAGGGATTCAACGGCCTCCCGGAGGTGGCCATGGCCCTGGATGAGGGGGGCTGCGTCCATCTGGGCAGTTCCCGGATCGGGCAGCTCGAAGAGCTCAAGGCCAGGGATCCGCTGATCAGGACCATGATGGTGCGGATTCCCATGGTTTCGGAGGCCGAAGCCATGGTGGCTTCGGCGGATATCAGCCTCAATTCTGAAAGGGACACCCTCATGGCCCTCAATGAGGCCGCCATGGCCAACGAGAAGGTTCATTCCGTCATCCTCATGGTGGACCTCGGGGATCTTCGGGAGGGCTTCATGACGGTGGAGGAACTGATCGAAGTGGCCGTCTGGGTGGAAAAGGACCTGTCCTACATCCACCTGATGGGCATCGGGACCAACGTGGGCTGCTACGGTTCAGTAAAACCCACCCCTTTGAATATGGGACAACTGGTGGCCATGGCCCGGCAGGTGGAAATGGCCATCGGCAGAGAACTGGAGATCGTTTCAGGAGGCGCCACCTCCTCCCTGACCCTGGTGGCCAGGGGGGAGATGCCCCAGGGAGTCAATCATTTGAGAATCGGGGAGGGGATTTCCCTCAACCGGGACCTGCCCATGCTCTGGGACTGTCATATCCAGGGACTGCACCAGGACAACTTCATTCTTGAGGGGGAGATCGTGGAAATCAAGGACAAGCCCACCCATCCCCTGGGAGAACTCTTTGTGGATGCCTTTGGCAACCGCAACACCTACGAGGACCGCGGCATCAGAAAGCGCGCCCTGGTGGCCATGGGTCGGCAGGACTTCCTTGACCATACCGCCCTTGAAAGCGTAGAGCCGGCCATCGAGGTGGTGGGGAGCAGCTCCGACCACCTCATCGTCGATATTGAAAACTTCCAGGGGAAACTGAAGGTGGGGGATATCCTGGGTTTTCATCTCTACTACGGTGCCATGCTCTTCACCACCGGGTCTCCCTATGTTGAAAAAATAGTGGTTCGGGAATGAAGGTCCTGTTCCGAAGAATCCTGAGAGTCCTGGCCAGGGCCTATATCCTGTGGCGTTACGAGTATTCCTGCAGGGCGGAGGTCCTTGAGGGCATCGGGGAGCCCTTTGTCCTGGTGGCCAACCACGTCAACAATGCCGACCCTCTTTTTGTCAGTCTGCCCGTCAAGGGGGATATCAGCTTCGTGGCGAATGAGCGTTTTTTCCACGAGCCCCTGGCGGGGTATTTTCTCAGACTCTTTGAAGCGGTTCCCAAGGTGAAATTCAGAAGCGATCTTGTGACCATCCGGCAGCTGACCAGGATGAAGGCCAAGGGGAACCATATCGGCATCTTTCCCGAGGGGCAGCGCAGCTGGGACGGGGTGACGGGCCCTCTGATTTTTTCCACGGCCAAACTCATCCGACTCCTGAAAATGCCCCTGGTGGGGGCGAGGATTCAAGGGGGGGCCCTGGCGGAACCCAGGTGGTCGGATCACCTCCGTCGTGGACGGGTGCACATCGATTACCAGTTGATCATGACCCGGGAGGAAATCCTCGCCAGCAGTGATGAAGAGATTTACAAAAAAATGATCGTGGCCCTGGATCACGATGAAATGGCCGCCCAGGCGCAGGATCCTCATCCCTACGAGGGCGGGAATCTGGCCCGGGGTCTTGAAAAAATGCTCTATTTCTGTCCCCGTTGTGAAGCCATGGACACCTTGCGCTCTGACAAGGACGACCTCACCTGCACCCGCTGCGGCTACCGGGTGACCTACGGGGTCTACGGGGAATTCTCGACCCGGGGGGAGGATCCCCTCTACTTTGCAAACACCCGGGACTGGGACAGGGGGCAGGAGAGGTATCTCAGGGCGCATCTGGCGGCACTGGAAAAGACCAGTTTCAGCAAGGAGGCCCTGGTGGTGACCCTGAAGGATAAAAGAGCGGTGAAGACCTCGAAGGAGCTTCTTCTGCGTCTGACCTCGGGGGAGATTCATCTGCCAGAAGGTCACCGGGTTTCAACCCTGTCCGGTATCAACATCCAGTCCAATGACCTCCTGGAGTTCTATACCGACGACGACACCCTGATTCAGGTGAGGTTCAAGAATCCCGCCGAATCGGTCTACAAATGGCAGCAGGCTTTGATTTTCCTTAAGGAAGGGGAATAGTGATGGAAAACGGCTGGCAGTTGGCCCTGTATTTTGTATATTTGTCATCATTCATATTTATAGCGAATGTCATCAACAAGAAGGTGAAGGCGCTCAGGAAAGTCATCATCCCCACCGCCATCATCGCCGGCTTCGTCGGTCTTTTTCTGGGGCCTGAATTTCTGGGCTGGGCGCCGGTGGAAACTGAAATCCTCGGCATGATGGTCTATCATCTCATGGCCATCGGATTCATCGCCCTGTCCCTGAAAACCCGGGACCGGAAGAGAACCCGCAACATCGTCTCCAGCGGCATCTATATCGTCTCCACCTATCTGGTCCAGGGAATCCTGGGCTTCGGTCTGGGTCTGGTCATGATCGCCACGGTCTTTCCCGACCTCTTCGTCGGTTTCGGCCTTCTCCTGCCCCTGGGCTACGGTCAGGGACCGGGACAGGCCTTTTCCATCGGCAGCCAGTGGGAGACCCTGGGCTTCGTCTCGGGAGGGAATATCGGCCTCACCGTGGCCACCTTCGGATTTCTCTGGGCCTCCGTGATCGGCATACCCTTCATGAATATCCTGGTGAAGAGAAACCGGGTCAATTCCCAGGACGGGACAGTGATAAAGGAGCGTTTGCCGGAGGTGGAGGTGGACCAGCCCCTGGAGCTCTCCTTGAGTGAAACCCTGGATAAAATCACCTATCAACTGGTGCTCATCGGGGTGGTCTATCTGCTGACCTATCTGACCCTGGTGGGACTGACCAGGGTCCTGGTTCCCCTGGGGACCTTCGGGATGACCTTCGCGACCCTGCTGTGGGGCTTTCATTTCAATATCGGCAGCATCTACGGCATTCTGATGAGAATCGCCATGGACAAGGGTGAGGCCATGGGCTGGTTGAGACCGGACATCACCAACAACTACCTGCTTCAGAGGATTTCCGGGGCGACCTTCGATTACATGATCACCGCCTCCATCGCCGCCATTTCCATTGTGGCCTTCAGAGCCTATTTCTTCCCGGTCATGGTCCTGACCACCATCGGTGGCCTGGTGACCATCGCCTACACCTCCACCATGCTGCGCCGGGTCTTCAAGACCAACACCCTGGAAAACATCGTGGCCTTCTACGGCATGCAGACCGGCACCATTTCCACCGGGATGGCCCTGCTCAAGGGGGTGGACCCCCACTTCTCCACCGATGCCGCTGAAAATCTGGTACTGGGATCCGCCGTGGCCATTTTCCTCGGAGCCCCCCTCATGGTCATCCTCAACATCCCCATCATGGGTTATGTGTCAGGCCGGCCCATCTACTATCTGCTGACCTTGGGACTCTTCACGGGCTATCTCCTCTTCCTCTACCTGCTCCTCTACCTCAACATCAAAAAAGGGGAGAGGGAAGCCTCAGAGCCCCTGGCAGTCAAAAGAGCGGGTTGAAGCACAAAATAAAAAGCCGTCTCCTTCTCATGACGAGCAGGGAGGCGGCTTTAATATCGGTCAGGCATCCAGCTTCAGGGAAAGGCTTCCCGTGGGACAGACGGCCACACAATCCAGACATTTCGAACAACGGTAGGAAAGGGCCGGATCGAGCTTGGTGGGTTTGATCAGAGAATACTCCTTGTTGAGGGCGGAGATGTAGCAGACATTGTCACAGGCACCGCACCTGGTGCAGGATTTCGGATCAAGCTTGATCTTGACAAAGCTCTGCTTGTTGAGATAGCCCTGGATCCAGGCGATGGGACAGCCCACCTTGTGGTAGTTGTACAGACTCGCCTTTTGATCCTTGCCCATGAGGGTGTTGATGGTTTCTGAGATGAAGCCTACGGGACACATCCAGCGACAAAAGGTCTTGCCCGTGATGCCCCCGAGGACGATGGTGGCGGCCAGCAGGTAAAAGAGATTGAACCCCTGGACGAAAACCAGCTGATAGACACCGATGGCGACGATCATCTGGATGATTTTGCGTTGGCGTATGATTTGTTTAACCAAATGGACCTTCCCCCTTTTCATAGCCATTATGATATCACAGGTCGGGGAGGGTCATCAATGTAAGATAAATTTCTAACGATATCCAGAATGGAAAGTTTCTGGAAAAAGGATGAGATTTCAGCCGGAGAAGGGGATAATGGGTGACAGGAGGTGATGATGTGGAGAAGGTGACGTACAACATCATTAGAAGAATGGGCGTCCTGTCGACGAGTGCCAGCGGCTGGCAGCGGGAACTCAACGTGATTTCCTGGAATGAGCGGGATCCCAAGTACGATATCCGGGACTGGTCCCCTGACGGGGAAAAAATGAGCAAGGGAATCACCCTGACCCAGGATGAAATGAACCGGATTATCGAGGCCATGAATCAGTAGCAAAAAAGGGGATGACTTTTAGAGGTCGTCCCCCCTTTTTTGGGTAGATATGACTCTAGGTGGCCTGCAGTGGAGCCATTGAAAAAAAGGAGAGGGTAGATTGAAAAGTCTGTATCTGTTCAGAAAAGACCTGAGGGCCGGGGATCACCCGGGCCTCGAATACCTGATTGACCGTCAAAGGGAGGTCATTCTCCTCTACGTGGAGGATCCCTCGGACCGCCTGCTCAAAAGCCGGGGCTACGAGGTGAGGAGGGGTCTTCTGAGCCGGCTGGACCGGCTTTTGGGTAGGAAAATCCACTTTGAAAGAGGAGACACCCTTTCAATTCTCAAGGGATATATCGAAGCCTTCGGTGTCGAAGAGGTGGTCCTCCAGAAGCAGTATGAACCCTGGGAGGTGGCCCTGCAGGAGGCCCTGGCCAGCCTGGGGGTGGGGGTGATGATGATTGAGGATTATCTCCTGCTGTCGCCGGAGAGGGGACTCAAACACGATGACACCCTTTACCTGGTTTTCAAGGCCTTCTATGACAACTGGCGCAAAAAAATCAGTCCCGGCAGCCCCTTCACCTACGCACTCGGTGATTTGAGGAGTATGAAGGTGAAGGAAGCTCCCGTTCCCGTGGCTCCAGACCCCGTGGATTATGCCAGAATCGACACTTTTTTCAATGAAGACGTCCCCCGCTACCAGGATATCAGCGATGAATTCACCCGGGAAGGCACTGCCAGAATCTCCGCCCTGATCAACAACGGGGGGATTTCGACGAGGAAGGTCCTCTATCTGGGCAGGATCAGTGACGCCTTCATCCGGCAGCTGGCCTGGAGAGAATACTACACCCACTGGATCTATTATTATCCTGATGCCGTGAAGGAGGATTTTCGCCCCGTGGCCTACCCCTGGTCCACAAACCGGGAGGACTTTGAGAAATGGCAGCGGGGTGAAACCGGCTACGACCTGGTGGATGCCGCCATGAACCAGCTCAACCGGGAGGGTTGGATTCATGGCAGACTCAGGATGGTGGCGGCCTCCTTTCTGATCAAGGACCTCCATATTGACTGGCGGTGGGGGGAGGCCTATTTCCATGAAAAGCTCCTGGATGCCGATACGGCCCTCAACGTGGGCAACTGGCAATGGATGGCGGGGACCGGTGCCCTCCACCAGCCCTATTTCCGGGTGCTGAGTCCCCTGGCCCAGTCGGCGCGTTTTGATCCCGAGGGGGTCTACGTCAGGGCCAATCTTGAAGGATCCCATGAGCCCATGGTGGATCACAAGACCAGTCGGATTCTCTTCATCGAAAATTTCAAACAAGCTCAACAGGCGCAAAAAAACAAGGAGGCGTGATTCTCGACGCCTCCTTGTCTGCTATGCCTCAGTGACTCTTTTGCCCAGCCAGAAGGTTTTCCAGTCCCCCCGGGATTGTACCAGGGCGATAAAGCTGTACAGGCCCATGGCCAGACTTCCCAGAACCATGATCAAGACCACCAGGAAGACGGCCTTGGGAAGGGAAGCCTCCCGGTAGATGACCCAGCCGCTGAATAGAAAAAAGGAAAGGTAGATATCGATGAGGGTCACCCGTCCCCAGGCCAGGGAGGCGATGAGGCCCCCCTCAGTGAAAAAATCCGCTGAGACAAAACCGTAAAGAATGGCTCCGGCCATGATGAGCGCCGTGGCCAGGGTGAAGGTTTTGGCGACTTTCAATCAAATCTCCTCCTTCTTCGGCGGCAGGGGGAAGAATTTGCTGGTGACCCTGGCGTAGGCCTGGAAGTCTTCCCGGTCCTTGTATTTCTCCTCAAGCAGGGGTACGCCGGAGACGAAGAGGAGGAGGTAGGTGATGACGACGGGGCTCAGAATGGTGACCAGATTGCCGGTGGCCCCCAGGGCGATGAGGAAGATTCCCCACCACATGGTGGCCTCCCCGAAATAATTGGGGTGGCGGGTATAGCGCCAGAGCCCGGACTGGATGATTTTTCCCTTGTTGTCGGGGTTTGATTTGAAGTCCCGGAGTTGTTTGTCTCCGAGGACCTCGAAATAATAGCCCACCAGCCAGATGACAAGGCCGACAAGGGTCAAAGCGCCAAGCTTTGCACCGTCTTGAGCCTGGATCAGAAGCAGGGGGAAAACAATGAGAAGCATGAGGGCTCCCTGGAGCATGAAAATTTGAAAAAACCCCCGGATCAGAAGCCATCTGCCCCATTCCTCCCGCCATTTGGCATAGCGGAAATCCTCGGGCTTTTTCCAGTTCCGCCTGAGAATGTGACTGCTCAGCCTGAGGCCCCATAGGGCGACCAGGACCAGGGACAGGGTGCCGACGAGACTGAAGTGCTGTCCCCTGAGATAGGCGAAGAGGGTCACCAGGACAAAGCCCAGTCCCCAGGCGATGTCGACGATGGAATTGTTCCTGATCAGGGTGGCGAGGATGAAAAACACGAGGAAGTAGACCAGCAGGAAAATGCCGCTTTCAAAAATGATGGGTTCCACAAAAATCACCTGTCCTTCAAGATATAGGAAATTGCGACAGCTCCCTTGCCAGAGCTGATACCGACGATGGGGGAGATCTCTTCCACGTACAGAGGGGGCTGCCCGATCATTCTGGTGAACACTTTTTCATAGGACCGGGCCAGTTCGGGATTTTTCGAGTGGACCACATTGTAGGCCACGATGTCGTGGTCCTTCAAGTCCTTTTTGATGATGTTCTGGATTTTTTTGAAGTTCTGCTTTCTGGAGAAGGCGCTGGCGAAGGCCTTGCCCTTGCCCTCTTCATCCAGGGTGATGATGGGTTTGAGATTGAGGGATTTTGCCAGCTTCCCCTTCAAGGGGCTGACCCTCCCCCCCCTCACCATGTAGGTGAAATCGTCCACGCTGACATAGATCCTGCTCCGGGGAATCATGGCTTCCACGGCCTCTTTGAGTTCCTCCAGGGAGGGATTCTCCCTGAGTTTGTCAATGGCCCCCGCCACCAGCAGTCCCTGGGCGCCGCTGTTGCGCTTCGAATCCACCAGGGCGACCTGCATGCCGTAATTTTCGTGTTCCAGCAGGACCTTGTGAATCAGGTTGCAGGTACCGCTGATATTGGCGGAGACCGTGATGATCAGGGCCTCGTCGAAATGGTCGGAGACGAATTCAAAGAGGCGCTCCAGATCTCTTATTTTGGGCATGGCACTTCGGGGAAAGGCCTGGGAGGCGTCGGCCAGGTCGAAAAACCGGTCGGGGGTGATGGTGATCCGGTCCAGGTATTCGATATTGTCAATGGTGAGGTTCAAGGGAATCACGAAAATATTGTGCTTGTCGATAAAGTCGCCGGGGAGGTCTCCGATGGAATCGGTGATGACGGCGATGGGATGGGGTCTGTCGATGAGGGTCTTTTGTTGCTGGATCATGTCGTCGATCTTCTGTTCCAGAATGAAGCCCTTCTCACCCACCCAGGCCACCACATCCTGGGGCACGTTGGTGTGGATATGGATTTTCATCAGACTGTCGTTGCCGGCGACGACGATGGAGTCGCCGAAAACCTCGAGTTCTTCTCTGGGAAGCGGTTCCTTGAGTTCGATGAGGAGTTCGAAACAGTAACGGTATTCCAGGGTCATCCGGGCCAGGTTCTTTTCGTGATGGTCCTTGATGGTGGGAATGGTCTTTTGCTGGATGGCGAAGGCCTTCCGTCCCTCCTTGAAGAATTCGTAAATCCCTTCAACGAAGGCGACGAAGCCCCCGGCACCGGAATCCACCACCCCGGCCTCCTTGAGGACCTTCATCTTGTACTGGGTTTCAGCCAGGGAAATCTTCGCCCGACGGTGGGCCTTTTCCAAGGCCGTGGTGAGGTCGTTTTTACCCTCGATGCTCTGGCTGAGGGAGTCGCTGAAATCCCTCATCACGGTGAGGATGCTGCCCTCCACCGGCTTGCCCACCGCGTGGATGGCGGCCTCGTAGGCGGACTTGAACAGGTGGGCGAACTCCTGCTCCGTCAGGGAGACCAGGTTTCTGGATTGCTTGTAGAAGCCGCTGAGATACTGGGCCATGATGACCCCGGAGTTGCCCCGCGCTCCCTCGATGGCGCTTTGTGAGATTGATTTCAAGGTTTCCTCGGCGCTTTCATGATTTTTGGCCTGGCTGATCACCTTGTTCATCGTATAGGAGAGATTGGTTCCCGTGTCCCCGTCAGGGACCGGAAAGACATTGATTTTATTCAGATGGTTCTTGATACTGATCACTTTCTGGGATCCTTTGATGATGGAATAGTACAGATCATTGCCGTTGATTTTCAACATGTGAGCCACCTCCTTCTAATTACTTGTACCCCACTAAAAAAATGCTAAAATGGAACTAGGGAAAAAAATGTTAAATTGCACCAACCGGTTGTGAACTACCCCCACTTGTAGAAGTGGGAGCTTCCTGGTCAATATCCCTAACGGAACAAGTTTACCCAGGCTCATATTTGAGCCACTCGTACTCCTCTTTGTACTGCGCAGGAGTATTATTGAGCATCATCCCTGTTTTCTTGTGATGCCCGATCTTATCGGCAAGCATCTTGTTGTAGATGAACCGTACGCAGCCGAAGTTCTTGGCAAAGAATGTCGTCTGTTCTTTATTTGGGTAAATACGATATTTATAGGCACGTTTCACGGAATCATCTCACTTTTTGACCTTGACTTTCAATGTACTGCCTGACAATTTCAATGGGAGCACCACCAGTAGTTAGCAGGCAGTAACTCTTGCTCCAGAAAAACTCTTTCCATAGATTTTTACGGATTTGAGGAAACTCTTTCTTAATCAACCGACTACTGGCACTTTTGTAAGCATTCAGGAACTTCGAGATTTCCGAATGAGGTTGTGCCCTAAAAAGTACATGAATGTGGTCCTGGTCGTGATGCCATTCTTCAAGTGTGATTTTATACCGTGGTGAAATATACTCGAAGATTTCTTTAAGTCTCTCAGATATTGTAGAGTCAATGACTTCTCTCCGGTATTTCACAACAAGAATCAAGTGATAATTGAGCATGTACACTGAATGGTTATTTGTATCTAAATTCTATTGGTATCACCTCAATTGTATTATACATCACTGAATTAATATGTCAAATAATGTCACTTTTGGTGAAAGCTATCCATCCCCACCCTACGCTCTCGCTAAAGCGAGCAAGGTGGCTTAGAGGGAGGGGAGTTCCGCTTGATTGTTAAAATCGATGAAATGAGGGTTGAAATTGAAGACATTTCGTGAAGTACTGGTCATGGAGACAAAGTCGAGGAGGGCATTCATCAATATCACCGGCGATGTTCAGAGGGCGCTCAAAAACAGCGGCATCAAGGAAGGTCTTGTTCTGGTCAATGCCATGCACCTCACTGCGAGTGTCTTCATCAATGATGACGAGGGGGGGCTGCATCAGGATTTCGAGGAATTCCTGGAGAAGCTGGCTCCGGAAAAGCCCTATGCCAGGTATCGGCACAATGGTTTCGAGGACAATGCCGACGCCCATATCAAAAGGACCCTGATGGGTCGTGAAGTGGTGGTGGCCGTCACCGACGGCGACTTGGATTTCGGTCCCTGGGAACAGATTTTCTACGGTGAATTTGACGGCATGAGACAAAAACGGGTACTGATCAAAATCATGGGAGAGTAGATAAGATGAGAAAAATCGTAATTTTCGCCTTCAACGGCGACCTGATGTGTTTCGCCCACGGGCTCTTCAATGCCCTGGACATGGCCCGCAAGGGCCACGAGGTCAAGCTGGTCATCGAGGGCAGTGCCACGGCCCTCATCAAGGATCTCATGGAGGAAAAGAATCCCTTCCACAAATTCTACGTGGAGGTGAAGCAGCAGGGCCTCCTCGATGGCATCTGCATGGCCTGTGCCCGGAAAATGGGAACCCTTGAGGAGGCCCGGGCCCAGGGCATCCCGCTTCTGGGTGAAGCCTACGGGCATCCCGCCATTGTGGATTATATGGATCAGGGCTATGAAGTGATCACCCTTTAAGGAGGTGCCGGCCATGGAGATTTACCTGGGCGGAGGTTGTTTCTGGGGACTGCAGAACCGCCTGGACCAGCTGGAGGGTCTGCCCCCCACCGTGGCAGGCTACATGATGGATGCGCAGGGCTGGGTGGAGGTGGTGAAGGTGGTCTGTGAAGGGGAGCTGGAGACCCTGCTCAATCATTATTTCGCCTGCCACGATCCCACCAGTTTCAATCGCCAGGGCATGGACACGGGCTATTGCTACCGGTCGGTCATCTATGTCACGGAGGCTTCCCAGCTTGAGACGGCTCACAGGATCAAGGCCGGTCTCAAGACGAAGAGACCCCCCCTGACAGATATTCTCGAGGCGACGGAGTTTGTCGAGGCGCCGGAAACGGCCCAGAGACGGTATGAAAAAATGGGCATGGTCTTGAAATTGCCCGGAAAATAAAAAAAAACCATTGCATTCAACCCAACTTGTGATACGATACTTTTGCAAAAATATTTAGCGGGGAGTTTTGATTATGACGGACCAATCCAAAATGCCCCTGATCGAGGCCCTGGAAAGCTATGATCGGGAAAAAGTCATCCCCTTTGATGTGCCGGGACACAAGCATGGCAAGGGACTTGACGGCTATCACCAGTTTTTGAAACGCTACGGTATGACCCTGGATGTCAACTCGATGAAATCCCTGGATATCATCAGCAATCCCACCTCGGTGATCAAGGAGGCGGAGACCCTCATGGCCGGGGCCTACGGGGGGGACCATGCTTTTTTCATGATCGGCGGCACCACGGCGGCGGTCCAGGCCATGATTCTGGCCGGGGTCAACCCCGGGGAAAAGATCATCCTGCCGAGGAACGCCCACAAGTCAGCCCTCAACGGCCTGATTCTCAGTGGCGCGGTCCCGGTGTACATCCAGCCCGCCATCAATGAAGACCTGGGAATCGCCATGGGGATCACCCTGGAAAGCCTTGAAAAGGCCCTCGACGAGAATCCAGACGCCAAGGCGGTCCTCATCATCAACCCCACCTACTACGGATTCACATCGGATCTTGAGGCCTTGACCAGGCTGGCCCATGCCAGGGGAGTCCTGGTACTGGCGGACGAGGCCCATGGCGCCCACTTCCCCTTCAATCCCCAGATGCCCTTGAGTGCCATGAAGGCGGGGTGTGACATTTCCTCGGTGTCCCTCCACAAAACCGGGGGTTCCCTGACCCAGAGCTCGGCGCTGATCATGAGGGACAACCCCTATGTTTCCTATGCGCACATGCGGGGGACCATCAACCTGTCCATGACCACCAGCGCCTCCTATCTCCTCATGGGCAGTCTGGACTACGCCAGGCAGACCCTTGCGACAAGGGGAGAGGAGATCCTGGGCGAACTGCTGAGGGTCACCCGGATCTACCGGGAGAAAATCAACCGGATTCCAGGAATCTATGCCTTTGCCAAGGAGGTCCTCGACGGCGGGGGGGCCAAGGACTTTGATGAAACCAAGCTCACCATCAATCTTGGAGAGAACAAACTGACGGGCTATGAGGTTTATGACCTTCTCAGGGAGAAATACCACATTCAGGCGGAGCTTGCCGACGACCACAATGTGCTCTTCATCCTGAGTCTGGGGGATGATGCGGATTCCCTGGAACCCCTCTACCAGGCCTTGAAGGAAATCGGTGAGAGCTATCACGGCGGCAACAAGTTCAACTTCATCAAGCGGATGAAAAACCCCGAGGGGATCGTTTCACCCAGAAACGCATACTACGCAAACAAGAAAATCCTTCCCCTCGACGAGGTGGTGGGAGAGGTGAGCGGTGAATCCATCATGGTCTATCCGCCGGGGATTCCCATCATCGCCCCGGGTGAGCGATTCAGTCGGGAAATTGTGGATTACATCAAATTTTTGAAAGCACAGAAGGCGATGATGACGGGTCCTGAGGACAATACCTTGAACCATATCAAAGTACTGGGCATGTAGGAGGTGCAGTGTCATATGGAAATGTGGTATACAGAAGTGCATCGTGAGGGAGTCAGGTGGTCCCTCAAGGTCAAGCAGCCGGTTTATTCCGCTCAGAGTGATTTTCAACGAATCGATATTTTCGACACCTATGACTTCGGTCGGGTGATGACCCTTGACGGCCTGATGATGGTGAATGAAAAGGATGAATTCATCTATCATGAAATGATTGTCCACGTGGCCATGGCCACCAATCCCGGAATCAAACGCGTTCTGGTGATCGGAGGCGGCGACGGCGGGACGGTCAGAGAGCTCGTTCGTTATCCTCATATTGAAAAGATCGACATGGTGGAAATCGATGAACTGGTGGTCACCACCGCCAAGGAATTTCTTCCCTATACCGCCGGCGGCCTGGAGGATGAACGGGTCACCCTCTACTACCGGGACGGCATTGAATTCGTCAAGGGCCTCGAGGGAGCCTATGATCTGATCCTGGTGGATTCCACGGATCCCATCGGACCGGGGGAAGGTCTTTTCACCCGGGAATTCTACACCGACTGCTACAAGGCCCTCAGCGGGGAGGGGATCCTCATCAACCAGAAGGAAAGTCCCTTCTATGACCACACCGCCCATGAAATGAAGCGGTCCCATGAAAAAATCATCGAGATTTTCCCCGTAGCCAGGACCTACCAGTACCACATGCCCAGCTATCCCTCGGGACACTGGCTTTTCGGATTCGCCTCCAAGGGCATGGATCCGGAGGATTTCGACAAGGCGGCCTGGGAGGCCCTGGGCATCACCACCCGCTACTACAATTCAGAAATCCACAGGGGAGCCTTCATGCTGCCCACCTATGTCCGGGAGCTCCTTCATGAATAAGAATGTCCACACCTACATGGCTGCCGAGGCGGACTACCGGGAGGCGAAAATCGTTCTTTTCGGAGCCCCCTTCGACGGCACCACCTCCTTCAGACCCGGCACCCGGTTCGCCCCGGACCAGATCCGCCGGGAATCCTACGGCATCGAGACCTACAGTCCGCTTCTTGACAGGGACCTGGAGGATCATGCTTTTACGGATATCGGGGACATCGAGCTTCCCTTCGGCAACAAGGAAAGAGTCCTTGACCTGATCGAGGCTACAACAGACAGGATTCTCGGGGACGGCAAGATTCCACTTCTTCTGGGCGGCGAGCATCTGGTGAGCCTCGGCGCCATCAGGAGCGCCTTCAAGGCCCATCCGGATCTCAGAATCATCCACCTCGACGCCCATGCGGATCTCAGAGAGGATTACCTGGGGGAAAGTCTTTCCCACGCCACGGTGCTGCGCCGGGCCTATGATCTCCTGGGAGATAAGCGGATCTATCAATTCGGGATCCGGTCGGGTCCCCGGGAGGAATTTGTTTTCGCCAGGGAACATACCTTCTTCCACCCCTTCACCCTCCAGGGCATCGAGCAGTATCTGCCGGCCTTGAGGGAAGTGCCGGTGTATCTGACCATCGATCTGGATGTCCTGGACCCCGGGGTCTTTCCCGGAACCGGGACGCCGGAGCCCGACGGGGCTTCCGTGGGGGACCTCATCCGCTTCATCCACAAGCTCAAAGGCCTGCAGATCGTCGGCGCCGACGTGGTGGAGCTCTCTCCTCCCTATGATCCATCGGGGATTTCGAGTGCGGCGGCGGTGAAGACCCTGAGGGAATTGATACTGATTCTGGCGGAGGACCGGTGAAATTCTCTTCTGTGAAAAACATAACAAGACTTGTTTTAACAGGGACCATGGGGTAACATGTATATATAGCAACTCAATATCGTTTCAGATGATTTCGCTGCGAGATATCCGGTTTTCAAGGATAGCCGAAGGGGCAATGGGAAGGGCTTAGCCGGCTTTTTCCAGAATCTTTCAGGCCACAGGTAGCAGTGGAGGATGAGGCTCTGAAGAGACCGCTCTTTTGACGAGTGGCGCCGAAGGGGATCAAAGCTCTCAGGCAAAAGAACAGGGATGTTGGCGGCGTGATTGTCGTGCCAACATCCTGTTTTATTTTTTGAAAGGAGGAATTTTTTTGTCAGAACTCAAAAGAACCGCGCTATACGAATCCCATGTGAAATGGGGAGGTAAGATCATTGACTTTGCCGGATGGGAACTGCCGGTGCAGTATGAGGGTCTGGTGCCGGAGCATCATGCGGTCAGGAATCAAGCCGGCCTCTTTGACGTCTCCCATATGGGGGAGGTTTCGGTCAAGGGGGCCCAGGCGACGGAGTTCGTCCAGTATCTCGTCACCAACGATGTCAAGGCCATGGCGGACGAACAGGTCATTTACGCCCAGATGTGTTACGAGGACGGCGGCATCGTGGATGACCTGCTGGTCTACAAGTTCGACGTCGACGAGTACTTTCTGGTCATCAATGCCAGCAACGTCGACAAGGACTATGCCTGGATGCAGCTTGTGGCGGAGGACTTCGAAGTGACCCTGGTGAACCAGAGTCCGGATTTTTCCGAGCTGGCCCTTCAAGGCCCGAAGGCCCAGGAGATTCTGCAGCTGCTCACCGAAACGGACCTTGAAACGGTCAAATTCTTTTTCCTCAAAAGAGATGTGGTCATCGACGGAGTCAAGGCCCTGATTTCCCGAACGGGTTATACGGGAGAGGACGGTTTTGAAATCTATGTGGCTCATGAAGGGGCTCCGAAGCTCTGGGAGAGCATCCTCAAGGCCGGGGAACCCTTCGGCATCAAGCCGGCAGGCCTGGGTGCCCGGGATACCCTTAGATTTGAAGCCGCCCTGCCGCTTTACGGGCAGGAAATCGACAAGGATATTTCACCCCTGGAGGCGGGGCTCGGCTTTTTTGTCAAACTTGACAACGATGATTTCGTGGGTCGCGCCGCCTTGCTCAAGCAGAAGGAAGAGGGTCTCAAGCGCAGGCTGGTTGGATTTGAAATGTCTGGAAAAGGGATTCCCCGCCATGATTACAGGGTATTGAAGGACGGCAGGGATATCGGTTTTGTCACCACGGGGTACAAGGCGCCCACCCTCGACCGCACCGTTGGTTTCGCCCTGGTGGAGGCCGGATACAGCAGTCTGGGGACCACCTTTGACATTGAAATCAGGGGCAAGGCGTCTGCCGCCGAAGTGGTCAAGAAGCGATTCTATCAAAAGCAATACAAAAAATAATTTTTCGGAGGGATTGAAATGAAAGTCATGGAAGGATTGTTGTACTCGGAGGATCATGAATGGGTCAAGGTTGAAGGCAAGGTGGCCACCATCGGCATCAGTGATTTCGCCCAGCATCAGCTCGGAGACATCGTCTTTGTTGAATTGCCCGAGGTGGCGGATGAAATCGCCAAGGGGGAAGTATTCGGTGTCATCGAATCCGTCAAGGCGGCTTCGGATTCCTATCTCCCGGTGGGGGGCAAGGTGGTGGAGGTCAACAGCGCCCTGGAGGACGAGCCGGAGCTGATCAATCAGGATGCCTACGAAAACTGGATTGTCAAGATTGAAATGGAGGATGAAGGAGATCTCAGTGGTCTGATGAGTCCTGAGGCGTATGAAGAATTCTGCAGTAAGGAGGAATAATATGTTTCGATACATTCCCAATGGCGACGACGACCGAAAAAGCATGATGGACCATCTCGGCATCAAGGATATTGACGAACTCTTCAAGGATATTCCGGAGACTTTGAAATTCAAGGGTCAACTCGATCTCGAAGCGTCCCAGTCCGAGCCGGAGGTTCTCAAGTACTTTGAAGAAAAGGCCGCGGCCAACTGCAGTCTGACCCAGTTGACTTCTTTTCTGGGTGCCGGGGTCTATGACCACTATATTCCGGGAATCATCAAGCACATGGTGGGCCGGGGAGAATTTTATACCGCCTATACCCCCTATCAGCCTGAAATCTCTCAAGGCACGCTTCAGGTGATTTTCGAGTATCAAAGCATGATTTGTGATTTGACGGGCATGGATGTCAGCAACGCCTCCATGTACGATGGTCCTACTGCGGCGGCGGAGGCCCTGCTCATGGCGACGACCCAGAAAAAAATGGAAAAAATCATTCTGGCGGGTGCCATCAGTCCGGAAATCCGACAGGTGATCGAGACCTACATGAAGTATCGGGACATCGAAGTGGTCACATTGAAAGAAGAAAAGGGCCTTGTGGATTTCAAGGACCTTGAAGCAAAGCTCGACCAGGACGTGGCGGCGGTACTGGTCCAAAGCCCCAACTTCTACGGGTTGATTGAAGACGTGGAGCGGGTCAGTGAAATGGCCCACGGCCGGAAGGCCCTTGCCATCGCCTATGTCGACCCCATCAGTCTCGGGGTGCTGAAGTCTCCCGGTGAAGCCGGTGTGGACATCGCTGTAGGGGACGGACAAGCCCTGGGCAACGGCACCAACCTGGGAGGACCCTATCTGGGCTTCCTGGCCACCACCAACAAACTGGTGAGAAAAATGCCGGGTCGGATCGTGGGACAGACCGAGGACGTGGACGGCAAGCGCGCCTGGGTCCTGACCCTTCAAGCCAGAGAGCAGCATATCCGACGGTACAAGGCCACCTCCAACATCTGCTCCAACCAGGGCCTCAACGCCCTGATCGCTTCCATCTACATGACCACGCTGGGCAGGGAAGGCCTCAAGGAGGTCGCCATGATGAGTCTTCAAAAGGCCCACTACGCCTATGACAAGTTATTGGCCACCGGTAGATTCAAGCCCGCCTTCGAAGGCGCCTTTTTCAAGGAGTTCGTCCTGCTCGCGGATATGGAACCCGAGGTGATCAACCAGAAACTGCTGGAGAACAACATTCTCGGTGGCTATGACCTTTCCAAGGCCTGCGGGGTTGACAAGGGCATCATGTTCGCTGTCACTGAAAAGAGAAGCAAGGAAGAAATCGACCGGCTGGCTGAACTCCTGGAGGTGATGTAGATGAGAAATTATGACAAAGTGATTTATGAGGTTTCCAAGAAGGGCAGAAGAGCCTACCGTCTACCGGAGTCGGATGTCGAAATGAAACCGGTGGAATCTCTGATTCCCGAGGCATTCCTCCGCAAGGAGGAGGCACCCCTCCCCGAGGTCAGTGAAGTGGACGTGATCCGCCACTACACCAACCTGTCCAACAAGAACTACGGTGTGGATACGGGATTTTATCCCCTGGGTTCCTGCACCATGAAATACAACCCGAAAATCAACGAGGATGTGGCCGCCATGCCCGGTCTGAGCCAGCTGCATCCCTACCAGCCCGAGAAAACCATCCAGGGTTCCCTCGAAATCATGTATGAGCTGCAGAAGGCCCTGGCGGAGATCGGCGGCATGGATGAAACCACCCTGCAGCCGGCGGCGGGCGCCCATGGAGAGTTGACGGGCATTCTCATCATCAAGGCCTACCATCAACTGAAGGGGGACTTCCACCGCAACAAGATCATCACGCCGGATTCCTCCCACGGGACCAATCCCGCCACGGTGGCCACGGCCGGCTATGAGCTGGTGGAGATTCCCTCCAATGCCGACGGGTCAGTGAATCTTGAGGCCCTCAAGGAGGCCATTGATGAGAATCTGGCCGGTCTCATGCTGACCAACCCCAGCACCCTGGGACTCTTCGAGACCCAGATCGGTGAAATCGCCAAATTGATCCATGAAAACGGGGGCCTCCTGTATTACGACGGGGCCAACATGAACGCCATCATGGGCAAATCCCGACCGGGAGACATGGGCTTTGACGTCATGCACTACAATCTCCACAAGACCTTCTCCACCCCTCATGGCGGCGGAGGCCCGGGCAGCGGAGCCGTGGCCGTGAAGCAACACCTGGCGAAATTCCTGCCCAAACCCGTGGTGGTCAAGACCGGGGAAGGCTACGGCTTCGATTACGACCGGCCGGAGTCCATCGGCAAGATCAAGGGCTTCTACGGCAACTACGGCATTCTGCTCAGAGCCTATACCTACATCAAGACCATGGGCCGTGACGGTCTCAAATACGCTTCTGAAACGGCCGTTCTCAATGCCAACTACATGATGCACCAACTCAAGGAGGACTACAAGCTGCCCATGAATCAGGTCTGCAAGCACGAATTCGTCCTTGACGGTCTGAAAATGGATGAACTCTCCGGTATCAGAACCCTGGACGTGGCCAAGCGTCTGCTGGATTACGGCTACCATCCTCCGACGGTCTACTTCCCCCTCATCGTCCACGAGGCCATCATGATCGAGCCGACGGAGACGGAGTCCAGGGAGACCCTGGATGAATTCATCGCCGCCATGAAGGCGATCGCCCGGGAGGCCAAGGAGGATCCGGAACTGCTCAAAAACGCCCCCTACAACACGCCGGTGAGAAGGGTCAATGAGGTGCTGGCGGCCAAGCAGCTGGTACTCAAGTACAAGGATTCCCTCTAGGCTGTAAAAAAGTTCAATATGATATACGATGATTTAAGGGTGTTGAAAGATGACACCCTTAATGACTGATACAATGAAATTCAAGATAGGGGTGTTTTGATGAAACTGATCGACGGCAAGGCGATTGCCGCAAAGATGAAGGAAGATATCAAAAGAGAAACCCTGGCGTTGAAGGAGCAGGGGGTGACGCCGGGTCTGGCGGTGGTCATCGTGGGCGGCGACCCGGCTTCCCAGACCTACGTGGCTTCCAAGGAAAGGGCGGCGGACAGCCTGGGCTTCTACTCCGTCAAAAAGGAGCTGGACCAGGGGGTGAGTGAAGAAGCCCTGCTCAAGCTGGTGCAAGAGCTCAACGAGGATGAGAAAATCCATGGGATTCTGGTTCAGTTGCCCTTACCGGACCATATCGATGCCAAAAAGGTCCTCAACAGCATCGACATCCGCAAGGACGTTGACGGTTTTCATCCTGAGAATATCGGGAAAATGATCATCGGTGACGAGGCCTTTCTGCCCTGCACGCCCAACGGTATCATCAAAATGCTCGAATACGAGGGTGTGGCCATCAAAGGCAAGCATGCGGTGGTCCTGGGTCGCAGCAACATTGTCGGAAAACCCATGGCGGCCCTGCTGCTGGCAGAGGATGCCACGGTGACGGTGTGTCATTCTAAAACCCGGAATCTCAAGGAAATCACCGCCCTGGCGGATATTCTGGTGGCTGCAGTAGGCATACCCGGCTATGTGACTCCGGACATGGTGAAGGAGGGTGCCGTGGTCATCGACGTCGGTATCAACCGGGTCGAGGGCAGGCTGGTGGGGGACGTGGATTTCGAAAGAGTGAAGGACAAGACCTCTTTGATCACTCCGGTTCCCGGAGGCGTCGGTCCCATGACCATCACCATGCTGATGTACAACACCATCGAGAGTGCCAAAAGAAAAAGGGAGGATTAATATGAAAACCGATGTTCAAATTGCACAGGAAGCAAGCATGAAACCCATCGTCGAGGTGGCGGCAAAACTGGGAATCGACGAAGATCAATTGGAGCTTTACGGAAAATACAAGGCGAAAATCAGCCTGGACGTCCTTAAAAACGCCGATGGCAAGCCGGATGGCAAACTCATCCTGGTGACGGCCATCAACCCCACGGCGGCCGGAGAAGGAAAAACCACCACCAACGTGGGTCTGAGCATGGGACTCAACGCCATTGGCAAAAGAGCCATCACCACCCTGAGAGAGCCTTCTCTGGGACCCTGTTTCGGCGTCAAGGGCGGCGCGGCCGGGGGCGGCTACGCCCAGGTGGTTCCCATGGAGGACATCAATCTTCACTTCACGGGAGATATCCACGCCATCACCACGGCCAACAATCTGCTGGCCGCCCTGATTGACAATCATCTTCACCAGGGCAATGCCCTGGGCATCGATCCCAAGCGGATCGTCTGGCGAAGGGTTCTGGACATGAACGACCGCGCCCTCAGGGAGATCACCGTGGGCCTCGGTCCCAAGGGCAACGGGGTGACCCGGGTGGATGGATTCGATATTTCCGTGGCCTCGGAAATCATGGCCATTCTTTGTCTGGCCCTGGACATGAAGGACTTGAAGGAACGTCTGTCCAAGATGATCATTGCCTACAATTACAACAACGAGCCGGTGACCGCCGGTGATCTGGGAGCGACCGGTTCCCTGGCCCTGCTCCTCAAGGATGCCATCATGCCCAACCTGGTACAAACCCTTGAAAACACCCCCGCCATCATCCACGGCGGCCCCTTCGCCAATATCGCCCACGGGGCGAATTCCGTGGTGGCCACCAAGACGGCCCTGAAGATTGCGGACTATGTGGTGACCGAGGCAGGCTTCGGCGCCGACCTGGGTGCGGAGAAATTCTTCAATATCAAGTCCCGGTTTGCCGGACTCACCCCCAACGCCGTCGTCATCGTGGCCACGGTGAGAGCCCTCAAGAACCACGGTGGCGTGGCCAAGGCCGACCTCGGTGTCGAGAACCTCAAGGCCCTGGCCGACGGCTTTGAAAACCTGGAAAAGCAGGTTGAGAACGTGGGCAAGTTCGGAGTGCCGGCGGTGGTGGCCCTCAATGCCTTCCCGACGGACACTGAAGCGGAGCTGCAATTCGTGACGGAGCAATGTGAGCGTCTGGGAGTCGACATGGTGCTGTCTGAAGTCTGGGCCAAGGGTGGCGAAGGCGGCAAGGCCCTGGCGGAGAAGGTGGTTGAGATCATCGATACGAAACCCAATGACTTCAAGTACCTTTACGACGTGGACCTGAGCATTCAGGAAAAGATCGAGACCATTGCAAAGGAAATCTACGGAGCCGACGGCGTCGATTTTTCCGGTGCGGCCCTGAAGGAAATCGCAAAATACGAGAAATTCGGCCTGGACAAAATGCCTATCTGCATGGCCAAAACCCAGTATTCCCTTTCCGACGACCCCAAAAAGCTGGGTCGACCCCGGGGCTTCAAGATCAGCATCAAGAGCATCCGGGTTTCAGCGGGAGCGGGCTTCCTGGTGGCTCTTGCGGGAGACATCATGACCATGCCGGGTCTGCCCAAGGTGCCGGCGGCCAACCACATGGACATTCTTGAGGACGGCGAGATTGTCGGACTCTTCTAAAGCTCGAAATAGAAAAGACTAGAATTTTTCTAGTCTTTTTTTGTATTTGGAGGGTTCAGGGGTTAGAATAGAGATAGAAGAAACCTTCCGTTGATGGATTGTTTTCAGCGGAGGCAAGGAGGAAAAATGAAAGCCCTTTTTACCTATGACTACGGCAAAGAAAACATGCGCCGCATCGAAGCTCTTGGCTATGAAGTGATTTTTGAAAGCGAGAAGACCATCGCCAACAAGCCCCGGGTCGACGAGGTGGAGGTCCTGGTCTGCTACAACCCCTTTCACCGGCTGGACGTGACCCTGATGAAGCAGTTGCAATTCATCCAGCTTTCCAGCACCGGCATCGACCAGCTCCCCCGGGACCTGCCGCCGACGGTGAAGGTGGCCAACAACCGGGGAGGTTACTCCGTTCCCATGGGGGAATGGACCGTGATGAGAATCCTGGAAATCTACAAGGACGCCCCGGCTTTTTATGAAGACCAGACGAAAAAGGAGTGGCGGTTGAACAATTCGATTCAGGAGCTCACCGGGAAGAGGGTCGCCTTTTTAGGGACCGGCACCGTGGCCGCTGAGGGAGCCAAACGCCTCAAAGCCTTCGGGATGGTGATTCACGGCTTCAGTCGCAGTGGCAAGGCCAGAGAGGATTTTGAGGCGGTCTACCCCATGGACCGGCTCCCGGACCTCATGGGCGGTTACGATGTGCTGGTGATCACCCTGCCCCATACCCCCTTGACCCATCACCTGGTCTCCCATGATTTGCTGGCCAGGCTCAAGGAGGGGGCCGTCCTGGTCAACGTCTCCAGGGGCAGGGTCCTGGATGAGGAGGCCCTTCTGGTCCACGCCCCCCGACTCCGGGGGATCGCCCTGGATGTCTTCAATGAAGAGCCGCTCAGTCAGGACTCCCCCCTGTGGGAGGTGCCGAACCTGCTGTTCTCCCCTCACAATTCCTGGGTTTCTGAACGAAGGAACTCCCGGAGATTCGAACTGATTCACGAGAACCTCAGCAGGCTCATGGCGGGGGAAACCCCCAGGAACCTGGTGGACATCGAAAGGGGTTACTGATGAAAATACTTGTCGATACTCATGTCCACACCATTGCCAGCGGCCACGCCTACAGCACCCTGAACGACTATGTCGAGGAGGCGAAGATCAGGGGTCTTGAGATGTTCGCGCTGACGGACCATGGTGTGGCGATGCCGGGAGGGCCTGACCTGTATCATTTCTACAACCAGATCGTGATCCCCAGGGAAATCGACGGCATCAAGGTGCTGAGGGGCATCGAGGCCAACCTGGTGGATTTCGAGGGGGGACTTGACGCCGAGGACCGGCTTCTGGACCAGCTGGATCTCGTCATCGGCAGCGTCCATCCCATCTGCCTGCCCAAGGGGGGCAAAAAAGAATTCACCAGGGGGGCCATCGCCATGATGGCCTCGGGAAGCATCCAGATTCTCGGTCATCCGGGAAACGCCCAGGCTCCTCTGGATATTGAAGAGGTGGTCAGGGCGGCCAAGGCTTACGGGGTGGCGATAGAAATCAACAATTCCACCTTTCTGACCCCTTCGAGAAGGGGGTCGGAGGAAAACTGCGCCCGCTTCTGTGAACTGGGTCTCAAGCACGGGGTGGCCTTTGTGATTTCCTCCGATGCCCACATCCGCTATGATCTGGGCGTCTTTGACGGAGCCCTGGACCTGGTCCGGAGGCAGGGACTTGATGAATCCAACATCGTCAACACCGACTCGAAAAAGATGATCGCCTTCTTGCAGAGAAAGGGAAAACTCAAAAATGATTACAATTCGGGAATATGATTTGGAAACCCTCAAAGCAACCCTGAAAGACCTGGGGTATCCGGCCTTCAGGGGAGACCAGCTCTTCAACTGGGTCCACCACAGGGGGGTGGCCACCAGGGATGAGATGAAAAACATCCCCCTGGCTTTGAGAGAACTTGTGCAAGTGAAGAACATGACCCTGGCTACCCGGCAGGTTTCAGAGGAGGACCGGACCCAGAAGCTCCTTTTTCAACTCGAGGACGGCCATTTTGTGGAAACCGTGCTGATGCAGTACCGCTACGGCAACAGTATCTGCATTTCCACCCAGGTGGGCTGCCGCATGGGATGTGCCTTCTGCGCCTCCACCATCGACGGCCTCAAGCGCAATCTCACGGCGGGGGAAATGCTCGGACAGGTCTATGAGGCCAATACCCTGGTGACGGAGAAGATCAATCATGTCGTCCTCATGGGCAGCGGCGAGCCCCTGGAAAACTACGAGGAAGTGGTGAAGTTTCTCAGAATCATCAACCACGAAAAGGGCTATCACCTGAGTCTGAGGAACATCACCCTCTCCACCTGCGGCCTGATTCCCCAGATGCTCAGGCTCGCCGGAGAGGACCTGCCCCTGACCCTGGCCATCTCCCTCCATGGGGCCTCGGATGAGGTCAGGAGCAGTCTGATGCCCATCAACCGGAAATACCCCGTCAAGGAACTGATGGAGGCGGTGGATTACTACATTCTGAAGACCCATCGACGGGTCACCCTGGAGTATGCCATGATCCGGGGAGTCAACGATGCCCCGGAACAGGCCCATCTGCTCAGGAATCTTCTGGAGGGGAAACTGGTCCATGTCAACCTGATTCCCGTCAACGCCGTGGCGGAAAGCGGATTTTTTCCGAGTCCGGAAAAAGATATCATCAAGTTTAAGAGTATCCTTGAAAAAAAGGGTATAAACACCACTATAAGAAGGGAACTAGGCAGTGATATCAATGCCGCTTGTGGTCAGCTCAGGAACAGTTACCACCCCACCAAGGTTGAAATTGTTCAAAGACACTAGTGAAAATGTTTCCTCCATGGTAGAATTATTAATAAGGAGAGTGATTATTATGGTTCGATTATTAGTAGGCAAGAAAGGTACGGGCAAGACCAAACAAATCATCGATCTGGCCAATGAGCAGGTGGAAAACACTGCGGGACACATTGTTTTCATCGATGACGACATGAGACATTCTTATGAAATCAATCACGATATCCGATTGTTCAACATGGAAGAGTTCGCCATCAAAAGCGCTGATGAGTTTTTTGGTTTCATCTGTGGCATCGCTTCAACGGACTATGATATTGAGACCATTTACGTCGATGGGATTTTGAAAATCATCGACTTGCCATATACTGACTTGCCGGAGTACATTGAAAAAATCGAAAAAATGTGTGAAAACTATGAGATCAGTTTTGTCATCTCCTTTACTGCCGATCCGGAAGAACTGCCGGAGGTCTTGAAAGAAAGACTCATCTAAGCCTTTGAGACACCCCTTGAGGGTGTCTTTTTCCATTAGAGAAAATCCTCCACCAAGGGGATGCGGAGGTGAAAAAAATTGAAGAAAATGATCTACCACAATGCCGTCAGGGTACCCTGGACCAACATCCTGAGAGAAGGCAGGCGACGTCGCTCCTTTAAGAGGGATCCTTCCCTCCTGGATCCCATTTCTCTGGGGACCGAGGTCAACCCCGTCCTGGGAGAGGCGCTTGGCGTCAGCAATGTGGTTCAAAAAGACAGGGGAGAGGCTCCTGAAGCGGCTCGCGGGGTCGTCATCGGCAGTATCCGCATGGGATACGGTCATTACAGGATGGCCATCGCCATGGCCTCTGCGGTGAAGTATTTCGGGAAAATCCCCTATTGGCTGGATTTGAGCAGTTTCAAGAACTCCGAGGGGGGCAGAATGATCCGCTATCTCGAGGGGCTCTATTCCCTGGGTTCAAGACTGAGCCAGAGGTCGGAGGTCTTCAACCGGTTTTTCTATGAACCCTTCAGCGCCCATGGTTTCAAGAAATTGTCGGCGAATCTCAAGGACCAGGCTTCAGCGGCCTTGTATGTGCCCATCCTGAGGGGCCTGCCCTTGGATATCCCCTTTGTGGCCACCCATGCCTGGCCGGCCCAGGGGGCCCTTGAGGCGGGCATCCGCCGGGTGGTCAACGCTGTCCCGGACAACTGGCCCCTGGGTCTGCACCTTGCCGAGGGGGCCCTTCATACCGTCCAGAGTCCGTCGGCCTACTTCGGTTACCGGACCCTCAAGGGGATGGGAGGCAAAAGGGTCCTCAATCCCATGCCCAAGGATGAAATTTTCGAGGTGGGGCATTATGTGGACCATGAGCTCCTGGTGAATCTGGAGTCGGATACTCGAAAACGTCTTGATCGTCTGCTTCATCGCCAACCCTTGAGGCTGTTGATTTCCATCGGAGGGGCCGGTGCCCAGGAGGATTTTGTCAGCGGGATTCTGGCCTATCTGACAGGCCCCCTGACCCGGGGAGATGTGGTGGTGTTTCTCAACGTGGGTTCCCATCTCAAGGTCTGGGATGAATTCATCAAAAAAAGCCCCCGATTGGCGGACTTTTCACAACTGCACTTTGGTGACTGGGATGAAGTCATCCGATTCACCGACGGTGGAGGTTCCGGTGAAGGTCTGCATGTGTTTTTCAATGCCGATCCCTTTGCGGCGGTCTACACCACCAATCGCCTCATGCCGGTCTCCGACCTGTTGATCACCAAGCCCAGCGAGCTTTCCTACTATCCCATCCCCAAGCTCCTCATCAAGCGGGTGGGCCACCATGAAGCCTACGGCGCCATCCGGTCAGCCGAGCTGGGGGACGGCACCCTGGAGTGCGAGGATCTGCCCCATGCCCTGCAGATGCTGGAGCTCATCCTTGTCGAGGAGGACCTGCTCACCCTGATGAACCGGCACATCCTGGAGGCCAGAAAGGCGGGAATCTATGACGGGGCCTATCGGGCGGTGGCGCTGGCCCTCGGGAAGACCGACTGGGCCGGGGTCTAGGACAAGAAATTCCTGCCCAGATATTTTTGGATCAGCTCAGGATCGCTGAAATTGTCCAGGGTGAAGGACTGGCCGGTTTCTTCAAAGATCACCTGGACGCCTGCCGTCCCTTCCTTGAAGTTCCTGATTACGGTTTCTTCTCTCAGTTCCCGGATTTTGCTCTTGTGCTTTTTGATTTTTTTGAATTCATGGGCGTAATAATGCCCGGTAAGTCCGATGATTTTAAAATAGTATTTCACGATGGCCTCCTTGGATGTCTCATATAGTGAATCAAATGTTAAGGGTGGACAAGGTTCACAATGCCCTGAATCTATTGTATAATAGAAGACGGAGTGATGAATAGATATGCCCAAAAAAAAGAATAAAAACATCATGATTTGTGTGACCCAGCAGAAATCCTGCGAAAGGCTCATTGAAAGAGGGGCCCTGATCAGAGAGGGGTCCGATGTCCTTCATGTGGTACATGTGGTCAAGGAATCCTGGAAGTACTTCAGTGAGATGGAGGAATCCGATGCCCTGGACTACCTTTATGAAGTGTCGAAGGCCAGGCAGGCGCAACTCTCCGTGATTCATTCCGATGATATCGAAGCCTCTCTCAGTGACTTTGCCAAAGCCCATCAGGTCACGGTGGTCATCATGGGGGAATCGAAGGAAGATTCGAGGCAGCAGGATATGATTCTGCGTCTCAAGAAAAAGATTAGTATCGATGTCACCTTCGATATCGTGCCTGAAATGGAAAACGACGACTGAAAGTTGGGGACCCCCCAACTTTTTTTAAGGAGAAAAGATGACCAGTCCCTATTATGAGTATTCCCGGTATCTGAAAAACCGCTACGGTGAAAAGGTCTACAAGCTGCCCATCAACATTCCCACCACCTGTCCGAACCGGGACGGAGTCCTGGGCCGGGGCGGCTGCACCTTCTGTGGAGATGTGGGGGCCGGCTTTGAAAGTCTGCAGAGCATCAGGAGTGTCCGGTCCCAGATTGAAGAGAACATGGCCTATATCGGCAAGCGGTACAAGGCGGAGAAATTCATCGCCTATTTTCAGAACTTCACCAATACCTACATGGACTTGGAAGCCTTCAAGACCCTGGTGGAGGAGGCTTTGACGGACCATATCGTGGAAATCAGCATCGCCACCAGACCTGATGCGGTGGACGTGAAGCTTCTGGATTACCTGGGGGACCTGTCAAAGGCCAGGGGTGTCCCCATCACCCTGGAGTACGGTCTGCAGAGCATCAATCCCCATACCCTGCTTGCGATCAACCGGGGCCACGGCCTTGGAGAGTTCATCGAGGCCGTGCTCCTGACCAAGGCAAGGGGTCTCGGGGTCTGTGTCCACCTGATTCTCAATCTGCCGGGAGACAGTGATCTGGAGGCGGTGGAGGCGGCGAAGATTCTCAGCGGCCTGCAGGTGGACTTTGTCAAGCTCCATTCCCTCTATATCCTGAGGAAGACCCGGATGGGCAGGGAATTCATGGAGGGCGGACTGACGCTGATTTCCAAGGAAGCCTACATTGACCGGGTGATTCTTTTCCTGAGGCATCTTTGCCGGGACATCCCGATTCAGCGCCTCCTGGCAAGGGCTCCCGAGGAGGAAACCCTGTTTTGCAACTGGTCTGAAAGTTGGTGGAGGATAAAAGAGGAGATTCGTGATAAAATGGTAACTGAAGGATTTTCCCAGGGAGATCTCAGGAGACCCCTGGGGGAGACCGTACTCAAAAGATTCAGGTGATGATGATGGATAAATTGATAATTTTTGATATTGACGGGACCCTCCTGGATGCCAAAGGAGCGGGAAGGGTGGCTCTGAGCAGGACCTTCGAGGAACTCTACGGCTACCGGGATGCCTTTGAAGAGGTGGATCTGACGGGTAAGATCGACATCCAGGTGATTCGTGAGGTGGTGGGACACCACGGCATCACTGATTTCAATCTGGAGGGTTTCAATGCGGCCTACGGCAGGACCCTCCGGCAGGTCATGGCAAAGACCCCGGGCATCAAATTGCTCAAGGGGGTCAGGGAGATGCTTGAGTGCCTGACGGAGGAGGAGCACTATTTTTTCAGTCTGGCCACAGGCAACACCAAGGTGGGGGCCAAGGGAAAGCTTGAATTCCTGAGCATCGGTCACTTCTTCAAGACCGGCGCTTACGGGGATGAGGCCCTGGACCGCAAGGAACTGGTGGGGGTCGCCATCGACAATGCCCAGCGCTATTATCAAAAGCGCTTTGACAAGGACCATGTTTTTTATCTGGGGGATACCCCCAAGGATATCGAGGCGGCCAGACACAATGCCATCGTCTCGGTGGGAATCAGCACCGGAGGATTCGACTATGAGGCGCTGAAGGGACATGGACCGGATTATACCCTAAAGGGGCTGGAGCCCCTGGAAACCGTGCTGGAAGTTTTCCGCAGAGGAGGTCGTCCCATTGAATAAAATCAGGGAATGGAAGGCGGTTTTAATGCCCTATGAGCAGGCCGTTCAGGAATTGAAGGTGAAGTTCAAGGGCATCCGCAATGAATACCGGGAGCTCAGTCAGTACTCGCCGATAGAGTTCGTCACCGGCAGGGTGAAAAAAATCTCAAGCATTCTGGAAAAGGCCAAGCGCTACAATATCCCCGAGGACAGGATCTTCACTGAAATGGAGGACATCGTAGGCATCCGCATCATGTGTCAGTTCATCGATGACATCTATGAGGTGGTGGACCATATCCACAAGCGCAACGGCAAGGACATGCATGTGGTCTATGAAAAGGATTACGTCAACGGCTACAAGGAGAGCGGCTACCGCAGCTACCACATCATCATCCGCTATCCCGTGCAGACCATCGAGGGTGAAAAGGATGTCCTGGCGGAACTTCAGATCAGGACCCTGGCCATGAATTTCTGGGCCACCATCGAGCACTCTCTCAATTACAAGTACAAGGAAAACATTCCCGCTGAAATCAAGCAGCGGCTGGTCAAATCAGCCGAGGCGGCAGCGGAGCTGGACATGGAGATGTTTGAGATCCGCCAGGAGATCATCAACGCCCAGCTGGCCTTCGAGGAAAAATCCAACACCGTTTCGGACATCATTTCCAATATTCAGCGGCTGAGCCTGACGGGAAAAATGAAGGAAGCCATTGAATTCCAGAATGAATTCGATGAACTGTGGGACCACGGGACCCAGGAGGATCTGGAGAATCTGCTGCAGGAAATCAAGGCCATTCTGCCAAGCTACAAAATTTTTGAAAACCAGGAAGACGAGTAGGTGAAGTGTTGAATCTTTTTGCGATAGGTGATTTGCATCTGGGGTTTACCGTTGAAAAACCCATGGACATATTTGGAGACAACTGGGCCTCCCACGAGAAAACCATCAAGGAGAACTGGGAAAGCCAGATCGGTCCTGAGGACCTGGTTCTGATTCCGGGGGACATCTCCTGGGGGACGCGTTTCGAGGAGGCCTACGAGGACTTGAAATGGGTGGATGCCCTGCCCGGCACCAAAATCATTTCCAAGGGGAACCACGATTACTGGTGGCAGTCCTTGAAAAAGATGCAGGGCAGATTCAGGACCATTTTCTTTCTGCACAACAATTTCTACCACTACGATGATCTGGCGATCTGCGGCACCCGAGGCTGGATCTGTCCCAAGGATGATGATTTCGAAGAGCATGATCTGAAAATCTATGAACGGGAGGGGATCCGGTTGAGGATTTCCCTGGAGGAGGCGAAAAAAGCCGGCTTCAAGAAATTTCTTGTGATGCTTCATTATCCCCCCACCAACGACGAGCTTGCGGAGTCGATTTTCACCGCCATCATCAAGGAATACGGCGTGAAGACCGTCATCTACGGCCATCTTCACGCAGAGGGCTCCAGGGCCTATACCATGAAGGGGACCTTTGACGGGGTGACCTACCATCTGGTTTCTGCGGACTACATCGGATTCAATCCGGTCAAACTGCTCTGAAGGAGATTGAAGTCAGTGAAACTCAAGGAATTCTTTGACCACCGGGATCGTCTGATCACCGCCCTGGAAGGGGGGGAGATCGACAAGGCCGCCTTTGTCAGGGGCAATTACGAATTTTTTCTTTCCGGGGACCACGGTCCCTACGAAAAGGCTTCGACCCTAGAGGAGGGCCTCTACAATTACCAGTACTACAACACCGTGGCCAAGTATCTGAGAATTCAGGCCAGGGAATTGAAATACAAGGACCCCTTCGTTGCAGTTGACCACCGGAAAGAGGCTGACCGTCTTTATAAGATGAAGGAGCAGGTCACCCTTGAAATTCTCAAGGTGTATGTCCGGGGGCCTGTTGAAGCCTACTACATTCCCATGCAGTCGAAATCCCTGGGGGGCAGACTTTTTGAAATCCATTTCAAGGATCTGGACAAGGTGATTCTCCACTCCATGGATCCCAGGGTCTTGAAAGTCCTCAAAAAGAAAGGTGTTTTTGATGAGAATGTCAGAAAGTCCCTCATAGAATCCTATATAAATAGTTTATATGAATGATAAAGGGTAAATATCCAATATAAACCAAGAAGGGGTGAGCATATGAATGTCATGGATGCCATCGCCAAAGGCGAGAGTTTGACAATCCAGAAGAAAATCACTGAGTCGGATACGGCCCTCAAATACGGGAGCGGGAAGCTGGACACCCTCATGGCTACGCCCAGTCTGGTGGCCATGATGATCGAGGCCGCCAGCAAGCTCCTCGATGAAAAGTTGCCGGAGGGCTTTATCACCGTGGGCAAGGTGGCTTATGTGGATCATGAGAATCCGACCTATCTGGGGGAGACGGTCTCTGTGACGGTCACCGTGGAGGAATGTGACGGCATCAAGGTGGTCCTGAGCATGAAGGCCTATGACGAGGTGGGACTCATCGGCATCGGTCATCATCACCGGTATGTGGTCAACAAGCAGGCACTGCTTGAAAAAGCGAAGGAAAGAGAAGAGTTGCTGCAAAATAGAGATTTTTAACCAACTGAATTAATCAGTTGGTTTTTTAGGAGGCCGTATGATCAAAAAATTCAAAGGGGTCATTTTCGATCTGGATGGCACCATCATCGATTCCCTGGGCATGTGGGAAGAGGTGGACAGGGTCTATCTTGAGAAATTCGACCATGTTCTGCCCGATGATCTTCAAAGTGCCATCGAGGGGATGTCCTTCCATGAAACCGCTCTTTATTTCAAGGAGAGGTTTTCTTTGATGGACGAGGTGGAGGTCATCAAGAAGGACTGGCATGACCTGGCCTGGCAGTTTTATGAAAACGAGGTCACCACCAAGGAGAGTGTGGTGGACTTGCTCAAGGCCATCAAGGCCCTGGGGATTCCCATGGCCATTGCCACGAGCAATTCCAGAGAGCTGGCCACCCTGGCCCTGAAGCGCAATGACCTGGAGGGGTGTTTTGAGACCATCGTGACCTCCGGGGACGTGGCCAGGGGCAAGCCCGCACCGGATGTGTTCCTGGAGGCGGCCAGGCAGATCAAGGTCGATCCCGGCCACTGTCTGGTCTTCGAGGACACCTATGCCGGAGTGCTCGGCGCCAAGGCGGCGGGGATGACGGTTTATGCGGTGTATGAAAAGTACTCGGAGGATTTTCTGGAGCAGATTCTTGAAAATTCCGACGGATATATCAGACATTATAAAGAATTGCTTTAAGGAGAGAGTCCATGTCGAAACGAAAACGTCTGGGAATGGTGGATATCACCATTGAAAAGAATCGATACCCCTTTGAGGGCTTGGCCGAGGTGGAGGGTGCCGGCTACCGCATCAAGAATGCCCTGAAGGGACAGCGGGTGAGGGCCAAATTGACCCGGAAGCGCCAGGGATACACTATCGGCAAAATGATCGAGATTCTCGAAGCCGCGCCCTATGAGGGGGAGTCCGCCTGTGTACACTTTCCTGGCTGCGGGGGCTGTCTGCTTCAAAGAGTGGCTTATGGGACTCAGGGTGAATTGCTGGAGCAGCAGGTTCTGGACCTGTTCAAGGAGAAGGGGATTGATGGTTTTCAGTATGACGGCATGATCATGAGCCCCTTGAAGGAGCACTACCGCAACAAGATGGAGTATAATTTCGGCAATGAGTTCAAGGGGGGTCCCATGACCCTGGGGATGCACCCCAGGGGTCGGATCCACGACGTCATCAATACCTTCGACTGCAAAATAGCGCCGGAGGATTTCAACCGGATCCAGGCCTTCACCCAGGAATATTTCCTGGGAAAAAACGTGCCCCTCTACAACAAAAACACCCATCAGGGGGTGCTCAGGCATCTGATTGTCAGAAGGGGTATGAAGACGGGAGAACTCCTCCTCGGTCTTGTCACCTCCTCCCAGGAGAGTCTGGCTCTCGGGGATTATGTAGACCGGGTCAGGCACCTGGACCTCGATGGAGACATCGTGGGAATCGTCCATGTCACCAATGATGCCATGGCGGATGCGGTGATTCCTCAGAGAGAGGAAATCCTCTACGGCAGGGATTACTACCATGATGAAATCCTGGGCCTGACCTTCAAGGTGTCGCTTTTCAGTTTTTTTCAAACCAATCCCCTGGGTGCCGAACTCCTCTATGCCAGGGCTCTAAGTTACATTGAAGCAAGTGAAGGCAGGATTCTTTACGATCTTTTCAGCGGTACCGGGACCCTGGGACAGCTGATGGCCCCGAAGACCAAAAGGGTGTACGGAATCGAGATCCTTGAGGATGCCGTCGGGATGGCCAACCAGAACGCCAGGCTCAACGGCCTGGACAACTGCCACTTCATTGCCGGGGATGTGTTTGAAAAACTTGACAGTTTGGAGGAAAAACCGGACCTCATCGTTCTGGACCCTCCGAGGGTGGGGATTTCAGAAAAGGCCCTGATGAAAATTCTGGCGTATGAGGTGCCTGAGATGATCTATGTCTCCTGTAATCCCAAGACACTGGTGGAAAACATCAAAACCATGATGGAAAATGATTATCACGTCAAAAGAATGACTCTGGTGGACATGTTCCCGGGAACGAGCCATGTGGAGACGGTGGTA
>JAGYOH010000005.1 GCA_018399635.1 Clostridia bacterium
ATCAGTTCCACCTTGATCCGGGAACTCCTCACCGAGGGAAGGATACTTGAAGCCAACCGTTATCTGGGCCGCCACCATTATTTCAGAAGTGTCGTGACCCCGGGCAAACGCATCGGCATGGGTCTTGGCTTTCCCACCGCCAATCTCATCATCGATATCAGCATGCACACCTTGAAGCCTGGCGTCTATCTGACCCGGGTCCTGGCCAGGAACAAGCGCTACGACGCCATCACCAACATCGGCTTCAACCCGACTTTCGAGAGAAGGGAACTCAGCTTTGAAACCTATATCATCGACTTTGAAGGCAATCTTTACGGCAAGGAACTCCTGGTGGAATTCATCGACCGCATCCGGGATGAAGCGAAATTCGATTCCAAGGAGGCCCTGACCCGCAGGCTGAAGGAGGACCTTCATATTGCGAGAAAATATTTTGCTGAAGAGGACCGGGCCAAAGGAATTTTTTTATAGATTGTTAAGAAACATGCAACATTTCAGCGAAAAATGCATAAGAGACACCAATTCTTTGGTAGAATAAGGTTATTGAAAACCAACCAGGGAAGGAGGTGTCTCTTTGAATTTGTACAGACGCGTCACAGATATGGCAAAAGACCCTTGAGGATGCCGACCGGGAACCATTGACAATCAAGGCTGATCAAACCTGTTGAGACCCTTCATGGTGGGGATCTCTTGAGGGACGCCCCCAGGTGTTTCGATGAAAAACCCTGAACAGGCAAGATCAGCCTGCCGACTATCAGAGTCACTTTTGCAGCCCGTATGGCCGGGAATCGCCATCATCTTCCGGTGCATTCGATTGGAGGTCTTCAAAAATGAAAAAAACCATCTTGTTGATACTGGTCTGTCTGACCTTCCTCATCTCAGGTTGTTCTCAGGGATCCCCTGAGGTCAAAACTGAAGAGGACATCAGAGCTGAAGTACAGGCGGAGCTGGAAGCGGAGGAAAAACTCAAGGAAGAATTGAGAGCGGAAATCGAAGCGGAAATGGCGGATGAGGCGGCTTTGGATGCTGAGGCTCCTGAGACGGCCGTTACTGATTCTGAAGCCGGGGATACTCCCGTCACGGCCCCAGATGCCGGTCCGGACAACGAAAAAAATCCACATGATACAGCAGTCATTGATGCCTCTTCACTGACCGAAGGCATGGACATCGAAGGCCATGTCCTCAAAGATCTCAAATACATAGAAAACGCCGAATTGTCCTATGTGTTGGAGGGGGAGTTTGAACTCGAAGGGGTATTGTACAACGACATGCTCTGGGATGAACCGAGATTCGAAGCGGATGAGGGCGGTTACCTGGATACGAAAATCGCCTTCATGGGAGAAACCATGATCGACCTGCCCAGCAAATATGTCTACCTGGGTCAATACAGCGACCTGACCGCCTATATCAGCAGTGACCATATCGACAGAATCAAGAGCGGAGAGGTTCTTCCGGCAAGACTTGTCGCCCGCAACAACCTGCTGGTCCTTCGTGACGGCACTGAAGGCCATGCCGGGTATGAAACCATCGTTTCATTGGAAATACTTGAGGGTGACCAGGGCGATGAACCTTCAGACAGCGGGGCGGATGAACCGGGTGCAGGGTCGGATTCTCAAGAAGAATCGAGATTTGCACCGGAGGAGTTGTCGGGAACCTGGATTGACTATTCAAAGTATCATACGGTCATCATTCCTATGAGTGAGTCCGTCAATGCCCCCTTGTTGGCCAAAACAACCGCGAGCTTTTCAGACAATCCGGAAAACATCAGGGTCCGATTCACCGTCTTCGGCGATATGGACGATGTCAGACTGTCTTATTCTGAAAGCATGGGTGCAGAGGCTGAAATCATTGAACTGGGAACCCTGCATGACTGCATGGTGGAGGTCTACGCCCCCTTTGGAACGGATTTTTCCACTGTCAAGGTGGAAGGTCTGGTCAATACAATGGAAGAAAACAGGATTGATTTCAATCTGGATGACCTGAGGGATCATTCCGAATATGAAATCATCATGATCAAATAATGTGAGGAGCGGACTAATGAAAAAAACCTTAATGACCATCATGGCCCTGGCCCTGATCTTGATGATTGCGGGCTGTTCACAAGAGGAAGCCCCTGAAAAAACCGAGGAGGCATTGAGAGCTGAAATCAAGGCGGAACTGGAAGCGGAGGAAAAACTCAAGGAAGAATTGAAAGCGGAAATCGAAGCGGAAATGGCGGCTGAAGAAAACCCGCCGGAGGAGGCCGATGAGCCTGCCGGGGTCGAAGGCCCCTCCGAGGAGGAGCCTGCAGTGGTTGAAGGCCTGCCGGCGGATGATCCTGCTTTTGATTTTTTCAATCTGGATGTTGAAGAGATGGAAAGCCAATTCGGTCCCTGGAAAGAAAAATCCGGTTATCTGGGTTCGGACTGGTATATTTATGATGATTATTCATTTGCCTTTGGCCTGGTCGATGAAAACGATGAATACGTCTACAGGATGACCACCCTCAGCGTGAACGACGGCACGGCTTTCATGGGGGTCATGATCGGGGAGGGCCTGTCCGAAATCAAGGCGGTGCTGGGAACTCCGGCAAACGAGTATCTGTACGTTGATGAAGAGGGGATGTCTGAATGGCGTGAGGGCTATTACACCAGTTATGAATACCATTCCCCCGAAGAGGGCTTCCGGGTTGAATTCTATTCAAAGGACAGTGAATCCCCCACACAATTCGCCTGGATCACAAGAATGAGTGCCTACAATCAAGAAGAGGGCGGTTCCTATGAAGAGGAGGGGGAGGCTGCGGCATCCTCCACCATAGCAAAGGGGCTGGCCTATTATGCCTTCAATGCCAATGAAAAGGTGGCCTTTGACCTCAACGGCGACGGGATGGACGAGATGATCGAGTACCTGCCGGCGGATGAATGGGGGTTTGATTTGACGGTGTCAGGCTACGGGACCCTGTCCGCGGAGACTGTGAATCTTGAAACCGATGGATTCAGCATCGTCCGATACGAAGACCCCTACCAGGATGATTTCGACAGGTATGTCATCGGTATTCTGGAATACGGCCCGAGCGACGACCTGCTGACCAGACTCTATGCCGTCATCAATGCCCCCGACGGCTCCGAGTCCTTTGTTTCCATCGGCAGCCTTCAGGGGGAACTGGTCGCTGAAGCTGATTTTGACTTTGAAAAGGATTTTGACACCAAGGCCTTTGCCATGGCGGACAACGGGTTCAACGCCCCTGTCAGAATGACCCTGCTTCCCTTCACCTGCTTCGGCAGAACCCAGTTCATTTACAATACGACCGATGCCAGGCTGACGGATGCCGTCATTGAGAATAATCTGGATTATGTGACCAGGATCACCTCTCATATCAATGCTGACATCCTGGTTTATGACGAAAAGGACACAGGATCCAATAGTCGCACCATCACCGGGGGCCAGGAGGTCACCCTGGCGGCGACGGACAATGTCAACTGGGTCTACCTCATGTCCGAAAGCGGTGAGAGCGGCTGGGTTGAATCGGATCAGATTCGTCTGGATATCTTCGAAGATCTGATGGACTACATGTACGACTAGGCGGCGGTTCCCGATCCCATCCTCCCCGGGGCGGCGTCGGCTTTTCAAATAAGTCTCCGTGAAAAAGTTGACAGCATCCTTTCGGGGCGAATCGGTTTACTTCACATATTTTATGTGGTAAAATAAATTGTTCAGAACTTAGAACTATGTTCACCGAGACTCCGACGGTCTACTTGGTTCTAAGGGATAAAAAAAATTGGAGGTAGAATATGATTACCAAGGAAACCAAGACGCAGATCATCAGTGAGCACAAGGCCCACGACAAGGACACGGGTTCGAGCGAGGTGCAGATCGCCCTTTTGACGAACCGCATCAATTCCCTTAACGAACATCTGAAAATCCACAAAAAAGACCATCACTCAAGACGAGGTCTGTTGAAAATGGTCGGTCAGCGTAGAAGACTGCTCAACTACGTCAAAAAGAACGACATCGAGCATTACCGTGACATCCTACAAAAGCTCAACCTGAGGAAGTAACTAAATAGCGGGGTTACCCCCGCTATTTGTTTACCATCTGGATTTTAGAGTTTATTTGATTTGTCCTACTTTTAGTGGGCAAAGCCATTTGTCCAGTAAAAGTAGGATAAATTCTAAAATCCTCAAAAAAGAGGAGGAAAATCATGGAACAAAAGACGTTCAAAATGACCCTGGGCCATCGCGAGTTAGTGGCGGAAATCGGTCGCTACGCCCCCCTGGCCCACGGAGCGGTCATGCTCCGCTACGGCGATACCGCCGTATTGACCACCGCCGTCAGAGGCAAGCCCCGGGAGGGTCTCGACTTTTTCCCGCTGAGCTGCGAGTACCAGGAAAAAATGTACGCCGTAGGGAAGATTCCCGGAGGCTATATCAAGCGTGAGGGCAGACCCTCTGAAAACGCCGTGCTGACCTCGAGACTCATCGACAGACCCATCCGGCCGCTCTTTCCCGACTCCTACAAGGACGAGGTCCAGGTGGTGGCCCAGGTGATCGCAGTGGACCAGAACAACAGTCCTCAAATGACCGCCATGGTCGGTTCATCCATCGCCCTTTCCATTGCCAAGGACATCCCCTTCAACGGTCCTACGGGATCCGTCCAGGTGGGCCTGGTGGAGGGCAGGTATATCATCAATCCCAATGTGGAGGAGATGGAGAAATCCCTGATGGATCTCGTGGTCTCCGGCACCAAGGATGCCATCATGATGGTGGAGGCCGGATCGAAGTTCGTTTCCGAAGGCCAGATGCTCGACGGCATCATGTTCGCCCACGAAGCCATCAAGGAAATCGTCGCCTTCGTTGAAACCATTCAAAAGGAACTCGGCATCGTCAAGGAAGAATACATTCCCCCTGAAGTCAACGAAGAGCTGCGGGACTTCGTCAAGGGCATCGTGGATGATGAATTGTACCAGGCAGTGAGAATCCAGGACAAGACTGAACGGGGAGATTTTGAAGGGGCCTTGATGGACAAGCTTGTCGCGGCTCTGGAAGAGAAATATCCCGAAGATTTCGGCGGTCTCATCGGCGAAGCCAAGAGTTTCTTCAAATCCCTTGAGAAAAAGCAGATGCGCCGCATGATCACCCACGAGAATCTCCGACCCGATGGCCGCAGACCGGATCAGATCCGACAGATCACCACGGACGCGGGGCTTTTCAAACGCACCCACGGCAGCGGGTTTTTCATGAGGGGTGAGACCTCGGCTCTTTCCATCACCACCCTGGGCGCACTTGGAGAGGCCCAGCGGCTGGACGGCATCGATCTCGAAGAAACCAGACGGTTCATGCACCATTACAATTTCCCTCCCTTCTCCGTGGGAGAGCCGGGCAGAATGATGGGTCCCAACAGACGGGCCATCGGTCACGGCGCCCTGGGGGAAAGAGCCCTTTATCAGGTTCTCCCCAAGGAAGAAGACTTTCCCTACGCCATCCGGGTGGTTTCAGAGGTGCTCAGCTCCAACGGCTCCACCTCCCAGGCCAGCATCTGTGCCTCCTCCCTGAGCATGATGGACGCCGGCGTTCCCATCCTGGCACCGGTTGCCGGCATTGCCATGGGTCTGATCAAGGAAGAAGAAAAAGTCACGGTTCTCAGTGATATCCAGGGGATGGAAGACTTCCTGGGCGACATGGACTTCAAGGTCGCCGGGACCACGGAGGGCATCACCGCCATCCAGATGGACATCAAAATCCAGGGAATCGATCGTGACATCATGACCACCGCCTTGGAGCAGGCCAGGGTGGGACGGCTCCACATCCTTTCCAAAATGAATGAAACCCTTGAAGAACCGAGAAAGGAACTCTCGGAATACGCACCGCGGGTCTTCCATCTCAGGGTCCACCCCGACAAGATTCGGGAAATCATCGGACCGGGTGGTAAAGTGATCACCAAGATCACCTCCGAGTGCGACGTCAAGATCGACATCGACGATTCCGGTCTGGTCCTGATCACCGCCGTGGACGGCAAGGGGGGCAAGGAAGCCCTCAGACGCATCGAAGAGATCATCAAGGAAGTTGAAAAGGGTGAAATCTACAATGCGAAAATCGTCAAAATCGCAAAATTCGGGGCCTTCGTCGAGCTTCTGCCCGGCAAGGACGCCCTGTGCCATATTTCCCAGCTGACCATGAAGCGCCTCAACAACGTGGAGGATGAATTCAAGGTAGGGGATGAAATCGTGGTCAAGGTTCTGGACATCGACGCCCAGGGCAAGGTCAGCGTTTCCCGCAAGGTGCTTTTGGAAGAAACCGCGAAAAAAGAAACCGTAAAAACCGAAGGCACTCACAAGTAAACACAAGCACAGGACAGAAGGTGCAAGTCGGGGAGTTGCCCGACTTGCACCTTCTAAATATAAAGGTTCAGGAGAGATCATTTGATAGAATTACATTATCTAGACAACCAGATGCCCGTGGCCCTCTATCCCATGATGGAAGCCAAAACCGTCTCCATCGGTTTTTTCATCCCGGTGGGTACCATCCATGAGGATGGCTATCCTTCGGGGATTTCCCATGTGATCGAACACATGATTTTCAAGGGCACGGAGAATTACAGCGCTTATGATATCGCCCTTGCCATGGACCACATCGGAGGGGAACTCAATGCCTACACCTCCAAGGAATGCACCGGCATCCTTGCGAGAATCCTGCCGGAGGACCTGGCGGTCCCCATCACTCTGGTGGCGGAAATGCTTTTCAAGAGTCTTTTCGACCCGGAAGACCTCAGCAAGGAAAAATCCGTGATCCAGGAGGAGATCCTGTCCTATGAGGATTCTCCGGAGGATATCAGTTACGACGGTCTTTCCGGTGTGATCTACCGGGGATCCCCCCTGGTCCATCCCATACTGGGCACCCTGGAGAGCCTGGAAAGAATCGATGTCAGCGTCTTGAAGGCCTACTTTGACAAACATTATGATCCCGGCGCCATGGTCATCAGCGTCGCCGGAAAATTCGATTCAGCAAGGGTCATGGCCCTTCTCAATGACCATTTCGGAAGGAATCCGGTGCATAAGCCCCATCATCCCATCCAGGTCCACCGCATTCCCTTCTTGGGAGGCCGCTTTTTCAAGGCCAAGGACTTTGAACAGACCCATATCGACATCGCCTTATGGGGACCCGAGGAGGAACACCCCCTCTACTACGCCATGAGCATCCTCAACAATATTCTGGGGGGCACCGTCTCTTCCCGGCTTTTTCAAAGAATCCGTGAAAAGGAGGGACTGGTCTACAGCATCCACTCCCAGATCAACGCCTATGAAAATGCCGGCAGCCTGCTGATCAGCTACTCCCTGAAGGAATCCCAGGTCAGCAGGGCCACGGACCTGATCCTAAAGGAACTGGTCCACTTGAGAGACCGGGGCATCACGTTGGAGGAATACCACCATTCGAAAAAGCACCTCATCGGCAGCATCCTGCTTGAGACAGAAACCCCCGAGGACTACATGAGCCTCACCGCCAAGGATCTGCTGTATCGCCGCCGGCTTCTCAGCGTCGATGATCTGATCCAGAAGATCGAAGGCACCAGTTTTGAAGCCATCGGGGAGGTGCTCAAGCTGATCTTCGACCACCCCGTCGCCCTCAGTGCGGTGGGCCAGATGGAAGCCGATGAATTTGAAAGCATCTACACCAGAATAAGCAATGAGTTGGAGGGTAGACATGTCTAAGGTGAAAATCGTCAACAAGGGGAACAATCCCCTGCCTGAGTACAAAACCCCCGGTTCCGCCGGGATGGACCTCATGGCCTGGCTCGAGGAGCCTCTGACCCTGGCCTCCCTGGAGAGGGCCCTGGTTCCCACCGGACTTTACATCGAGCTGGAACCCGGTTATGAGGCCCAGATCCGCCCCAGAAGCGGCATGAGCATCAAGCACGGCCTATCCCTGATCAATGCCGTCGGCACCATCGACAGCGATTACCGGGGGGAACTGAAGATTCCCGTGGTGAATCTGTCCAGGGAAACCTTTACCATCCATAGCGGTGACCGGATCGCCCAGATGATCGTGGCGGCCTATGACAGGGTCACCCTGCAGCCGGTGGAGGAACTGCTTCAGACACAAAGAGGAGAGGGTGGCTTTGGATCGACAGGGCGATAATCACCACATCATCATTAAAAAATTCGGCGGCACCTCCGTCATTTCAGACCAGGACCGGGAAAGAATCCGGGACCTGGTGGCCCATGACCTGGCTTCAGGCCTCACCCCGGTCCTGGTGGTTTCTGCCATGGGCAGACAGGAGGCCCCCTATGCCACGGATACCCTGATCCGGCTCTATCAAGGGATTCATCCAGTAGAAGCCCATCGCGACCTCGACCTCATCATGAGCTGTGGTGAGATCATTTCAGCGGCGATGATCTCCGCCACCCTGAATGCCTCCGGTCTTCGTGCCAAGGCTTTGACGGGCTTTCACGCCGGAATCGTCACCGATGACCACCACGGCAGGGCCAAGGTGATCTCTGTCAACCCCGAATACATCGAAAAAATGATCGAGGAGGGCTTCATCCCGGTAATCAGCGGTTTCCAGGGAATCTCTCTGGCGGGGGAGGTCACCACCCTGGGTCGGGGGGGTTCCGATACCACGGCCACCCTCATCGGAGAGGCCTTGAAGGCCTCTCGGGTGGAAATCTACACCGATGTGGCCGGGGTCATGACGGCGGACCCCAATATAGTTGAAAGCGCAACTGTTTTAACCGGAATGACCTACGATGAAATGTACGAGATGGCGCGACACGGCGCCAGAGTCCTGGATTTCAATGCCGTGGACGTGGCCAAGCGGTCGGGACTGACACTGGTGATCAAAAGTCCCCGGTCCCCATCCGAGGGGACCCTGATTGCCGACAAGGTCCTGGATGAGCGGATTCTCACCGCCATCACCTCGGACCAGCCCTGGACCCAGTACCGCCTTGAGCATCTGGCGGCCGGCTTTGAGGACCAGCGGTTCATGGACGAACTCAACGATCGAAGCATCAGCATCGATATGATCAACTTCTTTGAAAACTCGAAGTACTTCATCATCGACTCCAGAAGGGAGGACCACCTGGACGAGGCTCTTCGTGCCTTGGGAATCACCTGCCGCAAGCGGCCCTCCTGCGCCAAGGTGACGGTGATCGGTCACCGGATCCACGGGGTTCCGGGGGTCATGAGACGCATCGTGGCGGCCTTGGAGGACAGCGGTATCAAAATCCTGCAGACCTCTGACTCCAGCATGACCATCAGCTGCCTGGTGGAGGGACGCCATGCCCCTGCCGCGGTCAATTGTCTGCACAGGGCCTTTGGGTTGGAAAAAAATGAGGGTTAGGGCCCATCATTTTTTTTGCTTGTGATATAATGAAACCTGTAGAAGGGGTGAGTTTGTTGGCTGGGAAAAAAAAGACTGAAAATCAAAAAAAATCCGTGAAGAAGAAACCGGCGCCTTCCCCGAAGTCATCCAAAAGAAGGTATGAAATCAAACTGGTCCTCCTCTTGTCAGCCACGGTGATCTACATTCTCGCGCTCCATTCGGATTCCGTAGGTTTCATCGGCGAATTCATCCGGAGTGTGACCCTGGGCCTCTTCGGCAGGGGAGGCATCCTGGTCCCCTACCTTGTTTTTCTGATCACCTTCCTGGCCCTCAACAAGAATTTCAAAGCCATCAGAACCCGCTACATCACGGGGCTGAGCGCGCTTTTTCTGGCCCTGTCCTTTACCCTTGCCATGGATGATTTCAACCTCATCAGGGAAATCCACCTCACGGCTGATTCGAGTTTTTCAAGCCTGGCCTTTTTCAAGGCGTCCTATCAGGCCGGCGGTCTGCTGGCGGGCACGGGCATCCTGTTCAATCTCCTCACCCTGATGCTGTTTGCCACCATCGGCAAGTACGGTCTTTTGATCGTCACCCTGGCCCTGTATCTCATCGGGATCATTCTGCTGATCAATTACCGACTGGTCTTCAAGGGCTTCAAGCGGCCTCAAAAGCCGGTTGAAGCCAGGCCCGGAAGGGGGGTGGCCAGGGAGAAAGAGGCCGTACCCAGCGACCCTTCCCCCATAAGGACCCCACAGAATCAGGGGAAGCCGGGAAAGGACATCAAGATTTTCTCCTACAACGACTTCAATCCCAGGAACAAGGAGGAGGAGGAGGGGGGCAGCGACCAGGAAATCCTGACGGAACTCAACAAGAATGTCACCGCCAAGGTGACCAATTATATCCGACCCCGGAGCACCATGCTCGTCAAGCCCAAGATCAGCAGCGAATCCCTGGACCGCTCCCAGATCCTGAAGAACGCCGAGATGCTGGAAATGACTCTGAAGAATTTCGGCATCCGGGGCAAGGTCGTGGAAATCAGCCGGGGGCCCACCATCACCCGGTATGAGCTGCAGCCGGAGGCGGGGATCAAACTGTCAAAAATCATCTCCCTCTCCGATGACATCGCTCTCAACATGGCGGTTTCCCAGGTCAGGATCGCTCCGGTGCCCGGCAAGGTCGCCGTCGGCATTGAAATCCCCAACGAAGAGAATTCCATGGTCCAGATTCGCGAGATTCTGGAAAGCGAGGAATTCAAAAACTCCAAATCAAAGCTCACCATGGCCCTGGGCAAGAACATCAGCGGCAAACCCGTGGTCTTCGATCTGGGCGACATGCCTCATCTGCTCATCGCCGGGGCCACCGGCTCGGGAAAAAGCGTCTGTGTGAACACCATTATCACCAGTCTTCTTTTCAATGCGACACCGGATGAAGTCAAGCTGCTCATGATCGACCCCAAGGTGGTGGAACTCAATGTCTACAACGGGATTCCCCATCTGATCCTGCCGGTGGTGACCAATCCCAAAAAAGCCTCCATCGCCCTGGGCTGGGCCGTGAATGAAATGAACCGCCGCTACGAACTCTTCGCCGAGCATCAGGTGAAGGACGTCGACGGCTACAACCGCAAGCATACAGAGTCCAGTCTGCCCAAAATCGTTGTGATCATCGATGAGCTTGCCGACCTGATGATGGTGGCGCCGAATCAGGTGGAGGACGCCATCGCCCGTCTGGCCCAGATGGCCCGGGCCGCCGGCATCCATCTCATCGTCGCTACCCAGAGACCCTCTGTCGATGTGATCACAGGTCTGATCAAGGCCAATATCACCTCGAGAATCGCCTTTTCAGTTTCCTCCCAGGTGGACTCCCGCACCATTCTGGATGCCGCCGGCGCCGAGAAGCTCCTGGGCAAGGGAGACATGCTTTTCAGTCCCGTCGGGGCTCAAAAGCCCATCCGGCTCCAGGGGGCCTTCATCTCCGAGGATGAAATCGATAAAATCGTCACCCATATCAAAAAACAGTCCGGAGAAGTGGTCTACAACCACGAAATCCTCGAGGAAGCCCAGCAGATGCAGATGGCCATGGAATCCGACGATCTGATTCCGGAGATCATCCGGTTCCTGGTGAACCAGAAGACCGTCAGCGTTTCCATGCTCCAGAGAAAATTCCGCATCGGCTACAATCGTGCGGCCCGGATCATGGACGAGCTTGAAGAAAAAAGCATCGTCGGCCCCAACCTCGGCTCCAAGCCCCGGGACGTGGTCATGACCATTGAAGAAATGGAAAAATACCTCTAAGGAGACCCCCTATGCCCCATTTGACCATTGAAGCCGCTTTGAATCACGAAGATCTTGTCTTCGTGGATGTCAGAAGTCCTCAGGAATACCAGCATTCCCACATACCCGGAGCCCTCAACTGGCCGATTCTGGACAATGAAGCGCGACACGAAGTCGGAATCATCTACAAGACCATGGGCAAGGAAAAAGCCATTGAAACCGGGATTGACCATGTCAAGGAAAAACTGCCCAATTTCTATCAGGAAATCACCGCCCTGAGCCAGCGTCACCGCCAGGTGCTGCTCTATTGTTCCAGGGGCGGGATGCGCTCGGGAACCCTCTATGCCTTCGGAGAGAGTCTCGGGCTCAAAAATCTTTTTCTGCTCGAGGGGGGATACAAGGCCTACCGGGAATACCTGATCAAGGATGTCGAAAAACTGCTGTCAGAAAAGACCTTTGTGGTGGTCCACGGCAAGACCGGGGTGGGAAAAACCAACATCCTGGTGGCCCTGAAGGACCTGGGACTGCCGGTGATGGACCTGGAGGATCTCGCCAAGAATGCCGGGAGTGTCTTCGGACAGATTCCCTATCAGGAGGCGCCCCCCTCCCAGAAAATGTTTGAGAACCTGGTTTATCATGAGCTGGCCAGCCTGGGAAAGGTGATTTTCATGGAAAGCGAGAGCAAGCGCATCGGCCAGGTGAGCCTGAGCGAGGACTTCATGGCCGCCATGGTCCGGGGCAGGCATATCCTCATCGAAACCTCCCTGGAAAACCGGGTGGCGGTGATCCAGGGCCTGTACCTGGAGAAAATCAAAAGCGAACCGTTGAAGACGGCGCTGAACCATCTCAGAAAGCGCCTCGGGCACAAGAAGGTGGATGCCATGATTGAATGGATTGACGAGGGGAACTTCGTCAAGGTCATAGAAACCCTCATCGTGGACTACTACGATGCCCTCTACGAGCATTCCATCAAAAAGTACCCCGACTATGACTTGACCATCCATTACGAGGACATGGCGAAGGCGGTCCTGGCCATCAAAAAATATTATGACGAGGTTTTAAGTGGATAAAAAAAAGATTTATATGGAAACCCTCGGTTGTTCAAAAAACCTGGTGGATTCGGAGCAGATGATGGGACTTCTTTCACCCGATTACACCTTCACTTTTTTGGAAGATGAAGCCGATTATATCATTATCAACACCTGTGCCTTCATCGGCGACGCCAAGGTGGAAAGTATCGATACCATTATCGCGGCGGTACAGCGTCCCGAAGTCAAAGTCATCGTCACCGGTTGTCTGGCCCAGCGCTATGCCGAGGAACTGCTGGTTTCAATCCCCGAGGTCAAGGCCTTTGTGGGAACCACCCAGTTTCTGAAAATCCCCCGGATCATCGACCGGATCGAAGGAGGGGAGGAGCACATCGTGGCCGTCGGAGACGTCGACGCGGTTTTCCCACCGGATATTCCGAGAAAGCTTCTGACCCCCGCTTATTACGCCTTTGTGAAAATCGCCGAGGGATGTGACAATCGGTGCACCTATTGCATCATCCCCAAGCTCAGAGGACGTTACCGCTCCCGGTCTCGCGAGGAGATCCTCCGTGAAGTGGAAGGCCTTGTGGCCTCCGGAGTCAGGGAAATCATTCTCATCGCCCAGGATACGTCCAGGTACGGCCTCGATCTTGACGGGGGCTACGGTCTCCTCGAGCTCCTTGAGACCTTGAACGCCGTAGAGGGATTGAAATGGATCAGGATCCAGTACCTGTACCCGGATATCCTGGACCAACGGCTCATTCAAGGCATCCAGGGACTTGACAAGGTGGTGAAATACTTCGATATCCCCATCCAGCACAGCAGCGATGCGGTATTGAAAAGAATGAACCGCCACACCACCCGGGATCAAATCAGGAATATCCACCAACTCATCAAAAGGCTCATGCCCCGGGCGGTGCTCAGAACCACGGTGATGGTGGGCTTCCCCGGTGAAACCGAGGAGGATTTTTCAGACCTCATGTCCTTCATTCAAGACTATCCCTTCGACAAGCTGGGGGCCTTCGAGTATTCCGACGAAGAAGATACCCCCGCGGAAAAACTTGACGGCAAGGTGGCTGCCGAGGTGGCCCGGGAACGTCACGGGCTGCTCATGTCCCGCCAGAGTGAGATCTCTGAAAAGCTCCTGGATCAATGGGTCGGCCAAGTCGTCGAATGCGTCGTGGAGGAAATCGCCCAGGGGGACGCCGAGGTGACCTACATCGGCAGAACCCCCTACGACACCCCCGAAGTGGACGGGGTGGTCTACTTCAGCAGCGAAATCCCCTTGAAGCCGGGAGATTTTGTCACTGTGAAAATCACCGATCATATGGAATATGATCTGTTAGGAGAGAGAATCCATGAACGTCCCTAATATGCTCAGCACCCTGAGAGTCCTGATGGTTCCCCTGATGCTGGTGTTTCTCCTGGTAGAGTCCCTGGAAAACCCCTTGATGGCCCTGATTGTCTTTTCCCTGGCCTCCATCACGGATTTTCTGGACGGCTACATCGCCAGGAAATATCATCTGATCACGAAAATCGGCAAGCTCATCGACCCCCTGGCGGACAAGATCCTGACGGCCGCCGCCTTTATCGCCCTGACGTATCTTGGAAGGATCAATCCCTGGATAGTGATCGCCATCGTCTCGAGGGAATTCGTCGTCAGCATTTTCCGCGCCATCGCCGCCTCCGACGGCAAGGTGATCGCCGCCAGCATCTGGGGGAAATTCAAGACCGTCACCCAGATGGCCACCATCATGGTCATTCTCCTGATCATGAGTTTTCCCCGGACTCTGGGAGGCTACGAGGTCATCGGGCAGATTCTGGCCTGGTTCACCCTCGGACTGACACTCTTGAGTGCCGTTGACTATGTCGTCAAAAATATTGAGGTGTTGAAGGAGTAGATCGGCATGAAGGCAGCATTACTCACCATCGGCAACGAAGTTCTTTCTGGAAAGACCCTGAACACCAACAGTCAGTTTTTATCGAAATCCCTCAACGGCCTTGGCTTTGATGTGATTGAACAGATCACCATCCCGGATGATGAAACCATGATCATCACAGCCCTCAACCGCCTGTTGAAGGATGTGACCCTGGTGGTCACCACGGGGGGGCTGGGTCCCACCTACGATGACATCACCATTCCCACCATCGCCAAGGCGCTGGGTTGTGACCTGGTGCTTCACGAAGAAGTGATCCGTGACATCGAGGAGAAATTCAAGCGATTCGGACGGAAGATGGGGGACAACAACCGGTCTCAGGCGTATTTTCCATCTAAGGCGGTGGTTCTAGGCAACCCGGTCGGAACCGCCCCAGGCATGTATCTGGCCCACGAGGGGAAAATCGTCGTCGCTCTGCCCGGACCTCCGAGGGAGAACATCCCCATGTTCAATCATGAGACCAAGCCTCTGTTGACGGCGATTCAGAACCAGCCCATCCACCTGATGGACCTGGTCCTTTTCGGGATCGGGGAATCCGACGTGGAAAACATGATCCAGGAAAACCTCACCGTGCCGGGGGCGGTCAGACTGGCCACCTATGTGAAGCCCCTTTATGTGACGGTTCGCCTCACCGCCACGGTTCAATCCCTGATGCTGGAGACGATGAAGGCCCTGGAGGCACTCTTCGGACACCATGTGGTGGGCAAGGATGATTGTCTTCTCGAGGAAAAGGTGTATCACCTCCTCAAGGAAAGGGGCCGGACCCTTTCCCTGGCGGAGAGCTGTACCGGAGGACTTGTCTCATCCCTGCTGGTTTCGGTTCCCGGTTCCTCTGAAATACTTGACGGAGCGTTCATCACCTACTCCAATGCCTACAAGACCCGGGAACTCGGCGTCGATCCCGCTTTGATCGAAGCGGAGGGGGCGGTGAGTGAAGCCGTGGCCAGAGCCATGGTCCTCGGCCTGAAGGAACGTTCCGGCAGTGATTATTGTCTGGCCATCACCGGCATCGCCGGTCCCGGTGGCGAAACCCCCCAGAAGAAAGTGGGTCTCACCTACATAGCCTTGAAAACCCCTGAAAACCTCCTTGTCAGGAAATTTCAATTCTTCGGAGACCGCAACACCATCCGGCTCAGAGGCGCCTTGAACGCCCTGAATCTGATCCGATTGGAAATCTTGAAAGAATCTATTGAATAATGGCACCGCATTAGGTATAATAATATGGAACAAGCGTTCGTATGAAGGGTGGTCTTGACATGAAGGATAAAGCGAAAGCATTGGATAGCGTCATTGGACAAATTGAAAGACAGTTCGGCAAGGGTTCCATCATGCGCCTGGGTGATGAAGGACCGGTGGCCAAGATTCAAACCATTCCCACGGGCTGTCTGGAACTCGACATCGCCCTGGGCACGGGAGGCATTCCGAGGGGTCGTGTCATAGAAATCTACGGACCGGAGTCTTCGGGAAAAACCACCGTGACCCTGCATATCATCGCCGAGGCACAAAAGAAGGGGGGGATCGCGGCCTTCATTGATGCGGAGCACGCCCTGGATCCCAACTATGCCGCCAAGATCGGCGTCGACACCGACAATCTGATCCTGTCCCAGCCTGACACCGGAGAGCAGGCCCTGGAAATCGTGGATGCCCTGGTGCGGTCCAACGCCCTTGATGTCATCGTCATCGACTCGGTGGCCGCCCTGGTCCCCAAGGCGGAAATCACCGGTGAAATGGGGGACTCCCATATGGGCCTGCAGGCGAGACTGATGTCCCAGGCTTTACGGAAGCTGACGGCCATCATCAACCGTTCCCACACCACCGTGATTTTCATCAACCAGCTGAGGATGAAAATCGGTGTGATGTTCGGCAATCCGGAAACCACCACGGGGGGGAACGCCCTCAAATTCTACGCTTCCTTGAGACTCGATGTCAGACGCATCGACTCCATCAAGAAGGACAACGACATGATCGGCAACCGGACCCGGATCAAGGTGGTCAAGAACAAACTGGCACCTCCCTTCAAAACCGCTGAATTCGACATCATGTACGGCCAGGGGATTTCAAAATCCGGCAGTATCCTGGACGCGGCGGTCACCTCGGAAATCATCAAGAAAGCCGGTTCCTGGTTCAGTTACAATGATGAGAAGCTGGGTCAGGGCAGAGAGAATTCAAAGGAATTTTTAGAACAGAATCCAGCAATCATGGATGAAATCGAGAAAAAGGTAAGGGAATTGAACGGATTGTTTGATGACACCGAAGATGACAGCGAATAAAAAGAAGTAGTTTACTACTTCTTTTTTATGTTATAATAAAATGAACCGCATAGCGTTACGGTAATTTAAGGGAGGTGGCACTATTACTAGTTTATATGTAGTAATTGGCATAGGCATATCCTTTCCCCTTGGATTGTTTGTTGGATATTTAATGCGACGCCTTGTCGCGGAGAAGAGAATAAAAAGTGCTGAAGAACAAGCGGATCTCATTACTTTGGAAGCCAAAAAACAAGCTGAGACAACGAAAAAGGAAATGCTTATAGAAGCAAAGGAAGAAGTTCATCAAATGCGGATCGATCTCGAAAAGGAAACCCGGGAAAGACGCGCAGAGCTTCAGAAAATCGAACGAAGAAACATGCAGAAAGAGGAGAACCTCGACAGAAAGATCCAATCCATGGAGGCAAGGGAAAAATCCTTCACCCAGAAGGAAACCGCCGTGGCGGAAAAAGAGGAACGCATCGGTATTCTCCATGACCAGCAGTTGATTGAGCTGGAGAAGATTGCATCCCTCACCATGGAGGAAGCCAGGGAAAAACTGCTTTCGGACATCGATCGCAACCTGACCCACGAAAAAGCAGTGAAAATCAAGGAAATGGAATATGAAGCCAAACTGGAAGTCGACAAACGGTCCAAGGAAATCCTGGCTTACGCAATCCAGAAGTGTTCAGCGGATTACGTCGCGGAATCCACGGTTTCAGTGGTGCCCTTGCCGAATGAAGAAATGAAGGGGAGAATAATCGGGCGTGAAGGTCGCAACATTCGTGCACTAGAGACCATCACAGGTGTCGATCTCATCATTGACGACACGCCTGAAGCGGTCATATTGTCATCCTTTGATCCAGTCAGACGGGAAATCGCTAGAATGGCCTTGGAAAAACTGATCGTCGACGGACGGATTCATCCGGCCCGCATCGAGGAAATGGTTGAAAAAGCCAAGAAGGAAATGGATACCAAACTCAGAGAAGAGGGTGAAAACGCCACCTTCGACCTGGGCATCCACAATGTCCATCCCGAATTGATCAAACTCCTGGGCAGGCTCAAATACCGAACCAGCTACGGCCAGAACGTCCTCAAGCATTCCATCGAGGTGGCCCAGTTGTCCGGACTGATCGCCCAGGAACTCGGTGCCGACGTCAAAATCGCCAAGCGTGCCGGTCTCTTCCATGATATCGGCAAGGCAGTGGACCATGAAATGGAAGGCACCCACATTGAAATCGGTATGAACCTTCTGAAAAAGTACAAGGAATCAGGGGCCGTGATTCATGCCATGAGCACCCATCATGGGGACTATGAGCCACAGACCATCGAAGCCATCCTGGTCACCGCGGCGGATGCCATATCAGCGGCACGACCCGGTGCCCGACGGGAAACCCTCGACAATTACATCAAACGGCTGCAGACCCTTGAGGAAATTTCCAACAGTTATGACGGCGTTGAAAGTTCCTTTGCCATCCAGGCCGGTCGGGAAATCCGCATCATGGTGATTCCTGAAAAAATCACCGACGATGAGATGGTCCTCCTCGCTAGAGACATCTCCAAGCGGATAGAAAGCGAACTGGATTATCCAGGCCAGATCAAGGTTCACATGGTCAGGGAGACAAGAGCGATAGAATTTGCAAAATAGTCCCTTCGGGGGCTATTTTCTTTGATTGAAGGATATAGTACAATAAGAATAGAATACCTGGTGTACAGGTATGAATAGATAGATAGACATTAGGGGGAATATTTGTGGAAATACTAAAAGTATCAGGAAAATCAAACCCGAATTCAGTGGCGGGGGCATTGGCTGGTGTGATCCGAGAGAGCGGCACGGCTGAAATGCAGGCCATAGGAGCCGGCGCGATCAACCAGGCCGTCAAGGCCATTGCCATTGCCAGAGGGTTTGTGGCTCCCACGGGAATCGATCTGGTCTGTATTCCTGCCTTTACCGACATCGAAATCGACGGTGAAGAAAGAACCGCCATCAAATTACTGGTTCAACCGCGTTAAGGAGGTGCGTCATGGAAATTCTGAAGGTTTCTTCAAAGTCCAACCCGAATTCCGTGGCCGGCGCCCTGGCCGGTGTCATTCGTGAACACGGCGCTGCCGAAATCGATGCCATCGGGGCCGGGGCCGTCAACCAGTCCGTCAAGGCCATTGCCATTGCCAGGGGATTTCTTTCCCCGGCGGGAATCGACCTGGTCTTCGTCCCTTCCTTTTCTGACATTGAAATCAACGGTGAAGAAAAAACCACCATCAAAATGATCGTCGAACCCCGATAAGGCCAGTGAACTGGCCTTTTTCAATGATCATATCCCGGAGTCAAGAATCATTGCTCTTGAGTTGTGGCCTTTTCAACGGTTTTTTGATAAACTGATTGAAGTAAAAACGACTTTATCAATAGAAAAAAGGGAGGCCCCATGAAAGCAACCTATGAAAACCCCCTCGAGTCCCGATACAGCTCGAAGGAAATGCTGTATGTATTTTCCCCGGACTTCAAATTCACCACCTGGAGAAGACTCTGGATCGCCCTGGCTGAAGCCCAGCAGGAACTGGGTCTCCCCATCGAGGATGAACAGATTGAAGCCATGAAGGCCCATATCAGCCCCATTGATTACACCCTGGCCGCCGCCTATGAAAAAAAATTCCGACATGATGTCATGGCTCATGTCCACACCTTCGGTGAAGCGGCCCCAAAGGCGAAGCCGATCATTCACCTGGGTGCCACAAGCGCCTTTGTAGGGGACAACACGGATATCATTCAAATGCGGGAAGGCCTGCTCCTGGTCCGGAGGGGCCTGGTCAATCTCCTGGATCAGCTGAAGGCCTTCGCCCTTGAACACCAGGATCTGCCCACCCTGGGCTTCACCCATTTCCAACCTGCCCAGTTGACCACGGTGGGAAAAAGGGCCACCCTCTGGATGATGGACCTGCTCATGGACTATGAGCATCTGCAGTTCGTCCTGGAGGGATTGAAACTCAGGGGCATCAAAGGAACCACCGGAACCCAGGCGAGTTTTCTGAATCTTTTCAACGGCGACCATGAAAAGGTCAGGACCCTCGACCGCCGCATCGCGGAAATGTTTGATTTTGCCGCCACCATGCCGGTGACGGGTCAGACCTATTCTAGAAAAGTGGATGCCCAGGTTCTCGCCGTGCTTTCCGGCATTGCCCAGTCACTCCACAAGATGAGCAACGATATCCGTCTGCTGCAGCATCTCAAGGAAGTGGAGGAGCCCTTTGAAAAGAATCAGATCGGGTCCTCCGCCATGGCCTACAAGCGAAATCCCATGAGAAGCGAGCGGATAGCCGCCCTGAGCCGATTCATCATCAACACCGGCATGAATCCGCAGTGGACCCAGTCCGCCCAGTGGTTCGAACGGACCCTGGACGACAGTGCCAACAAGAGACTGGCCGTGCCGGAATCCTTCCTGGCCACCGATGCCATCCTGAGCATCGCCATCAACATCAGCCAGGGCCTGGTGGTCTATCCCAAGGTGATCCACAAGCACATCGAAGCGGAGCTCCCCTTCATGGCGACGGAGAACATCATCATGGAGGCCGTAAAAAGGGGAGGGGACCGGCAGGATCTACACGAGGCGATTCGCATCCATTCCATGGCCGCCGGCAAAAATGTCAAGGAAAATGGGGGAGAGAACGACCTGCTTGAGAGAATCCTCACCGATCCCATTTTCGGCATCAAAGCCGAGGACCTGGGACAACTCCTTGACCCCAGGGATTATATCGGTCGTTCCAGGGAGCAGGTTCTGGAATTCATCACCCAGGAGATCGACCCCGTGCTTGAAAAGCATCAGGACCTCCTTGACGGTGACAACCATGAACTGAAGGTGTGATTCGTTTTAGTTGAATTTTCAACTTTAATTCGATATACTGTGGGTAGGTTTCACTGGAGGTACCCATGGATCAATCCCTGAGAAATATCGAAAAAATCGCACGCAGTCTGCAGACCATCATGGCCTCGAAATTCAGCGCCCTGGGGCTCAAACGCGGCCAGCACCCCTATCTGATCTTCATCAATGAAAATCCCGGCCTCAGTCAACTGGAGCTGGTCCAGCGACTGAATATCGACAAGACCACGGTGACCAAGGCCCTGGTGCAGCTGGAAAAACAAAGACTCATCATCCGACAGAAGAACAAAGAGGACCAGCGGTTCATGGAAACCTATCCCACCTCGAAGGGGAGAGAAGTCTATGAAGCGGTTCTGAGAGTGGAAAAGGACCTGCTCGACACCGCCTTCACCGCCTTTTCCGAAATGGACCGGATGAACCTGAAGACTCTGCTTGGAAAAATCGACAAGAACATCGAAAAGGACTGGGTGAAATCCAGGACCTATTTCAAAACAGGGCTCGTGGAGGGTGTTTCCCTGGCACAGATTCTCAAGATCAATCCCGACCATGCCCGGAAGGACCAGGAAATCTACTGGGGCTATTTTTTGAAAGAGAACCTTGCGGGTTACATCGCCATGACCGACAAAGAAGAAGCCCTCATCATCGAGGGGCTCTTCATCGAAGAAAAGCATCAAGGCCACGGCTATGATTACGAACTCATGCAGCAAGTCTGTCTCGGTTTCGATAAACCCAAAAAAATCACCCTTTTCGAGGGTGACATCCCCATGCTGAAAATCGTCAATCTCCTGGAATTTCGATTCAGCGCCGTCATTCCGGGGGAAAGCACCTATTATACCTTTGAAAGAAAAAACTAGACTGCTTTTTTAGTCTAGTTTTTGAGTATCCAGTCAATGGGTGCCAGACCCCGGGACTCGAGGAATTCATTGGCCCTTGAAAAGGGTCTCGAGCCGAAAAATCCGCGGTAGGAGGAGAGGGGACTCGGGTGAGGCGCTTCAATGACCAGATGGGCATGACCCGTGATCATGGATTTTTTTCTACGGGCATTGGCCCCCCACAGGATGAAGACCAGGGGATCCTCCCTCCGGCTCAAGGCCTTGATAATGGCGTCGGTGAAGGTTTCCCATCCCTGGTTCTTGTGGGAATCGGCTTCATTCTCCCTGACGGTGAGGACGGTGTTGAGAAGCAGGACTCCCTGGGCCGCCCAGGGGCTCAAATCCCCCGTGACGGGAATGTCACCCCCCAGATCGTCTCTGAGTTCCTTGTAGATGTTTCTCAAGGAGGGAGGCGGTTTCACCCCTGACGAAACGGAAAAGGCCAGACCGTTGGCCTGATCTTTCTGATGATAAGGGTCCTGCCCAAGAATCAGCACCTTGACCCCCTGATAGGGCGTCATCTCAAGGGCCCTGAAACGCTGCTCCTTGGGCGGGAAAAGGGTATGGGACCTTGATTCTTCTTCCAGGTAGGCTTCAAGGTTCTTGAAATAGGGTTTTTCGAATTCCTCGGACAGTATTTCCTGCCAGCCGCCGCTTAAAAAATCTTTCATAAAATCACCCCCCCATAGTATAACACAGGAGCAAACCCCACAAGGAGGTCAACCGACATGCAAAAGAGAAAATTCGGCAACACCAAGGAAATCGTATCCATTCTGGGTTTCGGTGCGATGCGCTTCCCCTTGACCGAGGAGGGAAGCATCCATGAAGAAAAGTCCCTTGAAATGGTCCGTTACGCCATCGATCACGGGGTCAACTATGTGGACACCGCCTGGCCCTATCACAACGGGGAATCGGAGCCCTTCATCGGCAGAGCGCTGGGAGAGGGTTACCGGGAGAAGGTCTACCTGGCCACCAAACTCCCCAGCTGGGCCATCCATCAACCGGAGGATTTTGATGATTTTCTTGACCGGCAGCTTGAGCGGTTGAAGACCGATGTCATCGATTTCTACCTGGTCCATGCCATCAACCAGAAAACCTGGACCAACAATCTCCTCAAGAATGACCTTTTCTCCTTTTTGGACCGCGCCCTCGCCGCAGGCAAGGTGAGATACGTCGGATTCTCCTTTCACGACCAGCTTGCTCTTTTCAAGGAAATCGTGGATGCCTATCCCTGGACCTTCACCCAGATCCAGTTCAATTTCCTCGATCATGAATACCAGGCCGGTCTGGAGGGACTTCGTTACGCCCGGAACAAGGGCCTGGGAATCATCGTCATGGAACCCCTGCGCGGCGGCGCCCTGGCCGGTGATATTCCAAAGGATGTCGCCGGACTGTGGGAGTCGGCACCCGTGAAAAGATCCCCTGTGGAATGGGCCCTGAAATACGTCTGGAACTATCCCGAAGTGGATCTTATCCTCAGCGGCATGAGCACCCTCGAGCAGGTGAAGGAGAATATCCGCTACGCCGCCAGGGCCCTGCCGGGGGATCTGACGGCAGAGGAAACAGGGCGGATCTACCAGGTCAAGGACCGCTACCTGTCCCGGCTGGTGAATTCCTGCACCACCTGCGGCTATTGCATGCCCTGTCCCTACGGCGTGGACATCCCCGGCGCCTTCAAGGCCTTCAATGACGCCCATCTCTTTGAACAGCCGGATCTCTTCAGGGAAAAATACCTGCGGGAGACCAGATCTGAAAACAGGGCCTCAAGCTGCGTGGCCTGCGGCGCCTGTGAACCCCGGTGTCCCCAGGGAATCGCCATCATCGCCGATCTCAAGAGGGTGGCTGAGGGTTTTGAGGGTAGATGAGAACAGGTGATAAATTGTAAGACGACCATTGAAGGCCCGTCAATCGATGTTTTGCGTCGTGCTGCCGGAGAAACTTCCCGGGCGGCAAAGGGGATCCTCAACGGTTTTTTACTTATTGTGATTATTGATAATTGAGAATTGTTTCATCAAGATGTCTGATGATGAATCGGCTTAAATGTCGAGAATCCGGCTTGATTGGAAGGTGTGTCGGCAGCCGTTGCATCCGCCGGTTATACTATTCCCAAAATATACATTTAAGGAATAGTATAGCGAGGGAGAAATCGGCCCCTTTGATTGAACCCCTTCTCCACTGGGTAGTAATGAATCGAAATCCAATATTTAAGGAGTGAATCCAATGAAGCAGTTCAACGGTATGGAGATTCTTAATCTCTTGGTGGAATCAGAGGGCAAAGTGGCTGCCCTTTACACGGACCTTTCAGAAAAAATTACCAACGAAAAAGCAAGGAATCTTTTTCTGAAACTTGCCGGGGATGAATTGAACCATCAAAAGATGTATGAGGCCCTCATGGCCGACCTCGACCAGGACCTGACCATCGATCTCGAGGATGAAGATTACGACTACATCGATTCCATGATCCGGTACAACTATTTCAGAACCGAGTCCCTCAGAGACAAGGATGTGAAGGAAAACGCCCTGCTGGTGGCTGAAAAAGTCGAGCGGGACGCCGTCATGCTGGTACAGGAAGTCATGGAACTCTTCCCTGAGGTCGCCCCCAAGGAAATGAAGAAAATTCTCAAGGAAGAGAAAAAGCATCTCAAGTACGTGCTTCAGTCCCAACAGGACGCCATGGTTAAAAATTTAATGCTATAAACAAAACGACTCCCTATTGAGGGAGTTTTTTTTTGATATAATGGGATTGGTGATAATGATGATCAAAATACACAACAAATCCTCAAAACCCGACAATATCGTCCTGAAGGAACATCAGCTGGTGGAAAAGATTCTCAGTATCGAATCCGCCCTCCCCTCCTTCATGGCGGATTATCTGCTCTATCTCAAGGGGGCCGTGGCCCTTTCCACCCGTTATGCCTATCTCATCGATATCCGCTTTTTCTTCGATTATCTGGTGACGATGAGCCCCTTGACCGGAGCTTCGCAGATCAAGGATATCTCCCTGGAGGAAATCGATGCCGTCAAGGCCAGGGACCTCAATTATTTCATCGGTGACTACTGTGCCCGCTACTACAAGGAAAACCGGGACCAGTTGACGGTCTACGAAAACAGCAACCGCGCCCTTTCACGAAAAAAATCCTCCCTCACCTCATTGTTCAAATTTCTGTATCGCAATGAAATGATCCATCACAACATCGTGGAAGGCCTCAATCCCATCAAATTGCCCAAGCCCCAGCCGGATGCCATCAAAAGACTCTACGTCGAGGAGATGTACCGGTTGATCGAGGTGGTTTCCAAGGGCATCGGCCTTACTCAGACCGAAATGAAATACTGGGAAAAGACCAAAAGAAGAGACAAGGCCGTCATCATGCTTTTCATCACCTACGGCCTCAGGCTCAAGGAACTCCAGGAGTTGAACCTCTCCTCCTTCAATTTCAAACGGCACGAATTCACCATCTATCGAAAAAGGGGCAAGGAATCCACCATGCCCCTCAATGATTCGGTCATCAAGGTCCTTCGGGAATACCTCGAACTCGAGCGCCCCAAGGACGCTTCAGAGGAAGACGCCCTCTTTTTATCCCTGCAAAAGAAACGGATGACTGAACGCGCCATCCGGATTCTGGTCAAAAAATACACCGCCATCGCCATGGACCAGCCCCGCAAGGACGGCTACAGTCCCCACAAGCTCCGGGCGACGGCTGCCAGCACCCTGATCGAATTCGGCTTCTCCATTTACGATGTTCAAAACCTGCTTGACCACGAAAATGTCACCACGACACAGCTTTACGCCGCCCACAGGAAAAATTCAAAGCAGGACATCATCGCCAATTTCGAACTCGACAAGCACGAGGAGGATTAGAAATTGTCCGGTATCCTCAGGACGTCTCCGGGCCGGATGACAAAGTTTTTCAGCCCGTTGACCACACCGATTTCATAGACCAGATCACGAACATCTTTTTGCGTAAATTTTCTGGCAATGTCCCAGACCGTGTCCCCTGTCTCCACTTCGTAATGGGTGAAGCTGGTGATTTCGTCACCGTGACTGGGGAACATGCTGATGGCCATGTTGATGGAACCCATTGACAACAACATTAGCAAAGCAATACTGAAGATAAAGCGTTTGACGTTGACAATTTTCATGACAGCCACCTCCGAACAAGTGTTCTGACTCCAGTATACTAGAACAAGTGTTCTTTGTAAAGAAAAAAGAACGAATGTTTGATTTTTTTTTTCGACTGGTGTATAATATTGCCATGAGATGAGGAGGGTTCGAAATGACCAAAGAAGTTACCTTGAAACAGCAGAAGATTTTGGATTATATCAGAGATTTCACCCATGACAATGGTTATCCTCCTAGTGTGAGGGATATTTGCAAGGGAGTCGGTCTGAAATCCACCTCGACGGTCCACGGCTATCTCAAGCGGCTCAAAGACAAGGGAGTCATCACGAAGGACGACTCAAAGACCCGTTCCATCGTGCTGATCGATGAGGCCAAGGATGACATGGCCTTCAGTTATTCCCAGGAATTCACCAAAATCCCCGTCCTAGGAAGAATTGCCGCCGGCGAGCCGATACTGGCCGATGACAATATCCAGGACTATTACCCCATCCCCTCCGGTTTTCTCAAATCCAATGATTATTTCATGCTGACGGTCTCCGGTGAAAGCATGATCAATGCCGGAATATTCGACGGCGATTACGTTCTGGTACAGCCCCAGAGCAATGCCGACAACGGTGATATCGTGGTGGCCATGCTGGACGATTCCGCCACTGTCAAGACCTTTTACAAGGAAGACCAGATGATCCGGCTGCAGCCTCAAAACGATGCCATGAGCCCCATATACACCCAGAATGTCCAGGTGGTGGGCATCGTCAAGGGTGTTTTCCGTTTCATGTAAATCGGCTGAAAACTTTCAGACATCGCAAAGGAAGTGTCATCTTGAAAAGATGACACTTCCTTTTTTCTACCCTTCTTTCAATCCTTGTATATTCGGGCCAGGCCCATGAGGGCGCCGAGCTTGGAATGCTCATAGGTGAGTCCCCCCTGGAAATAGACGGTATAGGGCTCCCGCATGGGGGCGTCGGCGCTGAGCTCGATGGAGGATCCCTGGACGAAGGCCCCTGCCGCCATGATCACCGGAGACTGATAACCCGGCATGGCCCAGGGTTCCAGGCGGACATGGGCGTCCACCGGCGCCGCGTTTTGAACCCCCTGGCAGAAGTCCACCACCTTGCCGGGTTCCTTCAGGACGATGCCCTGGATGATGTCACTGCGTTCGTCAGTGATTCCCGGCACGATTTCATAACCCAGGGTCAGGGCCATGCGGCCCAGCAGCAGGGCTCCCCTGAGAGCCGCATTCACCACCCCCGGGGCTAGAAACAGTCCCTGAAGAACGATTCGTGTCTGACCGTAGCTGGTGCCCACCTCCTTGGCGATGCCGGGAGCCGTCAGTCGTTCAGCCACCCGGTTGATCCACTTCGCCCTGCCGGCGATGTAACCGCCGCTGAGGGCCAGGCCCCCTCCCGGATTCTTGATCAGGGATCCCGCCATGAGATCGGCTCCCACGTGGGTGGGTTCCCTGGTTTCGATGAACTCTCCGTAGCAGTTGTCCACCATCACCATGACGTCGGGGTGGCCCCTTTTGATGGTTTCAATGATGGCGGCCATCCGGTCCACGGTGACGGCCCCCCGGGAACCGTACCCCCCCGATCGCTGGATATAGACCATCTTCACCCGGTGGCCCTCGAGATAGTCAAGGATGGCCCTTTCATCAAAGCCCCCACCCTCCATCAGGTCCACGGCGCTGAAGGTGATGCCGAAATCCATCAAGGTGGACTCTGACTCCCCGGCGATGCCGATGACTTCCTTGAGGGTGTCGTAGGGTTCCCCGGTAATGGAAAGCATATGGTCCTCAGGACGCAGCACCCCCCACAGGGCCAGACTGAGGGCGTGGGTGCCCGACACGATCTGAGGTCTCACCAGAGCGTCCTCCGTACCGAAAAGGGTGGCGTAGATCCTTTCCAGCTTGTCCCGGCCGATATCGTGGTAGCCGTAGCCCGTGGTCCAGTTGAAATCGTGATCCGCCAGCTGATGGGTCTGCATGGCCTTGATCACCCGCAGCTGATTGTTTTCCTTGATGCTGTCCAATCTCTGAAAATCCTCCCGCAGCGCTTTTTCGGCCTCATCCTTGAGACGAACCAGGGCTTCGGGGATTCCAAAGCTTTCATACATCTTCTCGTCCTCCTAAAAATAACTAAGGCTTTTCACCTTAGTTATCTTCATCGTAATCCGATTCTTTACTCATGAAATTGACTTCTTTGGCCGGAATCATGGTGGATATCGCGTGCTTGTAGATCATCTGCTGCTTGCCGTCGCTGTCAAGAATGATGGTGTAATTGTCGAAACCCTTGACCTGACCCCGGATCTGATAGCCGCTGATCAAAAATACCGTAATCATGGTGCGGTCTTTGCGCACCTGATTCAAAAAAACATCCTGCAGGTTGATGGAACCTTTCATACTACCCCTCCTTATGAGACCGTCCTCTCACAGGCGATCTTCTATATCTTTTAGCAACCGTCCTCGATCAGCATAGGTGTCTACTGAAAACCAGACCATTGCCTCATACTGCTTGAACCAGGTCAGCTGCCGTTTGGCATACCGCCTTGAATGCTGCTTCATGGCGGCGACGGTGGTTTCATAGGACATTTCTCCCCTGAGATAGGAAAGAATCTCTTTATATCCTATACCCTTCATACTGTTAAAAGTATCATCTAATCCTAAAGATTTCAAGTATTTCACTTCATCGACAAGCCCCTTTTCAAGCATGACCCCGACTCTTTCGTTGATTCTTTCGTAGAGTCTTTTGCGGTCCATGGTCAGGCCGATGAGAGCCATCCGGTAACGCGGATTTATTTGGAGGTTTTCTCCGTAGGATTTAGGCGAATGCATTTGAGACTTGAGTATTTCTATCCTCCGAATCACCCGTTTGAGGTTGTTGGGATGGATGTTGGCGGCACCTTCCGGGTCCATGGCCTCGAGGATGCCGTGTACCCGCCCCTTCCCCCTGGCTTCAGCCAGATCATAGAGGGTTTTTCTAAGAGTCGGATCCTGGCGGGTCTCGTTGAAATCCATCTGATAATAAAGGGCGCTCAGATAGAGTCCCGTCCCCCCGCTTAAAACCGGCACCCTTCCCCTGGAATGGATCTCCTCCATGAGGGCTGACGCCCGCACCTGGTAGTCCCTGACGGTAAACTCGTCGAAGGGATTGACGGCGCCGAAGAGATGGTGGGGAACCCCCCCGAATTCCTCTTCAGCGGGCTTGGCCGAGCCGATATCCAGCAGGTCGTAGACCTGAACGGAATCCATATTGATGATTTCCCCCTTGACCCTCCTGGCCAGTTCGATGGTCAGATCGGTCTTGCCGACGGCGGTGGGTCCGGCCACGACGATCACTCTCATGGCGTCACCTCTGGATCCTGAAGAAGATTTTTTCCAGTTCCCGGCCGGAGACCTCCACGATCAGGGGTCTGCCGTGGGGACAGGTCAGAGGATCCTCGAGGGTGGTGAGATCCTTGAGCAAGACCTCCACCTCAGGGGTTTCAATGCTGAAATTTCCCTTGATGGCCATTTTGCAGGCGTGCTGGATGATCGCCTCCTCGGTGAGCTGGTCGTAGCGGTAGGCCTTGTGGCGATAGTTGTCCAGAATTTCCAGGATCATGGTCCGGGCCTGGTCCAGGGTGAAGAGGGAGGGAATGCCCCGGATCAAGAGGTCCTTTTCACCGAAGATTTCGAGATGGTAGCCGAAACGGGTGAAATCATCGAGTCTTTCCTCAATGAAGGCGATTTCTTCCGCCGACAGCCCCATGACTTCAGGGGTGATGAGCCCCTGGGAATCCAGCGCCTCCCTGGCATACTGCTTCATGAAGCGTTCATAGAGGATTTTTTCATGGGCGGCGTGCTGGTCGATGAGGAACATGGAGGTCTCCTTTTCAAAAATCAGATAGGTTCCCAGGACCTGTCCGATGTAGTTGAGATTTCGAAAGACCCTGTACTTGTCCTCATCCTCCGGCTTGTTTCTGGCCGCCACGGTTTCTGCGGCGTACCGTTCAGCTTCCTGTCCCCTGGTCTCCTTCAGGCTCAACTGGTCATAGTCGGGCAAGCCGGGGGGCTGGGGAGATGGGACCTTATCGGTGGTCAGGGTCATCGGAGCCTTTGCCGGCGTCACCGTCGCCCGGCTGTGGCTCTCCTTCTTGTAGAGCTCTTCTCTGAAGGTCCTCGAAAGCTCTTCGGCGACGGCCTCCTCTTCATCGATCTTGACCATGAGCTTGGCGGGGTGAATGTTGACATCCAGCCTCCCCGGCTCCAGGGTCAGATACAAAAAGAAGACCGGAAATTTATGTCCGGGTATCAGAGCCCTGTAGGCCTCATTGAGAGCCATCAAGAGGATGTCATTCTCCACGTATCTCCGATTGACGAAGAGATACTGCAAAGAGCGATTGCCTCTGTAATAGCCCAGATCCGTGGCATAGCCCCTGACTTCGACCCCTGAGATGACCGTTTCGAAGGCCAGCAGATGCTCAGTCAGTTCTCTGCCGTACAGGGTGTAGAGAATTCCTGGTATATCCCCCTTGCCCTGGGTATTGAAAACCAGTCTGCCCTCGTTCACATAGACGAACTGGATGTCTGGATGAGACAGGGCGAAATGATGCATCACCCCATGGAGTTCCTGGTTGAGGCTTTTGTCACTTTTGAGAAACTTCTTTCTTCCCGGGAGATTGTAAAACAAGTCTTCAATGATCAGGGTGGTCCCTGGATTGGCCGCCACGATTTCCTGGTGATACATTTCACCCCTGAGCAGCTGGATCTTGAAGCCGGTTTTCTCCGCCGGCACCCTGGAAATCAACTGCACCTTTGAAACCGCCGCAATGGAGGCCAGGGCCTCACCCCTGAAACCCAGGGAATCGATTTGAGCGAGATCCTCGTCCCTGGCAATCTTGGAAGTGGCATGCCGCTCGAAAATCAAGGGGATGTCCTCGGGATGGATGCCCGTGCCGTCATCGGAGATTTTAATCAATCCCCTGCCTCCGGTTTCGACTTCCACTTGAATTTTTTTACTTCCGGCATCAATTGAATTTTCAACTAATTCCTTGATGACCGATGCCGGGGATTCTATGACCTCCCCTGCGGCGATTTTGTTGCTCAGATGGGGGGACATCTTTTGTATTCTCTTCATCGGGTCTCCTTTTTCGTCAAGGCGATGAGTTCATCGAGGATGCGCAGGGCCTCCAGGGGGGTGGTCTCGTTGAGATTGATTCCCCGGAGGCTTTTGATCACTTCATCGGTGTAATCCCTGAAAAAACTCACCTGATAGTCCGGTATTTCAGCCTTGGGCAGTTTGGCGATATCGTTCTTCTCCAGCTTGTTGAGGATGCCCCGGGCATTCAGCACCACCTCCTGGGGGATGCCGGCCAGCCTGGCCACTTGAATGCCGTAGCTTCTCGCGGCAAAGCCCGGCAGGATTTTTCTCAGGAAGATGATATCCTCGTCGAGTTCCTCCACGGTGATGTGGTAATTCTTGACCCCTTCGATGACGCCTTCAAGCTCTGTGAGTTCATGGTAATGGGTGGCGAAGAGGGTCATGGGATTGAGATTGGCCTTTTTCGTCAGGTATTCCACCACGGCCCAGGCGATGGCCAGACCGTCATAGGTGCTGGTGCCCCGGCCGATTTCATCCAGGAGAACCAGGGATTTTGAATTGGCGTACTTGAGAATATTGGCGAGTTCACTCATCTCCACCATGAAGGTGCTCTGGCCCTGGCTCAGGTCGTCGGAGGCGCCTACCCGGGTGAAAATCCTGTCAAGGACCGGGGTCACCACTTTTTTCGCCGGCACGAAGGATCCCATCTGAGCCATCAGGGTGATGAGGGCCACCTGCCTCAGATAGGTGGATTTTCCCGCCATGTTGGGGCCGGTGATGATGCTGAGTTGGTGGTCTGCATTGTCCAGCAGGGTGTCATTGGGAATGAAATCCCCCTTGAGCAGCATTTTTTCAATGACCGGATGTCGACCCTCTTGAATCTCGATCGGCCCCTCCTGGTCAAAATACGGTCGGCAGTAATCGTGGTTTTGAGCCGCAAGGGCGAGGCTGATCAGGGCATCGACTTCAGACACGATCCGGCTGGCCTGTAGAAAACGATCCGCATGCCGGGTCAATTCTTCAATGAGTCCGGCGTAGATCTGATTTTCCAGATTGAGGACTTTTTCATGGGCCGAAAGGATTTCATTTTCCACATGCTTGAGTTCCTCGGTGATATATCGCTCGGCTCCGGCCAGGGTCTGCTTGCGGATATAGTTTTCAGGCACCATCTCCAGGTTGGATCTGGTCACTTCGATGTAATAACCGAAGACCCGGTTGTATTTGATTTTCAGATTCTTGATTCCGCTGGCTTCCCGTTCCCTGGTCTCGATCCCCAGTATCACCTGCTTCGAATCCCTGATCAGGTTTCTGAGATAGCCGAGTTCTTCGTGGTAGGTCCCCTTGATGAAACCGCCGTCCTTCATCAGGGCCGGAGGTTCTTCCTCGATGGCGTCATGAATCAGGGCCGCCACCTCCTCCAGGGGATCCAGGGCAGCCTCGAGGGTCCTGAAGCTTTCCCCGGGGATGAGACCGAGGTTTTTCTTGATACGGGGCAATTCCAAGAGGGAGGACTTGAGAGCCATGAGATCCCGGGGCATCATGCTGGAATAGATCAGCTTGGAGACCAGCCGCTCGATGTCGTAGACGGCCTTGAGACTGGCCACAAGGTCATCGCGAAGCATGGCCTCCCTTATCAGGGCCTCCACCCGGTCCAGCCGCTCCTCGATGAGGACCCTATCCTTCAAGGGACGCATCATCCAGCTTTTCAAGGTCCTCTGTCCCATGGCCGTTTTCGTATGATCCAGGACCCAGAGGAGGGTTCCCTTCTTCTCCTGGGTCCGCATGGTCTTGAAAAGCTCGAGATTGGTCAGGGTATTCTGATCCAGTATCAGATACTCGTCTTCCAGATTGATCTTAAGAGACCCGAAATGGGCCTTGACGACCTTCTGGGTCTCCTTGATGTATTCGATCAGGGCCCCCAGGGCCTCCACCAGGCCGGAATCCTCGGGAATCCCCAGACCCAGCAGGCTGTTGACCTCGAAGGTTTCCAGAATTCGAGGCACATTGGCCTTCATTGAAAAATACTTCCGATTCAGGGGGGTGATCATGAAACCCTCTGTCTCAAAGGCCTTCAAAAGCCCTTTGGGAAGGCCTTCTTCCTGGATGAGCACTTCCTTGGGACTCAGTTTCAAAACCTCTCCAAGGACCTCCTCCACCGCCCTGGGGCCACTGAAGGTCATGCCTCGGATCTCGAAGGTCGAAATGTCGGCATAGACCACCGCCCCCTTGTCCGCCATCAGATGGCAGGCGAGAATGTAGCTGTGTCCCTGGTCAGTGAGCATTTCAGGATCCGTCAGGGTCCCCGGGGTGATCAACTTCACCACTTCCCGCTTCACCAGGCCCTTGGCGGTTTTGGGATCCTCTCTCTGCTCACAGATGGCCACGCGATAACCCTTGCCCACGAGTTTGGCGATATAACCCTGAACGGAATGATATGGCACCCCGCACAGCGGCGCCCTTTCTTCCAGACCCGCATTGCGTCCCGTCAGGGTCAGTTCGAGTTCTCTGGCGGCGGTGACGGCGTCCTCAAAAAACATCTCATAGAAATCTCCAAGCCGATACATCAGGATATAGTCCTGATATTGGTTTTTGATTTCAAAATACTGCTGCATCATGGGAGTCAGCTGACTTTTATCCAATCCTTACCACCTCTTTTGTCTAGAAAAATTATAACAAAAAAACCCTGTAGACAACAGGGTCAAATCATGCGGCCTTCCAGGGAGAATTTCCTGGCCCTGGTGGCTTCCAGGGTGACGGTTCCGCCAATCAGAGTCTTGTCCCCCTTGAAGGTCATGATATGGTTTTCCCGGGTCCTTCCGGTGAGAAGGCCCTGGTCTTCATCCTTGAACCCTTCCACCAGGACCTCGTAGGTCCTGCCGGTGCGGCGGCTGTTTTTACGGATGACCTCCTCGTTGAGGACCGCGAGCATTCTTTCAAATCGCTGGTGCTTGAGTTTTTCAGGGATCTGGTCCGGGTAGTCCGCCGCCGGGGTCCCGGTCCTGGGGGAATAGAGATAGGTGAAGGCCGAGTCGAACTGCACCCGCTTGATCAGGTCGATGAGGGCATCGACGTCCGCTTCGGTCTCTCCGGGAAATCCCACGATGATGTCGGTGGTCAGTCCGATTCCCGGAATCCTCTGTCTGAGCTTGTCCACGATGCCGAGGTATTTTTCAACGGTATAGCCGCGATTCATCCGTTTGAGCAGGTCGTTCGACCCGGCTTGTATGGGGAGGTGGAGGGATTCCACCACCTTGGGATTGCGTTGAATCTCATCGATGAGCTCATCGCCGAGATCCCTGGGATTGGAGGTCATGAAGCGCAGCCTCTCGATTCCCGGCACCTGGCTGACATCGTGGAGCAGGTCCTTGAATCGGTAGTCCGAGGCGAAGTTTTTGCCGTAGGAGTTGACGTTCTGACCTAACAGGGTGATTTCCTTGACCCCGTCCCGGGCCAGCCGGGTCACCTCCTCGATGATGTGTTCCCTGAGTCTCGACCGTTCCCGGCCCCGGGTGTAGGGGACGATGCAGTAGGTGCAGAAATTGTTGCAGCCGTACATGATATTGACATAGGCCTTGAGGTCGAGCTTCCGCTCGTAGGGAAGGCCCTCAATCACCAGACCCTCGATATCCCATACCTCGTAGTGCCTGCTGCGGGTCCTGAGGATCTCGTGAAGGTATCGGGGCAGCATGTGAAGGTTGTGGGTGCCGAAGACAAGATCCACATGGGGATATTTTTTTGTGAGGGTCTCCACCACCTGGGGCTGCTGCATCATGCACCCGCTGACGGCGAGAATCATGTCCGGTCGGCTCTTCTTCAAGTGCTTCATATGGCCGAGATTGCCGTAGACCCTGAGCTCCGCATTTTCTCTGACGGCACAGGTGTTGAACAGAATGAAATCGGCCTTGACGGCCTCCTCCACCCTCTTGTAGCCCATGAAACGCATCAAGGCGTTGATCTTCTCTGAATCATGCTCGTTCATCTGGCAGCCGTAGGTGACGGTCATATGGGTCCTTCTTGAACCGGTGGCTTCAAAATGGGCGTCGTTCATGGCCTTGACCGCCTGAATCACCTCGTCGTTTTCAGTAAAGGCCTCCTTGAGCTGAATGATGTGATGCCTGTTTTTTTCCATGAATCTTTTCTCCTCACTTTGTATTGCATGGCCTTAATTATACCAAGTCGGCAAAAAAAGTCAAAGTTCTTGAAAACCGCCTGCCGGCTGGATTGAATTCAATCCCCGCCTGTGATATGATTTTCCTGACCGGGAATGAAGTACTCCCCTAGCCGAGGCTAAAACCGCTCACCAAAGAGCTGATGACTTCTGTGAGGACATTCGCAGACCCGTTGGCTCTATTTTAATTATAAAGGATGATTTGCATGCTCCTGAGTCTGGCCCTGATCCTGATGACCGGCTTTTCCCTCAGTGGAATTTTCAACCGCTTGAGAATCCCGGGTCTTCTGGGAATGATTCTCACCGGCATGGTCCTGGGTCCCTATGCCCTGGATCTGATTTCAACGGATATTCTGAATATTTCCATCGAACTGCGACAGATCTCCCTCATTGTCATCCTGACCCGGGCCGGTCTCTCCATCGATCTGGAGGATCTTCGCCGGGTGGGACGTCCCGCAGTCCTCATGAGTTTCGTCCCGGCGACTTTGGAGATTCTGGCCATCACCCTCATCGCCCCCCTCTTCTTTCCCGTGACCCGGATTGAAGCCGCCCTCATGGGCACCGTCGTCGCCGCCGTCTCTCCGGCGGTGGTGGTCCCCCGGATGCTGCATCTCATGGACACCGGCTACGGCAGGGCCAGGCGGATCCCCCACCTGATCATGGCCAGTGCTTCACTGGATGACATCTACGTGATCATCCTCTTCGCCGCCTTCATGGAAATGGCCCTGGGCCATGGCTTCTCCCCGGCCAGTCTCCTTCAGGTGCCCCTGGCCATCATTCTGGGCCTGATCCTGGGAATTCTGGCCGGACTGGTCCTGGTCCAGCTCTTCAAAAGGCTCCATATGCGGGACACCATCAAGGTCTTCATCACCCTGAGCTTCGCCTTCATCCTGGTGACCCTCGAGGGCACCCTCAAACCCTATGTCCCGGTTTCCGGCCTTCTGGCGGTCATGACCCTGGGCGCCACGATCCTGCGCTTCTACCGCAATCTGGCCATGCGTCTCCTCGGCAAGTTTTCTAAAGTCTGGGTGGGGGCGGAAATCATGCTCTTCGTCCTGGTGGGCGCCGCCGTCAATATCACCTATCTGAAGGGAAGCAGTTTGAGCGCCCTGGCCCTGATCCTTCTCGCCCTGGCCTTCAGAATCCTCGGCGTCTATCTCAGTCTTGTGAAAACCCCCTTGAAGGGCAGGGAGCGGCTCTTCTGTGCCCTGGCCTATCTCCCCAAGGCCACGGTGCAGGCCGCCATCGGGGGAATCCCCCTGGCCGCCGGTATTCCGGGGGGTGAAATCATTCTCACTGTAGCGGTTCTTTCCATTCTGGTCACCGCTCCCATAGGGGCCTTCGGCATTGACCGGGGACATGAAAAACTGCTGGTCCAGGAGAAAATCCCTCTCCCTGAATGATCAGAATACGGGCAGGTTTTGCATCAAAAAGTTCAAATTCTGTATACAATGTGATATGATTACCCTGTAGCAAGCCTGAGTTGAAAGACGGGTCATCACCACTATTAAAGGAGGTCACAACATGCAACTGTCAAATCGAATTGTTTCGATGCAAGCGTCTCCCATCAGAAAACTGGTTCCTATTGCCGACAAGGCCAAAAAATCAGGTAAAAAGGTGTATCATTTGAATATCGGACAACCCGATATTGAAACGCCGAAGGTCTTCTTTGACGCCCTGAAGCATTTTGATGAAAAGGTACTGGCCTACTCATCTTCCCATGGGGATCAGGAATTGATCCAGGCCATGGTGGACTACTATAAGAAGTACGATATCGAGTATGAAAAAAGCGACATCATCATCACCAACGGCGGGAGCGAGGCCCTGCTCTTCGCCATCATCGCCGTTGCCGATCCCGAGGATGAAATCCTCGTGCCCGAGCCCTTCTACACCAACTACAATGGTTTCAGTGTTCCCGTGGGCGTCACCGTCAAGCCCATCACCACCTCTCCCCTGGACGGATTCCGGCTGCCCTCCAAGGAAGCCCTCGAAAAGGTGATCACCCCCAGAACCCGGGCGATTCTACTCTCCAATCCCGGCAATCCCACCGGTGTGGTCTACACCAGGGAAGAAATCCAGCTCATTGCGGATATCGCGAAGGCCCATGATCTCTTCGTCATCGCCGATGAGGTCTACCGCGAATTCATCTATGGGGATTTTGAATACACCAGTTTCGGTACCGTGAAGGAAATCCAGGACCACGTGATCATCATCGATTCCATCTCCAAGCGATACAGTGCCTGTGGCGCCCGCATCGGTTCCATCGCCTCAAAAAACAAGGCACTCATGGCCAATGTCATGAAGCTTGCCCAGAGCCGTCTGTGTGTCCCCACCATCGAACAGGTGGGTGCCAAGGAGCTTTACAAGGTTGATCCCAGCTATTTCAAGGGTGTCAATGACGAATACCGCAAGCGGAGAGATCTGGTCTTCAAACTGCTCAGAGAAATCCCCGGCGTCATCGTCGAGGAGCCCAAGGGTGCCTTCTACATGGTGGTGAAGCTGCCCGTGGATGATGCAGAGAAATTCGTCATCTGGATGCTGGAGGAATTCAGCTACAAGGAAGCCACTGTGATGATGGCCCCCGCTGAAGGCTTCTATGCCACCCCGGGTCTCGGCGTGGATGAAGTCCGGATCGCCTATGTCCTCAATGAAGATGATCTGACCGCCGCCATGGAAATCCTCAAGCTCGGCCTCGAGGCCTATCCCGGCAAAAAATAGTTTTCCCCGTTCAATCAACCCATCAAAAAGGGCCACTCATCAGAGTGGCCCTTTGTATTGGTCGGTGATGCTTATTTGGTTTCTTCTTCCTCAGCGGCTTCTTCCACTGCCGCTTCAGGAGCGGCTTCTGCCTCTTCTACTTCAGGAGCGGCCTCTGCCACTGCCGCTTCAGGAGCGGCTTCTTCCACTGCTGCTTCAGGCGCGGCTTCTACCTCTGCCTCTTTGGCGGCTTTTTCTTCCTTGGCCGCTTTCTTGGCGGCCTTCTTGGCTTCCTTGGCTTCCTCGGCTTCTGCTTCAGCCAGGGCGGCATCAAAGGCGTCAAAGGCTTCGTCTGCAAAGGCGCTCATAGGCTCTTTTTCTTCCTTGAGTTCCTCAAGAACTTTTTCAACAGGATCTTTTTCAGGTTTTTTCCTGGGTTTTTCCACGCGAGCCTCTGGCTTTTTCGGTGCTTCCTTGGGCTTCATGGTCAGTTTGATGCGGTTGTCCTCGGTGTTGATTTCGAGAATCCTCACCTTGACGGTTTCTCCGACCTTCAGCAGATCAGAGGGTTTTTCAACCCGCTCCACCGCAATCTGGGAAACGTGGACCAGGCCTTCGAGACCCGGTTCGAGTTCGACAAAGGCTCCAAAATCCGTCAGACCCGTGATGGTGCCGTCGTATTCATTCTCAAGGGTGTACTTTTCAGCCACCACTTTCCAAGGATTTTCCATCATCTGTTTGATGCTCAGGGAAACCTTGTTGTCCTCCCGATTCAGATCCAGAATCTTGACGTCGATTTCCTGGTTCTTCTTGAGGACATCCTGGGGTTTGTTGACCTTGCCCCATGAAATCTCTGAAACATGCAGCAGGCCGTCCACACCACCGAGGTCCACGAAGGCCCCGAAATCCGTAAATCGTCGGACGATTCCCTTGACCACGGCGCCCACCTCGAGATTTTCCCAGGCTTTCTCCACCGTCGCCTTGATCTCTCTTTGCAGCACGTTCTTTCTGGAAAAAACGGCCTTGTTTTTTCTGCGGTTGAGTTCAATGACCTCTACTTGAAGTTCCTGACCCGCGAAGGCGGCCAGGTTTTCGATATAGCGGACGTCGACGTGGGAAGCCGGGATGAATCCCTTGATCTGCTCGTAGTAAGCCGTCAGACCACCCTTCACTTCCTTGTTGACCTTGACTGTAACGGTTTCCTTGTCGTTGAATTTTTCTTCAAGTTCATCCCACTTCTGCTTCTGTGCGATGCGCTTGATGGAAAGCAGGACGTTGCCCTCCCCGTTGTCCTTCTTGATGACCACGGCTTCGATGGTTTGATTCACCTCATATTCCGTATTTAAGTCGAGATCTTCCGCGTCACTGATTTCTTCTCTTGGGATAATGCCGTCGGCCTTGTAGCCGATGTTGACGATCAGCTCGTCCTTTGAAATCAAGACAATCTTTCCCTCGACGCTTTTGCCGGTCCTCGGAACATTGTAATTCTCATCAAACTGTTCCATTAATTCATTCATTTCAGAATTATCATTCATTAGTATTCCCTCACCTTCAATTTCCAATTTTCTCACGACGGCATCGATGATCCAATCCGGAGTCGATGCACCAGCCGTTATTCCTATCTTATCATATTTTTTTAAATCTTTCATTAAAAATTCATCCTGGGTTTCAATGTGTAGGGCATTTTTGCCGTTTTTGCGGGCGATTTCGAATAATTTTTTCGTATTCGAGGAATGCTTGCCCCCGATGACGATCATGAGATCGACGGTTTTTGCCAGGGCCAGGGCGGCCTCTTGTCTTGAAGCGGTGGCCCTGCAGATGGTATTGTAGACCTCCACCTCGACGCCCCTCTCTGTCAGGGCCTGGATGATCCGGTCCAGACGGTCCTTGATGAGGGTGGTCTGGGCCACCACCACCACCCGGGATTCAAGTGAAAGTCCTTGCAGATCACCGGCTTCCTCCACCACGGTCCCCCTTCCCCCGGACCAGCCCTTGACGGCGATGATCTCCGGGTGGGAGGGGTCGCCCACGATGAGGATCTGATGGTTTTCCCGGGCGTGTCTCTGGACGATTTCATGCACCTTTTTCACATAGGGGCAGGTGGCGTCGGTGTAAAAAATAAGCTTCTCTTCAAAAGCCGCGTAGATTTCCGGTGGAACCCCGTGGGAGCGGATCAGGACATGGTCCTTTTCCCTCAATTCCTCAAGGGTCGTCACCGAGCGGATATCCTCCTTCTCCAGTCCTTCGATGACCTGGGGATTGTGGATCAGGGGGCCGAAGGTGAAAAGGGGTTTGTCAATGGAGGCCTTGGTCTTTCGGGCCATTTCCATGGCCAGTTTGACGCCGAAACAGAAGCCGGCCTCCCTGGCCAGATAGATTTTCATCGGTTCAGAACCACCCTCTCTTGAACTTCTCACGACTGAAGTCGCGAGTGTTCTGGCAACAAAGCATAGATCCGGTCCAGGAGTTCGTCGGCGATCGCCTCGTAGGCCCCGGTGGTGAGCTTGTCGGGATAGTCTTCCCACAGGGCGACGGGGGGATGGTACAGGATCCTGACCTTACTGAAGGGCCTGTAATCGGAATCGATGGTCACCGGAATGATTTTGACTCCGGCTCTCAGGGCGATGAGGGGGACCCCGGCCTTGCCCGGCAGATGCACCCTGCCCTTGTTGGGATTCCTGGTCCCTTCGGGGAAAATCAGCAGGGGATGATGAGCCTTCAGAAGCTTCAGGGACTGCTTGATGGCTTTGATGTCGTTGCCGTCCCGGTCAACGCTGAAGGCCCCCATGGTGGTCAGCACATAGGTGAAGAGCCGGTTCTTGAAGATCTCCTTTTTGGCCATGACATACATCTTCTCAGGGAAAAAGGTGCCGATGATCAGGGGATCGTGAAGGTGGTTGTGATTGGCGGCGATCAGATAGCCTTCATCCTTGGGAAGATGCTCCTCCCCTTCGATGTGAATTCTGAAAAGGAGGCGATAATAGACTTTGAGCAGCCCTTTGATCAGTCTGAACATGGTTCAACTCCCCCGATGATTGAAATGATTTCAGCCACCACCTCGGCGATGCTCATCCGGGTGGTATCGATGCCGTGGGCCTCCGGTGCCTTTTTCAAGGGGGAATGGGCCCTCGAAGAATCGATGGCATCCCGCTGCTTCAAATTATCAAGAATCTCTTCAAAGGACGCTTCATAACCCCTTTCGAGCAGGTCCCGCTGGCGCCGCCTGGCACGCTCTTCATCGCTGGCACTCAGAAAAACCTTGACCTCCGCTTGAGGAAGCACATAGGTGCCGATGTCCCTGCCGTCCATCACCACGGATTTTTTTCTTGCAATCTCCCGCTGCTGCTTCTGGAGAGCCAGGCGGATTTCCGGAATCCGGGCATAGTCCGACACCCGCCGGTTGATTTCAGGGGATCGGATATCCTTGGAAATATCCCTTTCTCCCAGGTGCATTCTTCCCTCCTTGAAATCGAGGCGGATCCGTCCCAGACGAGCCTTGATCTCTGGCAGGTCGCCAGGTTCCACATGATGTTCCAGGAAGTAGAGGGTGACCCCCCGGTACATGGCGCCGGTGTCGATATAGGTGAAACCCATCTTCTGGGCCACGATTTTTGCAATGGTGCTTTTGCCGGATCCCGCAGGACCATCAATGGCGATTTGCATGGGTTTTCAACTCCTTTTTCTGCTTAATCATACCTAATTCACCCATTCTCGTCAATAAAAAAGGGCTGACTGCTGTCAGCCCTTTCCCGGGTCTATAAATAGGTGCCCTGGTTCTTCCACAACTCTTCGAGTTCGTTGAAGCGCTTGCCCATGTTCTCCTTGCACCCCAGACTCATGGCGATGATCAAGGCATTGATCAGACTTATGGGGGCTGTCAGGGAATCCACAAAGGTGTCTACATTGAAATTGGCGAGAAGAAACTTGTCCGCGATTCTGGCAATGGGCGATTGATAGGAATCGGTAATCCCGATCACCTCCACCTTCTTGCTTTTCAAATGCTCGATGGCAGTGATGGTGTGGGTGGAGTATCGTGGGAAACTGATGGCGATCATGACGTCCCTGGACTGGATGTTGATGAGCTCGTCATAGGTATCATTGACCCCCTGGGGGAGGACCGTGACGCTGGAGTGCATGAACTTCAGGTAAAAGGCCAGATAATCCGCCAGGATTCTGGAACTTCTCAGGCCGTAGATATACACATGCTCCGCATGCTGGATGGTATTGGCGATATCCGTCATCCGGTCCAGGCTCAGATTGGTGATGGTGTCCTGGATATTCCGGATATCGGAATGCATGATCTTGGTGATTACATTCCCCTCCTGCTGTCCCGTGTGCATGTGTTCAAGACGCTGCAGGGTGGTCAGACGGTTCTTGATGGACTCCTGAAGACTTTTCTGAAAGGAGGGATAGCCGTCGTAACCCAGGGAATGGGCGAAACGAACGACGGTGGACTCGCTGATGCCCACGGTTTCGGACAATTCATGCACCGTCATGAAGATGACTTTGTCGTAATTGCCCATGACATAATCGGCGATGCGTTTATGCCCCTTGCTGAGCCGTGAGTACTTGCCGCTCAAATCCTTCAAGGTGTCTTCCTGGGTCATGGCAGGGTCTCCTATTTTACGGACTGTGCCAAGGCATAGCCCTCGCTCAGCGCTTTTTTGTTCATGGGTTCGGTTCCCTTGGGTACGCGACCCAGTACCGCTTTTTCAACGCTCTCCCGACTCACCAGCTGGGTGAATTCCGCGATGAATCCCACGGCGACGATATTGGCCACGATGGCGCGCCCCACGTTTTCCTTGGCGGTTCTCAAAATCGGCACCTTGATCACCCGTGACTGATTGAAGCCCTCGGGCAGCACGATGTCCTCATCGATGATCAAAAGGCCCTCCGCCTTCACGGAGCCGCCGTACTTCTCGGTGGCCTCCTGGGTGAGGGACAGGACGAGATCCGGTTCGATGACCTTGGGAAAATCGATCTCCTCGCTGGAAATGATGACCTCGGCCTTGGAGGCGCCCCCTCTGGCTTCTGGACCATAGCTTTGGGACTGGATGGCGATTTTGTCATCAAGAATGGCCGCTTCAGCCAGAATGACTCCCGCCATGATCATTCCCTGCCCGCCGGAACCGGCCAGCCTGATCTGGGTCTGCTTACTCATTGTTTTCCCCTCCTTGCAAGGCATCGATGACTCTCTGGTATTCCGCCGTGTACTCGGGCAGGGTGATGTTCTTGAAGACCCCCATCAGATGCTTGCCCTCCTTTTTCTCCTCAGGCAGCTTCTCATAAGCCATTTTATCGATGAAATCATTCTTGAGAGCCTGCATCATCTGGACGCCGGACCCCGACTTGTTCTTCCTGCCGTAATAAGTGGGACAGATGCTGGCCACCTCCACCATGGAGAAGCCCTTGTTGCTGATGGCATCTTTGAAATACTTGACCATCTGGTTCACATGGTAGGCCGTGGTGCGGGATGAATAGGTGGCTCCGGCAGCCGCCGCCAGCTGGGCGATGTCGAAGGGTTTGTCGATGTTGCCGTGGGGGGCGGTGGTTCCCTTGGCCGCCGTCGGCGTCGTCGGTGAGTACTGTCCGCCGGTCATGCCGTAGATGTTGTTGTTGAAGACGATGGTGGTGATATCGATGTTTCTTCTGGCCGCATGGATCAGATGGTTGCCTCCGATGGCGGATACATCGCCGTCCCCGGCGATGAGAATGACGTCAAGCTTGGGATTGGCCAGCTTGATGCCCGTTGCAAAGGCAAGTCCCCTGCCGTGGGTGGTGTGGAGGGTGTTGAAATCGAGATATCCCGGAGCCCTGGAAGAGCAGCCGATTCCGGAAACCACCACGACATTGTCCTGGTCGAGTCCGAGTTCATCGATGGCCATGGTCAGGGCACGGGTCACGACGCCGTTGGAACAGCCCGGACACCAGATATGGGGCAGATTTTCAATGCGAAAATACTTTTGAACGATTTCTGAAGTCATTAGAAGACCTCCTTTGCTTTTTGAACCACTTCGATCGGCATGAGCACTTCACCGTTGGCCCGTCCCAGATGGAAGACCTCGGCGTCGGACTTGACGATGCGCTCGATTTCCTGGACGTACTGACCCATGTTCATTTCAGCCACGATGATTTTTTTGACCTGTCTGCCGACGGCCTTGATTTCCTTCTCGGCGGAGGGCCAGATGGTGATGGGACGGAAAAGACCCACCTTCATCCCCTGTTCTCTCAGGGTCTTCACGGCATTCCTCACCGTACGGGCGGTGGAACCGTAGGAAATGATGGCATATTCCGCATCCTCCATCATGAATTCATCGTACATCACGATATCTTCCCGGTTGTCCTCGATTTTTGAAATCATGCGTTTGAGCATGATGTCGGCATTGTCGGTGGAATTGCTGGGAAAGCCGGTTTCATCATGGAAAAGTCCGGTGATGTGGTAGCGGTAGCCCGCACCAAAGGGGGCCATTTTGGGAACGATATCCCCCTCCTCCAATCGATAAGGCAGATAGTCTTCGCCGGGGCCCGGCACCTTGCGGTCGAATATTTCGATGTCGCCGGGTTCGGGGATTTCAATTTTTTCCCGCATGTGGCCCACCACTTCATCGGTGAGGACGATGACGGGGGTCCTGTATTTTTCAGCCAGATTGAAGGCCTTGATGGTGATGTCGAAGGTTTCCATCACGGACTGGGGCGACAGGGCGATAATGGCATGGTCGCCGTGGGTCCCCCATTTGGCCTGCATGACATCTCCCTGTGCCGGAGAAGTCGGCAGTCCCGTAGAGGGGCCACCCCTCATGACATTCACGATGACCAGGGGGATTTCCGCGATGGCGGCATAGCCGATATTTTCCTGTTTCAGACTGAATCCGGGGCCGCTGGTGGCGGTCATGGATTTCAAGCCGGCAATGGAACCGCCGATGGCAGCGGCAATGCCTGCGATTTCGTCCTCCATCTGAATGAACTTGCCGCCGATTCTAGGCAGCTTTTCAGCGGACAACTCCGCCAGCTCCGTGGAGGGAGTGATGGGATAACCGGCGAAAAATTTCATGCCGGCCATCAAGGCGGCCTCTACACAGGCCTCGTTGCCCTGCATCAGTTTGATGTTTTTCTTACTCATCCTCCTTACCTCCTATCCAAATGGCAAAATCGGGACACAGTTTTTCACACATGCCGCACAAAATACAGCCTTCACGATTCACCATGGTTGACTTTCCGTGATGATCCAAGGCCAAGACGTTGGTGGGACAGAATGAGACGCAGTTGCCACACCCTTTGCACCAGTCGGGATTGATTTTGACTTCTAATTGATCTTTAGACTTCACCTTTTTACCTCCTTTGAACTCTCTGATAACAGTTTATCAATCCAGGTCCACAAATGCAATAAATATTTCAATAATGGATATTGAATTTTATATGAAAAAAGTATTGCATTTTGAATGCAATACTTTTTATATGATTGTATACAATTTCAGCCGCTGTTTTTCCTGAGGAGAATCAGGTAGGGCGGGTCGTTTTTCTGGTTGAGAGGCTGGATCCGCATCACCGTCACCGCCTTCTGGTCCAGGCCCTTGAAGTGGTCCTCCAGCAGGATGGTTTCAATCCGGCCCCTAAGGGACCCGGGATACAGGGTCAGGAGAATCAGCCCCCGGGGGCTGAGTTCTGCCAGGGCCCCGGTCACGGCCTTGACGGTGGTGTCGTAAGCGGTGTGCCGGCCCTTGTCCCCTCCAGGCAGATAGCCCAGGTTGAACAGACACAGATCAATGGGCCTCCTGACCACTTCACCGATATTTTCATGGGACTGGAGAAAGAATTCAAAGCCGGTGGTGATGCCCTGCCGGTTCAACCGCCTGGTGGAAGCCTCCAGGGCGGCCTTCTGGACATCAAAGCCGTAGAGCATGGCCTCCGGAAATCTCTTTTTCAGCTTGAGGGCGTCATGACCGTTGCCCAGGGTGGCGTCCACCATCACCCTGACTTCATCGAGGTCTCCCAGAAGCAGATCCAGATAGGAGGAAACATGATGACTAATGGCCACCACAACCCTCGGCAAAAAATGCTTCGATATCCACCACGTGGTCCTTGATCACGCCCCGGTCGCCGTAGTGCTCCAGAAAAAACGCCAGGACCTCTCCCTCGAGTTTACAGGTTTCAATCCCCTTTTGAGCCATGTGATTGAGGGCCCCCCTGAGCAGGGCGTCCTTATGGAAAAAATCATCCTTGGCCCTGCGAAGGGAGACCTTGTCGATCAGATTCGGAAAAACCTCAAAGTGCACAAAACCCTGCACCCGCTCATTTTCCAGCATGATATAGTATTCATAATAACGAGGAAATTCCTCCCCCAGAAAACGGAAGGTTTCCTTGGGCACCGTCATCTCAATCATCCCCGGCCTCCTTTTTGAGTTTTTCAATTTCTTCCGGGCTCAGCAGCCGGTGCTCCCCGGGGGCCAGACCCTCCAGGGAGATTTCCCCCATGGCGGTCCGCTCAAGGGATATCACCTCAAACCCCAGGACGGCCATCATCCTGCGGAGCTGCCGGTTCCGGCCTTCATACAAAATGACCTCATAGGTCTCTTCAGCGATTTCAGTGATTTCACAGGGCCTGGTCCGGTAGTCATCGAGGGCAAGTCCCTGGGCGAAACGGTTCAAATCCTCACGATTCAGCCTTCCTGAAACCCTGACCCGGTAGGTTTTGGGGATATGGTGCCTGGGATGGGTCAGTCGGTAGGTCAGATCCCCGTCATTGGTGAGGAGGATCAGGCCGCTGGAATGGTAATCAAGCCGGCCGACGGGATAGAGCCTCACCTCAAGGGTGGGCAGCAGGTCCAGGACCGTGGTCCTGCCGAACTGGTCCATGGCGGTGGATACCACCTCCACGGGCTTGTTGAGAAGGACCACCATGGGGGCTTCTTCGAGGCGAAGGCGCCGGTTCCGGTAGGTCACCTCATCCGAGGCCGCCACCTGATAGCCCATTTCCGTGATGACCTGGCGGTTGACCTGGATCTCCCCCTGTCGGATCAGATCCTCGGCCCGCCGTCGGGAGGCCACCCCCGCATGGGCGAGAAATTTCTGCAGTCTCATCGGTCAGGCCTCGATTTCATCGTAAAGAATCTGGGGCAGGTCCTTCAAGGATTTCAGATTGAAGTTTCTCAGGAAAATGTCCGTGGTCCCATAGGTCTTGGGTCTCCCGACTTTTTCCAGTCGGCCCTTTTCCTCCACCAGGAGCCGGTCCATCAGCTGATAGATCAACCGATCCGAGTTGATGCCCCGGATGTATTCAATTTCGCTTTTGGTGATGGGCTGCTTGTAGGCGATGATGGAGAGGACCTCCAGGGCGGATTCGGACAAGCCCCTGCTCTTCGAGGCATTGAGGAGTTTTTTGACGTAGTCGACATACTTGGGATTGGTGCCGATCTGCACCTTGTCCTTGAAGTCGTAGATCATCACCCCGCTCTCCTCCCTGGTATAGAAATCCTTGAGCTCCGCGACCAGGTTCTTGGCATCACTGAGGGTGATGTCCATGATCTGGGCGATCTTCTTGTAGCTGAGGGGCTCCGACGAGGAGAACAACAGGGCTTCAAGTATTTTCGTGTACTGGGTCACCTTCACGCTATCCCTCCTTGATTAAATGGATCTCGGCAAAAGGCCTGTCCTGGACCACCCTGATGCCGTCGGTCCTCACCACCTCCAGAACCGCCAGAAACACCGTGATGAATTCCTCCAGAATCAGGGTCCCCTCAAAGAGACTTTGAAAGACCACCCGGTGGTGTTCCTTGAAGAGGTCCCGGATCATTCTCACCTTGTTCTCCGTGGTGAAACGCTCCCGTCGGATGTTCTTGAAGAAATCCAGCTTGTCGGCGTCAAACCGCTTCAGATTCTGGATGATGCGGTTGAAGGCCCTGGTCAGGACGTCGATGTCATAGGACATGGTTTCGTAGTCCTTTCTGAAGAGGGCCGGATCCAGAAAGACCTGTCCCCGGTCGGTGAAAACCAGGTCCTCCGAGATCTGCCTTCTGGCCACCTCCTGGGAAACGGCCTTGAATCTCTTGTATTCCACGAGCTTCGTGATCAGTTCATATCGGGGATCCTCGGAGTCCTCGAAGGCGATGGCCTCATACTGGTGGTCCGGCAGCAGCATCTTGGACTTGATTTCAAGCAGTATGGACGCCATGACCAGGAACTCGCCGGCCAGGTTCATGTCGAAGAGCTGCATGGCATTGATGGTGGCGATGTAATCCCGGGTGATCTGGTGGATCTGGATATTGTAAATATCCATTTCCTCGCCTTCGATCAACTTGAGGAGAAGATCGAAGGGTCCCTCGAATTCAGCAATCTTGATGGTCATGGCCATGGTCCTTCTCCCCCTTTTTTTCCTCTACCAGTTTACACTAATTTCCCCGATCTTTGAAGTATTCCTTTGCCTCGGGGTTGGCCTGCACCAGGGCCAGGATCATTCCCCTCCTGGATTCCGCCCCACTGAGGGAGGGCATTTTCCGCAAGCCGATGCCCTCGAAAATCCCCCGGTCGAGGACTTCCTGCAACAACTGCAGGTTTTTTTCTTCAAGGACCTTGTTCAAATATTTGATCAGCAGACCGGAACCGAGTTTTTCATAGGTAGCCTCCATGGCCCCTTTCAGGGTCCGGGCTTCGATCTCGAGGCCGTAGCGGTAACGGTAGATGTAAAGGCGAATCACCCGGCTGGGATCCTCATCGAAGGCCTCCGCCCTGATGCTTCTGAGAACCCCCTGCTTGAGATCCGCTATTCCCCCCAGGGGATCGATCCATCGGGGACTCGCTCCCCTGCGGATTTCGAGATAGATGGCATTGATGGTGAAATCCCGTCGCAGGACGTCCTCCTCGAAGGTCCCCTCGGCGATGAGGGGATAGGGCGAATCCTCCTGGTAGGTCTCCTTCCTCAAGGGGACCAGGTCCAGATGGCGGCCTTCAAGCTCGAAGGCGATATTGTAAAAATCCTCGATGAATCTGAGCCCCTTGACGGATTTGGTTTTCAAGTCTTCGTAGAGGGCCCTCATCTGAGCGAAAGAAAGCGGCAGAACCACGTCGACATCCCGGGTGAAGCGCCCGAGGAGATGATCTCTCGTGAGTCCGCCTACATAATAGAAGCGGGTGACATGGGGTTCAAGCAGCGCCAGAAGGGCTGCGTCCATTCGATCCTTCATGCTTGTCCTTTCCAAAAAGAGATGGGGTATAGTACCCCATCCGTGACCCCTTCTCTAGAAGGGTGCATAGCTTTGTGCGGCCCACCATTCGTCCTGCAGCTGCTGGTACTCCTCGGTGAACTGGTGCATGTGGACCTCTTCCCATTTGATCAGAATATCGTAGAGCTCCCTGGCCTTTGGTATCCGGGTGGTTTTTTTGGCTTCGGTGTAGAATTCAACCGAAGCCTTCTCCATTTGTATGCCGATGCTGAAGACCGACATGGCCATGCTCAGGTCCGCCTTGTCCAGGGAGGCCACCTTGAAAATCTGGCCGGAGGCCGGAGGAACCAGGGTCGCCAGCTGGTAATCATCCCCCTTGTCATCCTTGACCTTGTTGAACAAGTCCTGGAGATACTCGATATGGATCATTTCTTCCTTGGCCAGATTGCTCAGAGTTTCCCTGGCCTCTTTTGAAACGGCCTTTTCAGCCGCGAGCTGATAGAATTCGTAGCCCTCGACTTCATTGATGATGGCTTGTTTGATCAGTTTGATTTCCTGTTCCTTCACAGGGCATTCCTCCTTTAGGTTACATGTACCCTCTTCCTAAAGCTTCTTAACACCCTCTTTTGAAACCACGGCTTTGACCAGCACCGGACGGGGGGTCGCCTCATCACTGATTTCAAAGGCACCGAGGAACCGTTCCCGGGCCTCCTCGATCTTGTCCTCCTGATTGGTGTAGAAGACCGCCATGGGCTCCTCTTTGTCAACCCGGTCGCCGATTTTTTTCTTGAGGCGGATCCCGGCGGCGAAATCGATCTTGTCCTCGAGGGTCTCCCGCCCCGCTCCCAGGATGAGGGAGGCGATGCCCACCTCATTGGAGGCGATGGCCTTGATGTAACCCGCCTTGGGGGGATAGACCGCCACCACGTGGGCCGCCTGGGGCAGCAGGGTATAATCCTCGATGAAGTCGGGACTGCCTCCCTGGATTTCAACGAAGGTCCTGAATTTTTCCAGGGCCTGGCCGCTAGTCAACTGTTCTTCCAGAAGGGCGTAGGCGGCTTCATAGGAATCCGCCCTCCCCGCCATCAGGGTCAGGTTGGCCCCCAGGGTCAGGGTGAGTTCTCTCAGGTCTTCGGGCCCCCGGTTTTTGAGCACCTCCACGGCCTCCACCACCTCGATGCCGTTGCCGATGGCTTCACCCAGGGGCTGGGCCATTTCCGAAATCACCGCCATGGTCCTGCGCCCCATCCCCTCGCCGATGTTGACCATCATCCTGGAAAGGGCCAGGGCATCTTCGTAGGTTTTCAGGAAGGCCCCGGAGCCCACCTTGACATCAAGGACGATGGCATCGGAGCCCGCCGCAAGTTTCTTGCTCATGATGGAGCTCGCGATCAAACTGATATTGTCCACCGTGGCCGTCACGTCCCTCAGGCCGTAAAGCACCTTGTCCGCCGGGGCGATATTCCTGGTCTGTCCCATGAGGGCGATGGCGTGCCGGTTGACGTGGTCGATGAACTCCTCCACGCTCAGGGAGGTCTTGAAGCCCTCGATGGCTTCAAGTTTGTCGATGGTGCCGCCGGTATGTCCCAGGCCTCTGCCGGACATCTTGGCGAACTTGATGCCCAGGGAGGCCACCAGGGGAGCCAGCACCAGGGAGGTGGTGTCTCCGACACCGCCGGTGGAGTGCTTGTCCACCTTGATTCCCTGGATTCTCGAGAGGTCCACAATCTGACCCGAATGCATCATGGCCTTGGTCAGAAAAAGGGTCTCGTCCTCGTCCATCCCCCTCAGGTAGATGGCCATGAGCAGGGCCGCCGCCTGGTAGTCCTCGATGGTGCCCCGGGTGATCCCGTCGATGAAAAACTGGATTTCTTCATGGGACAGGACCTTGCCGTCCCGTTTTTTCAGGATGATATCGTAAATCCTCATGGCCTATATCGCCTCCAGGATGCCCTTGACAAAGCGGATGAACCTGGGCTTCGATGCCTCGGCCTGGGCCATGACGATGGCGTGGTCGATGGGCTCGAGGGTGTCCGGTATGGCCATGTCGGTGACCAGGGAGATTCCCAGGACCCGCATGCCGGAATGAGCGGCCACGATGGTTTCGGGAACGGTGCTCATGCCAAGGGCGTCACCGCCGAGAATCCTGAGCATTTTGAGCTCCGCCCGTGAATAATAGTAGGGGCCGCTGATGCCCACGTAGACCCCTTTTTTGACATCGACGTCGATTTCCCTGGCCACCCCCTCGGCGAGCTCGATGAGCTCGGGATCATAGGCCCGGGACATGTCGGGAAAACGGGGACCGTACTTGTCGAGGTTTTCCCCGATCAGGGGATTGCTGCCGATCATGTTGATGTGGTCCTTGATGAGCATCAGTACCCCGGGGTAGAGCTTGGGGTTCATCCCGCCGCAGGCGTTGGTCACCAGGAGGATTTCCACACCGAGTTCCTTCATCACCCGGACCGGGAAGGTCACGGTCTTGAGGTCATAGCCCTCGTAGTAATGGAACCGGCCCTGCATGGCCACGACTTCCTTCCCCATGAGACGGCCCAGGACCAGCTGTCCCTTGTGGCCCTCCACCGTGGAGACCGGAAAGGCGGGAATGCGGTCATAGGGAATTACCGTGGGATTTTCAATCTCCTCGGCGAGGTCCCCGAGGCCGGAGCCCAGAATCAGTCCGATCCGGGGGGCCTGGGGGTGTTTTTCCTGAATGTAGCTGGCTGCCGCCATTATCTTTTCAATCATTGCCTTCCATCCTCTCAACAATCAATTTCACCAATTGGATGAATGCCTGCTTCACCCGGTCAGCGGTTTCAACCACCTCGGCATGGGAGAGGGGCTGGTCCAGGATACCCGCCGCCATATTGGTGATCAGTGAAATGCCCATGACCTTCATGCCGCTGTGGGCCGCCGCAATGGCCTCGGGGACGGTGCTCATGCCGACGGCGTCGGCGCCGAGTATCCTCGCCATTCGGATCTCCGCCGGGGTTTCATAGGTGGGCCCGGTATTGAAGAGATACACCCCTTCCTTGAGGGCCATGCCCAGATGCTTCCCGCTGCTTCTGGCGATTTTGATCAGGGACTTGGAGTAGGTTCTCGAGGTGTCGGGAAACCTGGGTCCCAGGGTCTCCTCGTTGGGACCCATCAAGGGATTGTCAAAGGCGAAATTGATGTGGTCCTTGATGATCATCAGGTCCCCCGGCAGGTAGTCCACGTTGACCCCCCCTGCCGCATTGGTCAGAAACAGGGTCTTGATTCCCAGGGCCTGGAAGATCCGCACCGGAAAGGTGACCTGCGCCATGGGGTAGCCTTCATAAAAATGCACCCTTCCCTGCATGGCCATGACTCTTTTGCCCTGAAGCTCTCCGATGACGAACTGACCCTTGTGACCCTCTACGGTGGACTGGGGAAAGTGGGGAATTTCATCATAGGGAATCACCACGGGATTTTCAATCTCCTCAGCCATGATTCCCAGGCCGGAACCCAGAATCAGAGCGACATCGATGGGACCGCCCTGGCCGAGGCGGGCTTTGATATAATTAGTTGCATTTTCAACTTTATTTGCCATGGCAGTCCTCCCAGATCAGATCCAGGAAGGATTCCCCGTTTGCCGGGGCCTCCACTTGGAAAAATTCCGCCAGGGTCGCCGCGATGTCGGAAAAGGATTCCCTCACCCCGAGGTTGACCCCCTTTTTCACCCGGTTGCCCGCGATGAGCAGGGGCACCATCTCCCGGGTATGGTCCGTTCCCGTGAAGGCCGGATCATTCCCATGGTCGGCGGTGATCATGAGCAGATCCTCATCCCCCAGGGCCTGCAGGATTTCTATCAGTCTGGCATCAAAGGCTTCCAGGGCGGTCTTGTAGCCCGCCACATCCCTTCGATGGCCGAATTTCGCATCAAAATCCACAAGATTGGTGAAAATCAGCCCCCGGTCATGCCGGGCCATCATGTTCAGGGTCTGGTCCATGCCATCTTCGTTGCTCTTGGTATGGACTTCATCGGTGATGCCCTGGCCGTTGTAGATATCGGCGATTTTCCCCACCGCCGCCACGGGCCAGCCGGCCTCCTTCAAATGATCCAGAATCGTCGGAGCAAAGGGACTGATGGAAAAATCCCTGCGGTGGTGGGTGCGTTCGAACCGGCCCGCCTCGCCGATGAAGGGTCTTGCGATGACCCGGGCCACCAGGTGGTCTCCCATGAGGATTTCCCTGGCCTTGAGACAGATTTCATACAGTTCCTCCAGGGGCACCACGGATTCATGGGCGGCGATTTGAAAGACGCTGTCGCCGGAGGTGTAGACGATGAGCTTGCCGGTGGCCATATGGGTCTGACCCAGCTCCTTGATGACCTCGGTGCCTGAGGCCGGCTTGTTGCAGAGGGTCCCCCGGCCCGTCGCCTTTTCAAAGGCCTCGATCACTTCTTCGGGAAAGCCCTCGGGGTAGGTCTTGAAGGGTTTTTCCAGGACCAGTCCGGCGATTTCCCAGTGACCGGTGGTGGTGTCCTTGCCGTTGGAGAGCTCCTTGAGCTTGCCGTAGGATCCCTTGACCTTGGACAAGGGGCCCAGGTAGTCCAGACCGTCGATATTGCCCAGGCCCAGGGATTTCAGGTGCTCCAGTTTCATTTTCGGATCCGATTGAAAAATGTGTCCAAGAGTGTCGGCTCCGGTATCTCCAAAGGCGTCGGCGTCGGGCATTTCGCCGATTCCCACACTGTCGATCACGATCAATATCGCTCTTTTCATCCCTCTGATTCCTCCTTCATAAGACATCGCTGGTAGTAGGTGGTGTCAAGATTCCCTTGAATCCCCAGCCGTGTCATGATTTCACCGACGGGAACCCCCTTGAGGATCTCCCCCACCACATGGGCGTTGCGGAAGCTGTGGGGATTGATCTCCGGATTGAGACCGGCCTTTGCGGCATATTTCTTGATGACCTTCCAGATGCTCTGTCTGGAGATCTTGTCTCCCTTGGCGTTGGTGAACATCCCCCTGGTCGCGTCTTGACCCGCCTGGCTGTCGAGGTAGTTTACCAGCAACCTGTCAAGGACCCCGCCGGTGTCCAGAACCCTGGGATTGACTTCCCCCCGGATGGTGAGGCGTCCCCGCTCCTGGTCGTAATCCCTGATTTCCAGGGCGATCAGCTCAGACACCTTGATCCCCGTGGTGTAGAGGACCTCGATGACCACCCGGTCCCTGAGTCCCAGGGGGTGGTTTTCATCAATGGCGGCGATCATGGCATCCACATCTTTTCTCAAAAGGCAGTGGGAGATTTTCCGCTCGACCCTGGGTCGTTCCACCGCATCGGAGGGATCATTGTCAATGAGCTCCTTGACCAAAAGGAAGTGAAAGAATTTTTTCACCGTGGTGGATTTTCTGTAGAGGGTGGATTTTTTCATGCCCCGATTCGTGAGTTCTTTGGTGAAGGCGTCAAGATGGATCTTCTCCACCTGGGGGCACAGGACCACCCCCCGGTCCTTCAAAAAAGACAAAAAATCCCTGATATCCCCGATATAGGAGTTGATGGTGTTGGGAGACAGGTTTTCTTGTATCAACTGGTTTTCAAAGCTTTCAATGCGACTTTCCATGAGGCTCCTTCTTTCTAACCCTGCATTTGTGTGATCAGATGCCTGGCGTTGTCGAGGGCCACCTGGGTCAGGCGGTCTCCCGAGAGCATCCTGGCCACCTCCTGCTGGGCGGCCTCGGGATCGAGGGGAATCAGCTGGGACAACCCCTCCAGTTTTTCTATTTTGAAGTGGCGGTTGGCCGCCGCCGCGATTTGAGGCAGGTGGGTGATGACGACCAGCTGCTTGTGATGACTCAAGGTCCCCATTTTCAAGGCCACCTGGTGGGCCGTATGACCGCTGATTCCCGTGTCGATTTCATCGAAGATCATGGTATCGATGGGATCCACCCTGGACAAGGCGATTTTGATGCCCAGCATGATCCGGGAGATTTCTCCTCCGGAGGCCACGGTTTTCAGGGGCAGGGGCGCCACCCCGGGATTGGCGCTGAGCAGGAACCGGATATCATCGAAACCCCCGGGACCTACCCGGGGCCGGTCCCCGTCGGTTTTGAGGCGGAAATCGGCATCAAAGCGGATCCCCGTCAGATTGAGACTCTGGGTCTCCTTCATCACCTGGGCCTTGAAGTCGTCGAAAATCGCTTTTCGTCCGGCACTCAGAGCGGTGGCTGCAAGGTGATAGGCGTCGTAGAGGACCGCCTCCCTTTCCCTGAGTTCCACGAGCTTGCGGTCCCTGTCCTCCAGGGCTTCAATCTTGTCGAGGAGGTCTTTCTCATAGGCCGCCACGGCCTCGAGGTCCATCCCGTATTTTTTCATCAGAAGACTCAGCGTGTTGTACCGGTCCTCGATCTCCCGGAAGGTGTCGGGATCGAACTCATAATCCGACTGCTTGCTCCTGAGCTCGTCACGGATGTCCGAGAGCTCGATCATGGCGCTGTCGACCCGCTGCATCAAGGGGGTGAAATCAGCATCATGGGATTCGGCCCCCATGAGGTGGCGTTTGAGATCGTGAAGGGTCCGAAGGGTCCCCTGGTCATCATCGATGAGGGAGAGGGCCGCCTCAAGATGGGTCATCAGTTCTTCCTGATGACTCAACCGCTCGTAAATCAAAAGCATCTCCTGGTCCTTTTCCAGATCGATCTTGACCCGGGAAAGCTCCCTGGCCTCGAATTTCAGGGCCTTGAGAACCGCCTCGTCACCGGAATCCTCGAGTTTTCTCATCCGGGCCACGACAGCCTCGTGGGCGCGGGCCGCCTCCCGGACCGCCGTGAAATCCGCCTCCAGGGCGGCGGCCCCGTACCGGTCGATGGTCTCGATATGGGTGGACTCGTCGAGGAGGGCCTGGTGCATGTACTGGCCGTGGACATCGATGAGCTCCTCCGTGAGGACTCTGAGGTCCGACTGGGTGATCATCTCCCCGTTGAGCTTGGAAATGCTTTTCCCCGAGGGATAAATCTCCCGGGTGATGACCAGGAGTCCCTCGTTGAGAGACCCGGTATAATTCCCGGCGAATCTGAGCCTGGAAAGATCCACGTCAAAAACAAGCTCGATCACCGCCTTGTTGTGCTTGATGACATTGCGGCCGTTCTTGAGCTTTTTGCCGAGGGCGAGATTGATGGCTTCAATGATGATGGATTTGCCTGCACCGGTTTCTCCCGTGATGATATTGAGTCCCTCATCAAACTGGACGCTGATCCGGTCAATGATGATGAAGTTTTGAATCGTGAGTTCACGCAGCATGGTTTCACCCTTTATCTATTGAATGGTTTCTCTGAAAATCTCCAGGACCTTCTGGCAGTCCGTCTCGTTGCGGACCAGAATGAAAATCGTGTCATCCCCGGCGATGGAGCCGACGATTTCTTCAATCTTCAGGGCATCAATGGCCGCCGCAGCCACCTGGGCCGCTCCGATCATGGTGGTGACCACGATGATGTTCCCCGCATGATCGATATTGAGGACGGAATCCTTGAAAAGGGTGATGAACCGCTTGAGGATCGGTGCATCGGTGTGCTGTATCGAGGAGTATTTGTACCGGCCCTCCTTGGTCAGGACCTTGATGAGTCTGAGCTCCTTGATATCCCTTGAGACCGTTGCCTGGGTGACGTTGAAACCCTGGCGCTTCAGTTCCTCCGCCAGATCCTCCTGGGTTTCGATTTCGTGGGTGCCGATGATTTCAAGTATCTTCGAATGCCGGTTATACTTCATGGGGTCCCCCTTTTTTCAAAAGATTTTTATGAGCTTCGACGACAAGCCCTCCTAGATCGATGGGTTGGAGCACTGGTGCTTCGGCGCCGCGGGCGCCGTAGACCAGGAATTCAATGTTGCCCTTGGGCCCGGTGATGGGTGAATAGGTCACGGCCCTGATCTGGATTCCGCTGGCGGCCAGAAAACCGACCAGGTCCTCGAGGACCGCCCTGTGGACTCCGGGGTCCTTGACGACCCCCTTTTTTTTGACGATGTCCCGACCGGCCTCGAACTGGGGCTTGATCAGGACCACCAGCTCCGTGGTCTCCTTCATGAAGACCTCGAGGGCCCCCACCACCTTTTTCACTGAAATGAAGGAGACGTCGATGGAGATGAAATCCACCCTCTCTCCAATGGTCTCGAAGGCCAGATACCGGGCATTGGTCTTTTCAAGATTCACCACCCGGGGGTCCGTCCTCAGGGAGTAATCGAGCTGGCCGTAACCGACATCGACGCTGAAAACCTTCCGGGCCCCCTTGTTGAGCATCACCTGGGTGAAGCCTCCGGTCGAGGCGCCGATGTCCATGCAGACCTTGTCCGTCAAATCGATGCCGTAGCCTTCGATGGCCTTTTGAAGCTTGTGGCCGCCCCGGGAGACGAAGGCCGGTTTATGGTCGCGGCAGGTCACCGCCAGGTCACTGTCCACCTTCGTGCCCGGTTTGTTGACCATCATCCCATCCACGTAAATCTGCCCCGCCATGATCATTCTCTTGGCCTTTTCCCTGGAATCGGCATAGCCGAGTTCATGCACCCTCTGATCGATCCTGATTTTCATCTAAGGGCGTCTCTCCCGGGCAATCCGCTTCAGGATCCCCTCCGGGTCCAGCCCGTGCCGCTTGAGCAGGGAATCGGTTTCTCCGTGGGGGATGAAGGCCTGGGGCAGGTTGATGGGGGTGACCCTGTGGTGACCCTGTCTCAGAAAGAGGGTTTCCAGGCTCTGGTTGACCCCCCCCTGGTAGGGCGCCTCCTCCAGGAGGACGATGTGGTCATAGGCCTCGGCCCGGCTCAGAATCGCCGCCAGGTCGAGGGGCTTGATCTGTCTGAGGTTGAGAATGCCTAAGGATTCCTCCGTGAGGGCCTGGACCTCCAGAGCGGTCTTGACCATTCTCGAATAAGCGATGATCAGGGTCTCATCGCCGCTTTTGACCAGTTCGGGTTCACTCAGGGGGGTCTGGTCTTCATTCAGGGTGTAGGCCCTGCCCCGGGGATATTTGATGGCCACGGGTCCCTCCATGGCATAACTCTCCTTCAGGACCCTTCTGAGTTCGGCCGCATCCTTGGGGGCGAAAACCGTGAAATTGGGGATGAGATTCAAATAGCCCGTATCGAAAATGCCGTGGTGGGTCTCCCCGTCCTCGCCGACGATTCCGGAGCGGTCGATGCACAGGACCACATGAAGGTTTTGAAGAGCGACATCGTGGATCAACTGGTCGAAGGCCCGCTGCAAAAAGGTGGAATAGATGGCGACATAGGGCTTGAGGCCCTCGGTGGCCATGCCGGCGGCGAGGGTGACGGCGTTCTGCTCGGCGATGCCGACATCCACGAACCGGTCCTTGAAGGACTCGGCGAAGGACTTGAGTCCGGTGCCGGCGCACATGGCGGCGGTAATGGCGAAAATATCCTCATGGTCCCGGGCCATTTCGGTCAGGGTCCCGCCGAAGACCGCTGAAAAGTCCACGGTCTCCCTGGGCTTCACCCCGTACTTGATGTCGAAGGGCCCCACCCCGTGGTAGAGATTGGGATTGAGCCGGGCATAGGGATAGCCCTTGCCTTTGATGGTCCTGACGTGGAGCAGGACCGGCTTGTCCATCTTCTTGGCGATTTCCAGGGCGCTGACCAGGTCCTTGATGTCATGGCCGTCCACGGGACCGATATAGGAAAGGCCGAAATGCTCGAAGAACATGCCGGGTATCATCAGTTCCTTCAGGCCGCTCTTGGCCCTGGACAGGGTGCGGTAGGCCACTCCGCCGAGTCTGGACTTGCCCAAGGATGCCACAGTGGCGTGCTTGAGCCGGTTGTAGCTCTTGAAACTCCTCACCCGGCTCAGGGTATTGGAAACACTTCCTACATTGGGGGAAATGGACATTTCATTGTCATTGAGGACGATGATCAGAGGACTTTTGGCTTCGCCGGCGAAATTCAGGGCTTCAAAGGCCATCCCCGCCGTCAGGGCGCCGTCTCCGATCACCGGAACCACGTAGTGCCTGCCGTTTTTATAGTGGTCGCCGTAGGCGATGCCCAGGGCGGCGGATATGGAGGTGGAGGAATGTCCGGCCTCGAAAATGTCATGAGGGCTCTCTGAGCGCTTCAAGAATCCGCTGAGGCCGTCGATCTGCCTGAGGGTCTTGAAGCGGTCCCTGCGACCGGTGAGGATCTTGTGGCCGTAGGCCTGGTGGCCCACATCCCAGATGATTTTGTCCTCGGGGGACTTGAAAACGTAATGCAGGGCCACGGTGAGCTCCACGGTCCCGAGGTTGGGCGCCAGATGGCCCCCGGTCCTGGAAACTTCCTGAAGAATGAATTCCCTCAGCTCCGAGGCGATCAAGGGCAGCTCCGAGACCTGGAATCTTCTCAAATCCCCCGGTTCATTGATGCGGTCCAAATATCCCATTCATAAGTCTCCTTAATTGTCATTTTTCATCATTGGCAGCCAGTTCTCCACGGTCCACAGGACCAGGGCGAAATAGTAGACGATGGTTTTCCAGTGGGTGAGAGCGATCTTTTTGCCCAGAGCCTTGCCCCCGATGGTGAGGGCCGCCGTCAGACCGCTGAGGAGGACCGCCACCAGGGACATGTTGTAGAGGGAATAATCCCAGAGCACCATCTTGATGGCAATGGCCGCAATGGCCGCCCCGCTGATGATGCCGGCGATGTCCCCGATCACGTCGTTGCAGAAATTGGAAACCCTGTCGGCATTGAGACTCAGCTCCACCGCCTTCCTGGCCCCCTTGACCTTCTTGGCGGCCATGGCGTTGAAGGGTCTCGGGTTGGATGCCGCCACGGCGATGCCGATGCCGTCGAAGAAGACCCCGAGGAAGACGATGAAAAGCAACACCACGAAGGCGCCGTAAATGTTGAGATTTTTGATGGAAATCTCAGAGAGAATCCCCACGCCGATGGCGAGGAAGAAACTGATCATGGAAATCCTGAGAACCCATTTTTTCTTGGCTTTTTTGTTGGTGCCCCTGTTTTTTTTCATACACTCTCCAATGTTGTTAAAATCATATCAAGTGGTGGCGATAAAGTGAGTAAACTCTGTGCCTTAGGTCCAGTAGGATTTCCCAACCGCGAACTGATTCGTCGCCGAATCAGCAGTTTCCTATTATCCGCGGCTTCGCCCTGTCACCAGCGACGAGACTGAACTACCACTCAGTGCACACTTCAATCCCCACTCTACCTCTATCAAATAGAACAGTCTAGGAGATTTCCTCAGCAACGTCAAGACATCCTTAGCCTCTTTTGCAGTGTTGGTTTAGATTAGCAAGGTGCGTACCGTCCACCAAACGCCACTCAAGGCAGGCTACACTGCAGGCAGTATCACTACCTACAGGTTTAATCCTGTTTGAAAAATCAAGCAGGTCTCCACGGAATAAGGGTCGTTGACCGCATGCCATTGCGGTTCGCCCCTAGTTCCTTACTCCCAGCCAGGACCCATTACTGGGCGTAACAAGCCCGCAACCAGGAACTTCATCGATGTGCCCTTCGACGGATTTTTAGCCCCGCCTTCAGAATGCTCTTGTTGACTAGAATACTGCGCCACCACTTAATATCATTTTAACATAATATTGGCCATCAGGATGCCCAGAAGGGCTCCCACAAAAACTTCATAGGGGGTATGCCCCACCAGTTCCTTCATTTTCTGCTGGCCGATATGCCGGTGCTTGTAGAGATCCTCGATCATGGTATTGAGGATGATCGCCTGTTTACCCACGGCTCTCCTGACCCCTGAGGCATCGTACATCACCACCAGGGAAAAGACCAGTGAGATGGCGAAGAGGGCGCTGTCAAAGCCGAAATCCAGGCCGACGGCGGTGGTCACCGCCATCACGATGGCGGAATGGGAACTGGGCATCCCCCCGGAACCCACCATCCGGTACAGGTTGAGCCGCTTGTCGATGATCAGGGTCAGGACCACCTTGAGGACCTGGGCGATGAACCAGGATAAAAAGGCCACTGAAAAATAGGGGTTGGAAAAAATATCTCGCATCACCATCATATCTACTTCTCTCTTTTTCTGAGTTCTTGTATCAATTCTATCATAAATGACCAGTCATATTCATCCATATTCCTTAAGATCGTCGTCGCTTCCTCTAAAAACCCGTCGATGTCCCCCCTGGTTTTTTCTAATCCGTAGTGGGAGGGATAGGTGTTTTTGCCCAGAACCTCATCCCGGTTCGAGGCCTTTCCCGTCACCGCCTGGTCTCCCGTGAGGTCCAGCAGGTCGTCCCGCAGCTGGAAGCTGTAACCCATCAGAAAGGCCACCCTTTCAAGGTCCTTGAGCTTTTCCAAGTCCAGGCCTGACAGGATGCCGGCCCCCAGGACCGGAGCCATGATCAGACGGGCGGTCTTGTTGGTGATGAGGTAGTCCAGCATCTCCTCTTCAAGGGGGCTGCCCTGGGAGAGGATGTCCACCACCTGCCCCCCGATCATGCCCTTTTCCCCGGCGGCATGGGCGATGGTCGCCACGCAAAGGGCGGTGTCGGAGGGATTCCTGGCGGTGAGGATGGCCTCCACCATGATTTCATAGGCCTTGTTCAGCAGTCCGTCCCCGGAGAGAATCGCCAGGGCTTCGGAATACTGCCTGTGGGCGGTGGGCCGTCCCCGACGGAGCTCATCGTCATCCATGGCCGGCAGATCATCATGAATGAGGGAATAGGTGTGGATCATTTCGATCGCCAGGGCGATTTTCAGGGCGCTGTCCATGGGCCCCCCCAGAATCTCGGTGGTCTTGACCATGAGCACAGGCCTCAACCGCTTGCCCCCGGACAGGAGGGAATAGTTCATCACCTCGTTGAAAAGTTTCTCATAGGCGTTGTCGGACTCGGTGAAGACCCTCTTGAGGCCTTCTTCGACCAGGGCCCTGGCTTCTAGATAGGCCTTATTCATGGAGCTCTTCCTCGTCCACTTCGAGGAGCTCCCCATCGACGAGTCTGGAAATCCTCCCCTTGACGGCTTCGATTTCCTCGAGACTTTCCCGATAGGTCTTGATGCCCTTTTCAAAAAGTGCCAGAGACTCTGACAGAGAGGTTTCCTCCTGCTCCAGGGTCGAAAGAATGGCCTTCAGGGATTCAAGTCGTTCCTCAATACTGATCTTTTTCATGTGTCACCTCGATTTTTTTTACCGTGGACAGGACCCGGCCCTCCTTGAGTTCGTTGAGGATGTCCTCTCCCACTTGCAGTTCCTTCAGTGAAGTGATTCTCCCGCCTCCGGGGGTCATGATCCGGCTATAGCCCTTGTCAAGAAGGTTCAAGGGGTTGGCCCCGTTGATTTTCTCCATGACCAGGTCCAGTTCATAGGCCATCCTATCCAGGCGTTTTTCCATGATCCGGCTGCTGCCTTGTACCCAGTCTTCCCCGATCCGGGTGAGGTCGACGATTCTTTTATCCAGATAGAATCGCAGCTGGTCCGGTCGGACCCGGGAGAGGACTTCTTCACGGCGGCGTATCTTCTCATGAATCCCCTGTTTGAGACGGGCCAGGAGGGCCTTTTCCTCCCGGATCAGAGAAAGCACATCCACTGACACCATCTCTCCCGCCGCCGAGGGGGTCGGCGCCCTCAGGTCGGCGACGAAGTCCGGAATGGTGAAATCGATTTCATGACCGATGGCGCTGATCACCGGCAGGGTCATGGCGTGTATCCTCCGGGCCAGGGCCTCGTCGTTGAAGACGCTGAGTTCATCATAGGAACCCCCGCCCCGGGTGAGGATCACCAGATCGATGCCCGGCAGGCCTTCCGCCTGGTCCAGGGCCCTGAGAACCTCCTCCACCGCCCTCTCCCCCTGGACCGTTGCCGGAATCAAAACCAGGTCCAGAAGAGGATTCCTTCTGCGGATCACCGAGATCACGTCCCTGAGGGCGGCCCCCGTCTCCGAGGTGATCACCCCGACCCCTTTGATGGGTCTGGGCAGAGGGACCTTGTGCCCTTCATCGAAGAGGCCTTCCTTCTTGAGGGCCTCCTTGAGCTTGAGGAATCTTTCGAAGAGCCTGCCCACCCCCGTCGGGGTCATTTTCAGAGCGTACAATTGATAGGTCCCGTTCTTGTCGTAGACTCCGACCCTGCCGAAGATTTCAACAAAGTCGCCCTCCTTGGGAGTGAAATCCAGGGCCTCGAACTGATTGGCGAACATGACGCAGTTGAGGCGGCTGTTTTCGTCCTTGAGGGTGAAATAGGCGTGACCGGAGGAGTGGGCCTTGAATCCCGAGATCTCCCCCTCCACCTTCAGGGCGTTGAGGATGGGATCCGCCGTGAAGAGTCCTTTGATATACTGGTTGGTCTCCGTGACCGACAGGGTCCTATAACGCATGATCCACCTCCAGAATCAGGGGGTAGCGGCTGAGGCCCACGGCGTTGTCCGAGGAAAGGCCCCGGGGGGCGAAGTAGACGCCTTCGGCTTCAAGGTGACGTCGAAGAAAACGGCTTTCCCCCACCCCGCCGATGATCAGCACCGGCCCCGGCTTCCGGCAGCTTGTGATCATGGCCCTGATCAGCTCGAGAAGGTAACTGAAAAGCACCCCGGCAACCCGGTCGCTGCCGGCCCCCCCGGCCATGAGGGTCTTGAGGTGGTTTTCGATGCCGGAAAGATTGAAGCCCTTTTCCTTGAAGGACTGCTTCAGACCCGTTTTTTCATAGGTCCCGGTCTCCCGGTCCAGGGCCTCTCCGGCAGGAAAGGGCAGACCCAGGGCCACGCCGGTTCTGTCGATCAGCTGACCGAAACTGATATCCAGGGTTTCGTAGAGGATTGCCACGGCCAGCCGGTGGCGATGCCTGGTGACATAGAGGAATTCCGTCGTTCCGCCAGACAGGTGGAGCACGTTGAAATGCGCCAGCCGGTCAAAATCCTCATGCCATCCAGACAGCAGGTGGCCTTCCTGGTGGGAAAGGGTCAGCACCCGGACGCCGAGGGCCGTCCCCAGGGTGTCGGCGAAAATCTCGCCGGCCTTGAAAACCGGCATGTAGGAGCCTTCAAGAGGCCTCGGCCGGCTGGAGACCACGATGACCTCCACTTGAGGCAGCAGGCCCTCGAGGTCCTTGAGACAGGCTGCCAGGTGGTGCATGTGCTGAAAAAAAGCATCGGACTGTCGGATTCCAACAGCCCCGGATTTGACGCGTATGGGGATTCTTTTCTCGTACAGGATCCCGTTATCACCCTGGCTGACGGCCACGGAGGTGGTGTAATTGGACGTGTCGATGCCGAGACTAACCATCCGACTCACTTCTCAATATCTTGCCCAGCAGTCCGTTGATGAATTTGTAGCCGTCCTCATCGCTGTAGGTCTTCGAAAGTTTGACGGCTTCGTTGATGGAGACGGAGCCGGGCACGTTCCTGGCAAAAAGCATTTCCGTGATGGAGAGTCTCACGATGGCCAGATCCACCTTGGCCATGCGTTTCACCGTCCAGTTGTCGCTGTAGCCCTCGATGAGTTCATCGACGGCCTCCCTGTTGAGGGCGAACTGTCTCAACAGCTCCAGGGCGTAACTCACCTCTCTGGGGTCCTCCAGAATCTCTTCATAGCGCTGGCGAAAGGACTCCAGATATTCATATTCCTGGTGAATCTCCATTTGGTAGAAATGGATCATCACCGATTCTCTTGCTTTTTTTCTACTCACATCGACACCTCAAAAAAGTGACTAACTCACGGGAGTTAGTCTATTTTACGAAATTGATACTCGCCACATTGACATTGACACTTTCAACCTTGATCTGGGTCATGTTCTCAATGGCGTTCTTGACGTTTTCCTGGACCTGCCAGGCCACCTCGGGAATTTTCACGCCAAAATTGACCACGATATCAAGATCGATGACGGCTTTCTCCTCCACGATCTGCACCCGCACGCCCCGGGTGTGGTTCTTCTTGGTGAAGATCCCGGCGATTTCGTCGGTGAGATGACCGTACAGACCCATCACGCCCTCGATTTCCTTGGTGGATATGTTGGTGATGGTTTCAAGCACTTCTTCTGAAATATTGACCAGGCCCAGGGAATTGGTCTGGGTCAGGTCGTTGACTTTTTTATCACTCATTTCATTGCCTCCCCTTCCCTTGATTATAGCAAAATTACCGGGCTACAACAAGAAAATAACCCGTCAGACGGGTTATTCATCACAATCGTCATTGTCGACGATGAAGGTTTCTTTGCAGTTCGGGCAGACCATTTCGGTTTCACATTCGCCCTCCTCGAAAAGGTTTTTATCGATCTCGATGATTTCGCCGCAGTAGGGACATTCAATTTCTTCAAAGTCGTACTCCTCGTCCTCATCCTCTTCAAAATCATAAATGAAATCCTCAAGCTCGTCGAGATCTTCATCGATGAGTTCCACATAGTCGTCGATTTCGGCCATCTCTTCACTGAGTTCTTCCAGGGACTGGGCCATTTCGCTCATGACTTCGATCATTTCCAGAATCAACTTGCTTTCCTTGCTGTCGGATTCCAGGGCCAGACCGTCGGACAAACCTCTCAAGTAAGCCACCCGTTCCAATACGTTGTTCATAATCTTCTCCTCCTTAGACCCTGGACAGGTATTCACCGGTCCGGGTATCGATTTTGATGGTGTCCCCCTCGTCAACAAATAGAGGCACATTGATTTCAGCACCGGTTTCGACGATGACTTTTTTCGTGACATTGGAAGCGGTATCCCCCTTGACGCTGGGCTCTGCTTCCGTCACCTTGAGCTCAACGAAGTTGGGGGGTTCTACAATGAAACAGTTGCCTTCATAGAATTTCAGGGTCGCATTGTCGTTTTCCTTGATATAGCGGATCGCCTCCTCCATCAGATTCTTTTGAATGGGGATCTGCTCATAGGTGTCATTGTCCATGAAATAGTAAAGTTCACCGTCACTGTAAAGATACTGCATGGTTTTGGTGTGGATATTGGCGCGAGGGAATTTCTCTGAAGGATTGAAGGCTTCTTCCCTGATGGCCCCTGTAATCAGGTCCTTGTATTTGGTCCTGACAAAGGCTGCGCCCTTGCCGGGCTTGACATGTTGAAAATCGATGACCACACAAGGTCTTGAGTTCACTTGGAAAGTGACTCCTTTTCTGAATTCTCCAGCTGAGATCATTGGCTTCCCTCCGAATGTTTAATCTTGATTCCCTCACATTTTATCACAGTTTGGGTCCCGTGCCTATCTTATATTGCCTTCACTACTTGAAGACGGCCATCTTTTTCAGGGTCTCCAGGGTGAAATCCACCCCCGGTGGTTCAATCACCACGTCCGCCTCCTCATGGTAGATTTCGTCCAGGGAACTGAGGCTCATCATCAGCTCCGACCCATACCGCCTGGCGCATCTGAGGCCTCCCGGATCCAGTCCTTCAAGGGGGGCCTTCAAATAGACGACGGTCCCCTTCTCCCTGAGTTTTTCAAAGTGCTTCAAGTCCAGGGGTGAAGCGTCACCCATGGCGATGATGGCGTCCTCCAGCTGGGTGACCTCCGCCATGATTTCCTCTTCCCGCTTCAAGTAGTAGTTTTCGCCATAAAGCTCGCAGATTTCCTGGAGCTTCTTCCCCTCCCGCTTTTCAATGATGGCGTCGGTATCGTAGAAGGACCATTTCAATCGCTCGGAAATTTCTTTGCCGATGCTGGTTTTTTCGCTGCCGTGAAAACCGATCAGTACGATATTCCCCACCTTCACGTCCCCCTTAATCCATTTTTTCGATGATCACCGATTGGACCTTGGCCACCATGATGTCGACGGCCACCTTGTTGTAGCCCCCTTCAGGAATAATGATGTCGGCGAATTTCTTGTTGGGCTCGATGAACTGGTCATGGGCCGGCTTGACGGTTCTGATATACTGTTCAATCACGCTCTCTAGATTCCTGCCCCTTTCATTGATGTCCCGGACGATTCTGCGGATGATTCTCAGATCAGGGTCCGTATCGACGAAGATCTTGATGTCCATGAGATCTCTCAGGGCCTTGTCCTCGAGAATCATGATGCCTTCCAGAATGATGATGTCCGTGGGCGCCACTTCGATGGTCTCCCTGGCCCGGTTGTGGATTTCAAAATTGTAGACCGGCTTTTCGATGCCCTGTCTCTTGAGGAGCTTTTTCAGATGGTCCTTCAAGAGGCCGTTGTCAAAGGCCAGGGGGTGGTCGTAGTTGGTGGTGACCCGTTCCTCGTAGCTGAGTTCACTCTGGTCCTTGTAGTAGGAGTCCTGTTCGATCATGGTGATGGTGTTCTCAGGCAGTGCGCTGTAGATCGCCTTGGCCACGGTGGTCTTGCCGCTGCCTGTCCCCCCGGCGATCCCGATCAGTATGGGTTTACCCATGACTTACCTCCCTTTTTCTCCTCAGAATGGTGTAGGGCGCCACAGGGCCCTTCACCCGCATTTTGATTTTCTGCATGGCATGGGGGGCGGCCGTGACGGGCTCCCCCGCTTCGTTGTAAAGCTCCCCCACCACCAGGACCTCCTCGAAAAAGCCGGGGCCCATCATCTCCACCCTGTCCCCCACCTCGAACTTGTTCCTCTGCTCGATGGTGGCCAGTCCCGTCCCGGGGTCGTAGCCGGTCACCACACCGATGAAATCATATTCCCGGATGTAGGCGCTCCGGGTGTAAAGCTGGTCCTCCTCATCCGGCCGCTTGAAGTAGAAGCCCGTGGTGAATTGCCGGTGGGAGGCCTTCTGCACCTCTTCGAACCATTCGGGATCCACCCTGTACCGGTGGGGATCCGCTTCATAGGCGTCGATGGCCCTTCGGTAGGCCCGGACGATATTGGCCACATAATAGAGGGACTTGTTGCGTCCCTCTATTTTCAGGCTCGTGACTCCGGATTCAACCACCTCCCTGACGTGGTTGATGAGGCACAGGTCCTTGGAATTGAAAAAGTAGGTGCCCTTTTCGTCCTCCACCACCGGATAGTATTCGCCGGGCCGCTTTTCCTCCACCAGCTGATAGCGCCAGCGGCAGGACTGGGCGCAGTCCCCCTGGTTGGCGTCCCGGTGGCTCATGTAATTGGAAAGCAGACACCGGCCGGAGTAGGCGATGCACATGGCTCCGTGGACAAAAACCTCGAAATCCAGGTCGAGGTCTGCGTTTTTGACCACCACTTCCCTGATTTCCCCCAGGGAAAGCTCCCGGGCCAGGACAATGCGCCTGACTCCCTGGGAGGCCCAGAATCTCGCGCTCATGTAATTGGTGTTGTTGGCCTGGGTGCTGAGATGGATCTCCAGATGGGGCAGGTGCTCCCTCACCACCATCAGGGTCCCGGGATCCGACAGGATCACCCCGTCGAAGGCCACCTGCCCGAGGAGGGCCAGATACCCGGCCAGGGCCTGGATCTCCTCGTTATGGGGAATGATATTGAGGGTGACATAGACCTTGGCCCCGTGATGATGGGCGAACCTGACCCCCTCCTGCATTTCCTCCAGAGTGAAATTTTTCGAGGCCGCCCTCAGTCCGAAAATCTGACCGCCGAGATAGACGGCATCCGCACCGTAGAGGACGGCGTATTTGAGTTTTTCAAGATCCCCGGCCGGCGCCAGGAGTTCGATTTTTTTTCTCATGGGCAGACCTCTTTCTCCCCGGGCAGGCTCAGCAGCAGGCCGTCCCCGAGGGGCAGGACCACCGAGTGGCGGGGGGGCTCGAGGGCCTCGAGCAGGAATTGCTGCATGGCCCTGGTACTGGTGCGGTTTCTTCGGGCCACCGTCGCCCCTGGAAAAATCCGCCCCTGGTAGAAGACATTGTCGCTGATGATCATCCCCCCGGGCGCCAGAAGCCTGACCCCCGCCTCGAAAAAGGCCCGGTAATGGCTTTTCCCCCCGTCGATGAATATCAGATCGAAGGGACCCTCCAGGGTTTGAAGACTTTCCAGGGCCTCTCCCGGGATCAGGGTGATGGCCACCGGTCCCTGGTAGGCTTCGATGTTTCTACCTGCCTCCTCAGCCCTCAGGCTGTTGCGCTCGAGGGTGACGATCCGTCCCTTTTCCAGGGTCTCGGCAAAGACCAGGGTGGAGTAAGCCACTCCGGTGCCGATCTCTAGAATCTCCCGGACCCCCTTGGCCCTGATCATGAATTTCAGAAAACTCTCCACGTCCCTGTCGATGATGGGCACATGGTTTTCCAGGGCCTTTTTTCTGAGAGCCTCGAGGGACTCGGAATTTTCACCATGGGTGGTGGCCAGGAAGGCTTGGACTTGCGGGTAAATGACCTTCAATGGACTCAGCGCCTCCTAATTTCTATTTTTGTCCTCGAGATGCCCGCTGTAGGTCTCGTTGAAATAATGGGACCCGAGGGCTTCATCCTTCACCACGAAAAACAGATAGTCCGTGGTCGCCGGATAAAGGGCCGCGATGATGGATTTCTCTCCCGGGGAGGCAATGGGTCCCGGGGGCAGTCCCGGATATTTGTAGGTGTTGTAATCGCTTTCAATGGCGATATCCTCATAGGTGAGGACCGGCTTGCGCTCCCCGAGGACATACTGGACCGTGGCACAGGATTCCAGCAACATGTCCTGGGCCAGACGGTTGTGGAAGACGCTGGAAATCAGGGCCCGCTCCTCGTCGAGCCTGGCCTCCCGCTCGATGATGGAAGCCAGGGTGATCACCTGGTGGAGGTCGAGGTTGAGTTCGGTCAGCCTCTCGTAATAGGCGTCCTTGAAAACCTTGTCGAACTGGGAAAGCATTCTGTCCACGACCTCATAGGGGGTGACCCCCTCTTTGAAGGTATAGGTTTCCGGAAACAGAAATCCCTCGAGGAGATGGGTCCGGTCGACCTGGTCCATGAACCGGTAGGAAAATTCACCGTTTGTGATGACCGCCATGATTTCTTCCTGGCTGCCGTAGCCGGCGGCCACCATTTTATCAATGATCTGGACCAGCTCAAAGCCCTCGGGGATGGTGAAGCTGGTGGTCCTGGCCGCCACCACGTCCCCGGTGCCGATTTTTTCAATGATGGTCTTGAGGTCCATGGAGGGGCTCAGGGCGTAGTCTCCGGCCTGAAATTTCCTGTCATAGCCGGTATCCTTGGCCATTTCCTTGAAAACCAGTCTGTTTTGAATGAGCTCCTTCTCGTAAAGGAGGTCCGCGATGCCCTCGCTGCCCGTTCCGGCAGGAACGGTGACGAGGATGGTCTCCTGGTTCTCAGGATCCACAGGACCGCTGAAGTTCTCAAGCAGCTCCCCCTTGGAGCAGCCCGCAAGGACCAGGACCAGGACCAGGAAGAACAAGATTTTTTTTGGCATTTTCCCACCTCCATCAGTAGGTCTATTTTACCATAAAAACCCCCAGGTTAATGAGGGTTTTGGGTGATTCCATCACATCAGGCCCGGGGTTTTCTAGACATCCATGATGATGGGCAGAATCATGGGCCTTCTTTTGGTCTGTTGCCAGAAGTACTCCTTGAGGTCGTCCCTCAGGGCGTTCTTGATCTGGTTCCACTCCCGGATGTTCTTCTGGTCGCACTTTTCCATGGCCTTTTTCGCCACCTGGACGGCGCTTTGGATCATGTCCTCGCTCTCCCGGACATAGACGAAGCCCCTGGAGACGATGTCCGGACCGGATTTCATCTTGCCGGTGGCCTTTTCCAGGGCCACCACCACGATGATCAGGCCCTCCTCCGACAGGATGCGACGGTCCCTGAGGACGATATTGCCCACATCCCCGATGCCGAGGCCGTCGACGAGGACGATGCCGGAATCCACCTTGGATCCCCTGTGGGTGCCTTCCTTGTCGAGTTCAAGGGATTCGCCGTTCTCCAGAATGAAGATGTTGTTGTGCGGCATGCCGAGTTCCTTGGCCAGGTCCGAATGATGCTTGAGGTGGGAGTATTCCCCGTGGACCGGCATGAAGGATCTGGCATTCACCAGACTGTGGACGAGCTTGAGCTCCTCCTTGCAGGCATGGCCGGAAACATGGACGTCGGCCAGGGTGGTGTAGATCACCTCGGCACCGGTCTCAAGCAGCTTGTTGATGATATTTTTCACGCTCTTCTCATTGCCGGGAATCGGCGTCGAGGAGAGGACGATGGTGTCCTTCTCGCGTATGTTGATGAAACGGTGGGACTTGTTGGCCATCCTGGTCAGGGCGCTCATGGGCTCCCCCTGGGAACCGGTGGTGATGACGGCCACTTCATTGTCGGGGTAGCGGTCGATATCCTGGATATCGATGGTGGTCCCCTTGGGCAGCTTCAGATAGCCCAGTTCGATGGCCACCCCGGTGATGTTTTCCATGCTGCGGCCGGAAATGGCCACCTTGCGGTTCTCCAGGACGGCGGCGTTGACCACCTGCTGGATCCTGTGGATGTTGGAGGAGAAGGAGGCGACGATGATCCGTCCCTCGGCATGGCGGAAGATTCTCTCGAAGGTCTCTCCCACGGAGCTTTCGCTCATGGTATGACCCTCCCGCTCCACGTTGGTGGAATCCGCCATCAGGAGGTCGACCCCTTCTGATCCGATCTGGGCGAAGCGCTTGAGGTCCATGACCTTGCCGTCGATGGGGGTATAGTCGATCTTGAAGTCCCCGGTATGCAGCACCGTTCCCGCCGGAGTGCGGATGGCCAGGGCCACGGCGTCGGGAATGGAATGGCTCACATGGATCATTTCGATGTCGAAGTGACCCAGGCGGAAGCGGTCTCCGGCATTCTTGTAGTGCATCTTGGGCTTTTGAACGTCCTTGTGCTCCAGGAGCTTGTTGGTGATCAGGTTCAGGGCCAGCTTGGTGCCGAAAAGCGGCACATTGAATTTCTTGAGGACATAGGGGGTCGCCCCGATATGGTCCTCGTGACCGTGGGTATACACGATGCCGCGGATTTTCTGCTGGTTTTTCTCAAGATACGTGATATCCGGAATCACGATGTCGATGCCCAGCATGTCGTCCTCAGGAAATTTCAGGCCGGCGTCCACTATGACAATATCGTTGTCGTACTCGAACACGGTCATGTTCTTTCCGACTTCTCCTAGACCACCTAGTGGAATGATCTTCAGTTTCTTATTCTTTTTCATGTTTCACTCCTAATTTTTCAAAAAATTAACCAGTAACAGTTTACTGGTTATCAAGACAATGCTTACACAATCCATAGATTTTCAGGTTATGATCGATAATCTTAAACTGGTATTTCTCTTCAACCATGGCTTCGATGTCATCTAAAAGATCCTCCATCACCTCAATCACCTTGCCGCAGTTCCGGCAGATCAGATGATGGTGCTGGTGGGTTTCTGAATTGATTTCGTATCGGATGCAACCGTCATCGAAATTCATCTTGGTGATCACATCGAGTTCATCGAGGACGATCAGGGTCCTGTAAACCGTCGCCAATCCGATTTTCGGATATTCCTCCTTCACCAGAGCGTAGATCTCCTCGGTGTTCAGATGCATGTGGTCATGGTTCAAAATGGCGAGAACCACGGCCTTTCTCTGGGGAGTCAGCTTGTAACCCTTTTCCTTGACCCTATTCAAAATATCGTAAAAAATGTCATTCATTGTCCATATCTCCATGGGTAACTGTAATCTTGTGATATTCTATCACCGATTCAGAGGATTTACAAGTCTAGTCTTCTTCTACCTCGTCTTCGTCGTCTTCTTCGTCGTCATCCGCCATGCCCGCCACGATTTCCGAATACACCGGAAGGACCCTTTCGAACTCCTCGTCGCTGAGATTCAGGAAGGTGGCTCCCTCCTCGTCGTCATCCTCCTCGACCCGGAGAATCACACCCTCGTCCTCAGTGGATCCGTCCAGGGGGAACAGGACGACGTACTCCTGGCCTTCATTTTCAAAGGACAGGACCATTTCAAATTCAGCTTCCTTCCCTTCCTCGTCGAGAAGGGTGATGTGGTTGTGGCCTTCGTGGTCGTGGTCGTGGTCATGGTCGTGTTCATGGTCGTGTGCTTTACTCATGTGATCCCTCCGTTTTTTGATGATCCAGATAGTTTTGCAGAATGATGGCGGCCGCCACCATGTCCACCTTCGATTTGCGGTCCTTCCTCGAGACGTCACCCTTGATCAGGGCCGCCGTCGCAGACCTGGTGCTCAGACGCTCGTCCCAGGTGACGATTTCTATGGCCTTGTCGAGGACTCCCCCGTAGATGATTTTTTTTCGCAAGTGACCGATGAAACTCATGGTCTTCTCTCCCTGGCTGCCCAGGGTCCCGTTCATATGATAGGGCATGCCCGCCACGATTGTCGTGGCCTCCCATTCTAAAACCAGGGCGATCAGGTGATTGAGATCCTTCTTGAGGCCCTGCCGCCGATAATTCTCCACCGGGCTTGCAATGGTCCGGCTTTCGTCGCTCAAGGCGATGCCGATGGTGGCATCCCCGATGTCCAGTCCCATGATTCGATTCATCATATCACCTTTATGCACATTTGTGGACAGGCTCCGGCGCAATACCCGCACATGAGACACTTGCCGGGATCCACCACCGCCTGACCCTTTTCAATTCTCAGGGCCTGCTGGTGGCATTTCTTTACACAGGCCCCGCAACCGGTACACCAGTCGTGGATCAACAACCTGCGCCTGGTGCCGGCGATGCCCCTTTTCACCTCTTCTGGAATCTCCTCCCCCTTGAAAAGCAGGGTGTTGGCCAGGATTTCGTCGACGGACTGCATGCCGACGGCCACGGCATCGAGACAGTCCAACCCCCGGACGTAGGCCATGGCGGCCTCATAGTCCTTGATGAAATGACCGCCACCCAGGGGTTTCATGCCGTAGACCAGGGCTCCCCTGGCCTTGAGGGCCCTGAGGAGGGGAAGACTCTGGGCCATGGTCCCGTCGGCGATGCCCAGACCCTTTTCGTTGGTGATGGCCATCACGACGTCGATCCCCGGAGTCTTAAGAGCCCCCTCAAGGGCGGCGATGTGGTGGGTGGAGATGCCGAATCCCCGGATCAGACCCCGCTCCTTGGCTTTCTTGAAGTAATCCACGGCCCCCGAGTGACCCCTCAGGGTATGGATGGACTCCTGCTCGTGGAGGAGAAAAAAATCCACATAATCCGTCCCCATCTCATGGAGGGCCTTGTCGAGGCTGGTCCTGGCCGTGGTCTCATCGTAGGCGTAGGACTTGGTGGCGATGACGATTTCATCCCGGGGCACTCGTTCAAGCAGGGCCTTGAAAAAATGATAATTGTCGTAAAGCTCGGCCGTATCGAAAAAATTGACACCTTCCCTGTAGGCTCTTTCCATTAATAAAGCCCCGAAAGAAACCTCGAAGTCTCTTTGCAAGGGCCCTATGGTCAAAGTACCGTAACAGAGTTGAGAGACAAATTTTCCAAGCAGGGGCTGATAAATCTGCAGCCTGCTATTTTTCATCGATGTAGGACTTGATCAACTCGATGATGATTTCATCCCGGTCGATTTCCCGGATCAGTTTTCTGGCGTCGTGATGACTCGTGATATAGGTGGGATCACCTGAGATCAGATAACCCGTCAACTGGCTGACAGGGTCATAGCCCTTGGCGCTCAAGGCATTGTAGACCTGGGTCAGAACGGACTTGATCTCTTCTTCGGAACTGCGGTCAAATTCAAAACTCGAAGTTTTATTATCACTCATACAGTCACCTCCTAATACTCTTATTATATACCCTGCTGCCTCTATTTAAGCATATTTTTCGCGATTTGAACAACTTTTTCAAGAGCCTGTTCCATGGATTCCGGGTCACTGCCGCCCGCCTGGGCCATGTGGGGCTTGCCGCCGCCGCTGCCCCCGGAGAGCCTGGCCACCTCACGGACCACGTTTCCGGCATGCAGGCCCATTTCAATGGCCCTGGGAGAGGCCATGGCGATATAGACCACCTTGTCCGGAGTCCTGGTGCCCAGAACGATGAGATACTCCTGAAGCCGGTTTTTCAGCCGGTCCCCCATTTCCCGGAGCACGTTGACGTCGATGTCGTCGAAGCCGTGGGTGAAGATGTCGACGCCCTCGAGGCTGACCCGTTCCTCCAATATGTTTTCCAGCTGCTTGGAAGCCACTTTGGTTTTAAGGAGTTCGTTCTCCTTCATCAACTGCTTCATGTCCTGGACCATGTGCCGGGACCGGGTGAGGATTTCCTCCTTGTTGACCTTGATGACTTCGAGGACTTCATTGAGGGTCCTTTCGAGATCCCGGTAGTAGTCGATGGCGGCCTCGCCGGTCAGGGCTTCGATGCGCCGCGTGCCGGCGGCAATGCCGTTTTCCGAAAGAATCTTGAAGAGATTGGCCTCCCCGGTGTTGCCGAGGTGGGTCCCGCCGCAAAGCTCCATGGAAAAATCCCCCGCCGAAACGACCCTGACCCGGTCGGCGTATTTTTCATCAAAAAGCGCCATGGCCCCCAGGGCCCTGGCCTCCTTCAAGGGCATTTCCCTCACCGCCACCGGCAGTCCCTTTTGGATTTCCCTGTTGACGATGGCCTCGACCTCCTGCAGTTCCTCCCGGGTCAGGGGTCCGAAATGGGTGAAATCGAATCTCAGACGCTGGGAATCCACATAGGAACCCGACTGCTCCACATGGTCGCCCAGGACCATTTTGAGGGCCTTGTGAAGGAGATGGGTGCTGGTGTGGTTTTTGGCCGTGGCCCTTCTTGTGACGCCGTCCACCTTGAATACCAGGGTCACGCCCACCTCGAGGTCCCCCTCGACGAGGGTCCCTTCATGCAGGATGACGCCGCCCTTGCTTTTCTGGGTGTCGGTGACCCTGACCTTGACCCCCGGCCCCTCGATCAGACCCCGGTCCCCCACCTGGCCGCCGCTTTCGGGATAAAAGGGTGACCTGTCGGTGACGATCTGCACCGCATCGCCAATGCCTGCACCTTCAACCATTTCCATGTCCTTGAGGATCCCCACGCACTTGCCCTCGGCTTCAAGGCTTTCATAGCCCAGAAAGGCCGTGGCGGGAAGTTCCTTCAGCAAAAGGGAGACTTCCTCTTCCCAGCCGGTGCCCTCGCCTTTTTCCCGGGCTTTTCTGGCCCGGTTTCTCTGGGCTTCCATGGCTTCGTTGAAACCCGCTTCGTCCACCCTCATGCCGATTTCCTCAAGAATCTCCTTGGTGAGATCCAGGGGGAATCCGTAGGTGTCATAGAGCTTGAAGGCCTCCTCCTTGGGCAGGATCCCCCGGTCCTTGTAGGTTTCGATATAGTCCATGAGGATCTGGTTCCCCTGGTCGATGGTTTCGCTGAAACGGTTTTCTTCGTGTTCAATGACCCGCAGAATGAAATCCTTCTTGGTTGCCAGGTTTTCGTAGGCCTCCCTGGACTGGTCGATGACCACCTTGGCCACCTCGGTGAGGAAGGGGCCTTCGATACCCAGGAGCTTGCCGTGACGGGCGGCTCTTCTCAGAAGACGCCGAAGCACGTAGCCCCTGCCTTCGTTGTTGGGCAGCACGCCGTCGCTGACCAGAAAGGTCACGGCCCGGATATGGTCCGTGATGATGCGGATGGAGACGTCATCCCGGGGATCGGCCTGGTAGGGCCTGCCGCTGATGGCCACCACCTTGTCGAGAATCGCCCGGATGGTATCCACTTCGAAAATCGAGTCGACCCCCTGGAGCACGGCGGCGATGCGCTCAAGGCCCATGCCGGTATCGATATTCTTGTTGTCAAGCTCCGAATAGCTGCCATCCTCATTCTTGTTGAACTGGGTGAAGACGTGGTTCCAGAACTCCAGAAACTGGTCGCATTCGCAGCCGGGCAGGTGGTCCGGGTCACCGCAGGAGTAGGTCTCCCCCCGGTCATAGTAGATCTCGGAACAGGGGCCGCAGGGCCCCACGCCGATTTCCCAGAAATTGTCCTCCTTGCCCAGACGGACAATCCGGTCCTCGGGGATTCGAATCTGGTCCTTCCAGATGTCGTAGGCTTCGTCATCCTCATAGTAGACCGTCGCCCAGAGCTTTTCCTCGGGGATTTCAAGGACCTTGGTGGCGAACTCCCAGCCCCAGGCCAGGGACTCCTCCTTGAAGTAGTCTCCGAAGGAAAAATTTCCCAGCATTTCAAAAAAAGTGGCGTGGCGGGCCGTCTTGCCCACATTTTCGATGTCGCCGGTCCTGATGCATTTCTGGCAGGTGGCCATCCGTCTGCCGGGTGGTTCCTCGGCTCCGGTGAAGTAGTTTTTCAGAGGGGCCATCCCCGCATTGATGAGAAGCAGGCTCTTGTCGTTCTTCGGCACCAGGGAATAGGATTTTTCCACGTAGTGCCCCTTCGATTCAAAAAATTCCAGAAACGCCCTTCTGATTTCATTGAGTCCCATCTGTTTCATCTCATTGTCCTCCTTCGTGAAATTAAAAAAACCCCCAAATGATGTCATAGGGGCGCTTTACCGCGGTACCACCCTACTTGACGGTCCCCGGGGACCGTCATCTTTAGAGGTTCATGGTGTCTTTAACGCGACCCTGCGTCAACCTTGTTGGGGTTGAGACTTAAGGATGGAGCAGCCTTCGACAATCGTAAAGGTCTTTCAGCCAGGGGACCTTTTCTCTTGGTGGCGACCGTCTACTATTTTCCATCACCGTCTAAAATTTTCAGTTGCACCCATTATATCAAATAAGCCCCGTTTTGGAAATCCCCAAATTTTTTTCAATGATGCCGCCGCCCAGAAGCCGGTCTTCTTCATAGAAAACCATGGACTGACCCGGTGTCACCGCCCGCTGGGGGGTGTCGAAGACGACCTTGAGCCGGTCCCCCTCGAGTACCGCCACGCAGGGGGCTCCCTGGTGGGCGTAGCGGATCTTTCCCGTGACCCGCCTGGGCCTTTTGAAATCCTCCCCCCCGGCAATGAAATTCACCCGGGTCAGATAAAGACCGGTCCTGTAAAGGACTTCATCGGGGCCGAGCACCACCTCAAGGCTTTCAGGCCGGATCTCGACCACGTACAGGGGCCTGCCGAAACTGATGCCCAGACCCTTTCTCTGGCCGATGGTGTAGTGGACGATTCCCCGGTGGGGACCCAGAACCTCCCCCTCCCCGGAGACGAAATTCCCCCGGCCTTCCTTCACGCCATGGTCGATGAGGTACCTGCCGTAGTCCTTGTCTTCAATGAAACAGATTTCCTGGGAATCCTTCTTCTTGTGGAGGGTCAGACCCAGGGTCTTGACCATATCCCTGAGGACTTCCTTGGAATCCACCTCCCCCAGGGGCATGAGCAGGTGCCTGAGCCGCTCCTGATCGAGGTTGTAGAACATGTAGGTCTGGTCCTTTTCCCGGAACCGGGGCAGGGTCACCTCGATTTCCTCCCCCCGCCGCCTCAGCCTGACGTAGTGGCCCGTGGCCAGGTAATAGGCGCCGAGCCTGAAGGCTTCCTCGAGGAGGGCGCCGAACTTGATGTGCTCATTGCAGGCCACGCAGGGATTGGGGGTCAGGCCTTCCTGGTAGGCCTTGACAAAGTAATCCGTGACATGGGTCTTGAAGGGCTTCGTGAGGTCCACCACATGGCCCTCGATGCCCAGGGCATCGGTCACCCTGAGAAAGTCCCGGTGGCCCTCCTCCCCCACGTCTTCGGCCACCCGCATGTGAAGGCCCTTGACCCGATAACCCTGTTTCTTGAGGATCATGGCCACGGCGGTGGAGTCCACCCCGCCGCTCATGGCCACCACCACGGTATTTTTATCCAGCATGTTTCACCTCGTATTCCTTGTCTAGAATTCCAGTTGAACCAGGTCGTGGTCGTGATGACCGTCGTCCCCGGGGTCAAAACCCTCCAGTTCCTCGAAGACCTTGCCGGTCTTGTTGGCATAATCCAGAACAGCCGCCTTGAGGGCCTGTTCCGCCAGCACCGAGCAGTGGATTTTCACCGCCGGCAAGCCTCCCAGGGCCTCGAGAACCTCCTGGTTGGTGAGTTTGAGGGCCTCCTTGACGGTTCTGCCCTTGACCATCACCGTGGCGATGGAGCTGGAGGCGATGGCGGAACCGCAGCCGAAGGTTTTGAATTTGATATCCGTGATCACTTCCTTGTCGTCGATGAGCAGATAGATCTTCATGATGTCGCCGCAGGACACGTTCCCCACCTCGCCCACACCACTGGCGTCGGGGATGTCTCCGACGTTTCTCGGATTCATGAAGTGGTCCATGACCTTTTCACTGTACATTACGCCCGACCTCCTTGCACGGCCTCGTAGAGGGGTGACATTTCCCTGAGTCGCAGAATCACGGCGGGAAGCTTTTCAAGGACGTAATCCACGTCCTCCTCCGAGGTGAAATCCCCTACGGAAAGTCTCAGAGACCCGTTGGTGTACTCGTGGGAGAGTCCGATGGCCATGAGGACATGGGAGGGATCGAGGGAGCCCGAGGTGCAGGCGCTGCCGCTTGATGCCGCGATGCCGAGATGGTCGAGCAAAAGGATCATGGCCTCCCCTTCCACATACTTGAAGCAGAGATTGACATTGCCCGGATGCCGCTCGGTGGGATGACCGTTGTAGACCACCTCGGGTACCGCACTGAGAATCCCGTCCTTGAGCTTTTCTCTGAGGGCGGTCAGTTTCTCGATATGGGCCTGGAGATGGAGGCCGGCCAGTCTGGCCGCCTCGCCGAAACCGACGATGGCCGGGATATTTTCCGTTCCCGCCCGTCGCTTGTTCTCCTGGGCGCCGCCGTGGATGAAGGGGGTGATCCGGGTCCCCTGCCTGACATACAGGGCCCCGATCCCCTTGGGTCCGTAAATCTTGTGGGCCGACATGGACAGCAGGTCGATCCGGTCATGGTCGACATCGATGGCCACGTTGCCCAGGGCCTGCACCGCGTCGGTGTGGAAGAGGACTCCCCGGGCCCTGGCGATCTCCCCGATGGCCTTGACGGGCTGCATGGTGCCGATTTCATTGTTGACGTACATGACGGTGATGAGGATTGTCTCCGGTCTGATGGCCTCTTCCAGGGCTTCAAGAGAAATCATTCCCTGATGGTCCACCTCTAGATAGGTCACCTCGAAACCCTGTTTTTCAAGGGCTTCACAGGTGTGCAGAATAGCGTGGTGTTCGATCTTCGTGGTGATCAGATGGTTGCCCCTGCCCTTGGCCTTCAGGTCCTGGGCGATGGATTTCAGGGCCCAGTTGTCGGATTCCGTGCCGCCGGCGGTGAAAAATATTTCAGAGGGCTTCGCCCCGATGAGCCTGGCAACTTCTTCCCGGGCGACGTTCATGGCCGCCTTGGCTTCCCGTCCCACCTCGTAAATGCTCGAGGCGTTGCCGTAGTACTCAGTGAAGTAGGGCAGCATGGCCTCGACGACCTCGGGCTTGACGGGGGTGGTGGCTGAATAATCCAGATAGACTTTTTTCATGATGAAGCTCCTTCCGATGGGGATTTTATGGGTTGTAGATTCAGATGATCCTTCACCATGTCCTGGAGGGTGATTCCCTCCACGACATCGGTGACACTTTGATGAATGCTTTCCCAGACCCTTCGGGTGACACATTCACCGGACTTGGCACAATGCTGGCTGTGACCTTTTGACACACAGGCCACCGGTGCCAGGGTCCCCTCCAGGATATTGAGAACCGCTCCCACTGTAATCTGGTCCGGGGGCTTCTTGAGCTCGTAGCCCCCCTGGGCCCCCCGACTGCTGGTGATCAGCCCTTCCTTTCTCAAACTGCCGAAGAGCTGCTCCAGATAACTCAGGGAAATATCCTGTCTCGCAGAAATATGAGACAGGGAAACCGGTCCTTCTCCATAATGCAGGGCCAGATCGAACATGGCTTTCACCCCATACCGGCCCTTGGTTGACAATCTCACATTTCATCACCTCAATCCTAAGTATTTTACTGGGAATTCCATTCAAGTATAGTATACCTCAGTAAAGTTGTCAAGATTAATAGGGACAATTCATACAGGACTTTTCTCAAAAAAAACCCTCCGCATGGAGGGAAATCTCTAACTGGGGTTTTTTGAGGGTCTACTCGCCTTCAAGGTGCAGGATCACCCGGCGGCCATAGCGGTCTGTGAAAAAATCAAAGGTCATGGCGACCTGGGTCTTGAGCTGTCCCATGGGCAGCAGGGATCCGTCAAACCAGTAGAGGCCCTCGGAAAAGCGGTGGACGTCCACGTAGGCCATCCCCTGGTAGACCCCGGTGACCCGTTCCAGAGGCTCCCCCTTGTGCAGGGGCGCGGGGGCCGGCTTGACTTCAAGGATCTCCAGATGGCTCCCCCCATTGTCCGCATAAAGAAGGGTCACGGCGGAATAATCCTTCAGGGGCTTGTCAAGCAGGTTTTCCTTTGCCATGGGATAAAGGAAGACCACGAATCCCTCCGGGGTCTCGACTTCGACGAAATTCCCGTCGATCCGCCCCACATAGATGCCCTCAAGCACCCGGCCCTCCTGGGGAAGGGTGAAATCATCCAGCATCCACTGCTTTTGGTCGTTTTCGAAAATGGTCACCAGGATGGTCTTTCCCTCCGCCACCCGGTCAGGGAGATCCAGGGTCTTTTCCGTGAGTCTGAGGGCCATGAAGACCCCCTCGAAGGGAGGCTCGAGGATTTCGACCTCCACGGAACCGCCGTCGATGGCCCCGACATATTTTCCCTTGATATTCTCATAAAGCAGGATCTCGGAAGCCACCTCGAGGCGGTCCACCTCCCCCTCGAGACCGCGGCCGAGGGGGTCCGTCACCTCAAGCAGAAGACCCGGATAGGTCAGCACCTGGGCCAGGGCCTCATCCTGTCCGGGGGCGGTGATTTCCCCCAGGAAGCGAAGGATGTCCTCATTCTCCTCGACACCGGTCAAGACCACCGAATAGCCGGCGGTGGGCATTTCTCCCCCGGCGAGGAGAAGGTAATCGTGGTCGAGGTCACTCGAGGAAAAGACATGGCCGCCGTAGGTCCTGTAATGCTCCCCGTACCATCTTGAGGCCTCCTCCCCCGGCAGGTCCTCCGGGGCGATGATCCTGTAGGAAGCCTGGGGAGTCTGAGTTTCCGCCGGGGGTTCCGGGCTTGGGGCCTGGCAGGCGGAAAGGGTGATGACGGTCATGATGAGTCCCATGGTCATGAGCCAGATTTTTTCTTTCATTGATAGACCACCTCCGTGGTTTAGACTGCCGCCGGCAGCCCCGGGTTCCCTTCTTGGCGGGGGTTTTTCCCACCGGCTGAAATCTTCAGTTGACTTCATCCTGCAAATTTTATAAACTGTTATTGCTATTGATAACGATTATTAATTACAAGGAGGCTCCGATCATGTCCATCAAATCCGCCCTGCTGCCCCTGCTGCTGACGACCCTCGTCCTGACGGCCTGTCAGGCCGGGGAGGCCCCGCCCGCCGCACCGGCGGAGGCCACTCCGGTGAATATCACCCTCTCCATGTCGGCCAATGCCATCCCCTACCTGTACATGATGGAGGAGGGAACCCTCGGGGAAGACTACACCCTCGAGACTCAAATCCACATCACCCGGGAGGAAGCGACGGCAAAAATCTTGAAAAATGACGTTCAAGGCTCTATGATGAGTGTACAGGAGTCCGCCAACATTTACAACAAGGGACTCCCCGTGGTCCTCATCAACGCCACCTACGGGGCGAGCTTTTTCCTCATCAGTGAAAGCGATGCCGTCACCGGCTATGAAGACCTCAAGGGCCGGGCCATCTGGACCTCCATGAAGGGAGGACCCGTGGCCTTCACCATGAACCAGCTGATTCTCAACAATACGGATTTCGATCCGGTCCAGGATCTCGATTATCAGTTCTTCTCCTTCACCGAACTCACCAACATGATCCTCAACGACTTGAAGGACATCGAGGTCTACAGCCTGAGGGACCCCTATGTCTCCCGGATTCTGGCCAGCAAGCCCGAGGCCCGGATCATCCTCGATTTCGACGCGGAATGGGACAAGGTCTTCGGCCATCGGATCCCCAATTCCGGTCTGGTCATGGACCGGACCTTCATGGAGGCCCATCCGGATTTCGCGCCGGTCCTCAACGAGGCCTACCGGGAGGCCATCGACTGGATGAATGACCATCCCGAGGAGGCCGCCGCCCTGGGTGCCCGATACCTCAAGGGACAGGACGAAGCGATTCTGCTGGCCTCCATCAAAAATCTGAATCTTGATCTCATCGATGAATCCATTGAAACACAATTGAACGATTATTTCAGTCTTTGGCTTGAATTCAATCCTGAAATGGTGGGAGGAAGGCTGCCTGAGGAAGATTTCTATCATCTGAACTAAGAAAGGGTTTGTCCACATGTCGAAAATCTCACCCCATCAGAACAAATTCACCGCCGCCCTGGTTTTTCTCGGCCTCTGGCAGTCTGCCGCCTTCTTCACCTCGCCGGTGATTCTGCCGTCTCCCTGGGTGGTCCTGCAGGGCATGGCCGCCTATCTGGTCAAGGGTGACTTTTATGTCGACCTGGGCCTGACGGTTTTCAGAGGCGTCAGCGCCTATCTGCTGTCAACGGTCCTGGCCGTCGTCCTGGCCTTTCTGATCCACTACTTCAAACCCTTTGAGAGGATTTTTTATCCCTATCTCCTGGCCCTTCAGGTGATTCCGAGAATTTCCTGGATCCTGCTGGCCCTGATCTGGTTTCCCCTGAACTCCCAGATCGTCATTTTCATCATCCTCATGACCATCCTGCCGGTGATCACCATCAACACCCTCGAGGGGCTCAAGGGAATCGACGGCGCCCTCCTGGAAATGGCCAGGGTGTTCAAGATCAAAAAAAGCAAGATCACCACGGACATCATCTTCCCCGGTATCTCGGCCCATGTCTTCTCCGGTCTCAAGGTGGCCATGGGCATCACCTGGAAAACCGTCATCATGGCGGAGCTTCTGACGGTTCAGTCGGGACTCGGGGCCGAGATGGCCTACGCCAAGACCTCCTTCGCCACGGACCGGATCCTGAGCCTCACCCTTTTGATCGTCATGATCGGCCTGCTGTTTCAAAAACTGCTTCTTAAACTGGAACGTCACATGGAAAGGTGGAAATTCAACCATGGATAGCATACGGCTCGAGCACATCTCCAAGGGCTACGACCACCTCAAGGTCCTCGAGGATTTCACCCTCGATCTCCCCCACAAGGAAATCACCTGCATCGTGGGCCCCTCGGGCTGCGGCAAAACCACCCTTCTCAATATTCTGGCGGGTCTTGACCGTCAGGATGAGGGGCAGGTGGAAAATCTCGACCACGACCGGATCAGCTATGTTTTCCAGGAACCCAGACTCCTCCCCTGGAAAAACGCCGAGGACAATTTGAAATTCGTCCTGAGGGACAAAATCGCCGCCAGGGACCTCGACGATTATGTCAAGAGCTGGCTCGACAAGGTGGAACTCCTCCCCTTTCGGAACTACTACCCCCGCCAGATGTCCGGGGGGATGATGCAGCGGCTGGCCCTGGCCAGAGCCTTCGCCATGCCCAGTGACGTCCTCCTCATGGACGAACCCTTCAAGGGCCTGGACGCCCCCCTGAGGCACAAGATGCTCGAGCTCACCCGCAAACTCTGGGGAGAGGAGAAAAAGACCATCATCTTCGTCACCCATGACATCCAGGAATCCCTTCTCATCGGCCACCGGGTCATCGCCCTGTCCACCCGGCCGGCCAGGATTCTCGACGATATCACCGTGGATATCCAGGTGAAGGACCGGAAAATCGGCTGCGTCAAGCTCGCCCGGGTGGAGGGCTACCTTTACGACCTGATCGAGCACGGCTCCCTGGGGCTCTCCAATTGCCCCCGGATCACCCAGATCAAACAGCGCTACTACGATTCCAAGCAGTGCCTTTAATAAAAAAAGAAGCGGCTTTTTCAAAAGTCACTTCTTTTTTTTCATGTAATGGACAATGGGCACCATGAAACAGATGCAGCCGATGACAAAGGCCAGCCCCCCCAGGGCCGAAAGAAGGTCCCCCTGTATCAGACCATGGGCGGTGTAGACCACGCTGCCGAGGAGAAAAAACACCCAGCCGAGCAGATCGAACATGAAATTATTCATAGCAGTTTGAGATTCTCGATGATTTCGCCGATGCCGTCGGCGATGATGAGATCCTCCTCCTCCATTTCACTGAATTGATTGTAGCCGGCCCGGATGCCCACAAATGGAACCCCGGCGTTCTGGGCAAACAAATAATCACTGAGACTGTCGCCGACAATCAGAATCTCCTCCAGTCCGATCCCCGCCTTCCGGGCGAAAAGCAGGGCATGTCCGGGATCGGGCTTGGGCGGTACCAGGCCGTCGTCGACCCCCAGATAATCAAAATAATCCAGAATCCCGGCGACTGACAGACTCTCCAGGGTGGAGGCCCGGGTGTCGGCGGTGGCGATACCTAAATAATAACCCTTTTCCTTCAAGGCCGTCAAGGTCTCCTTGACCCCCTCCAACAGAGTGACGCGGGAGGCTCCTTCCTTTGCCGCGGCATTGAAAAGTTCCAGCAGAACCTGGAAAAAACCCTCATCCTCCGGTCTGAGAATCCTCTGGAATCTCCAAAGGATTTCATGAGTGGATACCGACTGGATAGGGGATTCCCTCTCAAAGCTCTCCTCCCCATAGCCGGCATAGCGTTTCAGGGCTTCAATTTTTTCCCGGGAGAAACCATACCCTTCATCCAGCGTTTGGAAGAAAGTCCCCATGATTCTGTGCCACGAGGATTCGAACTCGATCAGGGTGCCGTCCTTGTCGAAGAGAATCCCCTTGATCCTACCCATGACGATACGCTCCCACCAGGTGGTGGACCAGGGGATTCGAGGGATTGACCTCCCCCTGATAAATGGGATTGATCCAGGAAATCACTTCATCGTCATGGCCGAGAATCTCCACGGCCATCCACTTGAAGGACGCCGTGGATCCTTCAAAAACCCGATGGGCGTTTTCCAGGAGTCTGTTCCCGCCGTTTTGAAGGGGCCCTGTCTTGACGATTTCATTGTTGAAGAGCAGATTGATCCGGTACTCCTTGCCAGCCGGCAGATTTCGGACCTCCACGAGGTAGTCGAAGGGCATCTTCTCAGTGATGCTGTCCCCCGGTCGAATTTTTCCGCCTCCGATGAGGGGGATGGGCTGAAAATATCTTGAGACCACCACGTCACCCTTTTTCACCCCTTCAAGAATCCCCTCGACGGACAGACTCCTGGAAAACACGTAGGTGGCCGGATCCCCGTAAATGGAAGGCTCCACCGCCATGGGATTGAAATTCTCCGGTCGAAGATGGGCGTCACTCCCCCCGATGCCATAAAGAGTGAAACCCTTGTTCCAGAGAAATTTCAGAAATCCCAGGGCCTCCCGGTTGGCCTTGAGGCTGTCGCTGTAGGTGGGGTCACAGATGATTTCCATCGTATCGAGATCCTTGATTGTCAAGGTGTCATCATGATAAGCCCAGGGTTCCAGAAAGGGATGGTTCAAGGAGATGTTGGCTTCCCCCTTGTAACGGTCCACCACCCGTTTCATGGCTTCATCCGTCAGCCCCGTGTCCGTGAACAGCAGGGGGTCTTTGACCCCGTGGATATTGAGATGGCCCTTGGGCAGGGTCAGCTCAAAAGAGGGAATCAACCGCACCGGAGTCTTTTTTTGCCCGAAGCCCACCCGGTTGTGTTCCGTCAGAGCCATGAAATCCAGCCCGCGCGATGCCATCACTTCCAGGGCTTCAGGATGGCTCAAATCGCCATCTGAAAGCTGCGTATGACCGTGGAAATCACCCTTCAGATAGCGGCCTGGCGCCATTGCCGCTTCCCTGCCCCTCTCTGGTTCAAACCAGGCTTCTTCCATCAAAGTGTGCCGGGGCATGACCTCCGGTGAAGGATTCTCCTCCACCACCAGCTCCCAGTCCACTGGCAATTCCTGTCCGTAGATTTCTATCCTGACCTGGTATTCACCTTGCCGAAGAGACGCCTTTTTGCCGTTGAGACTGGCCTCCTCTTCTCCGGTCAGGAGGGCTTCAAAATCTTTTCCGAAGCCGTGGAATATTTCGCCGATCAATATCTTCATCGGATCAAAGACCTGCACCCGGGCGTAGTGGCTTGTGGCCAGCCCGCTTTTGAGATAGAGTCCCCGGGGCGGATGATCGAAGGAAAACCGGACTTCAAAGGACTGTTTTTCTAGGGTGTGCTTCATAATCATTGACAAAACCCTCCAAATGAAAGGGAGCCGAAGCTCCCCTCATGGCTATTTCAGTTTGTCCAGTTCTCTCTGGGCTTTTTCCTGTGCGGCATCAAGCACTTCCTGGACCGGTTTGTTTTCAATCTGAACCAGGTCCACCGCTTCCCTCAAGGCTTCGGTGATGGCCCCGCCTGTGGGGTCGATGAAGGCCGGGACGGCGAACTGATCGATTTGTTTGAGCGCCGCGTCGGCATCGGGATTCGATTCAAGATAGCTCTGGTATTCCGGCAGTTCAAGCACGGAATTTCTCACCGCCGCATAGCCGGTCGCAATGCTGAATTTTGCCGTATTCTCCGTATTGGTGGCGAAGGTGACAAAATCCGCCGCTCCGAGTTTTTCTTCCTCTGACAAGCTTTTGTTTTTAGGAATGAAATACATCATGCTGTAGAAATAGGGGGCGGGATCCTTGTCGCCCCATCCGGGCTGGTGGGTCACGGCGAATTCATTTTTATAGCCCTGGGCCCTGGCTTCCTTGACGGCCTCGAGGGCGATCACATAATCTCCCGGGGAACCGGTATAACCCAGGGATTTGCCGTAGACCCAGTCGTCCATGGTTTTGTACCAGTATTCCCAGCCCTGGCCGCCGGAGTGGATTCGCATGATCTGGTCTTCGTGGAGCCACTGTCTCATGGCTTCCAGCACCTCCACCCATTCCGGGGAGTTGATGGTCACGGTTTCACCATCCTCTGAAATGAACCGGCCGCCGTTCGAAGAGACGATGTCCGCGATGTTGTCAGGTCCCCACATGGGTTCCCAGACATACTCGATCGTGTTGAGGCCGGTGTCCATGCCGATGATATCCCCCTGCAGGGCCGAGAGGGTCTGCCAGGACTTCAAATCCCCGGCTGAATGACCCGCCTCCTCAAGAACCGCCTTGTTGTAGTACATCACCTGGGAAGTCCCGTAGGCGGGAGCAAAGGCCATTCTCCCCTCCATGACAGCCGCCTTCATGAAGCCTCCCACGATATCCCCCTTGTCGTAGCTTTGAGGCATGTAGTCTTCAAAATACTCCACGAGACCCTTGGCATAAAACACATCGTGAGAACCGCCGGCGACCAGGGCGGGCACATTGTTGCCGGCATAGGCCGCCTGAAGTTTTTCGTCGATTTCGCTGTAGGAACCGATGACCACCGGAACTACTTCATACCGGTCCTGGGAAGCGTTGTAGGCCGCAATGATTTCATGGAGGCCGTCACCCAGTGTGCCTCCGAGAGCATGCCAGAATTCAATTTCAACGGTTTCGGTCGATTCAGAAACCTCCTCGGCTGCCGGGGCGGTCTGCTCGATGATTTCTGATTCCTGAGTGCAACCCGTGACCAGCAGGGTGGCAAGCATTGCCGCAATCCAAAGTTTTTTCATGATTGTTCCTCCTTTTTTATTTGATGCCACTGTCCTCTGTGATGCCGGTGATGAACCAGCGCTGACCCAGCATGAAGACGACGACCACAGGAATGATGGCAATGGTGCTGGCGAGCATGACCTCGGACCAGTTCATGCCATAGGCGCCGTCCTGTATGAAAAATTGTCTGAGTCCCTGGGAAATCAGATACTTGTCCTGGCTCTTGAGCATGATGCTGGGCCACATGTAGTTGTTGTACTGCTGCACGAAGGTGAGGACAAACACCGTGTAGAAGGCCGACTTGTTCAGGGGGAGTACCACATGCCACAGGGTCTTGAGGTGGCCCGCTCCATCGATTCGTGCCGCTTCCAGGTATTCGACACTGGTTTTCATGAAGGACTGCCTCAAGTAGAAGACCGCAAAAACATTGGGCAGGTTGGAGATCATGAGGCCGGTGAGGGTGTCCAGCAGGTTCATGTTGGCCAGGATGATGTAGGAGGGCACATAGGTCACCGCCGAAGGGAGCATGTAGGTGCTGAGCACGATGAAAAAGATGACTTCACTGTACCTGCCCTTCATGAAGACCAGGGCGTAGGTGAAGAATGTGACCACGGCCAGCATCACAATGGTTCCCAGAATGCCTACGATGAAACTGTTGAGGATATACCCTTCGAAGCCGAGGGTCAGACTCGACTTGATGACTCTGAGCCAGTCGAAGGATCCCGGCAGCAGTTGATGGGGGTGCTGCCAGATTTCGTTGTTGGTCTTGAAGACTCCCATCACCATCCAGAGAAAGGGGAAGAGGAACAGACCGGAAAACAAGAGCAGCACGGCATGCTTGATGACCAGATGGACTCCTTGATACTTTCGATTCATGGCACCCTCCTATTCATAATGTATGTAGCGCCGGCCGGCTCTGGAACTCAGGACCGACAGGCCCAGAATCAACAACAGAATCACGATCGCCACGGCATTGGCCGGCCCCATCTGGAAGTTTTGAAAAGCCTTTTCGTAATAGAGGTACAGGAGGGTGGTGGTACTGCCGCCCGGGCCTCCCTGGGTCATGATCTGGATCTGGTCATAGACCTGTATGCTCTGGATCAGATTGATGATGACCAGAAAATATGTGGTGGGGGAAATCAAGGGCAGAGTGATGTGGTAGAACTGGCTCAGGGGATTGCAGCCATCGAGGTAGGCCGCCTCGTAGGCGCTTCTGGGGACCCGTTCGAGGGCTCCCAGGTAAAACAGCATGGTCCAGCCGATGGACTTCCAGACCGTGAAGATGACGATGCCCAGCATGGCGGTTTCTGAACTGTGCAGCCATCCAAGAGGTTCCAGACTCAGGAGTTCCAGGACGAAATTGGCATAGCCCCGGTCCGGTTCATAAATCCAGGACCAGACCAGGGCCACGGCCACGGCGGGGGTGATCCAGGGACTGAAGATGGCCATCTGATAGAACCTCGAACCCCTGAAATGCTTCCGCAGCAGCACGGCGAAGAAGAGTCCCAGGGCGATGGTGAAAAAAATCGTGCCTGCCCCGAAAACCGCCGTATTGGTCAGGGCCCTTAAAAAATCAGGGTCGGTGAAGAGATCCCGGTAGTTGTAGAGGCCCACCCAGTTGAACTTCGGTGAAATATAATCCCAGTCCGTGAAACTGATCATGAGCCCCATGAAGAGGGGGATGAGCCAGAAGAGGATCAGGGGGACGATGAAGGGTGTCATCAACAGGATACTTTTCAAAGTTTCTTTTTTCATGGCTTACCTCCACAGCCAAGTTAACACAGCCATGGGCAAAAAAAAATAAAGTCCAAGTTAAAACAAGGTTAAGATTGTTAATAACTTGGACTTTTTCACTCTATTTCTGGGATTTAATTGGTTTTAAGCCTTGATATAGGCAATGCCGTGGGTTTTCATCAGCTTCAACCAGGGGGTTTGAAGCCGCTCATCGGTGATCAAGCAGTCCAGATCCTTGAACTGCATGGCGATCCGCTGCCCCACCCCCCCGAATTTCGAATGGTCGACGAGGAGAATCTTTTCCTTTGCCCTGCCCCTGACCTGCTGGATGATCTCATAGGGGATTTCATCGGAGTTGGTCATCCCCCCCTTCAGATCGATGCCGTCGACACTGAAGAAGATCTTGTCGAAATTGAAATCCTCCAGCCCTTTGTTGAAGTGCACGCCGTGGGTGGTGTAGATATTGGGGCTGATTTCGCCACCCACGAAAATCAGCCGGTGCTCCTGCTTCTTGAAGACCGCCTCGAGATCCTCCGTGAGATACCGCATCAGCAGGATCAGATTCGGAGTGATGAAGGTGACTCCTTTTCTCAGTGCCAGATGATTGAAGAGGTATGAAACCGTGGTGCCGCCGTCAAGGTAGACCCAGTCCCCCTCCTCGATCAACTGGAAGGCCTTGAAGGCAATCCGTTTTTTTTCATCCACATGCACCGAAACAGACTGCCGGTACTGGTAGTGGTAGCCGGCCATCCTATGGTTGTCTTTTTTCAGGCCGCCATGGAAACGCTCGATGCCCTCGATCCCGGACAGGTCTTCAAAATCCTTGCGGATCGTCTCCTGACTGACCCCGTAGACCAGGGCCAGCTCCCGGGCAAGAACCCTGCCTTCACTTTCAAGCCGCCGGCGGATTTCCTCTCTTCTTTGATACATTCGATAACTCACTCTAACCCTCCCTAAGCAACACCCTGGTCCACTGATCAGCAGCCAAGGCGGTTTCTCGAGGCCGTTTTTCATACCGCCCCCTGCCCTCCCCCTGCCCACCATGGGCGGAGGGATATTTCCTGACAGGGTTTTCTTCAGCCCCTGCCAGGGTCTTTCCTGGCCAGCCTGTATCCCACCACGGTCATGGCAAGACCACCGAGGAAGGCCCCTGCATAGGCGGCCAGTTCGTAACCTTCAAGGCCGGTGGCCTGGTGAATGTCCAGGCCTCCTAGAAAAGTCCCCCCCACCACCAGGCCCAGAAATCCACCGCCGAGGACACCCAGGACCAGGCCCAGGATGCCGCCGAAGATGCCCGTCAACCGGTTCTTTTTCATGGTGCGACAACTCCTTTCCATTCCACCCCCACCGGGGCCCTGTCTCAAAGTCTGAGGATGTGCTTTGCCACAAAGCCCACGGGCCGGTAGCTGAGCTTCGCTTTTCTCAGCCCTTCGATGCCCAGGTCCTGTTCCCGGTTGACATAGACGAAGCCCTCCGGCTGGTGTTGGAGAAACTGCTGGTTGATCATGGCATAGAGACCCTGATAGGGCCCCAGGGCTTTTTCAATGTGGACCACCAGGGTATCCCCATTCAAGGCCTCGCCCAGGGTGAAGGCCGCGGGACTTTCATCAATGGTGATGAGTCCACCGGTAAAATCCAGCGCCTTCAAATGATTGAAGGCCTCCTCGATGGCCTGTTTTTCACTCAGCAGGTCCGCCTCCTCCACCCCCTCGAACCAGGCGTCATTGACGGCCCTGGCCAGAGGCAGCGTGTCTTCATCAAGCTTCAGGTACTGCCAGTTTTCATAGGTCTTTAGGAATTTGTTGACATGGTTCTTCTTTTTGTGGTAGTCCTTGCCGGGAAGATCCCGGAGTCCTTGAAAATCATACAGGTAATCGAAGGCGTCCCTTTCTTCCCTGGCCTCATGGGGGATTCCCAGGGTCCTGACCGCCTCCAGGAAGGTCCCGTCCACCTTTTTGAAGACCACCTCCCCCTCCCTGGCCTTCAAGGCCGCCAGGGATTCTTTCAGTCGTCCGGCATCGGTGTAATCCCCGATGGGCTGGGAATAATAACGGGTATCGGGGTTTTTGACATTGATGAAGTAGAGGAATCCCTCCAGGATTTCATAGTGAAAATGGTACTTGTGGCGCCACATGAAGAGGTTGGTAAAGGATATTTCCGAGGCCCTGACCTCGAAGGCGTCGAAATAGGGTCTGAGGATGGCTTTGTCGGCGATGGTCAAGGGTTTCATATGATTCCTCCTTGTCTTTGACTTTTCTTGTCACTGAAAATTATACCCTGGGGAATTCCCCCGGCAACATTTTTAATTCCACCGTCTCCCGACAGAAAAAGCGGCACCCGTTTTCGGGCGCCGCTTCATAGGGGGGAAATCTGGAGGATTATATCGGCAGATGTATCGCCTGTTCAAATACATCGTGAGCCGCTTCTGTGATGGCCTCGGAAATCGTCGGATGGGCCTGGATGGTGGAAATCAGTTCCTCCACCGTGGCCTCGAGGCGGATCGCCATCCCGATGATGCCGATGAGGTCCGTGGCCCTGGGGCCGACGATCTGACAGCCGAGAACTTCCTTGGTCTTCTGGTCGGCGACGATTTTCACCAGACCGGTCTGATTCACGATCAGGCTCTTGCCGTTGGCACTCAAGGGGAACCGGCCCACCCTGACCTCATAGCCCCTTGCCTTCGCCTGGGCCTCGTCAAGGCCCACTGCGGCGATTTCCGGATGGGTGTAGACGGCGTAGGGAATGGTTCTGAAGTCCATGTGGACCCGCTTTTTGAAGATATCCTCGATGGCCACGATGCCCTGGGCGGAGGCCACATGGGCCAGCATGGTTTTGCCGTTGCAGTCCCCGATGGCGTAGATATTGGGCACACTGGTCTTCATCCGGTCATTGACCTGGATCCGGCCGCCTTCAAGCCTGATGCCCACGGCTTCGAGACCCAGATTCTTCACCACGGCTCTGCGGCCCACGGCCACCAGCACCTTGGAGGCCTTCAAAACCGACTCCTTCTGGTCGTGGCTGACCTTCACCGAAAGAGGATTCCCGGCTTCGATCCCCAGGACCCTGGCCCCGGTCATGATCTCGACCCCCTGCTCTGAAAGCTGCTGGTGGATCACTTGAGTCAGTTCCGGATCGAAGGTGGGCAGGATTTGAGGGGCCATTTCAACCACATGGACCCGGGACCCGAAATTGGAGTAGACCTGGGCGAATTCCGCCCCGATGACGCCGCCGCCGATGACCACGAGGCTCTCGGGGATCTCCTGAAGGGACAGGGCTTCATCGGAATCGATGACCCCTTCTGAGTCCATTCCCGGCAGCGGCACGGTGGCGGGTTCGCTTCCCGTGGCCAGCAGGCAGTAGTCGAAATCCACCGTCTGAGTCGTCGCGTCCTTGAGAGTGACCTTCAGACGGTGGTCGGTGACAAGCTCTCCCCGGCCTTCAAGGATGGTGACCCCGTTGGAGAGGAGCAGTCCCCGGACCCCCTCCACGAGTTGATCCACGACCTGGGTCTTGCGACCCTGCACCTGGGTCAGGTTGATACTGAACTGCGGGGCTTGCACCCCGTAGAGATGGGCGTTTTTGAGGGTATCCATGATTTCGGCGGTATGAAGCATCACCTTGGTGGGGATGCACCCCACGTTCAGACAGGTGCCGCCGAGCCATTTCTTTTCAATCAGGGTGACTGCCGCACCCAGCTGTGCCGCCTTGATGGCGGCGACGTAGCCGCCCGGCCCGCCACCCAGAACTGCAATTTTCATAGTCTGCCTCCCTGTCATTACAATAAAAGTTGTCCCGGATTCTCAATCACTTCCTTGAGTCGTGCCATGAACTGGGCCGCCACGGCGCCGTCCACGGCACGATGATCGGCACTCAGGCACAGATTCATCAGGGGAGCGATCACCATTTCGCCGTTTTTGACCACCACGGTATCCTTGATGGCGGTGACGCCGAGAATGGCCACCTCCGGCTGATTGATCACCGGGGTGAAGGATTCCACTTCGTACATGCCGAGATTGGTCAGGGTGAAGGTCCCTCCTTGAAGGGCTTCAGGTTCCAGGGTGTTGTTCCTGGCTCCCTCCACGAGTCGCTGGATTTCTGACGAGAGCTCTGACAGGCTCATGGTATTGGCGTATTTCACCACCGGCACGATGAGGCCCTCGTCAAGGGCGACGGCCACGCCGAGGTTGACGAAATTCCGGGTCACGATCTGCTGGTCTTCAATGCTGCAGTTGAGCAGGGGGAACTCCAGGACCACCTTTGAGACGATGGCACTGAGCAGGTCCGTATAAGTCACTTTCTGCCTGGCGGCCACCTGGTTCTTGAAGGCCTTGAGCTGGGTGGTGTCCACCTTGAGGTCGTAATTCACCATGGGGGAGGTCAGCCAGCTTTCCTGCATCCGCCGGGCGATGATCTCCCGCATGCCTGACATGGGGCGGGCTTCCTCCGCGGGCTTGAATCCGCCCAGGCGATCCTGCTCCCCGGCCAGGCGGAGGACATCCTCCTTCATGACCCGGGTGGACCGGCTCAGGCCGCTGGTATCCACCCCCCGCTGGGCCGCCACGACCCTGGCGGTGGGGGACATTCTGGGGCCGTTCTTGAAGGCCAGGATATCCTTTTCAACGATCCGTCCCTTGGGTCCGGTTCCCGTCACCAGGCCGAGATCGATGCCCTTTTCCCGGGCCAGGCGCCTGGCGATGGGAGAGGCCAGGATTTCTCCGGTGCCGGGGCTCCCCCCGGGGGCTTCCCGGGGAAGATCGGGGGAAGGGGGTGCCGCCTCTTCCTGAGGCGCCTTCTCCACGGCTCCCCCTTCGGCCAGAAGGGCTTCGAACTCCTCTCCGGCTTCACCGATGATGCAGATGGGCATTTTGACCGGTACCTTGTCACCCTCCTCCCGGAGAATCTTCAGAATGACACCGCTTCGGGTCGCATTGACGGTGTTGGTGATCTTGTCGGTTTCCACCTGTAGAAGTTCTTCTTCGGTGTTGACCCGATCTCCCTCCGCCTTGAACCACTTGCCGATTTTTCCTTCGACCATGGTCAGACCGAGTTTAGGCATTCTCATTATTTCTGCCATATATTTTCACTCCTCGATGAGGGGTTCCAAAAAATAGAACCCGCTTTCTTTGTGATAATTTCTTCCCAGGGGAGCCTCACCCAGATCGTTGATCAGGATTTCCATGGTCGCCAGGACCAGGTTCCCCTGAGCCACCAGATGACCGCTGTACAGCGTCATGTGCTCATCACTCATGTGGGCATGCAGGTGGATCTGGTGCCTGCCCTCCTGGTCCAGACCGACAAAGCCCTGGCTGCCGATGAACTCGAAAATCCCTTTTTTGACCAGGGGCTCGGAATACCTGATCTTGAAAAAACTCGACGGGTCTTCGATGGCATAGACATAGGCCAGTTGTTTCAGTGAACCGATGCAGGTGCTGATGCTGGCGGATTTGATCCCATGCTTGAGGCAGATCGCTTCAATGGCCGGGAGCAGATCGCTCCCGGGAAGGATTCTGGCGAAAATCTGTCTGCCGGGTGTGATGACGCAGTCCTTGAATCCCATGTTAGAGTCCCATCAAGGTCGGCAGCCAGAGGGTGATGGCCGGGACATAGGTGATGACCATCAGGGCGATGATGGAGGCGATCAAGAACGGCACCACGGAGGCGGAAATCTGATTCATGCCGATTTTCGAGATGCCGCAGGCGACATAGAGATTGACCCCCACCGGTGGCGTCACCTGGCCGATGGCCAGATTCACCGTCATGATCACGCCGAAAAGGGTCAGATCCACGCCCACCGCGTTGAGGATGGGAATGAAGATCGGCAGCAGAATGTACATGGCGCTGATGGCGTCGATGAACATGCCGGCCACCAGCAGGAATATATTGATCATCAAGAGAATGATGATTGGATTCATGGTCAATGACGTCATGGCATTGGCGATATTGTTGGCCACACCCTGGGTCGTGATGAGCCAGGCAAATACCGAAGCGGATGCCACGATCAGCATCACCGTCGCTGAACTGATGGAGGCGTCGACCAGCAACTCAAAAAGGTCTTTGAACTTCAACTCTTTATAGATAAAGAATCCAACGAAAAGGCCGTAAAAAACCACAACGCCGGCGGCTTCTGTCGGGGTGAAGACCCCGCTGTAGATGCCGCCTAGAATGATGACGGGAGTCATTAAACCCCAAAAGGCATTTTTGAGTGAAAGCAGCATTTCCTTGGGAGATGCCACCTTGTGGGTCTTGAGTTCGTATTTTCGTGAAACGATCAGGCTCACCACGATGAGTGACAGGCCGAAGACCAGTCCCGGCACGATCCCCGCGATGAAGAGCTTGCCGATGGAAACCTGTGCCACGACCCCGTAGACCACAAAAGCGATGCTCGGGGGAATGATGATGCCGATGGCGCCTGAGGTTGCGACGAGTGCTGAAGCCATCCCCTTGTCATAACCTTCCTCGTCCATGGCCGGAATCAGAATCGATCCCAAAGCCGCCACGGTGGCCGGTCCTGAACCTGAGATTGCTGCGAAAAATGATGAAGTGACCACGGTGACGATGGCCAGGCCGCCCTTGAGATGGCCGACGGACTTGTTGGCGAAGTCGATGAGCCTTCTTGAAATCCCCGCCCTTTCCATGATCATCCCCGCGAGGATGAAAAAGGGAATGGCCAGCAAAGTGAATTTCGCCGTGGCGGAGAACATGGTATAGGCATAGACCCGGGTGGGCAGATCAAAGGCCAGCAGGGTCACGACAGAGGCCAGTCCCAAGGCGGAGGCGATGGGCAGATTGAAAATGAGCAGGACGAAGAAAAGTAAAAAAAGCGTAATACCGACAGGACCCATTTATTTCCCCTCCTTGATCATGTATTCCGTACCGGCAATCAAAAAGCTGATTCCGATCACAAAGGCACCCACGGGAATCGCCAGACCGAACCACCACTCCGGCAGTCCCAGGGCCGCCGTGGTCTGCCCGAAATCAAACTGGGATTTGGTCATTCCGTAACCGAAGTAGACCAGCACAAAAAAGAGCGCCGCCGAGGCATAACTGCTGAGCACGATGATCCATTTCGAGAACTTCGGCGGGACTAATTCACTCAGAATCGTCAGTCCCAGATGAGCCCCCCGTCTGGCACCCAGTGCCGCACCGAAAAAGGTGTTGTAGACAAAGAGGTTGGTGGTCAATTCCTCGGTAAAGGATATTGAAGCATGTATCACATAACGCGAGATGACATTGGAAAAGTTCAGGGTCGCCATGACGGCCAGACTGATCACCAGTCCCCACTTGAAAATCTTCTCAATGTAATCGTCATAAAATCTAATCACTTGATCACCGCCTTATAATGGTGATGTGGCTTGCAAGAAGCCACATCACCCGTTTTGATCATCCTTTTCCTACAGGATGCCTGCTACTCTCTGAATGCGTCAATCAGGTCCTTGCCGATGATTTCTTCGTATTTCTCGTAAACCGGTACCATTTTCTCCTGGAAGACGGCGATTTCTTCATCCGTAAGGGCTGTCACGGTCATGCCTTCGGCTTCAAGGAGTGCCACAGCGGCGGCGCCTTCTTCACGATTGAGTTTCTTCTGATATTCAGTGGCTTCTTGACCGGCTTCGATGAAGATCTCCTGAAGCTCTGGAGACATGGAATCGAAGAGGTCCTTGTTGATACCCAGTACGATGGGGTCATAGGAATAGTTCCACAGGGAAATGTACTTCTGGACTTCATAGAGCTTGCTGGTGGTGATGATGGAAAGGGGATTTTCCTGACCGTCGATGGTGCCCTGTTGCAGGGAGGTGAAGACTTCAGAGAAGTTCATGCTCGTGGGGTCGGCACCCAGCTCCTTGAAGAGGTCGATGTACATGTTGATTCCGGGAATCCTGATCTTGAGACCATCCATGTCGGCGGGGGTCTTGATTTCCTTCACATTGTTGGTGATCTGTCTGAAACCGTTTTCTCCAAAGCCGAGGGGCATGACATTGTTGGCCAGAAGTATTTCGTTGATGGCGTCTCCGCCGGCACCGGCCAGGGCGGCATCGGCCTTTTCTTCATTGGGCAGCAGCCAGGGCAGTGAAATAACGCCGAACTCAGGAGCCAGGATCGAATAGATGATGGTGGAGTGGAAGGAAAGATCCGTGACTCCGGTTTGAAGCTGCTCGATACCCTTGGTCTGGGATCCGCTGGAAAGCTGCTCATTGGCATAGACCGTCACGGTCACATTGCCGCCGGTTTTTTCGCTGAGCAGTTCACCGAAGTATTCCCCACCCTTGTACCAGGATGACGTGTCTGAAGTGGACACACTCATGTTCAGGTTCATCTTGGGAAATTCAACCGCCGGTTCAGCAGGCGCTTCTTCACCCGCAGCCGGTTCTTCTGCAGGCGCCGGTGCAGGCTCTTCAGCAGCACAACCCACTGCGAAAACGCCTACGATGACTACGAGCATCAATACCATCCATAAACTTTTTTTCATAATAATCCTCCTCTATTTTCTACTTATTTGAAAACCTTTCAAGAACCTGTGAGGCAGCTCGCTTCCCCTCTGACTCGAGAAACCCACCTGTCTTGAAATTACTCATATCATAGCACAAGTCCCCAGACATGTCCTTGAAAAAGGTTTGCAAAACATGAAATTCGACTCTTTTTTTGAAGATGCCAACTATTTGAACATGCCCCGGATGCCGTCGACGATTTCCTGGGTTTTAGGGCGGTAGGCCTCTTCCAGGGTGGGACTGAAGGGAACCGGCGTGAATTTCGCACCTACCCGGATGATGGGGGCGTCGAGGTAATCAATGGCTTCCTCCGCCACCACGGCGGCCACCTCGCCGCCGAGTCCGCCTTTTTTCACCGCCTCATGGGCGATCAGCAGCCGGTGGGTCTTTTTCACCGATTCAATCACGGTTTTCTCATCGAAGGGGGACAGGGTGATCAGGTCGATGACTTCGACGCTGTAACCCTCCCCTTCCAGAATTCCGGCCGCCTCGAGGGCGCTCTGCATCATGACGGAGTAGGAAACGATGGTGACGTCTCTACCCTCCTTGACCACTCTGGCCTTGCCGATTTCCACCAGGAGTTCCTCTTCCTCTGAAACCGGACCGCTTTGACGGTACAGGTCCTTGTTTTCAAAATAGATGATGGGATCGTCACTCCGGATGGCGGCCTTCAAGAGGCCCTTGGCATCGGAGGGATTCGAAGGCGCCACCACCTTGATTCCGGGAATATTGTTGAACCAGGCTTCAATGCTCTGGGAATGCTGGGCGGCGCCGGAACGGATCAGCCCGTCGGGTGCCCGGATGACCATGGGAATCTTGGTCTGTCCCCCGAACATGTACCTGATTTTCGCCATCTGATTGAACACCTCATCCATGGTGATTCCCATGAAATCCGCAAAGTGCATGTCCGCCACGGGACGCATACCGGCAAGGGCGGCCCCGATGGCCGCGCCGATGATGGCGGTTTCTGAAATGGGCGTGTCCATGATCCGGTCGGTTCCGAATTCATCGGGCAGGCCCTTGAATTGTCCGAAAATCCCCCCTTGTCGGGCGATATCCTCACCCATGACAAAGATGGTATCATCTCTTCGCATCTCTTCCGTCATCGCTTCAAGGGTTGCTTGTGAAAATGTGATTTCTCTCATGATATCACCTCCTTTTCTAGTCTACGTACAGGTCTTCATACAAAGCGCTTTCATCGGGGAAAGGACTTTCCAGCGCGAATTTCACAGCGGCTTCGATTTCTTCATCGACCTCCTGGATGATCTGGTCGATCTCCTTGCGGGTCAGGAGCCTGCCTTCGAGAACCTGGGCCTCGTAGCGCTTGATGGGATCACTGGCCTCGAAGCGTTTGTGCACTTCCTGGGCCGTCCGGTACATTTCAGGATCTCCCACGTAGTGGCCCTTGATCCGGTAGGTTTTCATTTCCAGCAGGCTGGGTCCGAGACCCTTCCTGGCTCTCTCGATCGCCTGAGCGGCCACCTCGTAGACCTCGAGGACATTGTTGCCGTCCACGATCACCCCGGGCACGTCATAGCCCTTGGCCCGGACGGAGATGTCCTTGATGGCAGTGGTGGTTTCATAGGGGGTGGTGGAGGCCCATTCGTTGTTTTCACAGACAAAAACCACCGGCAGATTCCAGGCCGAGGCCATGTTGAGGGCTTCGTGGAAGGTCCCGCGGTTGGAGGCGCCGTCTCCGAAAAAGACCACGGAGACATTGTCGGTCTTTTTGATCTTTTCCGCCAGAGCGGCCCCCGTGGCCAGGGTGTATCCGCCACCCACGATGCCGTTGGCTCCCAGCATGCCGACGCTGAAATCCGCGATATGCATGGAGCCGCCCTTGCCCTTGCAGTATCCCGTACTTTTTCCAAATAGTTCCGCCATCATCCGGTCGGTCCTTGCTCCCTTGGCAATGGTGTGACCATGACCGCGATGGGTACTCTGAATATAGTCTTTATGGGTCAAATTGGCGCAAACTCCGGTTGCAATCGCTTCCTCACCGATGTACAGGTGAACAAAACCAGGAATCTCTCCCTTCATAGAAAACTCTTCAATCTTCTTCTCGAAGGTCCGGATCCGGTACATGGTTCTATACAGATCGGAATAAAACTGTTTATCCATTCATTTGCTCCTCCTTTCTGGGTTGTGCCTCTATATACAAGCAAGACCGATGCCAAAGTCCTCAGAACCCTGAAAGGCAGTCCTTCAAAGGCCTGTCTCCCCGGGATTCAAAAAATCGCCAAAAGAAAAAACGCTCAAATTTTGAGCGTTTTCATCCTTTGACACCACTGAGCCCTTGTGTTCACTGGATTCAGCAGGGGGCGTTCATATTTTGAGCAGTGTGCAATATTTGCACACTACACCATGATCTGATACTTGCTGATTTTATTGTAGAGGGTGTTGCGACTCACCTTCAGGTTTTCAGCGGTTTTGGTGATGTTCCCCTTGTAGAAACTCAGGGCCTTCTGCAAAATATCCTTTTCCGCTTCCTCGAAGGACTGGATCTTGTAGTCCTCCTCCATGGGAAAGGCGGTTTTTTTGTGCCGGTACTCCTCCGGCAGCAGCTCAAGGACCAGATGATCCTCCCCGCACCGGTTCATCATCTGCTCGATGACGTTTTCCAGTTCCCGGACATTGCCCTCCCAGACGTGGCCGGTCAGCCTGTCGAGGACCTCGGGGGCCACCCCCCTGACCCGGGTGCCCAGTCGCCGGTTGATCTTTTGAATCAAGAAATCCACGATTTTCGGAATATCGTTTTTTCTGTCCCTCAGGGGCGGGATGTTCACCTTGAGGACGTTGAGGCGGTAATACATGTCCCATCTGAAATTGTTCTTTCGGGCCTCCTGGTAAAGGTCCTTGTTGGTGGCGGCGATGATTCTCACATCCACGTCGAAAATATTGTCTCCCCCCACCCGGGTCACCCGCTTGTCCTGCAGGACCCTCAGGAGCTTGGCCTGGACATCCATGGGAAGCTCTCCGATTTCGTCGAGGAAGATGGTGCCTCCCTTGGCGAGCTCGAACTTGCCGGGACGGCCCCCCTTGAGTCCCCCGGTGAAGGATCCCTTGGCATAGCCGAAGAGTTCGCTTTCGATGAGTTCCCGGGGAATCGCCGCGCAGTTGATGGCCACGAAGGGCTGGTTCCTGCGGTCGCTGTGGTTGTGGATGGAATGGGCGAAAAGCTCCTTGCCGGTGCCGGATTCGCCCTGGATCAGCACGTTGGAATTGCTGTTGGCCGCATTTTTCGCCTGGTTGATGGCGTCGATGAGCACCGGGCTTTCTCCGACGATATCGTCAAAGGTGAAATTGGCCCGGGCCCCCACCATCTTGTTGACGATGTTCTTGATGTACTCGATCTCCCGGAAGATGTCGATGACGCCGGTGAGGTTGCCCTCGTTGTCCCTGATGGGCATGGCGGTTTTGATCAGATGCATCTTCTGCCCCGCATTGTTGGTCAGGACATATTCCCGGTCCACATAGCCTTCCCCGGTCTCAAGGACCTCCAGGACGATGGGTTCGAAGGGCACGAGGTCGCCGATGAATCTACCCACGGTATGGTGGGGATCCAGGGCCAGCATCCGGGTCGCCTTCTGGTTGATGTAGGTCACGACGCCGCGATTGTCGATGGTGAGGAATCCTTCTTCAATATTCTCCACGATGGCGTTCTGGTACTTCGACTGCTCCACGATCTTGCTGGTGTTGCGGTGATTGTAGACCTGGTTTTCAATCCCCTTGGCGGAGGCGATCACCAGTCCCAGGGCGGTCTTGTTGGGCTCCCGGGTGAATTCCGTGAGACACAGACTGCCCAGGAGCTCCCCCTCGTAGAGGATGGGCGCCGCATAGCAGGAGAGGCTCTGATGGGCGGGATTCTGGTGGTCCTCGCCACACAGCTGTACCGGTTTCTTGATCTTGAGGCACTGGTCGATGGCGGTGTCCCCCGCAGTGGCATTCTCCTCCATGAGGGGATCCTTGAGCTGCACGCTGAGGTCGAACCGCTTCTTGAAGAATTCCCCTCCCACGGTCTCTAACTTCTTCCCCTGGTGGTCCGTCAGGACCACGATGAAATTCTTGTCGTTGATGAACTGGAAGAGATAGTCGATGAAGATTTTCGAGCTCTCCACCAAGGCCAGTCTCGCCTTGTCGATGTCATCGATTTCCTGTTTCAATAATGCAGGACTGATCATGTTTACCCCCTTGGTCAAGGCCTGACGGACCTGCCGTCTGCCTGTAGATGCAACTTGACGGCTTTATTATATCATAAAGTGTCCTGAAATTGCACACCAGGGCAAAAAAACAGCCCGAAGGCTGTTGGGTTATTTCATGATTTTGACGATGTCCTCGGTGAACTTCAGGGGATCCTCGATGGGCAGCCCCTCGATGAGGAGGGCCTGGTTGTAGAGAATTCCGGCATACAGACCCACCTTTTCGAGATCCTCCTGGTCAAAGGCCTGCTTCAGGGCGCCATAGACCTCGTGGTTGATGTTGATTTCGAGGACCTTCTCGGCGGAGATTTTCTGGTCATTGGGCATGGCGTTGAGGATTTTCTCCATCTCGATGGAAACCTCCCCTTCGTTGGCCAGGCAGACCGGATGATGCTTGAGCCGGTTTGAAATCCTGACATCCTTGACCTTGTCCTTGAGCTGGTCCTTCAGGTAGTCGAACAACTCCCTGGTGCGGTCATCCCGGTCTTCTTCCTTTTCTTCCCTTTCAGTTTCGAAACCCAGATCGGATCCGGAAACCGACTTGAAGGTCCTGCCCTCGTATTCCGACAGGATCCGGATGGCGAATTCATCCACATCCTCCGTGAAATAGAGGATTTCATAGCCCTTCTCCGCCACCATTTCCGTCTGGGGCATTTTTTTGATTTTATCCAGGGAATCCCCGGAGGCGTAATAGATGTACTTCTGGTCCTCGGCCATGGCCTCGACGTATTCCTTGAGACTGACCAGGTCCTCCCGCGTTGAGGAATGGAAGAGGACGAGGTCCTTCAATTCATCCTTGTTGACGCCGAAGCCGTCGTATATGCCGTATTTCAGCTGGCGGCCGAAGGTTTCGAAGAACTGCTTGTAATTGTCCCGGTCCTCTTCAAGCATGGCCACGAGTTCCTTTTTGATTTTTCCCTGGATGTTCTTGGCGATGCGTTTGAGCTGCTGGTCCTTTTGCAGGATTTCACGGGAAATGTTGAGGGACAGGTCCTCGGAATCCACCATGCCCTTGACAAAGCTGAAATAGTCCGGCAGCAGATCGGCACTCTTGTTCATGATGAGCACGCCCTTGGAATAGAGTTCGAGACCTTTTTCATATTCCTTGGTGTAGTAATCGAAGGGCATGGTCTTGGGGATGTAGAGGATGGCATTGAAGCTGACCATGCCGTCGGCATTGTAGTGGATGGTCTTCAAGGGCTCGTCAAAGCCGTAGTGCTTTTCCTGATAGAAATTGCGGTAGTCCTCCTGGGTGAGCTCGTCCTTGTTTTTCTTCCAGATGGGGACCATGCTGTTGACGGTCTCGATGGTCTCATAGCTTTCATATTCGTCCTCGGTCCCCTCCTTGACCCTGGACCGGGTCACTGGCATCATGATGGGATAGCGGATGAAATCGGAATATTTCTTGATCACGGACCTGAGGCCGTATTCCGTCAGGTATTCATCGTAGTTGTCGTCCTCGGTGTTTTCCTTGATCTTCATGATGATTTCGGTGCCGACCTCTTCCTTCTGGGCCTCGACGATGGTGTAGCCGTCGGCCCCCTGGGAAATCCATTCATGGGCGACCTCTGATCCGTAGGCCCTGGAAATCACCCTGACCTCGCCGGCCACCATGAAGGAGGCGTAAAAACCCACCCCGAACTGGCCGATGATATCGATGCCGTCGTGACTCCCGGCCTTGTTCTTGAAGTCGAAGGTCCCGCTTTTGGCGATGGTTCCGAGGTTGTCGGCGAGTTCCTCTTCGGTCATCCCGATGCCCGTGTCGGAAACCTTCAAGATCCTCCGGTCCTTGTCGTATTCGATCATGATCTTGAAATCATCACGATTGAATTCGATGGCCTCCTCCGTGAGGGCTTTATAGTACATTTTATCCATGGCATCGGAGGCATTGGAAATCAGTTCCCTTAAAAAGATCTCCTTGTGGGTGTAGATCGAGTTGATCATCAGGTCCAGGAGTCTCTGGGACTCCGCCTTGAACTTGCGTCTGGCCAATTGCATTCATCCTTTCTTCTTTTGATATATTGAAAAATGCACCCAGACCCGTGAGCCTAGGTGCATTCTAAGGCGAGATCACTCAATTTCAATTTCTAGGGCTTTGGCGGCCTTTTCAATTCTGGGGACTTCGAGTCTCAGGACACCCTCCTTCAAGGTCGCCTTGATGCCGTCTTCATCGGCATCCTTGAGGTAGATGGAGCGACTCATGGTGCAGATTCTCCGCTCCCTGTGGATGTACTTGTCCTCTTCTTTCTTGATGTCCTCGTTCTTTTCGATGCCGATGGTCAGTTTCCCCTCATTGATGTCGAGCTTGATCTCCTCCCGCTTCACTCCGGGCATCTCCGCCTCGATGACATAGCCTGTCTCGTCCTCCATGACGTCGATCTTGAAGGTATCCCGGGCCAGTGAGCGTCTTGAGTTCAACCACGGGTCAGCGAAAAAATCATCCAGCATATTGTAGAAGTCATCAAAACCAGATTTTTTAGTGCTGACGGGGTTGAAATTGAATGGTACCAATCCAGCCATCTTAACAACTCCCTTCCTTTGGTTTTATTAGCACTCTATTGTGTTGAGTGCTAACTTCACTTTAAATATACACCCCCTTCTTTTTCTTGTCAATATTTTTTGGCAAAAAAATACCGGATTTCTCCGGTATCTCACTGCCATAGTCCCTTGAGCTCAGCGTGGTTGGGTTCAAAGCGAATAATCAGTTTTTTTCGCTCCTGGCGACTGGGATGCACCAGGGTAATGTGGTAGTGGTTATGCCGGACTTCTTCTCTTTCAAAGACGAAGCCTCCTCGAAAGGCCTCATCCAAGGATTTTTTCAGGCTCTGGAGCTCATGGTCCATCTCCTTTTTCTCAGCGGAAAAATGCTCCCTGGCTTCCTCTCTCAGGGTGTTTTTCGTCTTGCTGTGAGTACTTGAACGCTTTTGCTGTTTATTCCCAAAAGGCATTTCATCACCCTCCCGTACCTTCTTGATACCCCTTTCACCCCGGCATCAACCCGGGCATCCATGAATCCTCCTGATGGATATTCCTGTTTCATAGTCAAGGGCTATGGCAGGGTGATTCTAAAGGCGGTCATGCCCTCTTCGGAACGATAGACCGACAACTCGCCCCCCAGGGCCCTGGTGTTTTCCAGGACGATATTCAGGCCCATGCCCTTGCCCTTGCTCCCTTTGGCGTTTCTCCCCCGGCTGTAGGGGGTGACCAGGACTTCGAGCTCTTCAGGGGTCAGGGTGCTGCCGGAATCCTTCACGGTGATGGCGGTCCTGCCGGCCGCCTCCCGGGAAAGGACCACCTCTGCCCGGCCCCCTTCCGGGGCGTACTTGAAGGCGTTGGTGAGGAGATTGTAGAGATTCTGGGAAATCAGGTTTTTCCCCTGCGGGTAGGTGACGGCTTCCTCCGGCAACACCACCTTGAGGGTCATGGCCTTTTCCTTGAAGGTCATCCGCATGGCATCCGCCACCTTCTGGACGGTCTGCTTCAGATCAAAGTCCTCCCGGACCACGGCCAGGGATTCCCGATGATCGAGAATCTGACTCAGATCCCCCAGCAGCACCGACAGGTTTTCGACCTCCCCCAGCCACAGATCCAGGCGCTTTTCATCAAACTCCACCACGCCGTCCTTGACCCCCTCCATGTGGGATTTCAACAGGGTCAGGGGGGTTCTGGCCTCATGGGCGATCCGGTCCGCTCTTTCCTTGCGGATCCCCTCCTTGACCTTGAGCTTGGTCCCCAGGTCCAGAAGCGCCCGCTGGATCCCCTGGATTTCGGTGATTTTTGAAGGAGTCAGGGCAAAGGGGGTCTTCGTGTCCACCACCTGGGCCAGGTCGGCCGTGGCCTTCAAGTCCTTGGTCATCTTCTTGCTGATGAAGGCCAGGAGCATCAGGGCGATGAGGAGGGTGATGATGCCGGACAGGGTGACGGTTCTCAGGAGATAGGCCTGGAAAAGGCCCACGGTCTCACTCGAGGTGGTGGTCTCCAGGCGGTAGATCTCCAGGGTGCCGGTGCCGCTCTCCCCGGCAAGGGAGTATTCGATTTCCTCCGCCATGTTGCGGAACCCGCTGTTCATCCCCATGGGAGAATGTCCTCTGAGGATGCGGCTGCCTACGGAAAGGACCAGCTCGTCATTGCCGTTGTAGATGGAGATTCCCACGATCATGTCGGAGAGGTATTTGTTGAGTTCGATCTTGGCCTGGGAAAGACTCTCGATTTCGCCACCCAGAAGCCGTTTGGCGTAATCCGAGATGTTTTCAAGGTCCCTTTCATACTGGTCCTGGATGTAATCGTTGAAATATCTGTCGATGACCTGGCTTGAAATCACTGAATTGGCCAGGATGCTGACGATGATGATCAGGACCACCAGGATGATCATCTGTTTTCTAAAGGTCATCGCTGTCTCCTCCAAAGAGATATCCCGCACCGTACTTGGTCTTCAAGTATTTGGGATTTTTCGAATCCTCCTCGATCTTGGCCCGGATTCTTTTGATATGGGTGTCCACGGTGCGGTCGAAGCCCTCGTAGAATTCCTCGAAGGCCAGCTCGATCAGCTGGTCCCTGGTGAGGATGATGCCGATATGGTTGAAAAAGACCTCCAGGATCTGGTATTCCTTGGTGGTGAGGGGAATGTCCCGGTGATGCTTCTTCAAGGTGTTGGCGTCCTTGTCCAGGATAAAGGGACCGTAATAGATTTTTTTGGTCTTGGTGGCGCTCTGATAGGTGCGTTTGATCACCGCTTCCACCCTCTTGATGAGTTCCTTGGGACTGAAGGGCTTGCCCACGTAATCGTCGGCGCCCAGATCAAAGCCTTCCAGGCGGTCCACCTCCTCCTGTCTGGCCGTGAGCATGATCACCGGCACTTCGTCGATGAGTCTGATTTCCTCAAGGACTTCAAAGCCGCTGATTCCCGGCATCATGACATCCAGCAGAATGAGGTCCGGCTGGAAGCTCTCGAAAAGCTGGAGTCCTTCGAAACCGTCTTCAGCCAGAGCCACTTCATAGCCGCTGTTTTTCAGGTAATCCTCGATGATGCTTCTGATCTGTCCTTCATCCTCTATGACCAGTACCTTGAATTTCACATGCCTTCACTCCTTAGTTATAGGTATTATACACCTTTGACGGCTGCTTTTTAAGAGAAGTCTACCCTGGAAATGTGGCCAGAATGTGACCTTTTGAAAGAAAAACCCCCTGGGAAGGTTTCCCGAAGGGGGTTGAAGGGTTCATCTGCCGAGGACCGTCTTTCTTTTCAGATAGGTTTCTTCGTCGATTTCCCCCTCGGCATAACTCAATTTCAAGGCCTCCAGGGCCGGCTCCTGGATTCGTGATTTTCTCAGATGCCGGTAGAGGAGGATTCCCAGGATGACCAGCAGGGCCAGTCCCAGCAATCTGAAAATCAAAAAACCCGTCATCGTGCCGAAGAAGAGGCCCCCCTCATCAAAGTGGGGCATTCTGGAAAACAGAAAATAGCTTCTCATGGCTTGTCAGCTCCTTTTTCACAGATTGTTCTTCATGGTTTCATAGGTCGCCTCGTCGATGTCACCCGCCACGTAGCGCAGTTTCAAGGCCTCCAGGGCCCTTGAACCCTGGCCGGCCGACTTTGGTGTCTTCACCATCAAGAGATACAGACCCAGACCCAGAATCACCAATGGAATAAACATCGTTCTCATCTCCTATATTCTATTTGTAATACATTCTCATTATAGTGAGGAAATGTGGCGATAATGTGGCACAAGAAAAAATCCTGAGGCGGGAGCCTCAGGAGATCTTTTCTGCTTTGATGTCTCTTTTCTCGCTTTGGGAAAGCCGGTCTCCCACATAGCGGGTGAGATCCGCCAGTCTCGAGGAATAGCCCCACTCGTTGTCGTACCAGGAAAGGATCTTCACCAGGGTCCCGTCCATCACCATGGTGCTCAATCCGTCCACGATGCTGGACAAGGGGTTGCCGTTGAAGTCCTTTGAAACCAGGGGCAGGTCGGTATAACCCATGATCCCCTTGAGGGCTCCTTCGCTGGCGGCTTTGAGGACCCGGTTCACTTCCGTCACGGAGGTGGCCTTTTTCAGGTTCAGGGTCAGGTCCACCACGGAAACGTTGGGGGTGGGCACCCGCATGGCAAAGCCGTTGAGTTTTCCCTCAAGCTGGGGCAGGACCAGGGAGACCGCCTTGGCGGCTCCGGTGGTGGTGGGAATGATGGAAACCACCGCCGCCCTCGCCCTCCGGTAGTCTTCATGGGGCAGGTCCAGGGTGCGCTGGTCATTGGTGTAGGAATGCACCGTGGTCATGAGGCCGTTTTCAATGCCGAAAACCTCGTCCATGACCTTGGCGACCGGCGCCAGACAATTGGTGGTGCAGGAGGCGTTGGAAATCACATGGTGCTTTTCAGGATCGTACTTGTCCTCATTGACCCCCATGACGATGGTGATGTCCTCCTCCTTGGCCGGGGCGGTGATGATGACCTTCCTGGCGCCGGCGTCAAGATGGGCCTGGACCTGGGATTTCTTGCGAAAGAGTCCCGTGGCTTCGATGACGATATCCACCCCTTCCTCCGCCCAGGGAATGTCCGCCGGATTTTTTTCAGAGTAAACCTTGATCACCTGGTCATTGACCAGCAGTCTGTCTTTTTCCGCCGACACTTCCGCCTCGAAGATGCTGTGGATCGAATCGTATTTCAAGAGGTGGGCCAGCATTTTGGCGTCCCCCAGGTCGTTGATGGCAACGATCTGGTACCCTTCGGTTTCATAAATGCCGCGGAAGTAGTTCCTTCCGATTCTGCCAAAGCCGTTAATGCCTATTCTAATCATTTGAATCCTCCTTGGAACATATTTGTCCCGCTAATTATATTTTGTCCCGTCACGATCATCTTAACACATGCCTCGTGATAAGGGAACCCTTTTTCACGGATTACACAAAAAAAAACATCCCCCATTCAAGGGGATGTTTTCAAGAGACCTGTCAGATGCCCGGTGAAGCTTCGGGCTTCAAGGGGGTACTCTTCAAGTGCCGGCGGGTTATGAACCTCCCTTGAATCCGCTCTCAGGAGGAAATAGACTCCCACCAGCAGCGTCTGCAGGGGTGGCGCCACGGTTTCGAGGATCATCTTGACCCGCTGGTGGCCATAGGGGGCCTTGGCCAGCTCCGTGGTGAAATACAGGTGCTTGAAGACCCGACGGTCGGGTTCCTGGTCGATCAGCAGGTCCATGAGGGCCATGAGGGCCTCATGGGGCTTGTGGTGCCGGCTGAGATGACTGAGGAGAAAAGTCATGGCCCCTAGGGAAAGGTTTTCCTCTGTTTCCCCCCAGAAGGAGAAGGCCTCCGCCGGCTCAAGGGCCTCACCCAGCTTCAGCAAGATCTTGAAATCCTCCTCCCGGCCAGTGAAGTCCCAGGGCCTCATGGCAGCCGGTGTGTTTGCTCTCTTCGGGGAATCCGGTGTTTTGGACACGGTTCACGACCTCCTTTTTCTTCTTCAAGGTCATGGTAACACGGGTCGTGACATCATCCATGTCAGATACTGAATTTAATTTCGCCCCTCCAGATCCAGGACCGCCCTCACCTGCTCCACGTCCTTGTCCCCCCTGCCGGAGAGATTGACCACCAGGATCTGGTCCTTGGCCATTTCCGGGGCGAATTTCATGGCGTAGGCCACCGCATGGGCGCTTTCCAGGGCCGGGATGATCCCCTCCACCCGGGACAGGGTGACGAAGGCGTCCAGGGCCTCCTGGTCCGTCACCGCCACGTACTCCCCCCTGCCGACGGTTTTGAGCTGGGAGTGCTCCGGTCCCACCCCGGGATAATCGAGTCCCGCGGCAATGGAGTGGACTTCAAGGGGTTCCCCGGCTTCATCCTGAAGGGTGAGACAGCGAAAACCGTGGATGATTCCCGGCGTCCCCAGGGTGATGGAGGCCGCATGAAAGGGCGTGTCGAGACCCCTGCCCGCCGGTTCCACGCCGATGAGTCTCACCGACTCGTCCCCGATGAAGGTGTGGAAGATTCCGATGGCGTTGGATCCGCCACCGACACAGGCCATGACCGCATCCGGCAGCCGGCCCTCCGCCGCCATGATCTGCTCCCGGACCTCCTCACCGATGACGGACTGGAATTCCCGGACCATGACCGGATAGGGATGGGGGCCCACGGCGGATCCCAGCAGATAGTAGGTGTCCCCGGCGTTTTCAATGAAGTCCGTCAGGGCGGCGTCGACGGCGTCCTTGAGGGTCCGGGTCCCCGTGGTGACGGGAACCACCTCGGCCCCGAGGAGTCTCATGCGGAAGACGTTGAGAGACTGTCTGAGAGTGTCCACTTCTCCCATGTAGATGACGCAGTCCATGCCGAACATGGCCGCCACCGTCGCCGTCGCCACGCCGTGCTGGCCCGCCCCGGTCTCGGCGATGATCCTCTTTTTCCCCATTCTTTTCGCCAGGAGGATCTGGCCCAGGGTGTTGTTGATCTTGTGGGCCCCGGTATGGTTGAGATCCTCCCGCTTGAGATAGATTTTCCCGCCGCCCAGTTTCTTGGTCAGCCCCTCGGCATAGTAGAGGGGATTGGGCCTGCCGGTGTACTGGCGGTGGTAATACTTGAGCTCCGCCCTGAAGGTCTCATCCTCGATGCAGTGGTAGAAATTCTCCGCCACCTCCTCCAGCACCCCCTGAAGAACCTCGGGAACGTAACTGCCGCCGAATTCACCAAAATACTCTGTCCGTTTCATCATATTTTCCTCCTTTGATGCAAAGGCGCCTTCAAGAGAGAAGCAAAAAAAAATCCCCTACCCAGATCAAATCTGGATAGAGGACGATCTTCTCGCGGTGCCACCTCTTGTCAATGCTCTTGTCAGATACGGGAAACGAGGTTTCCGATATCCTATCTCTATAACGGGAGAAACCCGGGTCCACCTACTCATCGCTTTTCGGCTGCCGCTCACAAGTCCATTCAGATAATCGCTCCTTGCCGGATTTCCACCCTCACCGGCTCTCTATCTAGAAGATCCTTTACCCTACTCCTCTTGCTCAACGCTTTACATCATGAATTTAACCCACTATAACTTGTAATGCCACGGGTGTCAAGCCTCCTTGATGATTTCGGCAATTATTTGGCGTCCTTCAACGGAATCGATCGAAGGCCGCTTAAAACAGGGAGACAGCCCTCTTGTGAAGGGCTGTCTCCGTTTCTTGTGGATCACGGGCATGTGTTGACTGGGATGATTAAATGATGCCCTGCATTTTGAGCACGATCTGGGCGATGATGGCGGAGCCGAAGAAGGTTCCGATGAACACCGCTACCGCGATGATGAAGAACTTCCAGCTGAGTTTTTTGAGCTGGACCAGCTTGTTGCCCACGGAAAGTCCGGCAAAGGCCAGGATGACCGGGGTCGTTCCCAGGAAGTTGACGGTGCTGGTGGTTCCCAGGAACCAGGCCTGGGTGGGCATGAAGGGCATGCTCAGCACGAAGGAGATGATGGTGGCCCAGGCAAAGGCCGGAAATTTGATCATGGGAAGGACTTCCTTGAGGATCAGAGCGGTCTGGGACACGATGATCACCAGAATGATGCCGGGGATGGCATCCACGATGGGAATCCCCCATCCGAAGCTCTGTCCCACCACGATCACGATACCGACGGCTATCAAAAGTTTCAGTTGCTCAAGGGTTTTCGCCATCATGAGTTGGACCCTCCTTTTTTACCGATTCTAGGTTCAAGAATGGCATACATTTTGTTCACCAGGGGAACGGAAACGAAAATGACCATGTAGAGTCCGGTCACCCCTGTCAGCATGTTGGAGGTGGCGGCATAGGCCAGCACCGTGTCCGCCATTTCAGCCGGACCGGCGGCGGCCAGAGAGGCCGAGGCGGCGGTCATCATGGAACCACTGCCCATGCCGGAGGCCATGGCCAGGGCGTAGGGATGGAGTCCCGTAGCCAGGGACAAGGAGCCCAGAAGGCCGAAGAAAACGGTTCCGAAGATGGTGCCCATCAAGTAGGTGCCCAGGACGCCGGTACCCTCAGGTGAAGTGATGCCGTATTTGTCCCCGATGATGCCCAGGGTGGGCTCGCGACAGATACTGACGGTGGCTCCCACGGCCTCCCGTTTCAGTCCGAGAGCCAGAGCGATGGGCAGGGCGATGAATATCGTTGCGACGTTGCCGAGCTCCTGCAGGAGAAGCGCCGGACCGGCTTCAATGATTTTGACGATATTGGGTCCCACCAGGGTGCCGTACTTGACACCGAGGGGCAACAGGGCGATCATGACCACGGGACCGGCGGCTTCCACCACGTCCATGGTGACCACCTTTTTGAGGGGTGGGATCACTTTTCCGAGAACATCCGGGGTGACGATGATTCCCAGTACCACGGCATAGAGCATGGGCAAAAGGGTGACGGTACCGATGCCGACACTGAACTTGTTCACACCGATCATTTCTGAAATAATCGAAATAATGAATACGGTCAGGAATCCAATGATCAGCGGCTTGGTGAAGGTCTTTTGATTTGCCATAACTTTCCTCCTTAATGGATTTTTTATAAAAGGGTGCCGTCAATCATCCCTGAAAACGGCACGCCGTTTTATCGTGTCATTCAGCGGTTCAGGTATTCGAAGGCGGACTGGGCCAGAACCGCGGCGCCGACCCAGAGGGCGCTTTCGTCGATATTGAAATTCTGGGCATGCCACTCGTTGACGATTCCCAGGGCTTCATTGCGCACCCCGAGAAAATAAAAGCATCCCGGCACCTCCTGCTGGTAAAGGGAGAAGTCCTCCCCTCCTCCGGTGAGCTCCGGCATCACGGCCCCTTCTTCACCCAGGACCTTGACGATGGCCTCTCTTCCGATCGCCGCCATTTCGGGATCGTTGATCACGGCGGGCAGGGTGAATTCATAGGAGAGTTCCCCTCGGCACTCCAGGGCTTCACAGGTGCTTGTGACGATATTCTCCATGAGCTGCGGCAGCTTCTCCCTGACCTCGGGATTGTAGGTCCGACAGGTCCCGGTGAGCTCCACGTATTCACTGATGACGTTGTTGGCCACGCCCCCGTGGATGGTGCCGAAGGTGACCACCGCCGATTCAAAGGCGGAAACCTTTCTCGACACCACGGTCTGCAGGTTCATGATCACCGACGAGGCGGCCACGATGGCGTCATTGGCCTTGTGGGGCACCGCGCCGTGTCCGCTGACACCGTGGATTTTCATTCTGGTGGTGTCCACCGCCGCCATGAGGGGGCCGGCCTTGACCCCCACCCTTCCGGCGGGTATGTTGGGCGAATTGTGAAGGCCGTAAATGGCGTCCACATCGGGATTCTTGAGAACCCCCGCTTCAATCATGGCCCTGGCTCCCTGGTTGATCTCCTCCGCCGGCTGGAAAATGAATTTCACGGTGCCCGGAATTTCATCCCTTCTGGCCGACAGCAGCATGGCGGCACCGAGGAGAGCGGTCATGTGGGAGTCGTGACCGCAGGCGTGCATGACCCCCTCCACTGTGGATTTATAGGAAACCTCGTTGATTTCCGTGATGGGCAGGGCGTCGATGTCACCCCTCAAGGCCACGACCTTCCCCGGTCGTCCCCCCTTCAAAATGCCTACCACGCCGGTTCCCGCCACCTTCTCGATCACTTCGATATCATGGGCCTTGAGGATTTCCACGATTTTCTTTCCGGTTTCAAATTCCTTGAAACTCAGTTCCGGATGGCGGTGAAACCATCGTCTGAGTTCAATCAGTTCATCACTTAACGCCTGGGCTTCTTCACGAAGATTCATCCTGACACAGCCTCCTCAAAAATACGCATCTTAGCCGACATTTGTCCTTGATATCATTATAAAGGATTAATCCGGCCTGCAGTTCAATGAATCATTGAATGAGATTACCCGATTATAGAACAGATGGTTGATTCCGGATGACGAAAAAGGCCCTCCTTTGAGCCTTCCCCCCTGAATGGCCTGGCCAATTTGCCAGTCGGGGTTCACATCTTCGGCCATCCGTGTTATCATTAGCATCAGTGAAAAAATTGTCGTAATCGAGAGGAGCTTTTTTATGAAAGCAAAAAAAATGACTGTGATACTCATGATGATCCTGGTTCTGTCCCTGGCCGCAGGTTGCGCCAAGGAAGAACCTGTGCCAGTGATTGAAGCGGCTGCCGTAGTGAACGGCGTCCCCATCGCCATGGCGGACTATGAATCCTCCCTGGCCCAGACCATCGCCACCTATGAACAATACGGCATCACCTTTGATACCGAGGAAAGCGAACCCTTGAAAAAGGAAATCTCAGACCAGGTGATCCAGACCCTTGTCGACAATGAAATCCTCCTCCAGGAGGCCCGGGAAAGGGGCTTTGACATCAGCCAGGAACGGCTTGCCGAGGAGCTTGAAATTCTCAAGGGCCAGTTCACCACCCCGGAGGAATATGACACCGCCCTGTCGGCGGCGGGCTACACCGAAGAGGACCTGATGGCCATGATGGCTGACGAGATCGTCATCAACGACTACCTCATGGACCTGGTCAAGGCCATTGAGATTTCAGAGGAAGAAATCGCCGCCTACTACGAAGACGCCCTTATCACCGCCCAGGCCCAGTACGATGACCTGGAGGATCCCGAAGAGCCCTTCAGTTTCCCCACTTTGGAGGAATCCGTCGAGGCCATCAAAAGCGAACTCCTGGCGGCCAGACAACAGGAAATAATCGAAGACGTCATTGAAGGTCTCCGGGAGACCGCGGATATCGAAATCCTGCTTTAAGAAAATGCTGTTTCAGAAGTCTTCTGAAACAGCTTTTTTTGGGTGATTGTCCATGACTCCCCTGCCGTCTTTTCGAAAAACGGCCATTCCCTGAGGCTGTCAACCCTCGGAAAAGGCCGTAAGGAATCATTGATCGATTTTGGGCAGTTCGTAGCCGATTTTCTCCAGATGCCGGCCAAGATAGATGGATCCCAGAAATATGAAGGGAAGGGAGGCCAGCAGCCGGATCAGGGTGAATTTGATGCCCAGCATCCCCGCCTCCATGATGGTCATGGGAATCATGAAGAGGGAGGCCGCCGTCACGTAACTGAGAATGGAACTGTATTTGGCCCCCTTGTGGTAGAGGGCGTTGGCCAGGGGAAAGGCGACGAAGGTGCCTCCCACCGTCGTCGACGCCAGGAGGACCGCCCAGACAAATCTCAAGGGGTTGTTGGTGTTGCCGAAGTGCTTCTCCACCTTTTCCCGTCTGGCCCAAACATCGAAGAGACCGATGAGAACGAAGGCCGGCGGGATGATCAGGACCATGTCCCTGGCGAAGATCATGAAATTGTCGAAAATCCTTATGCCGAAGTCGTACTCCAGGAGAAAGGAAACCCCGGAAAAAGTCAGAAACAGCAAGAACACACCGTAATTTTTCAGAGTCTGTTTCATCCCAGACCCACCTCCCCGTAGAAGATCCCTGTCACGAGGGCGATGGCGGCGGCGATGAAAAAGCCCACTAGATTTCTCAGCAGAGTGGCCCTTTTCCCGAAGTATTCTTTCTCCAGGGGATAGGTCACCACCCCCACCAGCATCAGGGAGGTCACGAAACCCGCCACCACCATGTACTGGACTCCCCGGGCCACCAGGATCTTGGCCAGGGGATAGGCGATGAAGCCGGGCATCATGGTGATGCTGCCCAGGATCAGACTCGAGATCAAGCCGAGAAAAATCCTTTCCTGTCCCAGGGTTTCAATGATGATCTCCTCGCTGAGGAGCAGTACGATCGCAATGATCACCAGCAGTTTCAAATAGCTGGGCATGGTTTTTTTCAGCTTCATCATCCCTCTTTTGAGTCCCGTCCGGGTCTTTTCCCGGTCAAGGAAAAAGGAAATCAAAAGGGCCATTCCCGTGAATACGTATAATCCTGCCATAGTGCCTCCTAACGTGATACCTTGTCGAAAAGCATCATCACCTCGTCCACCTTCTCCTCTCCCTTCCCCTCTAAAAAGGCATCCCGCACACAGGAATTCATGTGCTGGCGAAGGATCAGACCGTTGGACTTTTTGAGAATACTCGATACTGCCAGAATCTGATTGGAAATATCCACGCAGTAACGGTCGGTTTCAATCATTTTCATGATGCCGTCAATTTGTCCCCTCGCTGTCTTGAGCAGCTCGAGGGCCGCTTTTTTTTCTGGATTCATACCCACCTCCCACCCCCCTCCCCGGGGGGTGTTATCAGTATACCCTGTCCGGGGGAAAATATCCACAAAAAAAAAGAAAAGACCCGGGGGTCTTGACTTTATCAGTCCTGCCTGCGGTCTTTGCTCAGATACATCCGCTCATCGGCCTTGCGGATCAAAGTATCCAGCTCGGTTCCGTCCTCCGGAAACCGGGCGATGCCGTAACTGAAGGAGGGATTGAAGGCCTCCGCCTTCACTTGACACTTGAAATCCTTCATTTGATCGAGAATCTGCCTGAATTTGAGGTCCAGGGCCTCCGGGTCGGCTTTGAAAAAGACCCCGATGAATTCATCCCCCCCGTACCGGGCCAGGACATCACTGGTTCGAATGCTCTTTTTCATTTCAGCGGCGATTCTCACAATCACCGCATCCCCCGCCAGATGACCCAGTTCATCATTGATTTTTTTGAGCTCATCGACATCCACCATGACCAGGGAGAAGGTCTCCCGGTACCTGAGGGCCTTTTGTCGGAGCTTTTCAAATTCCTGGTCAAAATAGTAGCGATTGTTCAGCTTGGTGAGATGGTCGTGATGGGCGATGAAGACCTTTTCCCGAAAAAGAAAATGATTGCTCACGGCGATCTGGGAATGGACCCGGATGAACTCCATGGACAGCTTGTCGGTTTCATCGAAGGCGTCGGACTCCGTGGAGTCGATATTGATCAGGCCGAAGAGCTCTTCGTCGTAGAAGATGGGGGCGGAAATGGAGGACTTGATGAGTCTGCTCTCCTCATTGTTCACATAGAATTTTTTAGCCGGTTCATAAATGTCCACATCCGATATGACGGCGACGCCGTCCATGCGGCCCTGGGTGGCCTTGTAGAGAAAGGCTTCCTCCACGGGCAGCCTGAAGCCGTAGACCTCCTTGGCGTACCCCTCGGCGGCCACCACCTTGAGTTGATCCCCCTCCTTGATCATCACCGACCCGATGTCCCCCTTGTCGATGGTGAGGATCACCTGTTTCAGGATGAAATGAAAGATTTCCCCCAGGTCCTCCATTTTCAGAATCTGCTTGCTCACCTCCAGCATAAGGTCCCTTTGACGAAGGGTCTGTTTGAGCAGGGCCTCGGACCGTTCACAGGCATCCAACTCCCTGACCTCATAGAGCATGACCGGTGCATCAGCCAGTATCGCCTCTTGTCCTTCAAAAACAAGATTCCTGTCCTGCTTTTCCACGATGACCTTCACCTTCCCTTCATGAGACTTCTCCATATCAGACCGGGTCAATTTCTCGATTTCATCCGGTGTCAGACTTTTCACCAATGCCCCTGCAGAGGGACTGGTGTATGCGATTCCCGACGAATCCACTGCGATGACGGTAATCTTCAAGGCGGTATCCAAAAATTTCAATCCTTCCGAGGTAACCCGGGCTGGTGATCGCCTGGTCATCATCCCCCATCACCCTCCATCACTGATCAAATTTTTTTGACTTTTCCTTTTCAAATGCTCATGTGGCTTGCCACCCAGGTCCCGTCATCCCTGGCATCCTGCTGGTTCCAGTATACAGGCCAGGGGGAAAGAGGAACAGGGCAAGTTCCTGTCAATTCTACCACAGCAAGTGTTAATCTGTCTATTTATTCATTTTATCAATCGAATATCAGGTTTTAAGCGGTATTTTCAGGATGATTGATCGAAAAAAAGGACCTCCCCGGTCAGGCCTTGGGGAGGTCCTTGTCATGGCTTATCTCAAACTTTCCAGGAAGAAATCACCGATGCTGTCTTCCACCGTCGCCGTGACCACCGGCTGGTCACTGTAGAAGCCGTAGCCGTGGTCGGCCTCGGCCACCGTCACACCGGTGGCCCGGGTATAGGCCGCCAATACCGCTTCATTGACCGCCGGCGGCACCGTGGTGTCCCTCAGGCCGTAGACCACCAGCATGTCCCCCTGGTAGGCATCAATGGCTTCAAGGGGTCTGGAAGCCAGCATTTCATCGAACCAGGCCAGGCTCAGGGTCTGGGTCTGACCCCAGATGGTGGTGAAATCCGCATAGCCCTTCGCCGTGGTGGCGGCCTCCAGATAGAGGGCCTCATAGGCTTCTTCGCCCCCCAGGAAACTGACCATCATCTCGTAGCCCCAGTCGGCGGAGGGGGCCAGAAGAGCCATGGCCCTGTAGGGATTGCCTTCTTCTGAACCGATGTGCAGGGCGATCCGCCCTCCCATGCTGTAACCCATGATCCCCAGCTTCGAATCGTCCACTGGATAATTTTCAAGAATATAGGCGAGACCCGCATTGGAATCGGCAATCATTTTCGAAAGAATATTGTCGGTGAAGGGCTCTGCACTGTCCCCGGTTCCGGGAAAGTCCATCCTGATGGACAGGATGCCCCGGTCGGCCAGGGCTTCAGCCACCCCGGCGAAACCGCCGTTCTCCTGCCGGCCTCCGCCGTGGCCGTGGTTCATCACGACGGCAGGGAAAGGGCCTTCCCCTTCAGGGACCACGATGGTCGCAGGTACCAGGCGACCGTCGTTTTCCATCATGACCACCTCTTCGGTATAGACGGGAAGCAGGGTGTCCTCAAACCAGTCGGCGGTGAGACCCATGAGTTCATCGAAGGCCGTCATGTCTCCGGTGAAAATGTTGTAGGTGTGGTCCGCCCCCTGGACCAGGGCGACCCGGGAGTTTTCATGAGAGGAGGCCTCGACGATGAGCCGGGCGTTCACGGGATCCACCGTGGTGTCCATGGCCCCGTTGACGGCCAGCACCGGGGCGTCCGAATGGGAGAAGACCTCAAGGACGTCGGTGGCATACACCTCGTCAAACCACTGCAGACCGAGTTTCAGAGGAGACCGCCAGTCGTATTCCAGCATCGAATAGCCCTGGTCCCTGGCCACCTCGTAGGCCGCTTCATCCCCCACCACGGTGAGGTCGGGAGCCCCGGCCCAGGTCAGGACCGACTGGAAGGAGCGGTTGTGGGCGGCGGCCAGAAGAGCGATGGTGCCGCCCTGGCTCCAACCCATGACCCCGATTCTCGTGGGATCCACCACGCTGATGCTTTGCATGAACTCCAAGGCCTTTTCAGCGTCTGAAATCGCCGTCGTATAGTTGTAATCGATGTAATCCACCTGACTGTCACCGGTCCCGATGAAATCGATCCGGATACTGGCAATGCCTGCCTCGGCGAAGGCCGGAGCCATCAGGTCATAACCGCCTCCGGCTTCATGCTTGTCGGAGCCGGTCCCGTGGAGCATGACCACGGCGGGGAGTCCGCTGCCGCCCATGGGCAGGGTCACGATGGCGGGAATTTCGTAATCCCCGTTGGGAATCGAAAGATGATATTCCATATAGCCTTCCTTGGCCACTGCTTTCACCCCATTCCCAGGAGTCCGGGGACTTTCGGCCCCGGTCCCCTCGGGGATTTCCAGCACCGTGCCGATTCCCAGCTTCAAGACATCCTCAATGCCGTTGTGGCCGGCAATGTCCTCCCAGGGAACCCCGTAGGTCACACCGAGATCCCAGAGGGTATCGCCGGAGACCACCTCATGGGTCTGGGCGAAGCTCATGGCAGAAGTCGAAAACATCATGAGCAGAATCAACACCAGGGACAATTTTTTCTTAAAACCCTTCATACAGCAACCTCCTGGATTTTTTTGTCCGTTCACCAGCGGAAGCGACCGGACTTGACCCTATTCTATCATGAGGATTGACATAATATTCAGAAAATGTCTCTTCAGCCGCAATTATTTTCACTTGAACCGACTCAAACAAAAAGACTCCCCAAGCTTAAGGAGTCTTTCATTGACGTCACTCTTCACGAACCGGGACCTCCCCCGGTCCGGGGGGAAGGATAAAAAAGGTCCCCGAGGCGCTGACCAGGAGATTGCCGGCCTCGTCGGTGATTTCAGCCCGGCATCTCAAGGTGCTGGCGCCCCGGTGGATCACCCATCCCCTGGCCTCGATCCGGCTGCCCGCCGGCAGATTCCTGATGTAGCTGACACTGAGCTCCAGGGTCACGGTCTTGAGTTCGAAAGTGGCCACCGCCGTGCCCATGGCCACGTCACAGATCGAAGCCAGCGCACCGCCGTGGATCATCCCCTGGTGATTGAGGTGTTTTTCCTCCACCCCAAAACCCAGGGTCGCCTGTCCTTCTTCCACGGCCCTGAGCTCAAGACCCAGACATTTCTCAAATCCGCGGCCTTCGGAAAGCCCCAGAAAATAATCCTGCAACCACTGGTATTGTTCTCTCATCCTTCACCTCTTCCTATAAAAAACTCCTCAAGAACCCGGGGTCTTGAAGAGTTTTCTCAGTGACATCCATGGAGCGGGTGATGGGAATTGAACCCACGCAGCTGGCTTGGGAAGCCAGAACTCTACCACTGAGCTACACCCGCATAAATCCAATGCTCTCATATTTTAACACAAGTCAGGTTGATAGTCGATAGGAAAATCGGCGAAGGGAGGGACAAAAAAGCGGATTCGTGAAAAATTCACGTTGAAGTCGTTAATGACGCACTTAAAATCCGGTTTACAGGGTGTTAAACTAAACTTGCAATCACTTGATGTCCCTACCCGACCGTGTGTCTGTAAAGCAGGTGAAAACCGTGAACAGAAAATCTACCCGAATTTTATTTTTGATTTCTGTATTGATTCTCGTGGGAATGATTGGCAGCGCCGCCTTGACCAGTCTGTCTTTCTCACGGGATATTGCTGCGGGCAGGATCCTGTCGGACCTTGATGGCAACGCCGCCGTGACCTTCATCCCCCTGTCGGGCTATGAGGATCACGTCAAAAGCCTCGGCAACGGGGAAGTCTTCTTCGACCTCACTGAAGCCCTGGCCGACGGCGCGGCAGGGGGCTTCAACGCGGCCTCCTTCTTCGCCATCGGTTCGGAGGGCAATGAGGTCTTCAGCCTCAGCAACCACAGCGACCTGGCCGTCACCCTGAGTCTCCGCGAAAGCACCGGCGGCCTCGCTCTTGAGGGAAATACCGGGCCCTTGGAGCCGGGGGAAACCGGTTCCTATTATTTCACCATCGATACTGACGGCATGCCACCGGGAACGGCCATTACAGGCATCCTCCGGGTGACCAGCGATGATGAAGCCTCTGAGGAGGCCGGGGGCGGCTCCTCCGGCGGCATTGTCCTCCCGCCACTGTCACCGGCCATCTTCTATGATTTCACCCTGGATCAGACCGATCTCGAAGATTTCATCGCCCTGCGCTACTGGGACGAGGCCCCTGAAGGCCTGGTCTCCAACGACGCCCTGCTCTTCATTGAAAACCCCTACGATACCTACACCCTCTCCACCACCGCCCTGCTGTCGGATCCCGCCAACGCCTCCCAATCCTACGGGGGTTACGGCCTTTTCTTTGAAACCACCCTTGACGAAAGTGACCGCGACACCGGATATATTCTGCAGTTCGACCGCCAGCTGGCGGCTCTGGTCGTCAGACCCCGGTCCTACGGTAACGAGTCCCACACCCTCCTGAGAATCATGAATACCGACTCCCCCAACCACACCACCCTCTTCCATTCGGACCTGATTCCCACCAGCCTCAGGGATCCCTGGTGGAGCCAGGAGCACGAAATGTCCCTGACGGTGACCGATCCTGACCCCGCCACTCCTGAAAAACTCCTCAGCGTGGCTGTCGACGGAGAGGTGATTCTTGAAAACTACGCCTTTACCGGCCTCGAACCCGGAACGACCCAGTACACCGGATTCAGGACTTGGGCGGTTTCCGCCACCTACGAAAGCCTGTCCATCACCCCGGGTCAATGACCCTGGCCGACCCCGGACCCCCTCCGGGTGACCATCAACCTGAAAAAACCCCCCGGCGGTCTTTCAAGACCTTGGGAGGTTTTTTTGGTAGGCTATTCCACCAGCTTGTTCTTGATGGCGAAGACCGCCAGCTGGGTCCGGTCCTTCAGCATCAGCTTGGAAATGATTTCTGTAATGATATTTCTGACCCGGCCCTCGGCCAGGAAGAGTTCCTGGGCCATTTCGCCGTTGGTCTTGCCGTCGACGATCATCTGGATCATTTCAAGATCTCTTTTAGAAAGCTCGATTTCAAAATCGTGAACCGTCACGATGGTCTTGTCGCCGTTTTTTCTCACCGGCCGGTTTTTCCCCTCTTTGAATCGTTCTCTGACATCCTTGTGGACCACCTCGAGGCCTGAATGGACCCCCCGGATCGCATTGGCGAGTTCCTCGGTGCGGATGTCCTTGAGGACATAGCCGTCCGCCCCCAGATCGATGGCCTCGGAAACGTTGTCCACATCGCTGGATGCCGAAAGGACCAGAATCTTGATATCCTCCGAAAAGGCCTTGATTTTTCTGATGGCTTCGATGCCGTTGGTCTGAGGCATCTCAATGTCCATGAGGATCACATCCACCTCCTGGCTCTTGGCGAAAACAATGGCCTCATCACCGTTTTTCGCCTTTCCCACCACTTCAATGTCATCACTGCTGGTCAGCATAAAGGACAATAAATCCCTGAACAGCTGCTGATCATCCGCTATGAGTACTTTGATCATCTTCATGCCCCCACTATCTTATTGGACTTTGCTTTTGATGTATTCTTCGATGACCGCCACCATGTCATCCAGCACCCCGCCGAGGTCCTTCAGGACCCCCAGGGCCGTCTCAAGGCTTTCCTTGAGAATCAAGGATTCCAGGTATTCAATAGTGTCCCTGGCCTTCGAAGAGCTGAATATGGCGAATTCTCCCTTCAAGACATGGGCGACCTTCAAGGCTTCTTTCAAAGACCTTTCCCGGATCAAGGCGGCGATGGCCGCCAGATGGTCTCTGGCGGAAATCTCGAACTGGACCAGCAATTCAGCGTAAAAATCCGGATGCTCGTCGATCTTCTCCCAGATCCGCTCCAGATTTTCCTCGGTGAAGAGGGCTTCTCCGGGTTCCGGCTCCCTGGCGGATGCATTTCTTCTGAGAATTTCCAGGAGCTGTGCCTTGCTGAAGGGCTTTTCCAGGGCATAATCGAAGAGTCTCCCCCCGACGAGGTCCTCCCCCGGTGTCCTGCCGGACAGGGCCACGATGAGGGGCGACTGGTTTTTGAGCCGGGCCAGCTTCCGGATCCGGTCGGCGGCCGTCATGCCATCCATCACCGGCATGCCCAGATCAAGGAAAACCACATCGAAGTCCTCCTTTTCAAAGGCCTGCACCGCCTGCAGGCCATCCGGGACCAGCCGGTGGAAAACCTCATGGCTTTCCAGTATTCTAGCGATCAACAACCGGTTGAGTTCGTCGTCTTCCGCCACAAGGACCTTGAGATCCCCGCCCTTCGCCTGCCGCATCTGAGTCATTTCGATCCCACCTGTATAAATATTCAAATATTTCCCTTTTATCATAACGAATCTCCGGTCAAAAAGCAAACGCCCCGGCCGCCTTTGAATCAAATTTTATGATATAATGGTTTCGTATTGATCCTATTAGGAAATTTTTTTTTAAGGACGGGCGGGTTTTTATGTTCAAACCTCAGGATTTCAAGAAAATGAATAGCAATCCCTGGGATTCAGGCTTCGTCAGAGACCTGATGGACACGGTGCACGGCGGCGTGTTTTTACTCGACCGGGCTTTCACCATCCTCACTGTCAATGAGACCGCGACGCAACTCACGAATTATTCGAGGGAGGAACTCGTCGGAGAGTCCATCACCCTTTTGTTTGATGAAATGGAGATCAACGAGGACCTGCTCGCCTTCATGGCGGCCCAGGAAAACGACCTGATGACCCTGAAAACCAAATCGAAGCAGATCCGGGTGGTCCGAAGAAGATTCATCGACCTTTCCAAGGATTCCGATTCCCCCTGCCGCATCATCTTCAGTCTCGAAGACATGACGGAGAGACTCGGGATTTTTGACAACTATGAAAAAATCCAACGCATCCTCAAGGCCTTCACCCTTTCCATCAAGGAGCTCATCGACACGGCGGACTACCACAAGGCCCTCATCAGCTCCCTCACCCTCCTCGGAAAAGCCTCCATGGCGGACCGCATCTTCCTGTATGTCCTCGAGGAGGACCCCTCCCGGCCACCTGTCTTCAACCTTTCCTTCGGTTGGGGAAAAACCGATCTGAACATCGGCGGTCCCGGCACCATCAAGACCGCCCTGCCCCTTGAAACCCTTGAAAAGCATCTGCCCGGACTGCTGTCGGGCAGGCCCTACCACGGGCTTGCTGAAGATGTGGCCAGCCCTGAACTTCAACAGTACCTGCACCGGCAGGGCACCCTGGCCATGATCGTCTTCCCCGTTTTCATCCAGGAGGATTTCTGGGGTTTTCTGGGATTCGACCAATGCACCCTGGCCGACATCTGGCCTCCGGAGGTCTTTTCCACCCTCGGCGCCTTCGTCAGTTCCCTGGAAAAAACCATCGAGCGGCATCTGATGCAAAGGGACCTCACCCTGGCCTGGGAAACCGCCGAAAAGGCCAGTGCCATGAAAAGCCAGTTTCTTTCCAACATGTCCCATGAAATCAGAACCCCCATCAACGCCATCCTGGGCTACACCTCCCTATTGGAGGACATCATCAGCCAGGAGGAAGGCAGACATTATCTCAGCGCCGTTCAAAAGGCGGGCAACATGCTGGTGGGACTCATCAGTGACATCCTGGACCTGGCCAAGATCGAGTCCGGTGAAATCAAGCTGCAGCAGGACTACATCAATGTCCGCAGGATTTACGAGGATATCGTGGATGTTTTCGAGTTGAAAACCAAGGAGAATCAAATCACCCTCGAGATCCAGGTCGATCCCTCCGTCCCCGACCTCATCATCCAGGATGAAACCCGGTTCAGGCAGATCCTCTTCAATCTCGTCGGCAATGCGGTGAAGTTCACCCATGAAGGCGGCATCGTCATCTCGGCCCGGCAGCTCGCTTTTTCTGAGGAGACCGGCACCGTCGACCTCACCTTCTCCGTCAAGGACACCGGCATCGGCATACCCGAAGGCGAGCAGGAAAAAATCTTCGACCCCTTCAAGCAAAAGGACAACCAGAACGCCTCCGTCTACGGGGGGACGGGGCTGGGCCTCTCCATCGCCCGGCGGCTGGTGGAGCAGATGGGTGGCGAGATCCGCCTGCACAGCCGAGAGGGAGAGGGGTCTGAATTCATCCTGGACCTTTACCAGGTCAAGACCGTGGGCGCCACCGGAAGCTTCAGCGCAATGATGAAACAGGCCAGGGCCCTGGAAAAAGGCCCGGTCAGGTCCAGGGCGGCAGCTTCTGAGCCATCGGCTGAAGTCATCCCTCCTGAAGCCAAGACCCTGCTTGAGACCATCCAGGGTGATGCCTGGCTTCATGCCCGTCAGACCCAGAGCATGGACAGCAGCAGACGATTTGCCGGGGAGGTGGCCGGGGTGGCCGGAAATTACGATTTATCAGCCTTGAAAAACTACAGTGAGAACCTGGCCGAGGCCCTGGGCACCTACAATGCCCGAAAAATCCGGGAACTGCTTGAAGCCTTTCCCCGGGTGGCCGCCATCGAGGGGGGTGACGGGTCATGACCGCCACGACCTGGGAAAAGCCCAGAATCCTCATTGTGGATGATATACCGGAGAACCTGGAAATCGCAGGAAGAATCCTGGAGCAGAACGACTATGCCGTCCATGTCGCCGACAGCGGCGAAACCGCCCTTCAGATTCTGGACCGGGTGGATTTCGACCTGATCCTCCTGGACATCATGATGCCGGGCATGGACGGCTTCGAGACCTGCCGGCACATCAAGGCCCATGAGAGACATGGCCGGACCCCCATCATCTACCTCACCGCCAAGGTGGATATCGACAGTGTCAACCGCGGCTTTCAATGCGGGGCGGCGGATTATATCAGAAAGCCCTTCAACGCCATGGAGTTTCTAGCCAGGATCAAAACCCACATCGATCTCAAGAAGACCATCAAGCATCTCGAGGACATCACCACCATCGATTATCTGACCCGGCTTTCCAACCGGACCGACATGCTTGACAAGATCGCCTATGAAACCTACCGCTATGAAAGGAACCGCAGTCCCTTCGCCCTGATCCTCTGCCGCATCAAGGGCTTCGATGACCTGCAGGAGGACTATTCCCCGGACTGCCGGGACCAGATTCTGTATGAACTCTCCGAGGTCATCAAAGACAACATCAGAAAATCCGATCTCCCCTCCCGCTGGCAGGCGGATGCCTTCATGATCCTCTTCCCGGATACCGGCTATGAAACCGCAAAAATCATCGCCGACAAACTGGACCGTCAAATCAGGGAAAAAATCTTCAAGTGCCCTGAGGGCCGGATCAAAATCGACATGGGTTACGGATTCGCCATCTACGCCCCTCATCTGAGCGTCGAGGACCTGGTGGAAGAAGCATCGAGAATACCAGAATGAGAAAGGTCCGGCAAAATGCCGGACCTTTCTCATTCCCCCTCTAGACCAGGCCCCACTGCATCAAGAAATAGATGATGACGGGATAGAAGAGCAGGACGCTGAGGAGTCTTGCAAACTGAAAACTGGTGATGATCAGGGAATCCCCCCCCATTTCCGCGGCGATGACCCCCATGTCCGTCATCCCCCCCGCCGCCGAGGCAAAGAGGGCGGTGATCAGGGGGATGCCCCCCCACCGGAAAAGGAGGACACCCAGAAGCTGATTGACCGCCACCCAGCCTCCCACGGCCAGGAGGATCGGCCCCAGGGCTTCGGCAATCACTGAGACATCCCCCAGGCTCACCTGGGTCCCGATCAGGGCGCCGCTGAGAATCTGGGCGAATTTTCTCACCGGAACCGACAGATAGGCCCCCTTGGTCATATTGAGAATCCCCACTCCCAGGATGGCGAAAATGAGATTTCCGGCGGGAAAGCCACTGAAAACCCCGAGAATTCCCGATGAAAGACCCACGATGACGGTCCAGGCCAGTTTGTTGAGCCGCCGGGAATCGGAACCGGCCATGATGGGCGCCAGCCCCTCTTCACCACTCCCGCCGGCCCCGTAAAGGGATGCATGGGAAAAGCCTTTTTTTCTGAAACGGGCGAGATTTCCCTTGATGGCAAAGGGGGTGAGGGCCACCACGGTGATGAGCCTGAGCATCTGGATGGCCGAAACGGCAGGGGCCTTGGCGCCAAGATCCAAGGCCACCAGGGACATGTCCACGATCCCCCCCGGCGCCATGGCGAGGAAGGCCGTTTTGAAATCCAGGGAGGTGATTCTTTGAAGAAAAAGACTCATGAGAAGATTGTAGGTGAACATGGCCAGGACCATGAAGGCCACCGGCCTGCCGATGGTTCTGATCTGTCTGAGGTCCTCCCGGTAGATGCGACAGCCGATATAGGCGCCGATGAGACCGGTGCTGAAGATTTTGATCTCCCGGGGAAAATAGGCGAAATCCGTGAAGAGGCTCAGGAGGGTCACGCCGAATATCGACCCCAGGAGGGCCGCTGCCGGAATGTTGATCTTTTGTGCCAGCCGGGCAAAGCTCACCGCTACCAGGCAGGTGATGAGAAAATTGACCATGGGCCACCTCGAAAAAATTTGTGACGGGCAGTAACGCAACTTAGCATCCTCTTAAGAATAACATATCCCTGGGGCTTGGGAACTGGCTTGAAGAAAAAATTTTCCAATAAAACAGGGACCTCATCCATGGATGAAGTCCCTGTTTGTCAGTCTGATTTTTCCGGCGAAGTCTCGTCTAGACCGGATTCCTGCCGAGGACGCTTTTCAGGGTATCCAGCACCAGGCCGGCTTTTTCCAGGGTGGAGGAGGAGGCCAGAAAATTGTTTTTCAAGAGGGCCTGGTCAGAGATTTTCTGCAGTTGTCCCTCCTGGACCACCCAGGTCAGCACATCATCGGTGAGATAATCGGTCTCGTGCAGCAGGACGGGAATCGTCGGCACCCTTTTTTCCTGGCGCTCGTTCCAGTCCATCCGCCCCACCACCCGGTCGAGCCCCCCCATCAGATTGAGGAGTTCGGCATCGACGATGTTTTCACTGATCAGATAATCCATCACGGAGGCCTCCTTCCCCGCTGGTGCGAGGGCGGTGGGATCGACGATGCCCGTCGCCTTGAGGAGAAGGCTTTGCAGGATTTCACCACGATAATAGGCGGTGGTGAAGGACTCCCACTCCTCTGGGGTGAGCCGCTCGAAGGGTTCGATATTGAGACTGGTCCCCTCGAAACCTCTGCCCCAGTTCTTGTGCTCCAGTTCCCGGATATGGTCCAGAGCCGCGAAAACGGCCGAGGGTCTGGTGGCCACCAGGAAGACCGGAGCCCCCAGGATCTCCTCAAGGGCTTTTTTGAGTTCTTCCGTAGTGGGCTTGCCGCAGGCGATGACCCAGGTCCCGTCAGTCCGCTGGCCCAGGGGAATCACACCCAGGGCCCGGGCCTGTTTGATATCGAATTTTTCAGTCCAGGAAAGATCCAGCCGGTCGGCCTTGGGGCTGATTTCCACGTAGTTGATACCCTTCTGGGCCGCCAGGGTACTGTGCAGAATGGTTTCATCGATGAATCCCAGGGCGATGAGACTTTCACCAAGCCGGCTGCCGATCTGCTGCTGATAATAAAGACCGGTTTCCAGTTCCTCCTGACGGATATGGCCCTTTTCCAGCAGAAGTTTGCCAAGCTGGGGTTTTTTCTCCAGGAATCCGTCGGCGGCCATGGGGTCATGACTGTAAAGCAGGTCCTCTTCAAGGACGAAGTACCGCTTGGCCCCATCGTCGTAGATGACCCGTTTGTCCAGATCGATGGCCAGGTCCACCAGACCTTCAAGGGATAGGATCTGAATGGGGGTTTTTCCCTTCACCTCCACGGTGCCTTCAGAAATCCACTCCTTGAAACGCTTGCGTTCGGCCTCGGCCTTGGACGCCCTGCGGTCTCTGAGGACCAGGGAGAGGACCAGGGCCAGGAGAAGGACGCCGTTAAGAACCAGCAGGAAGAGATTGTAGGACGCAAATGCCATCAGCCTGTCCACGAAACCGGGGGGGACACTGGCCTGGACGGCGGTGATTTTCGAGATGTTGTCCTCCGGAGGCAGGGTGACGGAGAAACTGTTGTCCATGAGGGTGAGATCGAAGATCTGCACGGTCTGTCTTTTGACCGGGGAGGCGTTGGCCGTGCCCTCGACCCGGATGGTGGCGGACAGTCTCAGCTGGATGTTTCCGGCACTGGAATCGATTTCTTCCCGGATCAAAAGGGCCAGGTCATAGTAACTCTGGACCTTCAGAGGCATGCCCCTGGAGGTGAAGACCCTCGTGTCAGGGGTGAGGCGGAAACTTTCCGAGGGGATGGCCTCAAGCCCGTAGGACCAGTAGGTGCCCAGCCGCTCATCCGCCGCCATAAGCTCCGCCTGGTAATCGATGGTCCCCTCGAGTTCCCCCCTGTCCAGCCCCGATACCGTCACCCTGGGATAAAGAACCACCCTGGGACTGGCCGCATAAAAATAAGCCGCCAGGTTTTTGGGGAAGACGGTGCCTGCGGGATAGGCCGTCAGTTCGTTGGCGGAGGTGATTTCGTAATCGGTGACGGCCTCGAGGGTGACGGCCTTCACCACCGGCGGGTCCGGCATCCGGTTGAAGGTCATGGTGGTCCAGACCGCCGCCGCTCCGAAGGCGACCAGGATCAGCAGGGTCAGGGCATTGCGTCTGAGCCATTTCTTTTTCATCTTCACACAAACTTTCTTGAAAAATTATTCCAGGTAAAGCCTCAGGGGTTCCTGGGCCGTGTCGTAGAGGGTCAGGTCCACACTGCCGTCTTCACTTTCAAAGGCGAGGGTGAAGGAAACCTGCATGGTTTCCTCTCCGGTGGAATCCAAGGCCACTTCCAGGGCTTGAGATTCACCCGGCGTCAACTCGAAGACCAGGCTTTTGGCCCTGGGAAACATCATTTCCCAGACGCGGTAACTCTGGGTCGAATCCCCTGCGGTCACTGCAAATTCAAAGCGGGGATTCAGCCGGTTCATGGCCATCTGGGAAAAATCCGGTTCAAGAGTCAGGGTGACGGTGACGGTCTGGGAAAAATTGTTGGTGACCGACCCGAACTGCCTCGGATTCTTGTTGGCTTTGAAGGGGTTGTCGGGGCCGGAGGAATCCAGCTTCACCAGACCCAGGGCCTCATTCTCCACCACCGTCGCCGAAACCTGCCGCTCAAGAAAAACCTCCGACAGGGCGCCGCTGACAGACAGGGCCTCAAGACCCGTGATCAAGGCAAGAAAAAGGAAAAGATAGGTGAACTTCTGATTCATTTTATCATATCCTCCTTCTGCCGAGTAGTTCAAGTTTCCGGCGTCTGAGCCGGCGGTCGAATCTTTTGTCCTTGATGGCCTTCAGGGGAATCCAGGCATAGAAACCCGGTGTGCGGTCGAGGATCCTGTAGGCCAGATACAGCCAGAAGGCCAGGGCCAGGCCCACGGAGGCTATCCCGAAAAAGGGATTGATTTCATGGAAGGCCAGGAGCCAGGTCCGCGGCAGGAGGGCGGGATAATTGAACACCCTCACATAGCCCATGTAGCGGCCGGTGGCCCTTTGAGGCGGGACCTCTATCATCACCGTGACCTCGCTGAGGGGCCAGATGACCCTGGGGGCCTCTTCAATAAGAAAGGGATCGATACCGTCGGCCACGAGCCAGACCGGAATCAGCCCCTTGTTCTGGGCCAGCACCTCCAGCTGTCCGGCTTCCCCGAGCTTGAGCTGGTCGCCCAGGGTCCCCGGGGACTGGCTGACCAGATAATCCACCTGCTTCACCTGGGAACCGAAATAGACACTGAGCACCACCACCAGAATCGCCAGAATCCCCAGCCCCCGGTAGACGTGCCTGAGTCGCCAGCGGTTTCTTGTTTTGCGCCTTCTCGGTGATTTCAAAGTGCCCACCAGGAGATTGACAAGGGCCAGGGCCAGAAAAATCCCTGAAAACACCCGGGCGTTGTCGCTGAAAAGGTCCTGAACCGCCGCAGAAGCCACCCCCAGCTGGGGAAAAACCAGGGGCCTTCCACCGATGGTGACCACCCTGCCGACGATTCTCGAGGGTTTGATCAGGGGTTCACCGCTGGTCTGGTCCGTGTAGGGGGCATTGTCCCCCAGGGTGACAAACCCCTCCTCCCGTTCCTCGATGATCCGGTGGGTGACATATTCCGCCTGGAGGACGGAGGGTCTGAAGACGACGATGTCCCCCACCTGGGGATTTTTCTCCGGCCAGACGATGAAGGCGTCGTTGGTCATGATCAGGGGCTCCATGCTGTTGGAATAAACATAAGTCAAAGAAGGAGCGCCCCCGGAACTCGAGCTGGCCGCCGCTAGGATGACCAATAAAAAAAGTCCGAAAACCGCTCCAGAAAAGAATTTCTTCACTGTGATCTCTCCAATTGGGTACTCTCTTTTACATTATAGCACAGACGCCTCAAAAAAATCAGTAGCTCTCCACGGTGAGGACGCCGGTGACATCCGTCCCCTGGTCGATTCCGGTGGTGTCCAGGATAAAGTAAAATCCACCGGATTCACCCGGATAGAGGATCTCGTCGCCGCCGGTGACCGGAGACAGGGTCAGGGTCTGATAGCCGTTGTCTTCAAAAGCCACCCTCACGGGCAGGTCTGAATTGTTGACCAGCTCGAAGACTCCCAGACTCTGATCTCCGATGGTGTGCAGGGCGTTGGTATTGAAGCCTGTGCTTCCCTCCTCCGCCTCCCTGTAGGCATCGAGATTCAGGGAGACTTCACCCCTGCTGTCGAGGGTCATCACCGCTTCATAGCCGGCTACAGGAACAAACCGCAGGGCGACATCGGGGTCGAAATCGGAGACCACCAGGCCGCCGGTGACGGTCCGGTCAAAGGACAGGCTGGAAAGGGCCGCGGCGCCGGTGGCGGTGATGACGGCGATTAGGCCGAGGATGAGCAGGGTCAATTTGAGTCGTTTCACGGGAATGACCTCCTTTGGAGGGGATTCTATAGGCATGTCCAAAACTCCGGACAGTATTCTGCTATTGTTTTCAGTATATCCGGGGCCGGAGTCTTTCAACAGTGCAGGGCGCACTTTATCACCGTGAAGTTTTCACGTTTTGTCATTAAATGTCAAAAAGAACCCCGCAAATGAGACCGGGGTTCTTTTTCAAATGAGTTTAGCCGATGGCGGAGCGCCCACCCTCCTGGATCAGGACCTGGACCGGGTCTGTCGAGGGTTCTCCATCAACGCGATTGGTTTGAGACTGCCGGGGGAATTCCCGGCGGCACAGCTGCCGCAGCCGGCCCTGGCGTAGGGGCAGCCCGCGCACCGGATGCCCTGACGCTTGTCCCTGAGGATTTTGAAAACCGCGGCCAGGAGGACCGTGAGAATCACCAGCAGGACCAGGAGATTGCCCAGCATCAGGCCACCCCCTCAAGGACTTCAAGGTCCTCTCTTTCTCTTTTCCTGATCAGATAGTAGATGGTGCCGACGAAGAGTCCGATGCCCGCCAGCCCCCCGACGACGCCGGCCCCGAAACTGCCCGTGGTGACCAGGGTGCCCACTTGATAAATCAGATAGGCCAGGGTGTAGCCCATGCCCAGCTGGAACCCGACGGCCCCGAGAAGCCAGGCCCTGCTCTCGAATTCGGCGTTCATGGCGCCGATGGCGGCGAAGCAAGGCGGGGTGAAGAGGTTGAAGACCAGATAGGCCAGGGCGGCCATGGAGGTGAGCCCCATGATGCCGGCAACACTTTCAGACCCGGAAATCAGGACCAGTTCCTCCGTGTCGATGAAGTTGGTGATGCCGAAGACCACGGCCAGGGTGCCCACCACGTTCTCCTTGGCGATGAAGCCCGTGACGGCCGCCGCCGCCAGCTGCCAGATGCCGAAGCCCAGGGGGATCATGATCCAGCTGATGGGACCCGCCAGGCCGGCCAGAATACTGGCATCGGTCATCCCCTCACCCACCACCTGGAACCGCCAGGTGAAGGTCTGCATCACATGGACCAGGGCGTTGCTGATGAGGATGATGGTCATGGCCTTGGCCACAAAGGCCCTGCCCTGGGACATCATGGCCACATAGGCCCTTTTGAGACTGGGCAGCCGGTACTCCGGCAGCTCCATGATGAAATAATTGCTTTTGGAGGTGTCTCCGGTGATCTTGCGGATCACCAGGGCCCCCAGGATCACCACCCCGATGGCGAGGAAATACATGGAGGTCCCCACCCAGGCGGCATCGGCGAAGAAAACCCCGGCAAAGAGGGCGATCACCGGCAGCTTGGCCCCACAGGGCATGAAGGGGGTCAGCAGAGCCGTGGTCCGCCGCTGCCTCTCATCCCGGATGGTGCGGGTGGCCATGACTCCGGGAATGGCGCAGCCGGTGCTGATGACCATGGGGATGATGGACCGGCCGGAGAGGCCTACTTTTTTGAGGTAGGGGTCCATGACCACGGCGACCCGGGCCATGTAGCCGCTGTCCTCAAGCAGGGCCAGCAGGAAGAAGAGGACCATGATGAGGGGCAGAAAGCCCACGATGGCCCCCACTCCCCCGATGATGCCGTCCAGCAGCAGGGCGCTGAGAAGGGGATGGATGCCGGTTCCCATGAGGCCTTCGACATAGCCGTAGAAGGCGTCGATCCAGCCCACCAGGTAATCGGCGATGGGGGGACCGATGGTGCTCTGGGACAGGGAGAAGACCCCGTAGAGGATCAGGGCGAAAACCGGTATCCCCAGAATTTTGTGGGCCACCACCCGGTCCAGGGCGTCCTGGCGGGTCTGCTTCTGGCTCTCGGTTTTTCTTGTCTCCACCTCCGCAACCAGCTGCTGGACAAAGTCAAACCGGGCCTTGTCACCGGCCTTGACGGCTTCCTCCGATGCCGTCGCGGGGTCCGGTCCCTCGAAGGGGGCCTTTTGTCCCCGGCCCAGGACCTCATGGGCGGTCTTGACGAGGTCGGCGAAGCCCTCTCCGGAAATGGCGGCGACCTCCACCACGGGGCAGCCCAGTCTGTCACTGAGAAGTCCGGTATCCACCGTCATCTCCTTCTTGTGCTTGAGGTCCCGTTTGTTGAGGGCGACCACCGTGGGAATGCCGATTTCAAGCAGCTGGCTGGTGAAGAAGAGGCTCCGGCTCAGACTGGTGGCGTCCACGATATTGATGATCACGTCCGGGGCTTCCTCCTTGACGAAATCCCGGGTGATGCTTTCCTCGGAGGTGTAGGGAGACATGGAATAGGCCCCGGGCAGGTCCACCACCTGGATGGTCTCCCTGGTGGGACAGAGATGGCTTTTGACCCTCCCCTCCTTCCGGGCCACGGTGACCCCGGGCCAGTTGCCTACGTGCTCTATTTTTCCTGTGATGCCATTGAACAGCGTGGTCTTGCCGCTGTTGGGATTGCCGGCAAGGGCGATTTGCATGATGCTTCCTCCTTTTCAGTGATATTGCAATTGTATTTCATTGTTAGCATACGCTAACTTTGAGCCGAAAAAACAGCCCTAGATCCTGATGGCCCGGGCCAGGGCCCGGTCGATACTGTATCGGGCGCCCTTGATATGGATCACGTAATTGTCCCCCAGGGCGGACAGGACATGGACCCTCTGGCCCTCGTAGCAGCCCAGGGTGAAGAGAAAATCCGCCATGGCCTGATTCTCGGTTTCAATCCCCTGGATTTCATAGGATTCGTTGAATTTCGCCCCGGTGAGATCCTTCGGGACCGCCACCTCCCGGCAGCCTTTTCTTTCTCGTCTTCTGAACCAACGGTTGCCACAGGTGTTCTCCATGGATCTTCGCCTCCCAAGCCTCATATTTCGTCCTTGTTTTTCAACAGTTTTTCAATGGCCGCCAGCAGGGCCTCCGTCACCACGTGCTCCATGCGGCAGGCGTTCTTTTCCGCTTCCTCCTGAGTCAGGTCAAGGGTCCTGACCAGGAAGGCCGTGATGAGCCGATGATTCGCATATATCCTGCCGGCCTTTTCCCGCCCCATTTCAGAGAGGACCACGGGACCGTAGGACTCCTGATGAATCCAGCCCTGGTCCCTCAGATGTTTCATGGCCCGCGAAACGCTGGGCCTGCTCACCTTGAGGGCCCGGGCGATGTCCGCCACACGGGCGTCCCCCCCCTGACCTTCCAGAAGATAGATGGTCTCCAGATACATTTCCATGGCATCATGGTATTTCATTTTTCTACCCCCTGCTTGGAAAGTTGGCACTTGAATTGCTTGCAACTGACTGTACTAGTAATATTCTATAATTGCATTAGCTAAATGTCAATGATAATCTTTATCATTGACAAGGCATTCAAAATCTCTATCCAAACCTGCCATCGATCAAGAATTCAAAAAAAACGGCGGGAAGCCCCGCCCTTTCCTTCTAAGCTTTTTTGATGAGATCGACCCTCACGAAAATGAACAATAGTGCCAGATAAACAACCATCGCGATGATCATCCTCACAAAGCCGCCGATGAGCCGCATCCAGGCCCACCCCATTCCTGGTGTTTTTTGACATTACATCACCAATGCCTGCTGATTGCATGGTCTGCCGCCTCCTCCGCCCCCGGGTCAGAAGCGAGGGATTCCCCTGGCAAAAAACCCCCCTTTTTTCCAGGGGGGGTGGCCTAGCCTGACATGATGCCCAGGAATTTGGTGACGATTTCCGGATCGAACTGCCTGCCGGCATTGACCCGGAGCTCCTCTAAGGCCTCCGCCCTGGACAGGGTCCTGGCGTAGGTCCGGTTGGAGGTCATGGCCTCATAGGCGTCGGCGATGGCGATGATCCGGGAATGCAGGGGAATCATCTTCCCCGAGAGTCCCTTGGGATACCCCCTGCCGTCCCATCTTTCGTGGTGGTAGAGAATCCCCTCCGCCAGGGAGGTGTATTCGTCGACGGATCTGACGATCTGGTAGCCGATGACCGGATGCTGTTTCATGGCCTCGCATTCCTCCGAGGACAGGAGGTCCGCTTTGTTGAGGATGTCCCTGGCAATCTTGATTTTCCCGATATCGTGGATTTCTCCGAGGACTTTGAGGTTTTGAATCTCCTTTTCATCAAGGGCCAGGGCCCTGCCGATGACCTCGCTGAACTGGGAGACCCGCCTGCCGTGGGTGCTCTCCCGGTAATATTTTTGGTTCATATCCTGCAGCATCACCTGGATCATCTGGTTCTGCATGACGTTGGCATGCTGCTTCTTGTTGATGTACATGTTGTTTTCCGCTTCCTGCCTCACGATTTTCAGATCCTGATAATAGTGTTCCTTCAGGGCATGACCGACGGCAAAGGAGACCTGGATTCTGCCCACCACCCTGTGTCTGGCCGCTTCTTCGATCCGGTGGATGAAGGCCCTGACCCTCTGTCTGGAGGTTCTCAGGAGAATGATTTCGAATTCATCCCCTCCGGTGCGACAGAGCAGATCCTCCCCTTGACAGGCTTCCTTGAGGATGGCCGCGGTGGTCCTGATCAGTTCATCCCCCTGGGCATGGCCGAAAACGTCATTCATCAGCTTCAGGCCGTTGATATCCACCGCCACCACCGCCAGGGGGAGTTTTTCGGGGGTATCGAATCCGGCGGAGGCCTTTTCGCAGTACCGCCGGTTGTAAAGGCCCGTCATGGCATCGTGATAGCTGAAGTAGGCCAGTTGTTCCTCCCGCTCCTTGTAACTCGAAATGTCCCGGATGATGGCGACATAGGAATAAATCTCCCCGTCCTCACCGATCAAGGGGGTGATCTTGTGTTCAGAAATGTAGGTGGTGCCGTCTTTTCTTCGGAGGACCCCCTCACGGACACAGACCTGCTTGTTCATGATTTCTGCGGTGACGGTCTGAAATCGGCTTTTGTCTTCATTCGCCGTGTAGAATATCTCCGGGGTCTTGCCCATGAGTTCCCCGGCGGAATAGCCGGTGTTTTTTTCCGTGGCGGCATTGACGTCGGTGATCCGAAAGGCGGTGTCCGTCACCACGACACAGTCGGAGATGCCCATCAGCACCGTGCTCAGGAACCGGTCCTTCTCCTCGGATTCCTTTTGCCGGGTGATGTCCGTCAAGGTGCCCTTGATGCCTTTGAATTCCCCCTCGATGAGGATGTGGTTGGAATTGGTCTGCAGATAGAGGGTTCGATGGTCCCGGGTTTCAAAACGGATGACCTGGTCGATCAGGGTATGATGGCCCTGGGTGGGAAAATCTCTTTTGAGATCCGCGAGAATCTCCGGCTTGAGAAGGTCCCCGTAACGTCTGCCCATGAGTTCTGCCGGGTCATAGCCTGTCAGGGCCTTGACATTGGGGGAGATATAGGTGATCAGGGAATGTTCATCCACTTCGAAGACCACCTCCTTGAGGTTTTCAACCAGGTCCTTGAACCGCCTCTCGCTCTCCTCAAGAGCCTTGAGGGCGGTCTTTTTGTCATGGATGTCCCGGCCGATGGCATGGACCATGATCTCCCCCGGGGAGGATTGAAAGGGTCTGATGGCGAATTCATACCAGATCCGGCGCCTCCCCCTGCCGTAGACCTCGATTTCCAGAAAAATTCCCCGGGTCCTGTCTTCTTCAGTCAGGTTCAGGTCCGTGATCATCTTGAGGTTCTTTCTCAGTACCGCCAGGGATTCCTCCGGAAACAGGTCATGGTAGCCTTCCCGGTAGACCAGCCGGGGGGAGATCCCGGTGATTTCTTCCACGGAGGGACTGATGTAGAGGATTTTCTTCTGGGAGACACTGAATACCACCACGATGTCCATGAAATAATCCCTGAGGCCTTCCTCAAGAGGGGGGATGCGATTCAGGGTGCCGGACAGATCTTTCAAAACTTCTCACCTTCTAATCGGTTGACTTTTCTTCTCTTTCCAGGGGAAGGACTTCATCGATGAAAACCCTCACGAGTCGGGGATCGAACTGGGTCCCGGCAAAGGCTTCAAGCTCACCCACCGCCTCCTGGAAAGTCAGGGCCTTGCGATAAGTCCGGTCCGACATCATGGCTTCATAGGCGTCGGCGATGGCGATGATCCGGGCGAAATAAGGGATTTCCTCTCCCGCCAGTCCGCCGGGGTAGCCCGTGCCGTCATATTTTTCATGGTGGCGCAGGGCATAGACGGCCAGGTCGGTGAATTCATCCGCCGCTCTGAGAATCTGGTAGCCCGCCCGGGTGTGGTCCTTCATGATCTGGTATTCTTCATCCGTCAGTTTCCCCGGTTTGTCCAGGACGCTGTCGGGAATCGTGACCTTGCCGATGTCATGGAGCATCCCCGCCAGTTCGAGTTCGTGAATGTCCTCCACCGTCAGCTCCAGGGCCCGGCCCATGAGACCGCAAAGCCGGCCCACCTCTTCGGAATGCTGCTTTTCCTCGGAATATTTGTTGGTCAGGGTCTCCAGAATCCCCCGGATGGAGTGGTTCACCACGCTGCGGCCGTCAATGATCTTCCTTTTGAACATCTGCCGTTCAGCGGTCTTGAAAACCTCGCCCAGGTCCTGGGACTCCTTCTCCTTGAGGCCGGTCCCCACCGCCACTGAGATTTGAACATTTTCATGGTAAAGCTTGCCTGCCATTCTCAGAATGCCCTCCTTGAGCAGGTCGAGTTCCCTTTCTCCCTGTTTAAGGGTCACGATGATGAATTCGTCCCCCCCGATCCGTGCCAGGATGCCATAGTCCCTGGCCACCCATTTCAGGGTCATCCCCAGGAGGTCGAGGACCCCGTCCCCGGCGGCGGTGCCGAAGGCGTCGTTGATGAGCTTGAGCCCGTTGAGGTCGATCATGGTCAGGCCGATGGGGAGGTTCCAGGGCCGGTCGATCTTTTTCAGATAATCGAAGAAATACCGGCGGTTGAAAAGTCCGGTGAGATGGTCGTGGTAACTGGTGAATTCCAGCTGCTCTTCATAATGCTTGATGTCCGTGATATCGATATGGATGCCGACGGTGATGTCCGTCGGGGCCCCCGACTCATCCTTCAGGGTACGGGCCCGGGACAGAATCCACCGGTAATCCCCGTCAGCCCCCAGCATCCTGAAACGGTTCTCATAACTGCCGGCTGAAGAATCGTCAACATAAGCCATCAGTCTGGCCACCGCCGGGTCGAGGTCGTCGGGATGGACCAGGGGTCGCCAGACCCTCATGGCATCGCAGGTATCCCCGGAAATGAACCGGTCCCTGGCATGGCCCAGGAGCTGGAAGTACTCCTCGGAGCACCACAGGCTCCCGCTCTGTTGGTCATACTCCCAGACCCCGATATTGGAAACCGACGTGATGGTCCGGTAGCGGTTTTCTGTGAATCGATGATGGGCCTCCAGGGCCTTTTTCCGGCTGATGTCGATATGGGTTCCCATCAGGGTTCTGGGGGTCTTTTCCCCGGCCCAGACCGTCACCTTGCCGGTGCTTTGCACCCAGACCCAGCGCCCCTCCTTGTGTCGCATCCTGAAGACGGCTTCATGCTGGCCGTCATCCACCAGCCGCACCTCGTCCCCGGCCCTGTCCTCTTCATGCAGGAGGCTTCTGAAGGTGGTCATGGTGATGGGGGAGAGTTCCTCCCGGGTGTAGCCCAACATCCCCGCCCAGCGGTCATTGACCAGGAGGTCACCGGAGGCATAATCCCATTCCCAGGTTCCGGCATTGGTGGCCTGGATGATATTTTCGGTTCTCTCCTGGCTTCGTCTTATCTGGCGGTTCAGTCGCCTGGTCCTGTAGAGCATCACAGAAAGGATGGCCAGGGAAAGGAGGAGGAGGAAATGAATGGCGGCATAGAGGGTTTTGTTGTGCCGGGCCAGCTGTACCAGCCGGGTGCGGTCGTTGACGATGGAAAAAAGACAGACCTCTCCCTGGTAGTCAAAGGGGTAGGCTCTGATTTCAACGGACTTGACGCTGCCGTCTGCCAAGAGATGTTGGAAATTGAAATAATTCCGGTCGCCGGCGGCGGCGAGGGCCAGTTCCTTTTCAACCTCGCCCTCCGGCAGGGTGTTGATTTCGATGATCGACATGGCCGTCAAATCAGGATAGCCATAAAACTCCCTGGCCGCCTCATTGGCAAAGAGAATCTCACCGGTTCCGGGATCGATGAACATCATGATGGACTGGTGGCTGTTCAAGAGGTCCTCGTGGTCCACGGTGCTTTGGGAGAAGGCCGCCGTGCCGCTGAGTAAAAGACCTGTCAGGACCAGGAGGGCCAGCCTGCTCCTCCTGTTTCCTTCGTTTTTGCCGCCCTTGATCCGGTTCATAAATCCCCTCCTCATGTCTCTACCCTCTGGTGACCTGGTTTCTGCCGCTTCTCTTGGATTCATACATGGCCTGGTCGGCCCGGTGGATCGCCTCTTCCAGGGTTTCAAAGGCGGTGCAGGTCGAGAGGCCGAAGCTGGCGGTGACGGTTTCTCCTTCGATGAAGGTCTTGCCGCTCAAGGCCTTTCTCAGCCGTTCCGCTATCTGGGCGGCCACCTTGAACTCCGTTCTCGGCAGCAGGATGATGAATTCCTCCCCGCCCCATCGTCCCACCACGTCGATGTCCCTGACATGCTCGAGAATGGTGGCGGAAATATCCCTGAGGACCTCATCGCCGGCGCTGTGTCCGTGACGGTCGTTGATCCGTTTGAAATCGTCGATGTCGAGGATGACGACGGAGGAGACGAGTCGGTCATCCTTGAGTTCGCTCTGGGCGAGCTCGAGGAACTTGTGGCGGTTGAAGACATTGGTGAGCTGGTCCACGGTGGAGTACATTTCAAGGACCGTCTGCTTGCTCAGGTAAATGAGGACCCCGATGATGAGGATGATGAAGAGGACGCTCACATAGAGGATGTCGCTGATAAGGTGGTTGTAGATGCCGTAGAATTCGGTATTCCTGGAGAGTCCCACCAGATAAGCCACCGGGTCTCCCTTGATATTGCGGATCTGGATGAAATTGATCAGATAGTCACTGCCCTCGTAGTTCACCAGTTCGGAAAAACTCTTCAAGGCGGCGATATCCTCAGGGTGGTCCTGAATCATCCGGTCGAAGAGATGGGCCTTGACCTGTGCCTCGTAGCGGTCGATTCCCGGATGGGAGTCCTTGATTTCACTGTCGCAATAAAAGCCCTCAAGATAGGGATGGGGGACATAATGATGCAGTTCCTCCTCCCAGAGCACCTCCCTGACAGCCGTTTCACTGATCATGAAATTGCTGAAGATCCCGGGGTAGAGCTCATTCATGTTGTGGATCATGGTGTTCATGGAGATGGAAATCTCCACGGAACCCACGGGGTCCTCCTGATAGGTCAGGGGGTAGACGAAACGATAACCGTTGAAAATCCTGCCTTCTTCAAAGCCGATGACTTTCCGGTGGTCCGTATTGGCGATGCGGACGGATTCCCTGACCGCCATGAGACCGTCCCCGAATTTTTCCGGGGCGTGCAACCTGAGAAAACTGATGCCTTCACTGGTATGCAGGTGGAATTGTCTGAAGTCGAAGGCCTTGATATAGGCGTACTCCGGTTGGAGGATTTCAAGAAGTTCTTGCCGGATCAGGTCTTGTTCCTGGTCATCGGCGTCGGAGACCCGGGCCATCCTCCACAGGATTTCCGGCTGATTCACCACCCGCTCGAAGACGTACTCCGAGAATTTTTCATAGGTTTTCAGGCTCGCGGTCATCTTCGACTGGAAGGATTGAAGCTCTGAATTCAAGTAGGCCTCTCTTTTGATCCGGTTGTCACTGATGACGGTCCGAAGCACCAGGACCCACAGCAAAAGGATGACCATGATCAGAAGCACTCTTCTTTTTTTACTGGCTACTCCGGCAAACCATTTTTCCATTATTCAAACACCTTCATGTTGGATTTTGAACATCGACACCCGTTACAAGGGATTCCGGCTTCATCCGCAACAGAACACCTGGATGCTGTTATTGCATTAATTATATCAAAAGGAATCCTTAAAGCAATTTTTTTAGCACATAAAGTGGTATAAATTGTCTTTTGAAAAATATCCTCTCCTTCCGGGCCGCCTGGAGAATCCCATGGTCCTGGCGGCAGACCCGAATATTTTTTGCCTGCAGGGGGGAATCTGTGGGATAATGGTTAAAAGCACTCCGGTATTTCAAAGTACAAAGGAGGTCAATCATGGATCAATTCAAGGCAATCCGAAAAGAATATCCGGGAACCCTGCATCAGGTCTATCTCGACACCTCGACCACCGGCCTTTTTTCAAAAGCCGGGCGGGACGCCATGGTGGATTTCATTGACCGGCGCCATCATGAGGGCATCCCCATGAAGGGTTACTGGGGGGTCTGGCAGGAGGCCGACGACTGGCGGGCCGTCTTCGCCGACATGATCGGAGCCGGGGCTGAAGAGGTTTTCTTCGGCAAGGACAGCTCCGACATGATGAACGTCTTCATCAGCACCATCCCGGTGCCCGAGGGCAGCCATGTCCTGATTCCCGACATCTCCTTCCCCTCCACCCGAAACGCCTGGCTCAACCGTGAAAGGGACGGGATCGAGGTCCGCTACCTCAAGAACACCGACGGCGTGGTCACCACCGACGACCTCATCGAGAGCATCAACGACAAGACCTTTGCCGTCTCCATCTGCTCCGTGGAGCCCTCCTCGGGCTACCAGTACGAAATCACCCGCCTCGGGAGGATCTGCCGGGAAAGGGGGGTCTACTTCGTGGTGGATGCCACCCAGAGCCTCGGGGCCATGGATCTCGATGTCGCCGCCATGAATATCGATGTCATGGTGGCCTCCACCTACAAGTGGCTGTGTAATGTCTTCGGCTTCGGAGTGGGCTACATCCGGGCCGAAGTCCTGGAAAAAATCACCCCCCGGCATGTCGGCTGGACCGGGGTCAAGGACCGGATCAAGGATTTCAACAAGCTCTCCTTTGACCTGCATCCCGGCGCCCGCCGCTTTGAAACCGGGGGGCTCAACTGGGTGGGTCTGGCCGGCATCAAGGCCTCCGTGGCCACCTACACCGGTCTCGGCAAGCAGGCCGTGGAGGCCCGCATTCTGGGTCTCGTGGACCGCCTTTATGAAGGCATGAAGACCGTCCCGGGGGTTGAAATCCATCCCAGTCTGCCCGGGGTCAACCGCAGCAGCATCGTCTACCTCCGCCTCAAGGAGGGGCACTTCCTGAGTCAGAAAGTCCTGGACAAGGCCCATGTCCGGGTCAATCTGGCCGGCCGGTCCATCCGGGTGGGGATCCACTTCTACAACGATGAAGCCGATATCGACGCCCTGGTGGCGGTGCTTGAGAAAATATGACCTCCGGCCTTGCCGGACCACAAGCCCCTTGAAGAATCACGGGGCGGGAGATGACAAAAATGACTAAAATCAAAGCCCGAAGAAACAAGACCATCGACACCCCCCTGACCGAGGGGCGGGACTATCTGGAGCGGTGTCTCAGGATTGACAAGCCGGTGGAGGATCTGGGTGGCTGCCTGGACAAGACCATCATCGGGGACACCTTCGAGGTGACCGGTTTTCTGCCAGAGGGCAGCGTGGACCTCATCATCGCCGACCCCCCCTACAATCTGACCAAGTCCTATCACGGCACCACCTTTTCCAGGCAGACCACCGACGACTACGAGGCCTACACGAGAAGCTGGCTGTCCGCTGTGACCCCCCTCTTGAAGGAGGAGGGCACCCTCTACGTCTGCTGCGACTGGGAGAGTTCTCTCATCATCGGCCGGGTCCTGGGTGAATTTCTCCAGATCAGAAACCGCATCACCTGGCAGCGGGACAAGGGCCGGGGGGCCCGGTCCAATTGGAAGAACAACCTGGAGGATATCTGGTTTGCCACGAAGTCCGACCGCTACACCTTCAACCTCGACGCCGTCAAGGTCAGGAGGAAGGTGGTCGCCCCCTACCGGGCCGACGGCAGGCCCAAGGACTGGGTGGAAAGCGATGAGGGCAACTATCGGGACACCCATCCCTCCAATTTCTGGGATGACATCACCATCCCCTTCTGGTCCATGGCGGAAAACACCGCCCATCCCACCCAGAAGTCGGAAAAGCTGGTGGCCAAAATGATTCTGGCCAGCTCGAATCCCGGGGACATCGTCCTGGATCCCTTCCTGGGTTCCGGCACCAGCAGTGTGGTGGCCAAAAAACTGGGCCGGCACTATCTGGGCATCGAACGCAGCGAGCAGTACTGTCTCTGGGCGGAGGAGCGGCTCCAGGGGGCCGGAACCCACCCTCAGATCCAGGGCTATGTGGACGGGGTCTTCTGGGAGAGGAACACCCTCTCCCGGCAAAAGAGCAAGAAGCCGAGGGTCCCTCCCGGAAAGCAGCTCCCCAAGGACTCCGAAAATCCCTGATTCAAAAAAACCCATGAAAAAACGGCATTCATCTGCCGTTTTTTTTGCTTTGATTTGAATTTTATTTTCACCCGGGTTTTTCTGGAATGCCAGTCCATTTCGCCCGGAACCCCTCCTCCACCGGTTGAAGGTACCGCCGCCATGGCCGGCAAAAAGGATTTCAAGACCCGCCCGTCTCACACTCAAATAAAATCCGAGACCTTGAACCGGCTGAAGTCAGGCCCCTCTTTCATGAAATCCCGTTTCAGCAGCAGGGACAGAGCGGCGATCAGCCCGTCGATACCCGGCGTTGCCACCTGATGAATCCGGCCCAGCCTGGCCAGGGGAACCAGCCCGTAAGGAATGTCCTCCGTGAAATAGCGGTGGTCCAGGGAACCGGGCCCCCTGCTTCTTCGATAAGAATCATTCATATGAATGGCCTCAAAAAGTTTTTCATGCTTCAGGGGCCAGAAACTGTTGATGATCTCCACCACCCCCATCGCCCTGACCCCCATGGCCCTGGCGACATCGACCCTCTCCTTGTCAATGATTTCTATCAAATCGACTGCATGGGGGGAGGCCCCCTGGGCATAAAAGAGAAAATCCTCTCCGGCATCGATTCTCGCCGCATTGAGGAGGGCGATGGGCACGTGAAGGATGGGATTGGAATTGTTCAGGGAGGTGATCAGGGGGTTCTCCACGGGCTTCAACTGGGGAAAGACCGGTTTCAAGCGACGGATCAGAGTCATGGTTTTTTCCTTGGGAATACCGGCGATGGTGATTTTTTCCTTGATTCCCCCCAGTCTGACTACCCCCTCGTCATCGAAGGTGCTCAGAAACAACATGGCGCCGGTTTCAGCCAGGGTGACCCCCTTGTCCTTCAGTTCTTCTCCGAGGACCGTCTTGAACTCCACCACCCCCCAGTTGCCGTTGAAAACAAGGATGGTCTGTCCCCTTTCCAGCCGGTTCCGGAATCCCTCGGCCACCGGCCTGTGACCCTGGGCGGTGGTCATGACCAGAATGAACTCGGCCCCGCGAATGCAGTCAATCAAATCGCTGCCGACAGCCACCCTCTCCTTCAGCTCCAGGATGCCGGTGACCCGGATACCCGCCTCCCGGATGGTCTTCACCCTGGCTTGATTCCGATCATAAAGGGAGACCTCATGGCCCTTGGCACTGATCATAGCCGCCATGGCCTGGCCGGTTCTACCGGCTCCGATCACTGAAAATTTCATTGTAACCTCCTTCCAGGGAATCGTTTCACCGGTCCTTCACCCGTCCGGACTCAGTCCGGCCGACCCGACGTCAGCCACCAGGTGAGGCCTGTGGCGAATTCATGGACCCTTTCAATATCCCCCCGCACCATGGCCTTGGCCATTTCCAGCCTCAAGGTCCAGACCATTTCCCTGTCCGGGGGAACCCGGGTCACCGTGGACCGGATGGCCTCGTAGCAACAGAAGTCCGGGGAGACCTCCCAAGGCCCGGGATAAACCCGGGCGTAGGCCAGAGCCTCGGAAAGGTCGAGGGCCCCATGGCCATTTTGGGGATCATGGCCGGCTTCGCCCAAGTCGTCAGCGGTCTTATAGAGAAGGTCTCTGACCTCACCGGGGGTCAAATCGGGATGGTGGGCCAGCAGTTCGGCCACGGCCCCAGTGACCAGGGCGGTGGCATAGGAGGTGCCGTTGACATGGGTCATCCTTCCTGAAGCTCTGGCCACCCACAGGTCCTCTCCCCTGGCCAGCAGGGAGACCGAAGCGTTGGCCTGGGAAAAGTCCGCGGCCTGTCCCTTTGAATCCAGGGCTCCGACACCGATGACAGTCTCATAGGCGGCGGGATAATAGATGTTTTCGGGGGCCGAATACCCGTCGTTGCCGACGGCGGACACCACCACCACCCCCCTGGCCTCCGCATGGTCACAGGCCGCCTTGAGCTCCGGTGAATCCAGGAGAATCCCCGCACTCAGATTGATGACCCGGCAGTCAAAGGTCTCCACCGCATCGTAAATGCTCCGGGCCAGCATGGCGGCATCCCCCTTGACCACTGCCTCTCCCTCCAGGCTGAAATAGACCAGAGGGACCAGGATGGCCTCCGGAAAAGCACCGACCAGGTCCCGGTCCGGCTTGCCGAGAATGAGGCTCGCAATGGCGGTACCGTGATCGAGCTTGTCTTCGGTGTCCTCCCCCGGGAGGATGTAATTCCTCCCGGCGTCGATGTGGTCACCTGCCAGGGCCCTGGTGGAAATCCCGGTATCGATGATGGCGATTCTGACCCTTTCAGGGGCCTGCGCCCCGAAGGCCCTCCCGCCAAGGACCAGTAAAAGCACTATGGCGATTGTCCATCTGTGCATGGGTCACCTCCCCTTGAATTTTTTCATCCTGCCGGCGGATCCTCCGCCGTCAGTTGTCACCCTGAGGCTAGATGACCACCCTGACTTGAAAGATCCCGTTTTTCTGGCTGTACAGGAGCTGACCCTGATACTTGTCGACAAAAATAACCACACTCCTGGTGCCCAGGCCATGGCCCTCCTCTTCAGTGGTCGGATAGCCCTCGGCATCCAAGGGAACCTCCTCCGGACAGGGGTTTTCGATCTCAAAGACGATCTGGGGTTGAGAGACAAAGATGAAATTGATGATTCGTTTCTCCATGTCGGCGATCTGCGCACTGGCCTGGATGGCGTTCTCAAGCAGGTTGGCGACCACGATGGCCAGCTCCAGCTCTTTCACCGGAAGGTTTTCGGGAATATCCAGCCGGGCCTTCAATACAATGTCCTGCTTGTGTGCCAGGGCGGCGTAATAGGCAATCGCCGCATTGACGGTGGCATTGCTGCAGAAGTATCTCTTACCCGTCTCGACACGCCTGCCTTTCTCCTTGAGCAGCGTCATGGCCTTTTCCGTCCGATTGTCCTCCAGGAGTTTCATGAGGGTATTGTCGAAATGCCGCCGGTCATGGCTTTCGATGCGGCTTTTCTTCAAGCCTTCATCAATGATTCTCAGCATGTTCCGCATGTAATTCATCTGGGATTGCATCAACTCTTCATTGGCCCTGCCGGAGAGGTCCCTTACCCTGAGTTCATATTCACTGGACAGGGTCTTCAAGGTGATGAAGATGCCGATGTAGATGATGATGACCAGGATGATGAGGAGCATGAGGGGCACGATGTTTGCCTTCATCATGGTTTCAATGTCCCCGTCAAGCAGCAGGTAATTGGCGAAATTGACAAGAACCGCCACCGAGGTGATGAAGAAGACCCCCCACTGATCCTGCAGCTTCTCGTTGATATAGCTGGCATAACGCCGGTACATGACGATGACCAGCAAAAACAGGAGAAACCTCAGCAGGGTGTGGGCGTAGGGCGGATAGGGCATCCTCCTTGAAAGGGTGTAACTCAGAACCACGATGATGAATTCCACGTTGGTGACGGTGATCAGGTTGAAGAGCCACCTGGTGAACCTGACCTTCAGGACCGGAATGCTGATGAGGGAGACGATGACCACCAGAAGAAATATGTACCTGGCCAGGTTGGTGTAGTCTCTGACCCGGTAGAAATAAATGCTCGCAGCAATCTGGAACAGGGCGACCAGAATGAAGAATATCACACTTTTCCTTTTGTTGTAGTTGGAGGGCATCATGACCAGGAGCAGGGTCATGAACATGGTGTTGGTGACCAGGGACCGTAGAATGTCCGGAAAAAGGGTCTGTGTCATACGATGCTACCGCCCTTCCTCAGGATGAATGCCAGATAGGCTTCTCTCGCCTGGTGTTTACGCTTCTGTGCAATGGGGATCACATGCCCCCCCTGCATCTCGAAGGTATCCCTGGTCATCCGGCTGACCCGGAAGAGGTTGATGACATAGGAGGTATGGGGCTGAATGAACCGATGGTCCCCGATCAGGGGAAGGACATGCTCTGAAAAGGGAATCCGGCTTGAAGCGGTGGTCACCCTCTCTCCGCCCTCGAGGGTGTAGATCACCTGGTGCCGCCGGTATTCGCAGTAGACGAGGTCCGAAAAGGCAATGCTTTGATGGGCATCCGGTGTCCGGATGCAAAGGATCCCCCCCCTATCGTCCTCCACCCTGGAAACGGCCAGGGACAGGGTTTCGAAAAGCCTCTCCCTGGCGACGGGTTTGATCAGATAGTTGACCGGGTTGGCCGCAAAGGCATCGAGGGCGAACTGGGGCTCGGTGGTGGTGAAAATGATCTGGGCCCCCATGTCCGAGAGTCTCAACTGCCTGCCCAGCTGGATGCCGTTCATCATCGGCATGACAATGTCAAGGAGGTAGATGTGAAAAAGCTCCCTCCTGACGGCCTCCAGAAGGGCATCGGGATGGGAAAAAACCAGGATTTCAACATCAAGGTTCCTCCCGGCGAAGTACTCCGCCGTCAAATCGCGCAGGGTTTCCAACTGGTCCGGCATATCGTCACAAATTGCAAGTCTGATCATCCTTTTCCCACCATCCCCCGTATTCACAGCCTCATTTTTTCATTGATCCATGGGATTATTGTACAATATTTTCCACCCGGAGGGCACCCTCCGTGAAAAAACATTTCCCCCGATTGAATATCGGGGGTGTCCGGCGTGATGGGGATGTCATTTACCCTGCTCATCGGCATCACCATCGCCTGGGTGGATGTCCCCATCATGACGCTATTGCAAAGGGAAATTCCCGCATGGCTTCTGGGGAGGGTCCTGAGTCTCATGATGGGACTCATCAAGGTCGTCCTTCCCCTGGCCCTGCTGGCCTCTGGCCTGCTCATCAACCTCCTCCCCGTGGTGGTCGTTCCCCTCCTGGGCGGCGGTGCCGCCTTCGGCTACAGTCTTTTTCTCCTCAGGCGAATAAAAAGAAGCGCCCATGATTGACGCCTCCCGCCGGCCGGCTGCCCGGGCCAGGCCCCATCGGCATGACCTGGAAAGGCACAAAAAAACGGCAGTCACGACCGCCGTTCCATCTGAATTTCAACTGCCTGAGAGCTGTTTCACGACCTCGAGGAGAACACGGGCCCCGGCGATCAAGTCCCCTTCCCGGGTCTTTTCCCCGGGATTGTGGCTGATGCCGCCGATGCTGGGCACGAAAATCATGGCGGTGGGACAGAGGCGGGTCATCATCTGGGCGTCGTGTCCCGCACCGGAGGTCATGCGTTTCGATTCGAAGCCTGCTTCACCGGCAACCCGCTCTATGAGTCTGACGATGGTGTCATCGAAGGTCACGGGGTTGAAACGGACCAGCTGCTCTGAGCGGATGGCCACCCCATCGGATGCGGCGAGCTCCTTCAGGTAGCCGGCAATGGCCTCTTCTTCCCCTTTGAGCAGTGCTTCCACCGGATTGCGCAGATCCACCGTGAAGGTCGCCGTGGCGGGGATGACATTGATGGCGTTGGGCTTGAAGGCCATGGTCCCCACCGTGGCCACGGTTTTTCCTCCGGATAAGTCCACCCGGTCCCTGAGAAAGGTGATCACCCTGGCCGCAGAGAGCCCCGCATCATGACGCATCTGGGCGGGGGTGGTGCCGGCATGGTTCGCTTCTCCTTCAATCGTGATGCGTTGCCAGGAAATCCCCTGCAGATTCTCGACGGCCCCTATGGGAATCCCCGATCGATCAAGCACGGGACCCTGTTCGACATGGATTTCCAGATAGGCATGGGGGCGTAGAAAACCCGGTTCCCTGGTCCCCAGGTAACCGATCCGGTCCAGTTCCTCTCCCAGGAGGGTGCCGTCGGTCCCCACCGCCGCCAGGGCCTCCGCCACCTCAAGCCCCCCGGCATAGACCAGGGAACCGATCATGTCAGGATGATAGCGGACCCCCTCTTCGTTGGTGAAGGCCGCCACCGCCAGGGGCCTGGCGGGCTTGAATCCGGCTTCCTTGAGACTCTGTATGGCTTCGAGGCCGGACAGGACCCCATAACTGCCATCCAATATGCCGGCATCGATGACGGTATCCAGGTGGGACCCTATCATGACCGGTGCTTCGTTGCGGTTGTCAGCCTCCTGCCAGATGCCAAAAATATTGCCGATCCGGTCGATTTCCACGGCCAGATCACAGGCCTTCATCCAGGAAACCACCAGGTCACGGCCGGCCTTGTCGGCATCCGAAGCCGCCAGCCGGGTCAGTTTCCCTTCACGGTCCAGACCGGTCCGGCCCAGGGCTTCAAGACGTCCCAGCAGTCTTTGTGAATCGATGGTATTTTTGCGATGATTGTCGGTCATACCTTCTTCCTCCTTCTCAAACCTCCATATGCTGCAAATTACCGTCTTCAAGCCACCTTGTCTTGTCATGGCCCGGTCTGTCTCCCGGGTCATGGCTTGTCTTCTTTGAACGGGGTGTTTTTTGTCCCGCTTCATGATGACCAGCCACCGCATCCGGCATGAGCACTTTTCAGCCCTGGTTCACGGCTTCCTGTTCCAGTTTGCAATCCATTTTCAGCATGAACCTGATCACACTTTCATAGGCCTCATGGACCAGAAGCTTTTCCAGGTTGCTTCTATCATTTTGGGTCAGTTTTTTTGTAAACTCCCGGTACTTGATCAGGGTGCCTTCATCCATGAGATAAGGCTTGAAGGGTACCCCGGTTTTGTTTTTAAGGTGCTCGAGGATTCTGAAACCCCCGGCATCGATGTCCCCGAAATGGTAATAGTGCTTGTCAGGATTTTCTTTGTAGAGCTTTTCGATGAAATCCCTGCGGACCTTGTTGTGAAACCCGCCCAGGTAGATGATGAAAAAACCCGGTTCATTGAACCGATGAAAGCTGGTGAGATTCTCGATGGTGATGACCTTTTCCCCCAGGACCTCGAGGCGGTCGATGTCACCCAGCAGACTCGAGGAGACCGCCACATCCCCCGACAGTCTGGAAAGATCGATTTCCTGCCCGGCCAGGAGGATTCTGCCGGCCCCCTTGTAATTCACATAGGTGGGGGTCTTCACCAGGTTGAACCCCGCCAGGACCTGGTCCTTGTCCGGAAAATCACCGTAGTCGTAGAGGAGTCTTTCAACTTTTCCCTGGATCCTGCCAAAGGCTTTGGAATCCTTGAAGACCCGGATTGAGAATTCTCTGATGAACTGTTCTTTTTCCACCAGCCAGACCTCCTTGACCGCCCTGAGCACCTGGTCGAATTCCTCGTAATCATCCTTGAAGTAGGCCACCGGCCGGTTCTCCTCGAGGCGGTCCAGTTGTTCCAGGCAAAAGGCATGAAGGATCGGATTGTCATGGAGATGGCCTTGCAGGATGGTCCTGATCCTTTGCTGGATTTCTCTTTTGGGCGTCCTGCCCAGATACCGGTAAACCGCCTCCAACCGGTCCAGATTCAGGTAGATTTCATCATGGACCGTCCCCCTGGCGGTCTTGACCCTGATCAGGCCTTTTCTTTCGAGAAGGTCGACGGTTTCATTGACGTCCCGGAAGATTTCATACCTGGCATGGTCCCCATAGGCTTCAAACAAGAGGGGTATCCGGGTCTTGAAGCTCTGACCCACCCGGTTGGTCCCCTTGAAGCTCTTGCTGGATTCGTATTTGTCCACCAGGTCATTGAGGATTCTCCCGGCATAATCACTGCTCATAGTCATAGACCTCGACCATGGCATGGTTGCCTTCTCTCAGGGCCATGAGGATGGTATCCACCTTGTCCCCGATGACCTCCATCTTGGCAGGCGGCGTGGCGAGAATGATCTGGAAGTCCTGGCTGTTGAAGAAGTCCATCATGGCGGCAATGCGATTGTCATCCATTTTGTCAAAGGCTTCGTCAAGCATGATGATCCGGATGGTATCCCCGGACCGGTAGAGCTGGACGAAGGAAGCCGCTATGGCCACATAGTAGGGGGTCTGGGTTTCTCCACCGCTTTTTTCCCCATAGATGTTGGAAAATCTCAAGGTGCCGCCATCCCTTTTTTCCACGATGATGTCGTAGTCCAGGTAGCTGCGATAGTCCGTATACTCCTCGATCACCCGGTCCCCGAGGTCATCGTAGGCCGTCAGTTTGTCAAACAGGTCCCTCATTTCTTCCCGGTACTCCTCTCCGAAGGTTTCCGTCCACAGGGAAAACCCTCTCTGGTTCTGCTCGTCCATGATCATTCTGTACAGGCTCTCTTTCTTCTTGTTGCCGGTCAATTCAAACCGATAGCTGTCCTCGCCGTAATAGATGCCTTTGAGGGCCTTGTTCAGCGACTTGAATTCCAGCCTGGCGCTTTCAATGTTCTCCTTCAAGCGGGCCAGAAAGGACTCCTTGAATTCTAGCTCGCAATCCTGCCTGGCCTTGTTGAGCTGGTCCTCGTACTTGATGAGGTCCGATGACGTGAGTCTGTGGAGTTCCTCCTTGTATCGGTGGATGCTGTCCGGCCCGGTTTCGAAATCACACTCATAGGCGCTGCAGAACTGACTCTGCAGGCGGATCAATTCATCGCTGAATTCCGCCTTCTTGCTTTCAAGCCCCTTGCGGTGGGGGGAATAGTTTCTCACGATCATCTGGGGGGATTTCGTTTTCCTTTGCTCGTCGAATTTTCCAAGACCTTCCTCCGTCGCCTGGAGATCCTCCTCACAGAGGGCTTCGAAGCGACCGGTCATGGTTTTCAGATCCTCCTCCTGCCTTTCCAGGTCCCTGGCAATGTATTCAAGGTCCTTTTGATGTGCCGTCTCCCGGTCGCGGTATGATTGATACTCTTCACGGTATTGCTCCACCCGCCGCTGACAGGCTTCGATTTCCTGCTGAATCTCAATGTAGTTGGGATTGTTTCTGGCCCTCTGGAGCTCGGCTTCCTTTTCTCCCATGGAATGGATGACCGTCTCGATGGCCAGGGGAACCTCGATATTCTCGTCTATGACCGCCATCCGGCAGGCCTCCAGGGCGCTTTTGAGGGCTCCCAGTTCCCCCACCCTGGTTTCAAAGGCATCGATGTCCGCCCTGAGTCCCTCGTATTCCTTTTCCCTGGCCTCCAACTGGACCTTGTAGGCCCCGGCGCCGATGAAGGGGGTGCGGTAAACCTTTTCATCGATCCTTTTCACCGCAAAGTTCTGATAGACCATCCCCTCAGGAGTGATGGCCCTAAGGTGGTCCTTCAAGTCCTCCACCCGCCCGCACCTGACAACCCGGCCCAGCAGATGATTGGCGTAGGCCTTGGCATACCGGTTGTCGCTGCTGATGAGGTAGGCCAGGGACGCTGGATCGGTGCCGGCGTCAAGGTCGAGCTTTCCGGTATTGACCAGTCCCACGGAATGCACTTCCTTTTTGATCCGGTGATAGACCCCGAGGGCCGCCGGGTAGTGTTCGGGTGCCACGATGAGATAGAATCTCTGATTGTTCAGATAGCCTTCAATGGCATTGTGCCAGGTCTTGTCGGTGATTTCCAGCAAGTCGGAAAAGATCCGCACCGGGCTCTTGATTCCGAGTCTCTCGAATTCCTCTTCGATGGCCTCCTTCAAACGTCGGGTGTTGAGGGGATAGGACAGTTTTTTGTCCCTCAGGTCCTGGATTTCCTTTTCAAGGGCCAGCCGCCGGCTCATGGCCTGGCTGAGTTCGCTTTTGACCGTGAAGTAGGCTTCAGAATAGGTCTCCTTGAACCGGGTCAGACTGGTCTGAAGCTCATAGGCCAGGTCCCTCTTCTTGCCCACGTCCCCCCCGGCCTGGAGGAAAGCCGTGATCTGCCGGTTGCCGGCCACCGCCACCCCCTCCCTGGCAAGCAGGGTCAGGGCCCTGGTCAAGAGGGCCACCATGTCCTTGAGTCTTTCCAATTTTTCTACAAGATGGTGGTGGTCCTTTTTCAAGGCTTCGATATCCGCTTCCGCAGCTCCGATCAACCGGGTGGTTTCGTTGTTGGCATGGGCGATCTGCAGATTTTTCAAACGGTTTCTTTCACTCTCATAGCCTTGATCGGCGGCATACTGCCGCCTTCTGGCCTCCTCAAGACTTCGACCGTGCTTGTGCCTCTCCTTGTGCAGGGCAGCGATGGCGGCGTTGACCTCTTCGATTTCAGCTCTTTTGATGAGGATATCATTGGTCCTGATCTCCCGCTCCTTGAGGGCCACCTGCCGATACCGGCCTTCAATTCTTTCCAGCCCTTCGATCTTCTTCTTGGTGATGGCCATCAGGTCTTCGAATTCCTTGAGGAGGTTGATGTTTCTGCGCAGACTGACGACCTCGATGGTCTTCTGTGAAAGAATGAACTTGTTGATGAAGTCCTTGACCTTGTCCATGGGCTTGAAGGCCAGGGACTTCGGAATCATGTCAAAAAAGCGGTCCTCCAGATTGCCCAGCCGGCGACCGAATCGAAGCTTGGCCTCTGAAACCTGGGAAATCAGGTTGACCTTGCGGTCATCCCTTCTGAATTCCTCCGTCATGGAGGGCCTGCCCCCGGTCAGGAAGGCCAGGTCCTCGAGCCGGCATTCCTCCACGAACCATTTGCTCTTGAGCCGGCTCTCGGCGTCGGCCGAATCAATCTTGACCCCGAGGGTGAAGGCCTGCTGCTTTGCTTCTTCGAAAAACTCCAGGGCCACATAGGTGATGACACTGCCCGACCGGAGATAGGCGTTTTCCTCATCACCGGTTTTGCATCGCACATAGCCCTTGAGGTCCCGGTTGCTTTTTTCATTGGCCGCCGTATTGAATTTCCTGGTGTTGGTGGTCAGGACCAGCTGGATGGCGTCGAGAATGGTGGATTTGCCGGAGGTGTTTTCACCGCTGATGAGAAAGGACCCCCTCACCTCAATGGTTTCATCGGTGAAATAATGCCAGTTGATCAGTCTAATCCTCGTCAGTTTCTTCATCATCATCCCCCCTGCCAACCCCCTTGGCGTACTGGTCGAGTCTGTCGCTGATGCGCTCATGAAGCTCGTTGATGTTGTCACTGGAAACGGCAAAGAGGATCGATGGATGGATTTTGATTCGCGCCTCTGACCGGGTGATGTCGGAATCGATGGTGGCCACCAGGTTGTAGCGTCTGAAGATTCTGAAGGCCTCCTTGAGGGAGGTCTTGTCAATCACGGGCCTGGTGTCGATTTTCAACATCCCGTATTTCTCATGGATGGCTTCAGCAAGGACGACCACCTCTTCATTGAGACTGAGCTCGTTCTTTCTTTCAATGTAGAGGAGTCTCAGAATCAGGAGGAGAATGCTTTCCATTTTCTTCAATCGCAGCCTGCCGGTACCGCTGTGGCTGGCCAGGCCGATGACCCCGCTGTCTTCATTGATTTTGAGCCGGTAGCCCAGCAGGTCGAAGTATTCCTCAAAGTAGGCCTTGTTCTGAAGAATGAAAAAATAATCGTTCCTTGTTTCTTCAATTTTTTTCACGATAAAACAGTGGTTGAGCAGCTTGTTGGCCGCGCCTTTGAACTTTTCCCTTTGAAGGACACTCTCTTTAAATATCTCCATGGTCATCCCGCCTTACAATTTTGAAATCCGTGAATCTGTAGCCGTTGATGCTGATTCTTTCCTTCAGGGGCTTGGTGGTGTAGCTCGAAGTCGGCTCCCGGCCGAAAAGACTGATGAAGATGATCCGGATGAAGTCCCGGCTGTCCTTGAGGGGGAGGGTCGAAGCCAGCCGGCTTTTCTCCCCTCCCAGGGCCTCAAGGACAAAGCGGTTGATGTTGGCTTTTGAAAACCTTCGCTTGTTTTTTTCATAGAGGGCCCTTTTTTTAAGATCGCGCTCTTCCTTAGTCAGACCCAGGGACTGGTCAAGGACCTGGGGTATCCCGAAATTTCTGGTAACCGGCACCACGTAGAGGGAATCACCGTCGAGGAAATTCTGGGGAAAAATACTGAAGACCGCCGAGAGGCTTTCATCGGATTCGTCATTGAGGTTGATGGTCTCATCCTGATTGATTTCCTCCGCCAGAAATGAAAGAATCCCTTTGATCCTGCCCTCCGTGTTGTTGGAATGGTTGAGCAGAAAGGTGGCTCTGGCGATGGCGCTTGACAGGTATTTCGTATGCCTGGTGTCGATTTCTTCGATGATTTCATCGTAGTTGTTGAAGGATGAAATCATGTAGTGGATTTTCTCCTTCAGCCGGTCCTCGGCTCTTGGCCGGTCATCCTCCTGCTCGATTTCCATGAAGCCGTTGACACTCTTTCGAAAAATCTCCTCGTCCTCCAGGAGGCCTCTGAGATTTTCAATGATCCCCAGGCGGAAGTGGGAGATGTTGTCACTGGTTTTGATCCGGTGGTAGGCCTTCGACCCGATATCCTTGTGGTAACCGAAGAAATCCTCGACAATCTCTTGAGCCGTCTTGTCCCGGGTGATTTCATCGATGCGCTTCTTGATCATGGTGTTGAGCTTTTTAAGCCCGCTGATCAGTTCGTCGGTGTTCTCCGAGACTCTTTTGATGATGTATTCATAGGGCTTGGCGTAGGCTTCAGGGTTTTGAAGGGTCCCGTGGATCTGTGAGATCACGCTTTGATACTCCATTTCATCGTTTTTGATGATCTTCTCGAAGGATTCAATCATGGTTGCCGCATAGTCGAAGAGGTTCACCCTGGTGGTGTAATCACTCCCGGCCTCTTCCTCGATCCAGTGGCATCTTTTGAGGGTTCTCAAGGTCGCGTTGGCCTTGGCCCGGGAATCCGAGGCCACCTCGGTTTCATCGTCAAAAGTCATGGCTTCACCTGATACTTCATCAAAATAGGCCACCAGTTTGCCTAGAATGACCTCCTTGTCCACACCATAAGAAAGCTCCGTTTTATAGGTGCTGTAAATGAGTTCCAGGCAATCGATGTACACGGCTTTGTACTTGCCGGTCAGGGGTTTGAAAAAATCCTCTGAAACAATCTGAAATAGCTGCACGGCTTGAACACCTCAACAAAATAAAGTGACCTCTCGGGAATCCACAAACGAGACTCCGGACACAAAAAAACCGGTCTATGAATATCATACACCAGATTGAAATAAGGTGGAACACCCTTTCCTCGGAATCAAGTGGCCGCCAACCTGCTTCACCAGGATCGTCATTCGACGCGCGATTCCATCCCCGGCCTGAGACGCCCCCGGATTTTCGCTACCCTGCGGTTCATCAAGTGCCTGACCAGGTATTTGTAAAGGCTGTTTTTGACCCGGCCCAGCTTCTGCCGGTGTTTTGTGAAGAGTTCGTCGGGACTCTCATAGACCCCGAGATCTCTGATGATTCCCTCCTTTTGAATGCAGGTGTCATTGCCATCCCAGTATATCCGGGGGTTCTTGAAATCGTCGGTGGCCACTCCGTAGCCCCGGAAGGTCCCGGTGATTTCCGGGAACATTGCCTGGAGACCAGCCAGATAGGGCACGTCCAGAATGAAGCCCTCGAGGTTGTACCATCGGCCATGGTGATAGACTTCCACCCAGCTGTGGAGAATCTCTCCGGGGGACAAGCGGTAGAAGAGCCCCCTGATGACCCCCTTCTGGATGCGTTTGTCGACGGTGAAGCCGTGGACGCGGCAGGGAATCTCCAGGGCTCTCAAAAGGGCCATGAAAAGAATCCCCTTGGTGTTGCACTGGCCGTAGCCATCCCTCAGGACCCGGGAGGCGGGGATATCGTCGGCTGCGTTGAAGCCGAAGACCATGGCGTCCCGCACATGGTCATAGACGGCGAGTATCTTTTCTTTTTCAGTCAAGGTCTTCCACCCTTGCTCATCGATCAGTCTTTGCAGGCTTGGAT